>JAGANL010000015.1 GCA_017624235.1 Lachnospiraceae bacterium | reverse complement strand
TCTTATCGCCAATATTTTAAAAGCATTTCTTTAGCCGTCGTTGAGTCCAAAGAAAATTTGGTCTGAATTTTGTTAAGGGTATCAGTCTGAGTAATACCAAATTCCTGACAGGATTCAATCAGGGCTTGGATACCTTGGGTAATGCCCTGAGTAATGCCTTGGGAAAGGCCCTGTTCCCGTCCCTTGTTAATACCAATTTCAAGAATATTCATCTGCAAAGCCTCCCATTCTTCTGATTGTTTTACCTCGGTAACGATTCGGTCAAGGTCTACGATGCGTTCATCCGTGACCAGAATATCCGGGTTATCCAGAGTAGTATTTTTCATATATTGTAACAGACTAATCAATTCCGGTCTGCCGTTTTTGCTGCTCATGTTTAAAAATAATTTTGTTGTACCATCCTCCAGGGGCAGTTCGGGTATCTCATCACAGCGTTCCCGGAAGGTGTATTTTGCAAGATCTTTTCCGAAGATATCATCCTGCGTAATAAAGATAATGACGGTAGAAGGAAGATGCTTATATCGGGTTTTCCTGCCGGATTTTAAAAGAGGTGTGTCAATAAGTCCTTGATAAAAGCGCGCCCGCTTTCTGACGTCATCCTGCTCTGTATCGTTCTGCATCTCAGTATCAAACTGTCTCTCATCGTAATCGACTGCCCAGGCATCCAGCCGGATAGCCCGTTTGCCACTGTGATTCAGAATGACCTGCTCGGTCTGAACCTCCTTTAAAATCAGCCCCTCTTCATTCATGATAATGCTCAGGATATCTTCGTAGGCCTTCCGATTTTTCATAACGGATAAAAACAGTGCAAAATCACTTAAATTGAATTGATAGTCTTCCGGAAACAGTTCCTGATAGGAAGTGCTCGGAATGGTGTTGGTTGTAAAATTCATGTCCTTCCCCCTCTTTCTGTAAAATGCAGAGAGGAAAATAAACATTTTCTTTGTCCTCCCTGCTGTGTATTTAGTTGTAAGCAAGGAGTTTTTCAGGCGGTATGCCCGTTGGAGACTGTATTTCAAATCAAAAATTTTATCGAAATACAGTTAAGATTTTTGAAAATCTTAGATTTGTTTTCTTCATTGCTCGATTTTAGTGTAGCATGGGAAGGAATATATTGCAACAAAAATGTACGAAATTAATTTATAGAATCAGAACTGTATAGATTAGGAAGATAAAAGGAAAAGCAATTTATATAAACGTAATTGCGTTTATATAACATTGAACACTGGAGAAATCTATGGATGACGGCCTATTGTTATGGATAAAAGAATGGCATAAGAAAATGACAGGGAAAATCAGAGAATCCGCTATAGCAATAAGAGCCGCCGGAAGTCCGACGGCTCTTGCCATGACTGCATATGACAAAATCTGTTTCTATTACTGTAACAGAGACAGTACACCCTGATTTGCCTGATTGGACTGAGCAAGCATTGCCTGTCCTGCCTGAGCAAGGATGTTGTTGTTGGAGTACTTAACCATCTCAGTTGCCATATCGGTATCACGAATCTGAGACTCTGCTGAGGTTGTATTTTCGACAACGTTGTCAAGGTTCTTAATAGTATGCTCTAAGCGGTTCTGGATAGCACCGAGAGAGGAACGCTGCTGAGAAACCTTGGAAATGGCAGCGGCAATAGTATCTACGGCATCTGTAGCGGCATCCTCAGATTTTACTCCTGTGCCTGCCAATACATTGACACCGATGCCTTCTGCTGACATTGCATCAATTTGCACGCTAATCTTATTGCTGTTGTCGGACTCGGAACCGACATGTAAATTAAACTGTAATGCTTTGCTTACCTGATAATCCTCTTCATAAGCATCAGTTGCTGCAGTCACATTTACAAAGTTATTGATTTGTTCAGCGCCTACTAAAGCAGCTGCTGTACCATCAGATTTCCATTTGTACAGACCACCTTTATAAGTGCCATCTTCATTAAAATAATTTTTTAAATCTTCATCCGCTACTTTGGTGGTTCCGGCAGCATCTGAAAAGAGCGCTGTAGATTGTTTTCCGTAAATAGCCTGAATTTCTGTATCTGTTACAAGAGTTTTCTGCGCACCCCATTCTGTTGCAACGGCAGCTTCTTTATAAAGGGCTTCTCCGTCTTTCAAGGTTACTTTTCCGTCCTCACCAATTTTAAGTTTTGCAATAATATCAGCGTCAGTTGCAAGAGCGGTACCACTACCAGCAGCATACCAAGTAGTAGGGGTTGTTTGACCATTAATTTTAACAATACTCTCTGTCGGATCAGCTGCATATGAAGCAGTCATAGGGGTTGCATTAACGGTACGAGTCTTTGTTTCAAGTCCATCACCTTTCAAAAGATAAGTCTCATTGAATTTAGTTGTCTCAGCAACACGGTCAATTTCAGTGATTAACTGATCTACTTCATCCTGTACAGCCTGACGGTCATCCATTGACATGGTTCCGTTTGCAGATTTAACAGCCAGCTCATTCATTCTCTGAAGCATATCATGCACTTCTGTCAAAGCGCCTTCTGCCGTCTGCACGGCACTGATACCATCCTGTGCATTTAAGGAAGCCTGTGTCAGACCTCTAATCTGTTTTCTCATTTTTTCGGAAATGGAAAGACCTGCTGCGTCATCAGCCGCACGATTGATCTTATAACCGGAAGATAACTTTTCAGAAGATTTTGCCTGCTGTCCTGCTGTGATTCCCAACATTCTGTTAGAGTTCATAGCGCGTAAATTGTGTTGTACTACCATAAATTTTACCTCCTTGTGTCAGAGAAGCCCTTAACTTCTCCGTCCGCTGAAAGCCTTCGGAAATGCTTCTCATTCTACGCTGTAAATCCTTTTACAAGCGTTTTTTGTTAGTTCGCTGTATGAAGTTGTAATTGTGGCAATGCCCTTCCTCAAAGGATATGGGACAATCGCCTATAACAATCCGGAAAGCCTAGGATTTTCCGGTTATTACCTTATAAAGGATTCCTGTCCGTCGTCGGTTTTTTTACAATAATTACCGGTTTCGATGTGTTGGAAGCGGTGTTATCCTGTTTCTGAGTACCTTTTTTCTTACGGTATTTTTCCGGCAGCTCCGGTTCGGCATAGAACTTCGGAAGCCTGGCCCGTTCTGCCGGATCAGTGGTGTCCTTCTCAATCAGCTTACTTCTGACGATGTGGACATCCTTCGGAGCATCCACCATGATACGGAGATGGTTGCCGCTGCCGCCTAAGAAAACAATTTTTACATTTTCACCGACCTGTAGATATTCCTCTGTGCTGAGAGTCAGTCTTAACATATGAGTGCACCTCCCTGTGTGCTGCAGCAATGCTGCTTTGCTTCCCTGCATGTGTAACAGGTATTTGTTTCAGTAACAATCTGTAATAAAATGTTGCAGAAGGGGAATATCAGTCGCCAGAAAACAGGAGGTAAAAATGAGTACAACAGAACCGATTAAGAGCAAGAAAGACCTGACAAAATTCAAGGATTATTATGAAAGGATTCATCCGAACAGCCGAAATGCGCTGCTTATGACCATTGGTCTGAATACAGCGCTGCGTATCGGAGATATTCTGGATTTGCGTTGGGGTGATGTTTATGATTTCAGACAGAAAAGTGTAAAAACGCATATCCGCATTCATGAACAGAAGACAGGAAAGCTGAATATCATTGCAATCAATCAGCCCATTAAGAAAAAGCTGAAGGAGTTTCGGACGGATCATCCAACGATGCAAAAGGGCGATTATCTGTTTCAGAGCCAAAAGCACAAAGGTATGGCGCTCAGCAGATTTCAGGCATTCCGAATCATACGGGAAGCTGCGGAATATGCAGGGATTGAAGAACATATCAGCTGTCATTCCCTACGTAAAACCTTTGGCTATCATGCGTGGAAACAGGGCATACCACCTGTAATGCTGATGAAGATTTTCAATCACTCTTCCTATCAGATTACAATGCGTTATCTTTGCATCGAGCAGGATGACAAGGATGAAGTGTTCCGAAAAGTAATGTTATAGAAGAAAAAATCCCTTTAAAAAATTTAGAAAAAATGAAAAAAACTATTAAGTATTTCAGAGCGCGGCCGATATATATCATGTAAACAAAAATGCAACATTTTATTACATAATGTTGCATTTTTTATATCATGTTATGTATGGTAAATTAAGGATTTTTGATTTCGAGGGGTAAAAAGGCGATATAGAATCGGGCAGATAGAAGGCTGTTCGGTTCTATTTTTATGTTTACGAGAGAACAGAAGAAGAACGGAAAGCAGGTGAAAATCAGAGCAACGGGAAGTGATTGAGAGCGAAACAACGATACAGTGAAAGTTTACCACTTCGCACAAGGCTAAGGATAAGTAAGCCTAACAGGATCAGGCAATGCAAAAGCATTGTCCGGTCCTGTTTTTACGTTTCCTTTACAAATCCCAAACCTAACTCTGCTTTTTCCGCTTGGCAAATCCGTGTATTGTATAACTCGACGAGAAAAGTCAGAAAAATGAAAAAGCGAAAAAAGAAAAGAGGAGTTTATGATGAAAAACAAGATGAGAAAAATGCTCGGCCTTGTAATGGCAGCAACAATGGTTCTTGGTATGACAGCCTGTGGTTCTACGGAAGAGGCAGCTGCTCCGGCAGCAGAAACACCGGCAGAGGAGGCAGCGCCTGCAGAAGATGCGGCACCGGCAGAAGAGGAAGCACCGGCGGAAGAAACGGGAGCTGAGGATGCAGCAGATGCTGATCTGAGCGGAAGCATTACCATGGCTGGATCTACCTCCATGGAGAAGCTTGCCAATGCAGTGGCAGAGAGCTTTATGGCAAAATATCCGAATGTTACCGTAACGGCAGAGTTTACAGGTTCCTCCGCAGGTGTAGAATCCGTACTCGCAGGTAGCGTGGATATCGGAAATTCTTCCAGAAATTTAAAGGACAGTGAAAAGGAAGGCGGCGCTGTACAGAATGTCGTAGCGATTGACGGTATTGCAGTCGTAGTAGACCCGGCCAATACGGTAGCTAACCTGACAAAGGATCAGCTGGTAAGCATTTATACAGGTGAGACGAAGAACTGGAAAGACCTCGGCGGAGCAGATCAGGCTATTGTAGTGGTAGGACGTGAGGCTGGCTCTGGTACAAGAGGAGGCTTTGAAGAGCTGCTTGAGATTGAAGACAAATGTGCTTATGCAAACGAATTGGACAGCACAGGCGCTGTTATGGCAAAGGTCGCTTCCACACCGGGCGCAATCGGCTATGTTTCCCTGGATGTAGTAGATGACAGCGTTATTGCCCTGACGATTGACGATGTAGCTCCGACTGTAGATACGATCAAGGCGGGAGACTATTTCTTACAGAGACCTTTTGTTATGGCAACCAAAGGAGAGATTTCTGAACAGAGTGAAACAGTAAAAGCACTGTTTGATTATCTGGCATCAGAGGAAGGAAAGGAACTGATTACATCGGTCGGACTGATTACAGTAGACTAACGGTTGATGTTCCTTCAGCAGACAGACATATGAAGCAGTACATGATGGAAGAGGTATGATATGGAGTTTTCAATTTTCGGAAACAGAAAATCAATCTCCCTGGTAGAAAGAATTGCACAGGCGGTATTTACCGTCTGCGCATTCTTCGCCGTATTGGCAGTAGCGTCGATTACCATTTATATGATATTAAATGGCACTCCGGCGCTTTTTCAGGTCGGTATCGGGGATATTTTATTTGGGACGGTATGGAAACCGACGGCAGCTGAGCCGCAGTATGGTATTTTGTTCGTTATCCTGACGTCTATTACAGGAACCGCGCTTGCGATTCTGATCGGTGTGCCTGTGGGAGTCCTGACCGCAGTCTTTCTGGCAGAGGTAGCGCCTCCGAAGTTAGCAGGGGTCGTAAAACCGGCCGTGGAGCTTTTGGCTGGTATTCCGTCTGTTATCTATGGTCTGCTTGGAATTTTGATTTTAAACCCTCTTATGTATAAATTGGAAATGGCTGTTTTTAAGGATTCGGAGACACACCAGTTTACCGGCGGAGCAAATCTGATTTCGGCAGTCATCGTTTTGGCGGTCATGATTCTTCCGACCGTTATCAATATCAGTGAGTCATCTATCCGTGCGGTGCCCGCTCATTATAAAGCAGCCTCCCTCGCGCTTGGGGCATCGCACATTCAGACCATATTTAAAGTGATACTTCCGGCGGCTAAATCCGGTATCGTAACTGCAATCGTGCTGGGTACGGGCCGTGCGATTGGTGAGGCTATGGCCATCAGTCTGGTTTCAGGCAGCTCGGTCAATCTGCCGCTGCCGTTTAATTCGGTACGATTCCTGACTACGGCAATCGTAGCGGAAATGGGCTATGCACAGGATATGCACCGGAAGGTATTGTTTACCATTGGTCTGGTGCTGTTTGTTTTCATTATGATAATCAATGTGGGACTCAACCGGTTGTTTGACAAGGGGGTACGTAAGGATGAAAAATAACAGCATTTACCAAAAGAAGGCAAGGCCGTTGGATTTTCTTCTGACGGTTTTCATCTATATTTCTGCATTCTTTTCCGTTGCGCTGCTGGCAGGCATTATCGGCTATGTCCTCTATCGGGGTCTGGGCTGTGTCAGCATGACGTTTTTGACCACCGTGACCAGCGCAATCAAGGGAACCTCCGGTATTGCGGGAAATATCGTGAATACGATTTATATCGTAATACTGACACTGCTGATCGCGACACCCATCGGAATCGGCTCGGCCGTTTATCTGAATGAGTACGCAAGGCCGGGAAAAATCGTGGATATGGTTGAGTTTACGACAGAAATCTTATCCGGTATACCGTCCATCATCTTTGGCTTGTTCGGTATGATCTTTTTCGGTACGACGCTTCATCTGGGTTATTCCATCCTGACGGGTTCACTGACCCTGACTCTGATGATCCTGCCGCTGATTACGAGAAATACGCAGGAGGCATTAAAGACCGTACCGGAGAGCTACCGGAGCGGGGCGCTTGGAATGGGAGCAACAAAGTGGTATATGATTCGGACGATTCTGCTTCCTTCCGCCATGCCGGGCATCATTACCGGTGTCATTCTGGCAATCGGGCGTATTGTAGGCGAGTCAGCTGCACTGCTGTTCACGGCAGGAAGCGGTTATCTGCTACCGAAGGGCGGCTTGGGCTTTTTCAAAAAGATTCTGGAGTCCGGCGGTACGTTGACCGTGCAGCTTTATCTGAGCATGTCTAAGGCAAAGTACGATGATGCGTTTGGTATTGCGGTTGTTCTGCTTGTCATTGTACTGGCGATCAATTTCCTGACCAAATATCTGACAAAGAGGTTTGATGTCAGGAGCCGTGTATAAGGCTTGCATACCGGGATTGGAAGGAAGGATAAGAAAGGCATGGATAGAAAAATGGAAAATACAAAAATCAGTACCAGAAAACTGAATCTATACTATGGGCAGAACCACGCGCTCAAGGATATCGATATGGAGATTCGGGAAAAGGCAATCACAGCATTTATCGGGCCGTCAGGCTGCGGTAAATCCACTTTTTTAAAGACCCTGAACCGTATGAATGATCTGGTGGACGGCGTCAGGATTGAAGGGGATGTCCTGATTGACGGAGAAAATATTTATGACAGTCGTGTCGAAACGACGTTGCTTCGTAAGAAGGTAGGAATGGTGTTCCAGCAGCCCAATCCTTTCCCGATGAGCATTTATGATAACATTGCCTATGGGCCGCGGATTCATGGTATCAAATCCAAAGCAAAGCTGGATGAAATCGTGGAAAGCAGCCTGCGTGGTGCGGCTATTTTTGATGAGGTCAAGGATCGTCTGAAAAAATCGGCGCTCGGACTCTCCGGCGGACAGCAGCAGCGTCTGTGCATTGCCCGTGCGTTGGCCGTGGAGCCGGAAATCCTGTTGATGGATGAGCCCACCTCTGCACTCGATCCGATTTCTACCCTGAAGATAGAGGATCTGATGGTAGAACTGAAAAAACAGTATACGGTCGTGGTGGTTACGCATAATATGCAGCAGGCAGCCAGAGTTTCGGATGATACGGCATTTTTCCTGGTAGGCGAGGTAGTGGAATTTGGCGCTACGGGAGACATCTTCTCAAGACCGAAGGAAAAACGGACTGAGGATTACATAACCGGACGATTTGGATGATATGGCAGGAAGGAGTAGCATTTTATGACAACAAGAGTGACATTTGAGCAGGAGCTTATTGAGCTGAATAAGAGCTTTGAGGATATGGGTGTTTTTGTGGAGAACAGTCTGGAAAAGCTGACCAGGGCGATTGATGAGAAAAACAGGAATCTGGCGCAGGAGATGATAAAAAATGACCGCTATGTCAATGATATGGAACGGAATATCGAGTCCAGATGTCTGTCCTTAATTACCAGACAGCAGCCGATTGCAAGGGATCTTCGTGTCATTTCTGCGGCATTGAAGGTTGTGACGGATCTGGAACGTGTGGGCGATCATGTGGCGGATATTGCAGAGCTTCTGATGCGTTTTGAAAATCTGGATCCGTGCGTCATTTCGGAGCATATTCCGGTTATGCTGATGGCAGCCAGAGAAATGGTACACAATGCCGTGGATGCTTTTGTCGGAAAGAGCGTGGAGGATGCGGGCAAGGTCATTGCTAGCGATGATGTGGTAGACCGCCTGTTCAACCGGGTAAAGCTGGATGTGATCGAGAAGCTGCGTACGGAAAGAGGAGAAGAGGATCTGTGTATTGATACGATGATGATTGCAAAATATCTGGAGAAGATTGGGGATCATGCGGTCAATATAGCAGAGTGGGAAGTGTTTAAGGAAACCGGCTCTATTGATAAGGTACGGCTTTTGTAAGAAAACTTTACACAGAATTTACATACATTTTTCCGAAATACGATATGATAGATATATAGATTCGCAGGGCTTTTCTGCGTTGTACGGAGGAGAAATGAGATGTCAGTAAACGATTTGGGAATGTTGTTTCAGTTCATCGGCGGACTTGGGATGTTTCTGTATGGCATGAATATCATGGCAGACGGACTTCAAAAGTCAGCCGGTGGCAAAATGCAGAAGCTGATGGGTTTTTTGACCAAGAACCGGATTATGGCGGTGCTTCTGGGAGCCGGAATCACTGCTATCATCCAGAGCAGTTCGGCCACGACGGTCATGGTTGTCGGATTTGTAAATGCGGGCATGATGAATCTGACGCAGGCAGTCGGTGTCATCATGGGTGCTAATATTGGTACGACCATTACGGCATGGCTTGTCTCGATGAGCGAATGGGGAGAGGTTTTGAAGCCGGAATTTTTTGCACCGGTACTGGTTGGAATCGGTGCTTTTCTGATGCTGTTTTCCAAGTCGGAGAAAAAGAATAAAATAGGAGAGATTCTGGTGGGCTTTGGTGTATTGTTCATCGGTCTTTCCTTTATGTCCGGTGCAATCGGGCCGTATCGGGATGCTCCGGTATTTGCACAGGCGTTTGCTGTGCTTGGCAGGAATCCGGTTCTGGCTGTCCTGGCAGGTGCGGTTGTCACGGCAGTCATCCAGAGCTCTTCGGCATCGGTCGGTATTTTACAGACGCTTGCCATGAATGGTATCGTAAACTGGCAGTCTGCCGTGTTCATCACGCTTGGACAGAATATCGGTACCTGTGTGACGGCCATTCTTTCCAGTGCGGGTGCCGGAAAAAACGCGAAGCGTGCTTCTGTGATACATCTTCTGTTCAACAGCATCGGAGCAATTCTGTTCGGATGCGTGATGTTTATCCTGTTTCAGTTCAATGCACAGTGGGCGGCATCGGAAATCAACAGCGTGGAAATTTCCGTGTTCCACACCATCTTTAATGTGCTCAATACCTGTATTTTATTTCCGTTTGCTGGCGGTCTTGTACATCTGTCCGAGATACTCATCCGGGATCGGGTACAGGAGAAAGTGGAGGAAGGAGCTGCTGCGCAGCTGGCCAGAAGACTGGACAGACGTATTCTGGGCAATCCGGCCTTTGCCATTGAGACAGCTTTAAAGGAAGTAAATTTTATGGGAGAACTGACGCAGAGCAATGCCAGACTTGCGATTGAGGCGGTTCAGGAGGATAATAAGGAGAAGGCAAAACAGGTCTATGCGACGGAGAAGGAAATTAACCAGATCGAAAAGCTGCTGACTTCCTTTTTAGTGGATGTGGATAATCTGTCACTGACGGAGGAGCAGCATCTGATTATCAAGAATCTGTTCTATACGGTCAGCGACATGGAGCGTATCGGTGACCACAGTGAGAACATTGCCGAGCTTGCCGATACAAAACGCAGGGATAAAATCGTATTTTCCCAGAAGGGAGTACGTGATTTGACCGCTATAGCCGAGGCGGCCATGGAGACGTTACGCTGGGCATTGGATGCCAGAAAATATCATCATCTGGAATCGATGCAGAAGGTGGAGAGCTGCGAGAAAAAGGTGGACGAACTGGAGAGTGTGCTGAGAGAAAAGCATATTCAGCGTCTTTCCAAGGGAAAGTGCGTACCGGAGAGCGGTGTTATTTTCCTGGATATTATGAGCAATCTGGAGAGGATTTCCGATCATGCCAGCAATATTGCAGGTTATGTGGGAACAGAGCACGAATAAATAGAGATGGAGGCTTCGTATGCAGAAGATATTTGTCATTGAGGATGATGAGAACATCCGGGAATTGGTCAGAATCGCATTGGAGGGCTATGGCTATGCCGTGCAGGCATTTGAGACTGCCGAGGCGGCTTTGGACTGCATCGGGACAGAAAAGCCGGATCTGGCCATTTTTGACTGGATGCTTCCGGGCATGGATGGTCTGGAGGCTATCCGGCTGATTCGGGAAAACAGGGAGATACGGGATATGCCCATTATCCTGCTGACGGCCAAGGATAAGGAATATGATAAGGTGGTCGGATTGGACGGAGGGGCGGACGATTATATGACCAAGCCGTTTGGTATTCTGGAGCTGGCAGCCAGAATCCGTTCCCTGCTTCGTAGAAGCAATGCCGGGAGCAGAAAGGCATCCTTTGACAAGCTTTCTTTGGGGAAGCTTTCCGTGGATGCAGCCGGCAGAGAGGTGTTTATGGATGGCCGCGCCATTGCTCTGACCTTCAAGGAATATGAGCTTTTGATGTATTTGATTGAAAATCGGGACCGCGTGGTGCCCAGAGAAGAGCTTTTGGATGAGCTGTGGGACTACAATGCGGAAATTGAGACCAGAACGCTGGATATCCATATCAGGACCCTGCGGCAGAAGCTGGGGGAAGAGGGCAGCAGCTATATTAAGACGGTACGCAGTGTGGGCTATCGTTTCATACTTCCTGAGAAGGAAGAGGAATAGAGGAGCACGTACGGATGAAGAAAGCCATTTTAAGCAGGTTTACTGCGGTCATTCTGCTTGCTCTTGTATTGAGCAGCGTCATTTCCTATTATGCAATGGGACAGGAAATGCTCAGTGAGAATATGATACATATGAGGAACCTGCTGCAGGTCATAGACTGTTCGGCAGATTATAACGGGGATTTGCAGCAGGAGATGGATGAGCTGAAGGCCTCCATGGATGAGAACATCCGTATCACGATACTGGATAAGAACGGCAGGGTATGGGCGGATACGGATACGGCAGCGTCCAGACTGGAAAACCATCTGGAACGGGAGGAAATACAGCTTGCACTGTCGGAGGGCTTTGGATATGCTATCCGACATTCCAAGACCATCGGAGAGAATATGCTCTATGTGGCAAAGCCGTCCGACAGCAGTGATTTTATTCTGCGTATCGCGATACCGTTTACCGGCATCCGGGATTATCTGAGAGTCATTTTCCCGATGCTGCTTTTAGGTATTGCCGTAGCCTTTGTGCTTTCCGTCATCATCGGCATCCGTTTTACCAACACGGTGACAGAGCCGCTTTATGAGATTTCACAGGAAATGGAAAAGGCACAGGGGGAAGAGCTGGACTTCAATTTTAAGAAATATAAATATGAAGAGCTGAATGTCATTTCCGATGCGACCCTGAAGCTTTCGGAGGAAATCCGGGAGCATATCAGCCAGGTGGAAAAGGAACGGCGGATTCGTCAGGAGTTTTTCAGCAACGCTTCCCACGAACTGAAGACGCCGATTACGGCAATCAAGGGCTATGCGGAGCTTCTGGACAATGGATTTGCGCAGGATGAAGAGACCAAAAAGAATTTCTTAAAGAGAATCTTAAAGACCACAGACAATATGACGAATCTGATCAATGATATTCTGATGATATCCAGATTGGAGGCCAATGAGATAGAGGTGACTTTTTCGGAGGTACGGATGAATCTGCTGGTAGAGGATGTGTTTGAGGCATTGGAGCCGATTGCTGCAGACTGTCAGATTACGCTTCACCGGGAATGTGAACCGGTCGTGATGGAAGCGAGTGCCAAGCAGATGCGGGAGCTTTTGATGAATCTGGTAGGCAACGGTCTGAAATACAACCAGCCGGGAGGAAATGTCTGGGTAACGGTTCGGAGGCTTGGAGAGAATCTGACGATTGAGGTCCGGGATGACGGTGTCGGTATTTCAGAAGAGGATCAGAGGAGGATCTTTGAACGTTTCTACCGTGTGGACAAGGGACGAAGCCGTAAAATGGGCGGTACGGGACTTGGTCTTTCCATAGTCAAGCATATCGTGGAATACTATGACGGAGAGATCAGCCTGCAGAGCAAATTGGGGGAAGGAAGTACCTTTTTCGTGGCGCTTCCTATGGAAAAACTGCAAAAACAGGAAGAAAAGAGCCAGATTTCTTGACTTTTTCAGGGCAATACGCTAAACTGTGTTTCGAAACCAAGTATTTTTTTGTTATTAGATCACTCGGGCGGACAGCCTGAAAAGGTATAAGACCTTGTGATAGGAGGAGTTATTGTGATGGAGTCTAAGAAACCAGCAGCAAAACCGGCAGCAGCAGTAAAGGCAGAAACAGCGAAAGTTACAGAGACCGTAAAACCGGCAGTTGAAGTAAAGAAAGCAGAACCCGTAAAAGAAGTAAAGGCAGCAGCAAAGGCTGAGACAAAAGCAGAACCGGCTAAGAAGACTGCAGCAAAGAAGACTACAGTAAAAAAAGCAGAAGCTAAGACAACTGTAAAAAAAGAAGAGACTGTGAAAGAAGCCAAGGAAGCAGCTAAGACCAGCATTTCCTTACAGTTTGGCGGTAAGTCCTATACCACAGAGGATCTCATGAAGATTATGAAGGATGTATGGACCTATGATCTGGGCAAGAAGGAAGCTGAGTTAAAGGACGTTGAGCTGTATGTAAAACCGGAAGAGAATGCGGTTTATTATGTAGCTAACGGAGAGATTACAGGAAGCTTCGGAATCTAATCGGTACATATTCTGAACGACATGTCAGAAAAAGAAAAATATACTGGAACGGGAACAAATCCCTCGGAACGTCGGTTTCGGGGGATTTCATTTTATGCTTTTTTTATAAATTATTTCAAGGAAAATGATTGACAATAGATAGGGTAAGTGCTATTTTAGGGTAAGAAGATGTTAGCACTCCAAAGAGTTGAGTGCTAACAACCAAAGAAAGGATGATGGAGATGCAGTTGGATGAAAGAAAACAAAAAATATTGCAGGCCATTATCCGCAATTATCTGGAAACAGGGGAGCCGGTCGGCAGCAGGACTATTTCAAAGTATACGGATCTGAATCTGAGTTCTGCGACGATACGAAATGAGATGGCTGATCTGGAAGAGCTTGGCTACATTATACAGCCGCATACCTCCGCAGGACGTATCCCGTCGGATAAGGGCTATCGGTTATATGTAGACACGATGCTGGAGCAGAAGGAACGCGAGATTCAGGAAATGAAGGAAGTCCTGATCGAGCGGGAGGAAAAGACGGAGCAGCTGTTAAAGCAGGTCGCTAAAGTGCTGGCAGACAGTACAAATTATGCGACGATGATTTCCGCGCCGGCAATCCGCAAGAACAAGGTAAAGTTCATTCAACTTTCCAAGGTGGATTCTCATCAGATACTGGTTGTGGTAGTGGTAGAAGGAAATGTCATTAAGAATTCCATTCTGCCGGTAGAGGAAGAACTGGATGATGAAACGATCCTGAAGCTGAATATTCTGCTGAATACGCAGCTGAACGGACTGTCTTTGGATGAGATCAATCTGGGAATGATTTCCGCAATGAAAACACAGGCGGGGATTCACAGCGAGATAGTAAGCAGCGTGATTGATGCTGTGGCGGATGCCATTAAGGCAGACGAGGATATGGAAATCTACACAAGCGGTGCCAACAACATTTTCCGCTATCCGGAGCTGGCTGATCACCAGAGGGCAAGCGAGCTGATCAATACATTTGAAGAAAAGGAAATGCTGACCCAGCTTGTGAACGATACGCTCTCCGACGGAGAGGAAGGCAAGAATGCCATCCAGGTTTATATCGGTGATGAGACACCGGTTCAGAGTATGAAGGACTGTAGTGTCGTAACAGCGACCTACGAGCTGGGAGAGGGCATGAAAGGGACGATCGGTATTATCGGCCCGAAGCGGATGGATTATGATAAGGTCATTGGCACATTGAAGACCTTAATGAATCAGCTGGATGCCCTGTATAAGAAAAAATAATACAGAAAGAAATGGGAGTGACGAGGCGTGGCAGAACAGGAAAAGGAAATTTTAGAAGAAACAATGGAAACGGATCAGCAGGTGCAGGAAGAGGCTGCGGCTGAAGAAGCTTCCGCAGAAGCCGTTCCCGAAGAGGAAGAAACAGAAATTAACATAGAGGAGGCTGAGGATGCTTCCGAAGAGGAAGCAGAAGAGGCTGAAGCGGACGAAAAGAAGGATGACAAAAAGGAATCCAAGCTTTTTAAGAAAAAGGCAAAGGCAGATAAAAAAGCGGATGCCATGAAAGAAAAGATTGACGAACTGGAAGATAAGGTAAAACGTCAGATGGCAGAATTTGAAAATTTCAGAAAGCGCACAGACAAGGAAAAATCAGCCATGTTTGAGACCGGCGCAAAGAGTGTAATTGAAAAGATTCTTCCGGTCGTTGATAATTTTGAAAGAGGTTTCCAGGGGATGTCCGAGGAAGATTTAGAAGCCCCGTTTGCAAAGGGCATGAAAATGGTTTATGACCAGCTCGTGACAGAACTTGATAACTTAGGCGTTAAGCCGATAGAAGCGGTAGGCAAGGAGTTTGATCCGAACTTACACAATGCGGTCATGCAGGTGGAAAGCGATGAATACGAAGAGGGTATTGTAGCCCAGGAGCTGTTAAAGGGCTATACCTACAGAGAAAGCGTCGTAAGACACAGCATGGTAGCGGTGACACAATAACAAGCAAAATATAGAATTCAAATAGGAGGAGAACGTTATGAGCAAGATTATTGGTATTGACTTAGGAACTACAAACAGCTGTGTAGCCGTAATGGAAGGCGGCAAGCCGACCGTTATTACAAATGCAGAAGGCGCCAGAACGACACCGTCTGTTGTAGCATTTACAAAAACAGGAGAAAGACTGGTAGGTATGCCGGCAAAGCGTCAGGCAGTTACCAACGCAGAGAAGACCATTTCTTCCATCAAGAGAGATATGGGTACGGATCACGGCAGAACCATTGATGATAAGAAATATTCTCCGCAGCAGATTTCTGCCATGATTTTACAGAAGCTGAAAGCAGATGCAGAGAATTATCTGGGTGAGAAGGTTACAGAAGCAGTTATTACGGTTCCGGCTTACTTCAATGACGCACAGCGTCAGGCTACCAAGGATGCAGGTAAAATTGCAGGTCTGGATGTAAAGCGTATCATCAACGAGCCGACCGCAGCAGCGCTGGCTTATGGTCTGGACAATGAAAAAGAGCAGAAAATCATGGTATACGACCTCGGCGGCGGTACCTTCGATGTTTCCGTAATCGAGATTGGTGACGGTGTCATCGAAGTATTATCTACCAACGGTGATACACACCTTGGTGGTGATGATTTCGATAACAAGGTTTTACAGTGGATGTTAGACGAATTTAAGAAACAGGAAGGCATTGACTTATCCGGTGATAAGATGGCAATGCAGAGACTGAAGGAAGAGGCTGAGAAAGCAAAGAAAGAGCTTTCCTCCGCAACAACGACAGAAATCAACCTGCCGTTCATCACAGCAACCGCAGAGGGCCCGAAGCATCTGGCTATGACTCTGACACGTGCGAAATTCGATGAACTGACACATGATCTGGTAGAAAGAACAGCTATTCCGGTACAGAACGCATTAAAGGATGCCGGAATCACAGCTTCCGAGCTTGGCAAGGTGCTGTTAGTCGGTGGTTCTACACGTATCCCGGCTGTACAGGATAAGGTAAAACAGTTAACCGGTCATGAGCCGAACAAATCCTTAAACCCGGATGAGTGTGTGGCACTTGGTGCTTCCATTCAGGGTGGTAAATTAGCAGGCGATGCAGGCGCAGGCGATATCCTTCTTCTGGATGTTACTCCGCTGTCTCTGTCCATTGAGACCATGGGCGGTGTGGCTACCAGACTGATCGAGAGAAACACAACAATCCCGACCAAGAAGAGCCAGGTATTCTCCACAGCAGCCGATAATCAGACTGCGGTAGATATCAACGTAGTACAGGGTGAGAGACAGTTTGCAAAGGACAACAAGTCCCTTGGACAGTTCAGACTCGATGGTATCCCGCCAGCTCCGCGTGGAATCCCGCAGATCGAGGTTACCTTCGATATCGATGCCAATGGTATCGTAAATGTATCCGCTAAGGATCTTGGAACAGGCAAGGAGCAGCACATTACCATTACAGCAGGCTCCAATATGTCTGATGAGGATATCGATAAGGCAGTCAAGGAAGCTGCTGAATATGAAGCACAGGATAAGAAACGTAAGGAAGCAATCGATGCCAGAAATGAAGCAGACAGCTTCGTATTCCAGACAGAGAAGGCTCTGAACGAAGTAGGTGATAAGATTGACGCTTCTGCAAAGGCAGGCGTTGAAGCAGATCTGCAGGCACTGAAGGATATCCTTGAGAGAACAAAGGATACCGAAATGACCGAGGATCAGGTTGCTGAGATGAAGGCAGCTCAGGAGAAGCTGATGACAGGCGCACAGGCACTGTTCACCAAGATGTATGAGCAGGCTCAGGCAGCAAACGGCGGTGCAGCAGGCAGCGCAGGCCCGGATATGGGTGCAGGCGCAGCAGGACCTGACATGAATGCAGGCGGCGCAGCAGATGATGTTGTGGATGGAGACTACCGCGAGGTATAAGGTGCGAACAGGAAAAACTGTCCGCAATGTAATGTAGCGCAGAAAGAATTGAGGAAATAATATGGCAGAGCAGAAACGCGACTACTACGAGGTACTCGGGGTAGATAAGAACGCAGACGATGCTGCACTCAAAAAAGCATACAGAGCACTTGCCAAGAAATATCACCCGGATATGAATCCGGGTGATGCCGAGGCAGAAAAGAAATTTAAGGAAGCATCCGAGGCTTATGCTGTTTTAAGCGATCCGGAGAAAAGGCGTCAGTATGACCAGTTTGGTCATGCTGCTTTTGACGGCCCGGGCGGCGGTGCCGGAGGATTTGGAGGCTTCGATTTTAACAGCGGCGATTTCAGTGATATTTTTGGCGATATTTTCGGGGATTTGTTCGGCGGTGGAAGAAGAGGACGTGCGAATAACGGGCCTATGAAGGGTGCCAATATCCGTACCAGTGTACGTATTACATTTGAGGAAGCAGTATTCGGTGTAGAAAAAGAAATAGAACTGACCTTAAAGGATGAATGTAAGACCTGTCACGGTAGCGGGGCAAAGCCGGGAACCAGCCCGGAAACCTGCCCGAAGTGCGGCGGCAAGGGTCAGGTAGTCTTTACACAGCAGTCCTTCTTCGGAACGGTGCGGAATGTGCAGACCTGTCCGGACTGCGGCGGCTCCGGTAAGGTTGTAAAGGAAAAATGTCCGGACTGCCATGGCTCCGGTTATATAGCCAGCAGGAAGAAGATTCAGGTATCCATTCCGGCAGGAATTGACAATGGACAGAGTGTACGTATCCGCGAAAAGGGCGAGCCGGGTACCAACGGTGGCCCGAGAGGAGATCTTCTGGTAGAGGTTGTCGTATCCCGTCATCCGATTTTCCAGAGACAGGAGTGTAATATTTTCTCAACTGTTCCGGTTTCCTTTGCAGTGGCAGCTCTCGGCGGAGAGGTGGTTATCGATACGGTAGACGGAAGAGTGGTTTATGAGGTAAAACCGGGTACGCAGACCGATACACGTGTACGCTTGAAGGGCAAGGGTGTTCCGTCCCTGCGCAATAAGGAGGTACGAGGTGACCATTATGTAACTTTGGTGGTTCAGGTACCGGATAAGCTGTCTCATGAAGCCAGGGAACTTTTAAAGAAGTTCGATGAAGAGACAGGGGATACTCTGAATGCAGCGAAGCGTGCGACCGCAGGCGAGGATAAGAAAGAGTCCTCCGGCGGTGGAAAGAAAAAGAAGTTCTGGGAAAAATAAAAGCATGACAGGAAAGCTTCAGGCAGAATAGATTTGAAAGCAGTAGATTCCGAAAAAGAGTTTACTGCTTTTTTGCGTTTCCTTGCAAATCAATCGTTCGTGTGGTAGTCTGTACAGTAAAGGAGATTGAGAACGTATATGAAATGGACGAAATTTCGGATTAAAACAATTACAGATGCAGAAGATATTATCATCAGCACCCTTTATGACATTGGCTTGGAGGGAGCGCAGATTGAAGACAAGGTTCCGTTAACGGCTGCGGAAAAGGAGCAGATGTTTGTGGATATCCTGCCGGACGGGCCGGAGGATGACGGCATTGCCTATCTGAGCTTTTTTGTAGAAGAAAATGAAGACGGAAGCCTGAATGTGAATGGAGAGAAGACGGATGCCGGAACGATTATAGAACGGGTACAGGCCGAGCTTGCAGAACTTCAGAGCTTCATGGACATCGGTGAAGGCAGTATCACGGTCGATGAAACAGAGGACATTGACTGGATCAATAACTGGAAACAGTATTTTCACCAGTTCTATATCGATGATCTGTTAGTGATTCCGTCCTGGGAGGAGGTTAAACCGGAGGATCAGGATAAGATGATTCTTCATATTGATCCGGGTACGGCCTTTGGAACCGGGATGCACGAGACGACGCAGTTGTGCATCCGTCAGTTGAAGAAGTACATTACGCCGGAGACGAAGCTTTTGGATGTGGGAACCGGAAGCGGCATACTGGCGATTGTTTCACTGATGTACGGAATCAAAGAGGCAGTCGGAACCGATCTGGACCCGTGTGCCGTGGATGCTGTCCGGGAGAATATGGAAACGAATCATATTCCGGCAGACCGGTTCCGGATGATGATTGGAAATATCATTACGGAGAGGGAGACGCAGGATGCTGTGGGCTATGACTGCTATGATATTGTTGTGGCAAATATTCTGGCGGATGTGCTGGTACCGCTGACTCCTGTGATTGTCAATCAGTTGAAGGAGGGCGGTATCTATATTACCTCCGGTATTATTGATGATAAGGAACAGACTGTTGTGGCTGCGGTAAAGGAGGCCGGTCTGGAGGTATTGGAGGTTACGTATCAGGGAGAATGGGTCAGTGTGACTGCCAGAAAGCCCGAGCGTGCTTGATTATGGATTGAGTAAGGAAATTGGAGAAAATGTATCAGTTTTTTGTGGAGCCGGGACAGATTCAGGATAAGCGGATTGTCATCACCGGCAGCGATGTAAATCATATTAAAAATGTACTCCGCATGAAGCCGGGTGAGGAAATTGCAGTCAGCAACGGTGTGGACGGAAAGGAGTACCGCTGTGAGATTTCTGAAATTCAGGATGACAGTATCCTTTGTACTCTTCGCTTTATCAAAGAGGAGGGACTCGAGCTTCCGGCAAAGGTCTATCTGTTTCAGGGGCTTCCCAAGGCGGACAAGATGGAACTGATCATTCAAAAGGCGGTAGAGCTGGGTGCTTATGAGATTATTCCGGTTGCAACCAAACGGGCGGTTGTGAAGCTGGATGCAAAGAAGGAAAAGAACAAGCTTGCGCGCTGGCAGGGAATTTCCGAGGCGGCGGCAAAGCAGAGCAAACGCCGGATTATTCCGAAGGTGGCGCCTGTCATGAATTTTAAGGAGGCGGTTTCCCTTGCGGGCCAGATGGATGTCCGTCTCATTCCGTATGAACTGGCAGAAGGAATGGACAAGACAAGGGAGTGTATCGAGCGCATTCGCGAAGGGCAGTCTGTGGCGGTCTTTATCGGGCCGGAGGGCGGTTTTGCGGAGGAGGAGATCGAACTGGCGCTTTCGGCCGGAATCGAGCCGGTCACGCTCGGCAAGAGGATTCTGCGGACAGAAACAGCAGGCTTTACAGTGCTGTCTTTTCTTATGTACCACTTGGAGAAATAGGTCATATGATAGAATAATAGAAGCTACAGCACGATAGAAGGAGAGCACATGGAAGTTTATTTGGACAATTCGGCAACGACACGCAGCTTTGACAGTGTGGCGCAGCTTATGATGAAAATAATGTGCGAGGATTATGGCAATCCTTCCAGTATGCACATGAAGGGCGTGCAGGCAGAGCAGTATGTCCGCTATGCCCGCGAGGTCATTGCCCGAAATTTGAAAGTGAATGAAAAGGAGATTCTGTTTACCTCCGGCGGAACGGAATCGGATAATCTGGCGCTAATGGGAACAGCCTATGCCAATATGCGCGCCGGAAAGCATCTGATTACCACAAGGATTGAGCATCCGGCCATTTTGCAGACGATGCAGTATCTGGAGGATCAGGGCTTTCAGGTTACCTATCTTCCGGTGGATGAAAACGGACAGATCAGGCTGAAGGATCTGCAGGCGGCCATGACACCGCATACGATTTTAGTGTCCATCATGCACACTAATAATGAAATCGGAGCGCTGCAGCCGATTGCAGAGGCAGGAGCACTGATCAAACGGATGAATCCGAATACGGTCTTTCATGTAGATGCGGTTCAGGGCTTTGGAAAGTTCCGTATCCTTCCGAAAAAGATGAATGTCGATCTGCTTTCGGTTAGTGGACACAAGATTCATGGGCCAAAGGGTGTCGGGTTCTTGTATATCAATGAAAAGGTAAAGATTCGTCCGATTATTTTCGGAGGCGGACAGCAGAAGAATATGCGCTCCGGTACGGAGAATGTTCCCGGAATTGCAGGACTGGCCAAAGCGGTAGAGGATATTTACCGGGACCTGGATACGGATGTGGATAAGCTCTATGAATTGAAGCAGGAATTTATCGATGGTGTAAGCAAAATTGACAATGTGCGGATCAATGGACTGACAGGCAGGGATAGTGCGCCGCATATTGTGAGCGTATCGATTGCAGGTGTCCGCAGCGAGGTCATGCTTCATGCCCTGGAGGACAGAGGCATCTATGTATCCGCAGGAAGTGCATGCTCGTCCAACAAGCCGATGCCCTCGGCCACGCTTAAGGCAATCGGAGTGAACAGGGAGCTGTTGGAATCTACTATACGTTTCAGCTTTTCTGTATTTACAACCAGAGAAGAAATCGAGTATACTTTGCAGGCAATGTACGATATGATACCGATGCTTCGTAAATATACAAGACACTGACAATGGTGTCATTTAAATCCGGGTGCAACGGAGAAAAGTGGAGGAAATTTATGTTTAAGGCTTTTTTGATAAAATATGCGGAAATCGGTGTAAAGGGAAAGAACAGATATCTGTTCGAGGACGCACTGGTACAGCAGATCAAGTACGCCATGAAGCGTTGTGAAGGCGAATTTAAAGTATGGAAGACGCAGGGCAGAATCTATGTTGAGGCTCTGACGGATTTTGATTATGATGAGGCAGTTGAGAATTTAAGAACGGTATTTGGAATCTCCGGCATCTGTCCGATGATCTATGTGCAGGATGAAGGCTTTGAAAAGCTGTGTGAAGACTTAAAGGATTATATGAGAAGAGTCTACATGGATAAAATGGCAGAGGATGACACGCTGACCTTTAAGGTCATGGCCAGAAGGGCGAGAAAGGACTATCCGTTAAATTCCATGGAAATTGATATGGAGGTGGGAGGCGTTCTTTTGGATGAATTTTCCCGGCTTAAGGTGGATGTCCATAAGCCCGATATTTATTTAAATATCGAGATTCGAGAGAGAATCTATATTTATTCCGAAACTATTCCGGGACCGGGAGGAATGCCGGTAGGTACGAACGGCAAGGCAATGCTGCTTCTTTCCGGCGGCATTGATTCCCCGGTTGCCGGTTATATGATATCCAAGCGCGGTGTGAAGATTGATGCGGTCTATTTCCATGCACCCCCATATACGAGCGAGCGGGCCAAGCAGAAGGTTGTGGATCTGGCGAGAAAGGTATCCCGTTACAGCGGGCCGATTTATCTGCATGTGATCAATTTTACGGATATTCAGTTGTATATTTATGAGAAGTGTCCGCATGATGAACTGACCATTATTATGCGAAGATATATGATGAAGATTGCGGAGGAGATTGCAAAGCAAAATGAGTGTCTTGGCCTGATTACGGGAGAGAGCATCGGGCAGGTGGCTTCCCAGACGATGCAGTCTCTGGCGGCAACGAACGAGGTGTGTACGCTTCCGGTGTACAGGCCGTGTATCGGAATGGACAAGCAGGAGATTGTGGCGGTGTCTGAAAAGATTGATACGTATGAGACATCGATTCAGCCGTTTGAGGACTGCTGTACGATTTTTGTGGCAAAGCATCCGGTGACGAAGCCGAATCTGAAGGTGATTAGGAAGCATGAGGAGAATCTGGCGGAGAGGATTGACGAGCTGGTGAAAGCGGCGCTGGAGTCGGATGAAGTGATTGTGGTGAAGGCAGAGTAGAGTAGGTGAGAGTGTGGCTACGCGGGCGGCGCGGACGCTTTGCTGCGCGCCTTTGAGCGTTGGACGGTGAGGTGAGAGTGGATTTGCCGGGCGGCGCGGACGCTACGCTGCGCGCCTTTTGAGCGTTGGACGGTAGGGTGGGGGGAATGGTTTACCCCGTAGTGCCATCCGGTAGATGCTTTGCATCCACCGGATGAGGGCTTTCGCCCTATAAAAACAAAAAAATAGAGACTGCCCGGTAAGCAAGCTTCCCGTTCAGCCTCAATTTTTTTGTTTTTGCACTACTCAATTAGATCATGTATGGCTTCAGTACTGCTAATACTTCATCTACATTGTCTTCTGCATGGATGTTTAAATCGATCGGCTTAGAAAGGTCTAAGCTGAAGATACCCATGATGGACTTTGCATCGATAACGTATCTGCCGGATACTAAGTCAAAATCGTAATCGAACTTCGTAATGTCATTAACGAATGATTTTACCTTATCAATGGAATTTAAAGAAATCTGTACTGTCTTCATTGGAATCTACCTCCTTAATTTGTTCATACCTTCTGTTTCTATACTAATGGGAAAGGGGGTAAAAGTCAATAATCAAACATGACAAAAAAAGAAAGGAATAATATGAAAAGTGTAGCATTACATAATCTCGGATGTAAAGTGAATGGATATGAATTGGATGTAATGGGACAAATGTTACAAGAAAAAGGATTTAAAATTGTACCTTTTGATGAAGATGCTGACATTTATATCATAAATACGTGTACTGTCACGAATATTGCGGATCGGAAAAGCAGGCAGATGCTGCATAAAGCGAAGAAGAAGAATCCGGATGCAGTGGTGGTTGCGGTAGGGTGTTATGTGCAGACGGGGCGTGAAGCGGTGGAGAAGGATCCGTGTATCGATCTGGCAGTCGGCAATAACAGAAAGAAGGATCTTATCTCGATCCTGGAGGAATTTCTGGCATCGAAGGAGGAGTGCCGGGGAGAGGAAACGGGAGAGAAGACGCTTCACGGGACTACGGTGATTGATATCAATCATACGGATGAATACGAGGAAATGACGCTGGAGCATACGGCGGATCATACGAGAGCATATATTAAGATTCAGGATGGCTGTAATCAGTTCTGCTCTTATTGCATCATTCCGTATGCCAGAGGCCGGATACGGAGCAGGAGGCCGGAGGATGTACTGGCAGAGGTGAAAGGGCTTGCGGCAAACGGTTATCGGGAGATTGTCTTTACGGGAATCCATATCAGTTCCTACGGGATTGACTTTGAACAGAAGCAGACGGGAGACTACCGGAGCGCGAAGGAAGAGGCACTCCGGAAAAATCATTTCCTGAATCTGATCAAGGCGGTGCATGAGGTAGATGGAATCGAGCGTATCCGTCTCGGTTCTCTGGAGCCACGCATTATGACAGAGGAATTTGTCAGAGAGCTTGCAGGCTTATCCAGGCTCTGCCCGCATTTTCATCTTTCCCTGCAGAGCGGCAGCGATACCGTACTGCAGCGAATGAATAGACATTATTCATCCGGTGAATACTATGAAAAAGTGCTGCTTTTAAGAAAATATTTTTCCAATCCGGCCATCACGACGGATGTCATTACCGGTTTTCCGCAGGAGACAGAGGAAGAGTTTGAAGAAACGAAAGCCTTTCTGGAAAAGGTTCATTTCTATGAAATGCATATTTTTAAATATTCAAAACGCCAGGGAACCGTGGCGGCGTCCATGCCGGGACAGATGACGGAACGGGAAAAGGCTAAACGGAGCGCCGTCCTGCTGGAGATGGAAAAACGGCATTCCAAAGAGTACAGAGAACAGTTTGTCGGCAGGGAATGCGAGGTGCTGTTTGAGGAAACGATGGAAATTCAGGATGAGAGTTATATGGTCGGTCATTCCAAACGGTATCTGAAGGTGGCAGTAAAGGCCGGGGAGGAGCTCTCCAATGAAATAAGAACCTGTCGTATCAGCGGTTTCCTGACGGAAGATATACTGCTTGCGGAAACTATCCGTTGAAATTTCCGGCAACTTGGGTTACACTAGAAATAGTTTATATATTCAGAACGAAACGATAACGAACAGATAAGGGCGTGAAAAAATGCAGGATTTGGGAAATACACAATTTTTTAGAGTAGAGGCAGAACCGGAGACAGGGGTAAAGCTTGTTTTATCTACCGTCTATGAGGCATTGACAGAAAAAGGCTACAATCCTGTGAACCAGATTGTGGGATACATCATGTCCGGGGATCCGACCTATATTACAAGCTACAAGAATGCCAGAAGCCTGATTATGAAGGTGGAGAGGGACGAGCTTGTCGAAGAGATGCTGAAGGAATACATCAAGAACAATCACTGGAAGTAACAGTCCGGATGAAGGATATCCCGGTTCAGAAGAGGAGAAGAGAGATACATGCGTATTATGGGGCTGGATTTTGGCAGCAAGACCGTAGGAGTGGCCGTCAGTGATGAGCTGCTCATAACAGCACAGGGCATTGAAATCGTGCGGAGAAAGCAGGAAAATAAGCTGCGTCAGACGCTGGCCAGAATCGAAGAGCTGATTGTAGAGTACGGTGTGGAAGAGCTGGTGCTGGGACTGCCGAAGAATATGGATGGCAGTGAAGGCGAGAGAGTGGAAAAAACAAAGGAATTTCAGGAAATGCTGGAGCGACGTACCGGTCTTACGGTTCATACATGGGATGAAAGACTGACAACCGTTGCGGCCGATAAAGCGATGATGGAAGCGGGCATCCGTCGGGAGGAACGTAAAGAACACGTAGACCGGATAGCTGCCGTGTTCATTTTGCAGGGATATCTGGATTATAGAAGGAACAGGGAGAATGAAATTGGAGAAGATAACCTTTAAACCGGAGGGAGCAGAACCGGTTGAATTTTTTGTGCTGGAACAGACCAGATTGAATGGTGTGAATTATATTTTGGTAACGGATTATGAAGAGGGTGACGGAGAGGCCCTGATCTTAAAGGATCTGTCAAAGGAAGAGGATGCAGAGGGTCTTTATGAGATCGTATCGGACGAAATGGAGCTTTCGGCGGTAGCGGGTGTTTTTGAAAACCTTCTGGACGATATTGAACTATGTTGATTTTAGGTTAGAAAAAGAAAACCATTGCTGTCAGGCAGTCATGAGTTGACCGGATCACGGAAGCCTGCGAGTCGATTATGGCGTCTGAACAGCACGGTGAGAAAAATGGAGGTATATTTCTTGAAAAAAAATGAAAAAAAGAATAGCGGTTCCAAGTTAAAGATCATACCGCTTGGCGGCTTGGAACAGATTGGTTTGAACATTACTGCCTTTGAGTACGAAGACAGTATTGTTGTGGTGGATTGTGGCCTTTCCTTCCCGGCAGATGATATGCTTGGAATCGATCTGGTAATCCCGGATATCACGTATCTGAAGGATAATATCAGCAAGGTAAAGGGCTTTATGATTACCCATGGACACGAGGATCATATCGGAGCGCTTCCGTACGTGTTAAAGGAGCTGAATGTTCCAATCTATGCCACCAAGCTGACCATGGGGCTGATTGAAAATAAGCTAAAGGAACACAATCTGACGAACTGTACGAAGCGAAAGGTGGTCAAGTTTGGCCAGTCCATCAATCTGGGCCAGTTTCGAATCGAATTTATCCGTACGAATCACAGTATCGTGGATGCGGCTGCTCTTGCCATTTATTCTCCGGCTGGAATCGTAGTGCATACCGGTGACTTTAAGGTAGATTATACACCGGTATTCGGAGATCCGATTGATCTGCAGCGTTTTGCGGAGATTGGGAAAAAAGGCGTTCTGGCCATGATGTGCGACTCTACCAATGCAGAACGGCCGGGCTTCACACCGTCTGAGAGGACGCTCAGCAAGACCTTTGATACCATCTTTGCAGAGCATAAGGATACGAGGATTATCATTGCAACCTTTGCGTCTAATGTGGATCGTGTGCAGCAGATTGTCAATGCGGCCTACCGCTTCGGAAGAAAGGTGGTAGTAGAAGGACGCAGCATGGTAAACATCATTGAGACGGCAACTCAGCTCGGAAGACTCAATGTACCGGAGAATACGCTGATTGATATTGAGCAGCTGAAAAACTACCCGGATGAGAAAACGGTCATTATTACGACCGGAAGCCAGGGTGAAAACATGGCGGCGCTTTCCAGAATGGCAAGCAATATGCACCGGAAGATTTCAATCGGGCCGAGGGATACGGTCATCTTCTCGTCACATCCGATTCCGGGAAATGAAAAGGCTGTCACCAATGTCATCAATGAATTGTTCCGCAAGGGTGCGGATGTCATTTTCCAGGATGTCCATGTATCAGGACATGCCTGTCAGGAAGAAATTAAGCTTTTATATACGCTGGTCAGGCCGAAATATGCGATTCCGGTACATGGTGAATTCAAGCACCTGAAGGCACAGGCCAGACTGGCAGAGGGGCTTGGCATTCCGAAGGACAATATCTTTATTCTTTCCTCCGGAGATGTGCTGGAGCTGGATGAGGAAGGTGCAGATGTGACCGGTAAGGTGCCGGTAGGTGCCATTCTGGTGGATGGTCTGGGCGTAGGTGATGTAGGAAATATCGTGCTGCGTGACAGACAGCATCTGGCAGAGGATGGCATTCTGATTGTCGTACTGGCTCTTGACGGGGCAAGCGGCGAGCTGGTATCCGGCCCGGATATTGTTTCCAGAGGCTTTGTTTATGTGCGTGAGTCCGATGAACTGATGGATGAAGCAAGAGCGCTTTTACAGGATACGATGGAACGCCTGATGGACAAGGGTATTTCGGATTGGGGCAAAATCAAGTCCAGTATTAAGGATAATTTGAGTGACTACGTATGGAAAAAGACAAAAAGACGTCCGATGATATTACCGATTATCATGGAGGTCTGAAGGTAAGGAAGCGACGACATGAAGATGATTGAACAGGCAACAGAGGAATTTATTGCAGCAATCCGCCAGACAGAGGAGTACCGGGAGTATATTGTTCAAAAAGAAAAAATCGACCGGTACCCGGAGCTAAAGGAGCAGATCTATGAATACAGAAGGAAAAATTATGAGCTGCAGTGTCTGGGTGATTCGGATGAGCTGTTTGAGAAGATCGACGCATTTCAGCAGGAATATGAGCAGTTCCGCGAGGATCCGATGGTCAGCGATTTTCTGGCTGCAGAGCTTGCGTTTTGCCGTATGATGCAGGAAATCAATATCAGGATCATAGAAGGCGTAGATTTTGAATAACAGGAAAGGCATGGTAGCAATATGGATGGGAAACATGTAGCGGGCGCAGTTTTTGGAACGATGATTAAAATCGTGGTAGTGGCGGTTGTTGTCATGTTCGTGTATCGCTTTTCGGTAACGGCATATGATTTTGGATTCCGACTGTTCGGTGAAGAACCGATGACACAGGGCGAAGGAATCAATATTTCCATAACCGTAAATGACGGAGATTCCGTGAAGGATGTGGCAGCCAGGCTTGAGGAGCGGGGGCTGATCCGGGATGCGGATCTCTTCTGGGTGCAGGAAAAGTTTTCTACTTATAAGGATATGCTCAGTCCGGGAACCTATGAGCTGAACACATCCATGACAGCCGAGGAGATGCTGGAGGTCATGGCGGCAGAGAAGGAAGAGACGGATGGTAATTCCGCGGAGGAGTAGAACGTGATCGTAGATGAAAGAATGGAGGCATTTATCAACTCCTTGGATAGGGGAAATGCCTCCTATTTGAATGAAATAGAACATTTTGCAAAAAGGACGGATGTGCCGATTATCCGCACACATATGCAGAGCCTGTTAAAATTCCTGCTGGCTTCCCATAAGCCTGAGAGGATTTTGGAGGTCGGCACTGCCATTGGATTTTCGGCGCTTTTGATGTTGGAGTATGCACCGGCAGACTGCCGTATTACCACGATTGAAAAATACGAGAAGCGTATTCCGGTTGCAAAGGAGAACTTTCAGAAGTATGATACCGGGCATCGCATTACTCTGTTGGAGGGGGATGCGGCGGAGGTTTTAAAGGAGCTTACCGGAAGCTATGACATGATTTTCATGGATGCCGCGAAGGGACAGTACATACATTTTCTGCCGGATGTCCTGCGTCTTCTGGACAAAGGAGGTCTGCTGGTGTCAGACAATGTGCTGCAGGACGGAAATATTATCGAATCCCGGTATGCCGTGACACGCAGGGACAGAACCATTCACAGCCGTATGCGGGATTATCTGTATGAACTAAAGCACAACGAACAGCTGGAAACGGTGATTCTTCCGGTGGGAGACGGCGTAACGCTGAGCACGAAAAAATGATTCTGACAGATGCGCGGATGATATGTCGGACAGAGATAGAAGAACGGCAGGAGAGGAAAGAAAGGATAGAAGATATGAAAAAACCAGAATTACTGATTCCGGCCAGCAGTCTGGAGGTGCTTCGGATCGCTGTCATATTTGGAGCGGATGCGGTATATATTGGAGGAGAAGCCTTCGGCCTGAGAGCAAAGGCAAAAAACTTCTCGTTAGAGGAAATGGCAGAGGGTATTCGTTTTGCTCATTCCCATGGAGTGAAGGTGTATGTGACGGCCAATATTCTGGCGCACAACGATGATCTGGAAGGTGCAGCGGAATATTTCCGGGAATTAAAGCAGCTGGGAGAAAATGGAACGGATGCAACCGTATCTGCTAAACCGGATGCGGTGATTATTTCGGATCCGGGGATGTTTTCGATTGCGAAGGAGGTCTGGCCGGAGGTAGAGATTCATATTTCTACGCAGGCAAACAACACCAATTACCGTACCTATCAGTTCTGGTGGCAACAGGGTGCAAAGCGTGTCGTATCGGCGCGTGAGCTTTCCTTAAAAGAGATTAAAGAGATTCGTGCGCATATTCCGGAGGAAATGGAGATTGAGAGCTTTATTCACGGAGCTATGTGCATTTCCTATTCCGGCAGATGTCTGTTGAGCAATTATTTTACGGGACGGGATGCCAATCAGGGAGCCTGTACTCATCCGTGCCGTTGGAAGTATGCAGTCGTAGAGGAAAAACGTCCGGGAGAGTATCTGCCTGTCTATGAAAATGAGCGTGGAACCTATATCTTCAATTCCAAGGATCTTTGCATGATTGAGCATATTCCGGAGCTTGTGGATGCCGGAATTGACAGTCTGAAAATTGAGGGCCGGATGAAAACTGCGTTGTATGTGGCAACTGTGGCAAGAACCTATCGGAAGGCCATTGACGATTTCTTTGAATCGGAAGAAAAGTACCGGGCTAACATGTCCTGGTATCAGGAGGAAATTGCAAAGTGCACCTACCGTCAGTTTACGACGGGTTTTTATTTCGGAAAGCCGGATGAAAATACACAGATTTATGATTCCAATACCTATATCAACGAATATATCTATCTGGGCATTACCGAGGATGTCAATGAAAGAGGCGAGGCACAGATTACCCAGCGCAATAAATTTGCCGTGGGAGATGTCATTGAAATCATGCAGCCGGACGGTAACAATAAAAAAGCGGTTGTGGAGGCAATCACGAACGAAGAGGGCGAAGCGATGGAGTCCTGCCCGCATCCGCAGCAGAAGCTGTATATCCGTCTCTCCGAAAGACCGGAACAGTACGATATCCTTCGAGTAAAAAAGCAGTAGAGGATGGGTAATTTTGCCAACAAATACGTTATAACGCACAAAATAAATGTTAAAGAATACGTATTGACCTGTTTAACGCACGCATTGTACAATATGTACAGTAAAACTTGGGAAATCTCTTGCTTTTTTGCATAAACATTAGAAAAGACAGAAATTTGCAAAATACTCTTGCATTTTTCGGAGGAATGGGGTATCGTATGGATAACGAAGGGAAACCTTCTACATACAGGTATCTTGAACGAGGATGTTCCAAAAGTTTTTTTGGGGCATTTTTTGTTTTACAGAGAACGAATTAAAAGGAAAGGAAGATAAAGAGATGAGCGAAGTATTAAACGTAGAAGAAATCTTTGGCGAAAACGTGTTTACCATCAGCAAGATGAGAGAACGTCTGCCGAAGAAAGTATTTCAGGAAGTAAAAAAGGTAATGGATCAGGGTGGAGAGCTTTCTCCGGCAGCCGCTGATGTTGTGGCAAAGGCCATGAAGGATTGGGCTGTGGAAAAAGGCGCAACACATTATACACACTGGTTCCAGCCTCTGACCGGTATCACGGCTGAGAAGCATGATTCCTTCGTATCCCACCCGGATGCAGACGGAAAGATGCTGATGGAATTTTCCGGAAAGGAACTGATCAAGGGTGAGCCGGACGCATCCTCCTTCCCTTCAGGCGGACTTCGTGCAACCTTTGAAGCAAGAGGTTATACAGCATGGGATATTACTTCTCCGGCTTTCTTAAAGGAAGCGGCAACAGGACCGATTCTCTGCATTCCGACCGCCTTCTGTTCCTATAAAGGAGAAGCGCTTGACAAAAAGACTCCGCTCCTTCGCTCCATGGAGGCTTTGAGTGAGCAGGCACTTCGTATTGTGAGACTGTTTGGCAATACCGGTGCAACCAAGGTAACTGCTTCCGTAGGACCGGAGCAGGAATATTTCCTGGTTGACCAGAAGAAGGCACTGCTTCGTGAGGATCTGATCTTTGCCGGACGTACACTGTTTGGCGCACCCGCTCCGAAAGGACAGGAAATGGAGGATCATTACTTCGGTGTTATCCGTGAGCGTATCGGCGCATACATGAAGGACTTGAACGAGGAACTCTGGAAGCTTGGTGTAACAGCTAAGACACAGCATAACGAGGTGGCTCCGGCACAGCATGAGCTGGCTCCGATTTATGAAACTGCAAACATTGCAGTAGATCACAACCAGATTGTTATGGAAACGATGAAGAGAGTAGCCGGCAGACACGGACTCAGATGCCTGCTGCATGAGAAACCGTTTGCAGGTGTGAATGGTTCCGGTAAGCATAACAACTGGTCTATCACAACAGACAACGGCGTGAACCTGTTAGATCCGGGTGATACTCCGAACCAGAATATCCAGTTCTTACTTGTACTGGCATGTATCTTAAAGGCAGTAGATATTCATGCAGATCTGCTCCGCCAGAGTGCATCTGATGTAGGAAACGATCACAGACTTGGTGCAAACGAGGCACCTCCGGCTATTATTTCCGTATTCCTTGGAGAGCAGCTTGAGGATGTGGTAAAGCAGCTGGTTGAGACAGGTGAGGCTACTCACTGTGTAGAAGGCGGTAAGCTGGAAACCGGTGTATCTACACTTCCTGATCTGGATAAGGATGCAACAGACCGTAACAGAACATCACCGTTTGCATTTACCGGCAATAAGTTTGAATTCCGTATGGTTGGTTCTGCGGACTCTATCGCAAGCCCGAATACGACTCTGAATGCCATTGTTGCAGAAGCATTTTGCGAGGCGGCTGACATTCTGGAAAAAGCAGAAGATTTTGATGTCGCAGTACATGATCTGATTAAGAAATATTTATCCGAGCATCAGAGAATCATCTTCAACGGCAACGGCTATTCCGATGAATGGGTAGCAGAGGCTGAAAGAAGAGGACTTCCGAATATCAAGTCCATGGTAGAGGCTACCGAGACTCTGACGACCGACAAGGCAGTGAAGCTGTTTGAGAAATTTGGTATCTTTACCAGAGCTGAGCTGGAATCCCGTGAAGAGGTTCTGTATGAGACCTACGCAAAGACCATCAATATCGAGGCTCTGACGATGATTGATATGGCTTCCAAACAGCTGGTTCCGGCGGTAACCGGATATACCAAAACACTGGCAGATACCGTTCTTGCTGTCAAGGAAGCAGGTGCAGACGCGTCTGTGCAGGCTGAGCTTTTGACAGAGGTAACAGCTTACTTAAAGGAAATGAAGGCAGCGCTTGCAAAACTGATTGAGGTAGAGAAAACAGCAGGTGCCATGGAAGATCCGAAGGCACAGGCATTCTACTACAAGGATACGGTAAAAGAAGCTATGGCAGCTTTAAGAGCACCGGCAGATGCACTTGAAATGATTGTAGATAAAGATGTATGGCCGCTTCCGACCTATGGCGAGTTGATTTTTGAAGTATAAGGATATAGTGTAATTTGAAACGGGGGATTCCAAAGGAGTCCCCCGTTTCAGCGCAGTCTGTCCCCTGTCCGGCCATCCCTGCCCCGGGTGTACAGAGAAAATTTCGTGACAACATTCGGACTGGAGTTTTCTAAATGGAGCTGAAAAGTATCGACAGCCGTTCGGGGCGGCGTCCATGTGCATCCATGCACATGACGCCTAAAATCGGCATCCGTGCCGATTTTCCCCTAAATTATGAAGGCCCCATTAAGAAAACGCTCAGTCCTGCTGTATGTCACGAAATTTTCTCTGTACACCCGGGGCGGGGATGACCGGATAGGGGACGGCCTGCGCTAAAACAAAAAAATGAAAAAAATTGAAAAAAGTACTTGCAAAATGAAAAAGAATAGGATATACTATGCTAGTGTCATGGAGATGACAGCGAAACAAAATATTGGGCTATCGCCAAATGGTAAGGCAACGGACTCTGACTCCGTCATTTCAAGGTTCGAATCCTTGTAGCCCAGCTATTGAGACCCGGCAGATTGATCTGTCGGGTTTTTGAAATTACGTGAGGAGGATATCATGTACTCATTTAAAAGCAAGGTAAGGTACAGCGAGACGGATCGGGACGGAAAGCTGACTCTGGAAGCTATGATTGATTATTTTCAAGACTGCAGCACCTTTCAGTCGGAGGAATTGGGCCTGGGTATTCCATATTTAAAGGAGCATCATATGGTATGGGTGCTTTCGGCCTGGCAGATTGTGATCGAGGCTTCACCGAAGCTATGTGATGAGATTGAGATTGGGACACTGCCTTATGGATTTAAAGGCTTTCTGGGATATCGTAATTTCTTTTTAAAGGATTCAGAGGGGAATTTTCTGGCGAGGGCCAATTCGATCTGGACATTGCTAAATACGGATGATATGCGTCCTGCAAGGCCGACCGAAGAGATGAAGGAGGGATATGTTCCTGAGGAAAAGCTTCCGATGGAATATGCGCCGCGCAAAATCGAGCTGCCGGAGCATGGGAAGAAGCAGGAAGAAATTCTGGTCAAGCCCCATCACATAGACAGCAACAACCATGTCAATAACGGACAGTATGTGCGTATCGCTATGGAATATCTGCCGGCCGGTTTTGAAATCAGGGAACTTCGGGCAGAATATAAGAAGCAGGCGGTTTTACATGATGTCATTATAACGATTGTTTATGAAAAGGAAGACGGGTATGTGATCGCACTGTGCGATTCGGAGGAACAGCCCTATGCAGTCGTAGAGTTTACAGGAGGACGGAACACATGATACATTTGGGAGAAAAACAGGAGCTTAAGATTATTAAAAAGGTAGAATTTGGTGTCTATCTGGCAGAAGAAGGTGCGGAGGGCGAAGAAAGGGTTCTGCTGCCGAAAAAACAGGTGCCGGAGGGCGCAGCAATGGGAGATACGGTCGAGGTATTTATCTATAAGGATTCCAGAGACCGCATCATAGCAACTACGAATGAGCCGAAGCTGACGCTGCACGGTATGGCAGAGCTTACGGTGTCGCAGGTTGGTAAATTCGGTGCATTTTTGGACTGGGGACTGGAAAAGGAGCTGTTTCTGCCGTTTCGGGAGCAGACCAGAAAGGTACGGGAAGGAGAAAGCTGTCTGGTGGCTCTTTACATTGATAAGAGCCAGAGACTGTGTGCGACGATGAATGTCTATCCGTATCTGGAAACGGACAGCCCTTATCAGAAGGATGACAGGGTGACGGGAAGGGTCTATGAGACCAGTAAGAATTTCGGCGCCTTTGTGGCAGTGGACAATCGGTATTCTGCCCTGATTCCGTTAAAGGAGATGTATGGTGATATCAAAATCGGTGATGAGGTATCGGCAAGAGTCACTGCGGTAAAGCCGGATGGTAAGCTGGATCTGAGCGTCCGGGAAAAGGCTTATCTGCAGATGGAAAAGGATGCGGAGAAGGTCATGGAGGTCATTGAAAGCTTTGACGGGGCGCTTCCTTTTACGGACAAAGCATCACCGGAGGTCATCCGCAGGGAAATGCAGATGAGCAAAAATGAATTTAAAAGAGCAGTGGGGCATCTGCTCAAGGAAGGACGTATCCGAATTACGAAAAAAGCTATTCTGAAGTGCAAATAATGCTTGCAAGAAGAATGGGGGTAGTATAAACTAGTAGCAGAAAGGAGTTGAGAAAAATGAAGGTACAGAATATTAAAGACATTGATAAATTCTTTAAGGTAGTTGACAGCTGCGCCGGAAAGGTAGAGCTGGTTACCGGTGAAGGAGACAGACTGAATCTGAAATCCAAATTATCCCAGTACGTATCTATGGCTAATATTTTTTCCGATGGCACGATTGCTGAACTGGAGATTATTGCGTATGAACCGGAAGATATTACCAAGCTGGTAAACTTTATGATGGAAAGCTAGGAAGTCATACATGAATAGCAAAAAATCGAACCGGCTCTTTCTGTCAGTGATACTGACCCACTTTGCGGTGGTCGTATTGTTGACAGTTACGAGCCGGTTTTTTACTCTTAACATTATATGGAATCTGATTTGCAGCGAGTTGATCCTATTGGTACCCACGCTGCTTTTTCTTATCGGTACAAGGGGAAGCGTGAAGGAGACGCTGAGGCTTCGTCCCATGAAGCTGTCTACGGTGTTCATGACGGTACTGTTTACCTGGCTGACGATGCCGTTAACGGCTCTGGTCAATCTGATCAGTATGTTGTTTGTGGACAATACGCTGCTTGCGGTGAGCGGGAATATCGTGAGTGTTCCGTTTCCTGTCATGCTGTTCCTGATGGCGGTCTATGGACCAATCTGCGAGGAGGTGGCTTTCCGCGGAGCGGTATATGGCGGCTACAGACGGGATGGAGGGTGCCTTGGCGCAGTACTTTTGTCGGGGCTTTTGTTTGGACTGATACATCTGAATTTTAACCAGGCGGCATATGCTTTTGTCGTCGGTGTTCTGCTTGCGCTGCTGGTAGAGGCTACCGGCAGCCTGTGGGCTTCCATACTGTATCATTGTCTGTTTAATGCGCAGTCGGTTTGCCTGCTGTTTTTCATGAACCGGACAGCGCCGGGACTTTTAGAGGCACAGGCGGAGATGGAGATGTCCGGTGATGTGCTGTGCTATTCAATCGGCATTTATCTGATTTTGGCTGCTGTTTTTACTACGTTGGCGGTGATGGCACTTTTCTGGATGGCGCGGAATGAAAACCGTGCGGAGAGCTTCCGGGCCGTTCTCGTACGGAGTCCTGAAAAGAAAAGTCTGGTTACTATGCCTCTCCTTCTGGGAGCGTTCATCTGTTTGTTCTATATGGTGCTGGACGTAGTATTTTTATAAAAATTCACAATAATTTCACATTGTTATATGGGAATTTTGTTGAAAATTGAGGGATGCTTTGCTATAATATGTCAGTACAGGTGAGATTTATGAAGACGATGGATATATTAGGCATTACATTCAAGTATTATTCCCTGAGGGAATCCCTACGTTTAACAGAACAATATATGAAAACAGGGCCGCTCAGTACCGTAGTCTGTGTGTCCAAGAAGCAGCTGATCGAGGCGGCGGATCATGCAGAACTGAAGGAATGGGTGGAGCATGCGGATTTGACCGTCTTCTGTGACCCGGATATTCTGGAAACAGAGAAGAATATCAGCAGAACCCGTCTGAAGGAGGCGGAAAATCAGGAATACGTGCATGAATTTTTAAAAAGGGCCGTAAAGACCAGGAGCAAGATTTTCCTTCTGTCAGATTCTAAGGAACAGGTTGATCTGCTGCGTGAAACTCTGTTTGGCAGACAGGGTTCCTTAAACATTGCCGGCGAAGGCGTTTTGCAGGGGCAGGAGGAAACAGAGGCGGACAGCACGCTGGTCAATGAGATCAATAGTGTGGCACCGAGGGTTATCATAGCCCGGCTTCCCTTTACTGAATTGTGCAGCTTTGTAGAGCGTAACAGGCGGTTTATCAATGCCGGCCTGTTACTTGGACTGCCTCAGGAGGGGATTTTGGCAGCAGAACCAAGGGGATTTTTTAAATTGACAGGATATGCCTACCGGAAAATCTTCCGACATAGAGTGAAAAAATATAACCATCAGGAAAAGACGGAATAGAAATATTTTTCTGTCTTTTTTTGTGTATAATGTACAATTTCCTATAGATTTTTTTGTAAAATTATTTTAATATAGAAAAAGGGTATTAGAATCATGGGGTATACAGCCGTTTATGGGCGTAGCAAAGGAGTGGGGATATGATTTCAAATCAAATTTTACAGACCACGATTGACGGGCTTAAGTCGATTGCAAGAGTGGAGCTGTGTGTTGTGGACGTGGATGGGAAGATAGCTGCCAGCACATCGGAAGAGCTAGGCAGTGCGGTGGACATGGCAATGGAATTCGCGGCTTCCCCGGCAGACAGCCAGGAAATACAGGGAGATCAGTTTTTCAAGATATTCGATGAACAGCAACTGGAATATATTCTGATTGTCTGCGGCGCATCGGACGATTTGTATATGGTCGGCAAGATGTCGGCGTTTCAGATACAGAATCTTCTGGTAGCGTACAAGGAACGTTTTGACAAGGATAATTTTATTAAGAATCTTCTGTTGGACAACCTGCTTCTTGTAGATATTTACAGTCGTGCGAAGAAGCTGCACATACCGACCGATGCCAGACGGGTAGTCATGATCGTAGAAGCGGAAAGCAATAAGGACAGTAATGTGCTGGAGATTATCCGGGAAAGCGCCGGAGCATCCAGCAAGGACTTCGTCACGGCGGTCGATGAGAATAATGTCATCGTGGTGAAGGAGCTTGCCGAGAATGATGACAACCGGGACATTGACCGTGCAGCAAAGGTGATTGAAAACGTATTGGCAAAAGAAGGTATTCGCAATATACATATCTCTTATGGTACAATAGTGAACGAAATCAAGGAAGTCAGCCGTTCCTACAAGGAAGCGAAGATGGCGCTGGATGTTGGAAAGATCTTTTTTGATGAAAGAGATATCATCGCATACAGTGAGCTGGGTATCGGTCGTCTGATCTATCAGCTGCCGATTCCGCTTTGTAAAATGTTCATTCGTGAAATTTTCGGGGGCAAGAGCCCGGATGATTTTGATGAAGAGACGCTGACCACGATTTATAAGTTCTTTGAGAACAGTCTGAATGTATCAGAAACCTCAAGGCAGCTGTTCATTCACAGAAATACGCTTGTATACAGGCTGGATAAGCTGCAGAAGAGTACGGGGCTTGACCTGCGCGTATTTGAGGATGCGATTACCTTCAAGATTGCACTCATGGTCGTAAAATATATGAAATATATGGAATCATTTGAATACTGATTGGAATATGGAACAGGTAGGTGAAGAAATTGGCAATAGACAGAGGTAAAAGACATACGGCGAAAAGAGGTGCAGGAGGAAGCAGCAATGACGTGATCACCTTGAAAAATGTCAGCAAATCCTATTCAACAGGTGCTCCTGCGTTGAATGGCGTCAGTCTGAATGTCAAAAGAGGAGAATTTGTATTTATCGTAGGGGACAGCGGGTCGGGTAAATCTACCCTGATTAAGCTGCTGTTACGGGAATTGACACCGACAGATGGTGAGATTACGGTAAACGGATATGATGTGGTACGGTTAAAGAGGCGTAAAATCCCGAAATTCCGCCGTAATATCGGAGTGGTGTTTCAGGATTTCCGTCTGTTAAAGGATCGGAATGTCTATGAGAATGTTGCATTTGCGCAGCGTATTATCCAGGTGCCCACGAGGGAAATCAGAAGGAATGTACCGGCGATCCTTTCAGTGGTCGGGCTGGCAGGAAAATATAAGGCTAAACCGAAGCAGCTTTCCGGTGGAGAGCAGCAGAGAGTGGCACTTGCCAGAGCATTGGTCAACAATCCGCCGATTCTTTTGTGTGATGAGCCAACCGGTAATCTGGACCCGAAGAACTCATGGGAAATTATGAAATTACTGGACGAGATCAATAAGAGCGGCACCACGATTCTGGTCGTAACTCACAATCGTGAAATCGTCAATGCTATGCAGAAGCGGGTCATTACCGTGAAGAAGGGCATTATTATCAGTGACGAAGAAAAGGGTGGATATATCGATGAGGATTAGTACGTTTTTTTATACACTCAAGCAGGGCATCAGCAATATTTTCCGAAATAAGTGGTTTTCACTGGCCTCTGTAGCAACCATTGCAGCATGTCTGTTCCTGTTTGGAATTTTTTATGCGGTGCTGGCCAATTTCAGGCACATTGTCAAAACGGCTGAGGAAGGTGTCTCCGTGACCGTATTTTTTGATGAGGGACTGGAGGATGCGCAGATTCAGGCGATCGGCGACCAGATTCAGAAGCGGGTCGAGGTCAAGGATGTGAAGTATATCTCTGATGAGGATGCGTGGGAATCCTTTAAGGTGGATTATCTGGGAGAATATGCAGATGGCTTTACCGAAAACCCGTTAGAGGGCTGCGACAGCTATGAGATTTATCTGAATGATATTTCCATGCAGAGTGCGCTTGTTACCTGGCTGGAATCGGTAGACGGCGTCAGACAGGTGAACCGGTCTGAGGTAACAGCCTCTACGTTGACAGGTGTGAATGCCCTGATTGGTTATGTGTCGGTTGGCATTATTGCGATTTTGTTAGCGGTTTCGGTGTTCTTAATCAGCAATACTGTTACTATCGGTATCTCAGTCCGCAAGGAAGAGATTTCCATTATGAAGTATATCGGAGCGACGGATTTCTTTGTACGTTCCCCGTTTGTCATTGAAGGCATCTTGATCGGACTGATCGGTTCCGCTCTGCCGCTTGTGTTTATTTATTTTATTTATGAGAATGCCGTGAATTATGTGCAGGAGCGTTTCAATGTGCTTTCCGGATTGTTAAACTTCCTGACAGTGGATAAGATTTTTTCCATACTTCTTCCGGTATCACTGGCGATTGGTGTGGGCATCGGTTTCTTTGGAAGCTTTATTACGGTTAGAAAGCATCTGAGGGTTTAAAGATGAAAAAACGCATGAGAAGCGTAATCTGTCTGATTCTGGCAGTATGTGCCGTGACCGGAAGCGCGCAGAAGGGCTATGCAAAGACCACTTCGCTCTCGGACATTACATCGGACAGTATCAAGGAAAAGGAAAATCAGATCAGCGAAGCACAGAAGGAAAAAAAGGTCCTGGAGTCGGGAATGACGGACGTCAAGAAGATGGTGGCTGAGCTTTCTTCTGTCAAGGGTGATCTGGAGGCTTATGTAACAAAGCTGGACGGCAATCTGGATACGATTCAGGCTAAGATTTCGGAGATCAAGCAGCTGATTTCTGAGAAGGAAGAAGAAATCAAGATTACGTCGGAAGAGCTGAAGGAAGCGGAGGCCACGGAAAAAAAGCAGTATGAAGAGATGAAAAGCCGCATAAGATTCATGTATGAGAGAGGAAGCGGCTTCTATCTGGAGGTGCTTCTGTCGGCGGAAAGCTTCGGCGATATGCTCAATAAAACCGATTATATTGAAAAGCTTTCTGCCTATGACCGTTCCATGCTGGATTCTTATATCGAAAACCGGGAGCAGATTGAGGCGTATAAGGTCCAGCTCGAGGAAGAACAGGCTACTTTGGAGGAAGCTAGGGAAGCGGTAGAGCAGGAAGAGGCGGCTTTAAATACATTGATTGCCGAGAAGGAACAGCAGATTGACCTCTATGAGTCAGATATTTCCAATAAGGAACAGATCATCAAGCAGTATGAGGCGGAAATAGCGGCTCAGAATGCAGAGATAGCGGCCCTGGAGGCAGCGGTTCTGGAAGAAAGGAAACGGATTGCGGCTCAGAACGGGGCGGTCAAGACCTACGATGGCGGACAGTTCAAGTGGCCGGCGCCATCCTATACAAGAATATCGGATGATTACGGATACCGTATACACCCGATTCTCAAGGTACAGCAGTTCCATAATGGTGTTGATATGGCAGCACCCAGCGGCTCTCCGATTCTGGCGGCCTATGATGGTGAAGTGGTTGCAGCCTCTTACAGCAGCAGTATGGGGAATTACATTATGATTGATCACGGGGACGGATTGTATACCATTTATATGCACGCGTCAGCATTGTATGTTTCAAAGGGGCAGACGGTTGCACGTGGTGAGAAGATTGCAGCGGTAGGATCAACCGGCCGTTCGACCGGCCCGCATCTTCATTTCAGCGTCCGGTTGAACGGAAGCTATGTCAGCCCGTGGAATTATTTGTCCAGCTAAGAAGAAAGGCAAAGAAATGTCAGAAAAGAAAAGTTTTAGAAGTGGACTGCTGTGCGGTCTGCTTCTTGCCATTTTGATGATTGGAAGTATCTATATTGGCTCGCAGGTCTATGCAAAGATATTGTATCAGGATAGCCAGGCAGCAAATGCGGAGGCCAGAGATTCGGTTGTCAATGCGTCTACCAGCAATAAGATGCAGGTCATCAAAAATACGATTGAGCAATATTATCTGGAGGATGTGGACGAAGAGAACATGAAAGACGGTGTCTATGCCGGCATGGTCGCTTCGCTCGGTGATCCGTATTCCCAATATTACTCCCAGGAGGAACTGGAGGAACTTAGACAGGAGACTCAGGGAATCTATTATGGAATTGGCGCTTATATCGGCAAGGATACGAATACGGGACTGCCTATGATTACCGGTACGATTGAAGGAACTCCTGCAGAAGCCAGTGGTTTGCAGTACGGGGATTTGATCTGTAAAGTAGATGGCCAGTCCGTCGAAGGGATGGATAATTCTGAGGTTGTCATGCTCATTAAGGGAGAAGAAGGTACGATGGTCACTGTCACGGTATATCGTGAGGGTGAATCGGATTATCTGGACTTTGATATAGAACGGAAGAAAATTGAGAGTCCGACTGTGAATCAGGAGATGTTTGAGGATGGAATCGGCTATATACGGATTATGGAATTTGATGATGTGACCGTAGATCAGTTTACGGAAGCACTGGCTGTCTGCAAGGGCTCGGATATGAAGGGGCTGATACTGGATCTTAGAAATAATCCGGGAGGCAACGTGCAGACAGTGATGGAAATTGCCAGACAGCTTTTGCCGGAGGGGCTGATCGTATACACGGAGGATAAGGATGGAAAGCGTACGGAATATTCCTGTAACGGTCTGAATGAGCTGCAGGTGCCGATGGTCGTTCTGGTGAACGGAGGAAGCGCCAGTTCATCGGAGATTCTGGCCGGAGCCATCAAGGATTACGGAAAGGGCATCCTGCTTGGTACGACTACCTTTGGAAAAGGAATCGTGCAGAGGATTGTACCGCTTACGGATGGTTCTGCGCTGAAGCTGACGGTCAGCCATTATTATACGCCGAAGGGGAATAATATCCATGAGGTTGGCATTGAACCGGATGAAGAGCTTACTTTTGATGCGGATGCTTATTTGAGCGATGGAACGGACAATCAGCTGGAGAGGGCGAAGGAAATTTTGAGAACGAAATAGTGGATTGAAAAAAGGAAAGTCTGTGGTGACCGCGGGCTTTTCTTTTTTTTGCGTGGCTTATGATGTATGGTTTGTGACTTGTATGACAAACGATTGTCATACATGAACTACACAAAAATTCTAAATCATTTTATAAAAAGTTCAAGATACAAAGTTTTAATGTGCAATATGTACAAAATAGACAGTTGAAAATCAGTAATAACAAACGAATCGTATATCAACCGATTGACATATATGTGACATGGTGATATAGTACAGATACAACAAAGCGCAACGTTGTTACAGGGTTAAGAAAACGGGAAAAATGGATAAACACAGTTTACATGGGAGGTAACAAAATGAAGGTAAAGAAAATGTTGGCAGTACTTATGACAGCAGCTATGACAACAGGAATGATGGCAGGATGCGGAAGCAGTGCAGAGGATTCTGCAGCATCTGCAGAGAGCAACGCTTCCGCAGAAGCTGCTTCTGAAGCAGGTGCGGAGACAGAAGCCGCTACAGAAGGAACAGGTGATCTGGCAGGTACAAAGATCACATTCCTGAACAGTAAGGGTGAGATTCAGGCAGCTATGGAGGAGGTTGCGGAAGCGTTCCAGGAAGAAACAGGTATCGAAGTGGAAATTATGGCATGCGGTGCAGGCGAGGTTCCTTATACCAAGGTAACGACAGCATACAATGCAGGCTCGGCGCCGACCATGGCTATGCTGGATACGACAGATATCGTAGCTCTTGCAGAGGAATACGCAATCGATCTGTCCGGTGAGAAATGGGTTTCCGAATGTGAGAACTCGGTATACAAAATAAATGATAAGGTATACAGCTTCCCGTTCTGCATCGAGGGACGCGGCCTGATTTACAATAAGACAGCGATTGAGGATACACTTGGCAGGGATTTTGATCCTTCGACAATCAATTCCTATGACACCTTCAAAGCACTGCTGGAAGAGCTGAAGGCAGCAGGCATGGAGAAGCCGGTCGTACTTTCCAAGGAGGACTGGTCTTTGGGAGCACATCAGTTAGGATTTATCTATGATACCTATGACGGAACGACAGCAGGAAGTGCTGAAGTGATTGAACAGTTAAAGTCCGGCAGCTTAAAGGCATCCGATTATGAAAGATTTAATCAGTTTATGGATACCTTCGATCTGCTGATGGAATATAACATCAACGGCGCTGACCCGCTGGGAGCACTTTATGATCAGGACCCGATCTTTTTAGCAGACGGAGATGCTGCATTCTGGGCAAACGGCTGCTGGGCATGGCCGAATCTGGAGGAAGCCGGAGCATCCAAGGATGATGAGTATGGATTCCTGCCGATGTTTTTAGGAAATGATACCTCTGATTTTGCCAATAATCAGATTCAGGCATGCGCTACAAAGCAGGTTATGATCGATGCGGTTCAGGCAACCGAGCAGGAAATTGCAGCAGCAAAAGAGTTCTTAAACTGGATGGTATATTCTGAAACAGGCCAGAAGATGTTAGTGGAAGATGTAGCAATCATTCCGTCCTGCGGAAACAATCCGAACGAGGCTCTTGACCCGCTTGGAAAGGATATTCAGAGCAAGATGAAAGAAGGCAAAACCTATTCTTCTTCCTTCATTGCACCGTCTGATCACTGGAGCGAATTAGGTGTATCCATGCAGAAGTATCTGGCAGGACAGTCCACCAGAGAGCAGCTTGCAGGTGAAGTGGATGCTTACTGGACCGCACAGCAGTAAAATAGCTGAGCAGTAAAAATAGTTGAGCAGTAAAAGTGGTAGTTTGACAGGCAGAATACGATAGGAAAGAAGGAAACTGCGGGAGGGCAGATGCAGGAAAGTGTATGGAGTCTGTTTCCCGCAGTGATATCAAGGAAAGGCTGTAACTGTTACAGAACGGTTACACATGGTTTAGGAAAGGAACGATCATTATGGGTACTATGGGAAGAAAAACGGGTGAAAGAATCAAAAACCTATGTATTTTTGCATTGCCTGGATGTTTGGTATTTGGCGCAGTGGTAATCGTGCCGTTTCTCTATGGTTTTTATCTGACATTGACAGACTGGGACGGTGTCAGAAAAGTAAAAAATATAGTTGGATTCGCAAATTATACGGCAGTTTTTCAGGATGCCGGATTCTGGTCCTCTTTGGGACTGACTTTGAAATATGTAGTAATATCGGTTGTACTGGTGAATGCGGTGGCCTTCCTTCTGGCCTATGCACTGACTAACGGTCTGAAGGGGCAGAATTTCTTCCGAACCGGATTTTTTACACCGAACCTGATTGGCGGTGTAGTACTTGGTTTTATCTGGCAGTTTGTATTTTCCAGAGTATTGGTGAATTTTGGAGAGAGCACGGGCTGGGGAATCTTTTCTTCTTCCTGGCTGGCAGATCCGAATAAAGCATTCTGGTCTTTGGTTATTGTTACAGTTTGGCAATTATCCGGTTATATGATGCTGATTTATATTGCCGGTTTCACGGGGCTGTCCACGGATGTTCTGGAGGCAGCCAGTATAGACGGAGCGACAGGCTTCCAGAGAATGAAGAGTATTATCCTGCCGCTCATGGTACCATCCTTTGTTATTTGTCTGTTCTTCACGCTGTCGAGAGCATTTATGGTATATGATATCAACCTGACTCTTACAGGCGGAGAGCCGTATGGCACAACAAAGCTGGTTGCCATGTTTGTATATGAAAAAGCGTTTACTGCAAGAAATTATGGTGTAGGTCAGGCCGAGGCATTGGTACTCTTTATCGTCGTAGCCTGCATCAGTGGTTTACAGATTTATCTTGGTAAGAAAAAGGAGGTTGAGGCGTAATGGCAAGAGGTTCCAAGGTTGGCGGCACCAAAAAGCGCGTACTGGATGCAACAGGTTTTCTGGCGGTTACAGTTTTGTTTGTACTGTATATGATTCCTTTTATTCTTGTACTGCTAAACTCCTTTAAACATAAAAGAGATATCATTACCAATCCGTTTTCTCTGGTAACGAAAAAGGGATATACATTGGAAAATTATGCGAAAGCATTTGACAAGATGGACTTTTTAAAGGCGTTTGGCAACTCCTTCCTGATCACGGGCTTAAGTACCCTGCTTGTAGTCGTTCTGGCTTCTATGGCAGCTTATTATTTCACCAGAGCAAAGGACGGTTTCTCCAAGGTGTTCTTCGCGCTGATGTCCGCATCCATGATTATTCCGTTCCAGGCAATCATGATTCCGCTTGTATCGATCTACGGAGCACAGCTTCAGGTATTGAATCATCGGGCAACACTGATTTTCATGCATACCGGATTTGCTATGAGCATGTCGGTCTTTATTTACCAGGGCTTTATCAAGAGCGGTATTCCGATTTCGCTGGAGGAGGCTGCTTATCTGGACGGCTGTACCAAGCTGCAGACCTTCTTTCAGGTGGTATTTCCGCTGTTAAAGCCGACCACGGCAACACTGGTTATTTTGAATGTACTGGCATTCTGGAATGACTACCTGCTTCCGTCTCTGGTGCTGGGAAAGAAAAATCTGTATACGCTGCCGCTGTCCACATACCTGTTTTATGGAACCTATTCCGCAGATTATGGTGTCATCATGGCGGCATTGGTGCTGACGGTAGCGCCGATTCTGATTCTCTATCTGTTCTTACAGAAGCAGATCATTGATGGTGTGGTAGCCGGTGCGGTGAAATCATAAGAAAATGTAAGGAGCATAGATCAAGCTATGAAAAAACTGGAAAACAAGTGTATGCTGATTACCTATTCTGATTCTATGGGAAACAATCTGAAGGATCTGGAATATGTGTTGGATAAATATTTTAAGAAAGCGGTAGGGGGAGTACATATCCTTCCGTTCTTCCCTTCCTCCGGTGACCGTGGCTTTGCACCGATGGATTATCATAAGGTGGATTCGGTCTTCGGTGACTGGAGCGATGTGGAGAGGCTTGCGGAAAACTATTATCTGATGTTTGATTATATGATCAATCATATCTCGGCACAGAGTGAATATTATAAGGATTTTCTGCAGAAAAAGGATGAGTCGCAGTATAAGGATCTGTTCATCCGCTATAAGGATTTCTGGGAGAACGGAGAACCCACCGAGGCTGAGGTGGATGCCATTTACAAGAGAAAGCCGCGCGCACCTTATGTAGAGGCTCACTTTGCAGACGGTACGACAGAAAAGGTGTGGTGCACCTTTGATGAGGAGCAGATTGATATCAACTGCAAATCGGACACAGCCAAACAGTTTATCCGGGACAACCTGGAAACCTTATGTAAGCATGGCGCGGCGCTGATTCGTCTGGATGCCTTTGCTTATGCGACGAAGAAGGCCGGAACGAGCTGCTTTTTCATCGAGCCGGAGGTATGGGATTTCCTGAAGGAGTGTGAGGAGGTCATTGCTCCGTATCAGGTGGAAATCCTGCCGGAGATTCATGAGCATTATACGATGCAGGAGAGGATTGCAGAAAAGGATTTCTATGTATATGATTTTGCACTGCCGATGCTTCTGATCAATGCCATCTATTTTGGAAAGACCTGTTATCTGAAGCACTGGCTGGAAATTTGTCCGAGAAAGCAGTTTACGACGCTGGATACCCATGACGGAATCGGTGTTGTGGATGTAAAGGATCTGCTCCCGGATGAGGAAATTGACCGCACCAAGGAGGGTATCTTCCGTTACGGTGCAAATGTAAAGAAGATTTACAATACGGCTGCTTACAATAATCTGGACATTTATCAGGTGAACTGTACCTATTATTCGGCGCTTGGGGATGATGATGACTCTTATCTTCTGGCACGTGCCGTACAGTTCTTTGCACCGGGCATTCCGCAGGTTTATTATGTGGGATTGTTAGCCGGCAGAAATGATTTGAAGCTGCTGGAGGAGACGAAGGTAGGCAGGAACATCAACAGACATTACTATACGTTGGATGAGCTGGAGACAGAGACGGAACGTCCGGTTGTCAAAAAGCTGCTTGCCCTGATGGAGTTCCGCAACAGTCATCCGGCATTTGACGGAAGCTTCCGTATGGAGGAGTGCGGAGAAAGCATGCTGCATATCGTAAGGGAGCATGAAGGAGAAAGAGCAGAGCTGATTGCTGATTTTGAAAAAAAGCAGTTTACAATCTATTATACGGAAAATGGAAGCAGACAGGAATTACGTTTCTAAAGACTGCACGGTATATGGCAGAATGTGACAGAAATTTGCGGATTTGGAGGAATAGCGACCATGGAAAAGAAAATCAGAATTACCGAAACCTATTTGTATGTGCCGGTCTGTGCGGGTAAAAAGGAAGAATTGCTTGAAGTGTTTGTCGAAGAATGTGGTAGCGAACAGAAGGTATTTGAATTTATGATTCCGACAGACCATACGGCAGGGGAAAGCTATTCCTACGATTATTTGGCCCGTTTTGCGGTAAAGCAATTTACCGATAAAACCCTAACCCTGAAGGGAGAAGTGCCGGAGGCTTTTATGCGGGAGGTAGTTAACGCCTCTGACAGAAAGCAGGAGTCTCTGGTGCGCCCTTCGATACATTTTACGGCAGAACGGGGATGGATCAACGATCCCAACGGATTGTTCTATCGGGATGGAGTATATCATCTTTATTTTCAGTACAATCCGTTTAACACCAGCTGGCAGAATATGAGCTGGGGACATGCGGTCAGCACAGATCTTCTTCACTGGGAGCAGAAGGACAGCGTGTTGTTCCCGGATGAGCACGGGATGATGTTTTCCGGCTGTGCCGTGCCGAATGAGAAGAAAAAGCTGGGGCTGACCGATGAAGCTGTGCTTTATTTTTATACGGCTGCAGCAGGCTGTACCAATTGGAACGGTGACGGAACCTTTACCCAGAGGATCGCGTACAGTACGGATGGAGGAGATACACTGATAAAGCTGGAGAAGCCTTATCTGGATACGATCTGTAAGGAAAACCGGGACCCGAAGATATTCTGGCATGAGGAAAGCAGAGCCTATATTATGGTGCTTTGGCTGGAGGGCAATGATTTTGCGATTCTCAGGTCGGAGGATATGGCAGAATGGAACATGACAGACCGTTTTACACTGCCGGAGGCATGGGAGTGTCCGGATCTGGTAAGATTGTCCGGTGAGGATGGCGGTACCAAATGGATGTTCTGGAGTGCAGACGGCTTTTATTACTGGGGTGAATTTGACGGCTATCACTTTGAAACCGATGGCACACAGCATAAAGCGTATTTGAATACGGTGCCGTATGCGGCGCAGACCTATTCCGGTGTGTCGGACAGGGTGATTTCGGTTCCGTGGCTTCGGATTGCATTTGAGGGATATCCGTATACGGGAGCGATGGGGATTCCCAGAGAATTTTCTTATCGGGAAATGGACGGGGAGAGGGTTTTAGTACAGCGTCCGGTACGGGAATTTTTTGAATGCATGGAAGAAATTGAAGAAGCAGAGCTTTTTGCACAGAAAATGTCTGCCGGAGAAAAGGCTGTTGTGGAAATCGCCGGAAAGAAAATTGAGAATGGAGAAGGTATCTGTTATAATAGAAAGGATGACAGGGTTCTTCTTTTGGAAATAGAGCAGGAATTGGAAAATGATACGCCGTTTGAGGCTGAAATCGGAGGTCTGTCTTTGACTTACAGAGCCTCTGACGGAAGGCTTACTGTGGGCGGAGAGACATATTTTATTGGAAAAGACAGGACAAGGCTGTCTGTCCTGCTGGATGATAAGGTGGTAGAAATATGGGAGACAGACGGTGCGGTAACAGGTGCTTTTGAAGCAAAGGCTGCAGCGTCGGGTATCGCATTTGCGAACCGGGGATATAAGAGCGTACATCTGTACCGGATCAGAACCGATACTCCCTAGGAAAAGCAGGACATACGCAATGATAAAAGGAGGGAATTTGGGTGGCAACCTTAAAGGATGTGGCAAAGGAAACCGGACTGACCGTTACTACGGTTTCCAGAGTGTTGAATAACAGAGGATATATCAGTGCGGAGACAAGGCAGAAGGTGTATGATGCCATGAAAAAGCTGAATTATCATCCGAATGAGGTAGCACGTTCCCTGTCTAAGCAGGCAACGAATACGATAGGAATTATTGTACCCCATATCCGGCATCCGTATTTTGCGGAGCTGATCAGCAATCTGGAAAATCAGGCCTATAAGAAAGGCTATAAGATACTGCTCTGCAATTCTCAGGAAAAAGGAGAAAAGGAGAAGGAATATCTGGATATGTGTACGAGCAACCGGGTAGCGGGCATTATCCTGTGCAGCGGTACGGTTGCGGTAGAGGAATTTGAAGGCAGCAATATTCCGCTGATTACCGTGGAACGATATTTGGAAAACGGAACTGCTACGGTGGAATGTGACAACAGACAGGGCGGAAGGCTGGCGGCAAAAAAGCTGATTGAGAGCGGCTGCAAAAGGCTTTTACATATCAGCGGCGTACGTGAGACAGCGATGCCGGCCGATCTGCGTGCGGTAGGCTTTGAAGAGGTATGCGGGGAAAGAGGAATCCCATGTAAAGGGGTAGATACCAGCTCCTTTGAGTATGAACATCTGGAATATCACGATCTGGTCAAAAAAATTCTGCAGGAAAATCCGGACATAGACGGAATCTTTGCAAGCAGCGACCTGATTGCGGCACAGACGCTTCAGGTCTGCTATGGTATGGGAATCCGGGTACCGGAGCAGATTCGGATCGTGGGATTTGACGATGTGAATATCGCATCCCTGACGACACCGCCGATTACGACGATTCACCAGCCAATCCGCGAAATGGCTGAGATGGCGGTCAACCTGCTGGCAGATGCAGTAGAAGGAAAGGTAGTGCCAAAGCGTTCCATACTGCCGGTGGCATTGGTGGAGCGGGGGACGGCATGATACAGCCTACGGCTGCCGGTGCTATTTCTGTAAGGAAAGGATCATGAGATGAAGGTGTTGAACTTTGGATCATTAAACATTGATTTTGTCTATGGAGTGACTCATTTTGTAAGAGGCGGAGAAACCATATCTTCCCGGAATATGGAAATTTTTCCGGGTGGAAAAGGTTTGAACCAGTCCATTGCGCTTGCAAAAAGCGGAGTAGAGACCTGGCATGCAGGAGCTGTTGGTGAGGATGGCGAAATTCTTCTGGAGACCATGAAAGAAGCAGGCGTACATGCAGAGCTGGTTTCCAGACTTCCGGGACGAACGGGGCATGCAATTATTCAGAGAGATCCATCGGGACAGAATTGTATTCTGTTGTTTGGAGGAACCAATCAAAGAAATACAAAAATGCGTGTAGATGAAGTTTTGGAACATTTTTCAGAAGGAGATTTTCTGGTCTTGCAGAATGAGATCAATGAAATCGGATATATTATGGAAAAGGCGCATGAAAAGGGAATGACGATTGTACTGAATCCTTCTCCTATGGATGAAAAGATAGAAACCTATCCATTAGACTATGTGGATTATTTCCTGCTCAATGAAGTGGAGGCAGAAGAACTCTGCGGAAAGAGAGAGACGGATGAAGAGCTTCTGCAGGCAGTGGCAGACAGATTTCCGGAAAGCCGGATCGTTCTGACTCTGGGTGAAAAGGGATCTGTCTATAAAGATGAAAATGAAATGATCGAGCAGCCGATTTTCAGAGTCCCGGTTGTGGACACAACGGCTGCAGGCGACACCTTTACCGGATTCTTTATTGGAGGAATCATGCAGGGGGAAACACCGAAGGAAGCTATGGCACATGCAGCGAAGGCTTCGTCCATAGCGGTATCGAGACCGGGTGCGGCACCGTCGATTCCGTTCAGAAGAGAACTGTGATGTAAAGAAAATAGGAAAGTACGAAATAAAGCATGGAGAGGTAGCGGTTAGCTACCTCTTTTGCATGGTAGGGGATAAGTGGCATTTGATATTGATTCCGAGATGAGATCTCATATTAATATGAATATAAAATGAAGTTCATTACTATACTTTTATTGAATATTTTTTACGGAACTGTCAAAAATATTCAATAAGATTTGCATTCAGCGTCTGAGGGACGTATAATTACATTGAATAAAAGTTCCGGGAACGTATAAAATGTTCAATAAAGGAGAGTGACTTATGGATATCAAGAGAGATAAATACCTGAACGCTTTGGTTAACCGTATGCATAATGGAATGATAAAGGTTGTAACTGGTATCAGAAGATGTGGGAAGTCATATCTTTTGTTTCATATTTTCAAGAACTATTTGTTAGAGCAGGGAGTGCCGACATCTCATATCATTACGATTGAACTGGATCAACGTAAAAATAAAAAGTATCGTGATCCGGATACAATATTAGATTATATTGAATCTTTCATAGAAGATGATGAGCAATATTATATCATGCTTGATGAAGTGCAGATGTTACAGGAGTTTGAGGAAGTTTTAAATTCACTGCTTCATATCAGAAATGCAGATATCTATGTAACCGGAAGTAACTCTAAGTTTTTATCCAAAGATGTAATTACTGAATTTAGAGGAAGAGGCGATGAAATTCATATTTATCCGTTAACGTTCAAGGAATTTATGGAAGCCTATGATGGTGATATGTACCGTGGATGGGCAGAGTATGTTGTATATGGTGGTCTTCCGCTTACCGTAACAATGAAAACGGAAGAACAGAAAATTAACTATCTGACAAATCTCTTCAAAGAAACTTATCTGAAGGATATTATTGAAAGACACCATATTGAAAAAACACAGGAGTTGGAAGATTTAGTTAACATTCTGGCTTCTACGATTGGTTCGTTGACAAATCCACCGAAAATGGAAGCCACATTTAAAAGTGCGATTCAGTCAACAATCAGCCTGAACACAATCAGACAGTATATCGAATATCTGGAAGATGCTTTTATTATCAATAAGGCTAATCGTTATAATGTAAAAGGCAGAAAATATATCGGCACACCGTTGAAATATTATTTTGAAGATGTGGGACTTAGAAATGCAAGATTAGGATTCAGACAGGTTGAAGAAACATATCTGATGGAAAATATTATTTATAATGAGTTGCGAAGCAGAGGATATTCTGTAGATGTGGGTGTTGTAGAAAAGCGTGGAACAAATGAAGATGGTAAAGAGTACAAAAATCAGTTGGAAATTGACTTTGTAGCAAACCTCGGTAGTAAACGTTATTACATTCAATCAGCGTTCAGTATGCCAACAGAAGAGAAATGTATTCAGGAAAAAGCTTCTCTTGTCAATGTAAATGATTCATTCAAGAAGATTATTGTTGTTAAGGACGTAGTGAACATTACAAGAGATGAACAGGGAATTACCACCATGAGTATCTATGATTTTTTATTGAAAGAAAATAGTTTAGAACTGTAAGAATACTTTAAGAGAGTTGCTATTGATGTGAGTAAATTCTGTTAGATGTAATAATTAATAATAAAGGAACAAATGTTCGTTTTGGAATGGACAAAATCAAAGTTTTGTAGTATAATCGCAATATATGTGCGTACTATAAAGATGCTGGATTTTGTCCATTTTTTGTTATTGCCTGTTCGTTTGTGAGTATACAGAAAAGTGTAAACAATGTCTATATAGTCCGGATTAACATGTTTAGTTTGGACTTTTCAATTCAATTTTACTATAGATAATAGAAAGAGAAGATGATGATATGGAATTCAAACTTCATGCTCCGTACCAGCCGACCGGCGACCAGCCTCAGGCGATTGCTGATCTGGTAGAGGGATTCAAAAAGGGCAATCAATTTGAAACATTGTTAGGTGTCACCGGTTCCGGCAAGACCTTTACGATGGCAAATGTAATTGCGGCTTTAAATAAACCGACACTGATTATTGCGCACAATAAAACGCTGGCGGGTCAGCTTTATGGGGAGTTCAAGGAATTTTTCCCTGAGAACGCGGTGGAGTATTTTGTGTCCTATTATGACTATTACCAGCCGGAGGCCTATGTGCCTTCGACGGATACTTATATTGCGAAGGACTCGGCCATCAATGAGGAGATTGACAAGCTCAGACTGTCGGCAACGGCGTCCCTGACCGAAAGAAGGGATGTTATAGTCGTAGCGAGCGTATCGTGCATCTATGGTCTGGGAAGCCCCGACGACTATCAGGAAATGATCGTGTCACTCAGGCCCGGTATGGAAAAGGATCGGGATGAGGTGCTCAGGGAGCTTGTGAATATACAGCATAACCGGAATGATATGGAGCTTTCACGGGGAACCTTCCGGGTGAGGGGAGATGTTGTGGAAATCTATCCTGCACAGGGAGGAGATTATCTGATCCGAATTGAATTTTTCGGAGATGAGATTGACCGTATCGTGGAGGCTGATCCATTGACCGGACAGGTGCATACGGAGCTGAAGCATATATCTATTTTCCCGGCTTCGCATTATGTCGTGCCGCAGGAAAAGATCAATGCAGCCTGCGTGGAGATCGAGAAGGAGTTGGAGGAGCGGGTGCGCTTCTTTAAGGGAGAGGATAAATTATTGGAGGCACAGCGTATTTCGGAGCGGACGAATTTTGATGTCGAGATGCTTCGGGAAACCGGCTTCTGTTCCGGTATTGAGAACTATTCCAGACACTTAAATGCGATGCCGGAGGGTGCTATGCCGCACACGCTGATGGACTATTTCGGGGACGATTATCTGATTATTATTGATGAATCCCATATGACGGTGCCGCAGATCAGAGGTATGTTTGCCGGAGACCGTTCCCGTAAAAATACGCTGGTAGATTACGGCTTTCGGCTGCCCTCTGCGCTGGATAACCGTCCTCTGAATTTTGAAGAGTTTGAGCAGCATATTGACCAGCTTCTGTTCGTGTCGGCAACTCCGTCGGACTACGAGGCAGAGCATGAGCTGCTTCGTACCGAGCAGATTATCCGTCCGACCGGACTGCTTGATCCGGAGATTGATGTGCGTCCGGTGGAGGGGCAGATTGATGATTTGATCGGTGAGGTCAATCGGGAGGTCGCAAAGCATAATAAGGTGCTGGTTACCACTCTGACAAAACGGATGGCAGAGGATTTGACCGATTATATGAAAGAGGTTGGCATCCGTGTAAAATATCTGCATTCGGATATTGACACGCTGGAACGTGCCGAAATCATCCGGGATATGCGTCTGGATGTCTTTGATGTACTGGTGGGTATTAACCTGTTACGAGAGGGATTGGATATTCCCGAAATTTCGCTGGTGGCAATTCTGGATGCTGATAAGGAAGGCTTTCTACGATCTGAGACTTCGCTCATTCAGACCGTGGGACGTGCGGCACGTAATGCGGACGGACATGTTATCATGTATGCCGATCAGATGACGGACTCCATGAAGCGTGCCATTGAGGAGACAGAGCGAAGACGTAAGATTCAGATGCAGTATAATGAGGAGCACGGTATCACTCCGCAGACGATCCGCAAGGCAGTGCGCGATCTGATCAGCATATCCAAGACGATTGCAAAAGAGGAGATCGCTTTTGAGAAGGACCCGGAATCCATGAACCGGAAGGAACTGGAAAAACTGATTGCTACGGTTCAGAAGAAGATGAAGCAGGCGGCGGCAGACTTAAACTTCGAGGCGGCGGCAGAACTGCGTGATAAGATGGTGGAGCTAAAGGGAAAGCTGCGTGATCTGGAGGAAGAATAGAAGGGCAGCAGTGCAGTAAAAGGCAGAAGGCCGGCAGGAGTCGGAAAGGAAAGGACGATAAAATGGAAACACCTGTAAAGATGCAGCCGCGCCGTGAATTTATTAAAATTCGCGGGGCGAATGAGCATAATTTGAAGAATATAGATGTGGATATACCACGTAACGAATTTGTAGTTCTGACAGGACTGTCAGGCTCCGGGAAATCTTCTCTGGCATTCGATACGATCTATGCAGAGGGACAGCGACGCTATATGGAATCGCTTTCTTCCTATGCGAGGCAGTTTTTGGGTCAGATGGAGAAGCCGAATGTGGAAAAGATAGAGGGCCTTTCTCCGGCCATATCGATCGATCAGAAGTCCACGAACCGGAATCCTCGTTCTACGGTGGGAACGGTAACGGAAATTTATGATTATTTCCGTCTGCTGTATGCCCGTATCGGTATTCCACACTGCCCTAAGTGCGGCAAGGAAATCAAAAAGCAGAGTGTCGATCAGATGGTGGACCAGGTGATGGATCTGCCTGCCGGAACGAGAATCCAACTGCTGGCACCGGTCGTACGGGGCAGAAAGGGCGAACATCAGAAGGTTCTGGAGCGTGCGAAAAAGAGCGGCTATGTCCGGGTTCGCATCGATGGTAATCTGTATGAGCTGTCTGAGGAAATCAAGCTGGATAAGAATATTAAGCATACGATTGAAATTGTCGTCGACCGTCTGGTGGTCAAGGAAGGAATTGGAAGGAGACTGACGGATTCTCTGGAAAATGTTATGGAGCTGACAGACGGGCTGGCTGTAGTGGATGTCATAGATGGAGAGACTATGACCTTCAGCCAGAGCTTTTCCTGCCCGGACTGCGGAATCAGCGTGGATGAAATTGAGCCGAGAAGCTTTTCCTTCAACAATCCGTTCGGCGCCTGCCCGGAGTGCTTTGGACTGGGCTATAAGATGGAATTTGATCCGGAGCTGATGATACCGGATCCAAAGCTGAGCATAAACGAAGGGGCCATTGCGGTAACCGGATGGCAGTCATGCGGTGATAAGTCCAGCTTTACCAATGCCATTTTGCAGGCGCTGATGAAGGAATATGATTTTGATCTGGATACACCGTTTGAGGAATACCCGGAGCGGGTGAAAAATGTTCTGCTGCATGGAACGGACGGCAGAGAAATAAAGGTGCATTACAAAGGGCAGCGTGGAGAAGGAATTTACCCGGTAGCGTTTGAGGGAATTATTAAAAATGTAGAGCGCCGTTACCGGGAAACCGGTTCGGATACCATGAAGCAGGAGTACGAAAGCTTCATGCGCATTACGCCATGCAAACTCTGTAAGGGAATGCGTCTGAAAAGCAGTGCGCTGGCAGTCACGGTATGCGATAAAAATATTTATGAGGTGACCTCCCTTTCCATTCGTAAGCTGCATAGCTTTTTACAGGAAATGAAGCTGACAGCGCAGCAGGAGCTGATCGGAAAACAGATTTTAAAGGAAATCCGCGCCAGAGTAGGGTTCCTGATGGATGTGGGGCTGGAATATCTTTCGCTTTCCCGGGCAACCGGCACCTTGTCCGGCGGTGAGGCGCAGCGTATCCGTCTGGCGACACAGATCGGTTCCGGGCTGGTGGGTGTCTGCTATATTCTGGATGAACCGAGTATCGGACTGCATCAGCGTGACAATGACAAGCTGTTAGCTACCCTGCATCATTTAAGGGATTTGGGAAATACGCTTATTGTGGTGGAGCACGATGAGGATACGATGCGGGCAGCGGATTATATTGTGGATATTGGCCCGGGAGCCGGTTCCCATGGCGGCGAAGTAGTGGCAGTCGGAACAGCAGAGGAAATCATGCAGGTGCAGGAATCGATTACGGGACAGTATCTCAGCGGGAAGGTGCGTATCCCGGTGCCTGAGACAAGGCGCAGTCCCTCCGGTTATTTAAAGATTTTCGGAGCGGCAGAGAATAATCTGAAAAATATAGATGTGGAAATTCCCTTGGGAGTATTTACCTGTGTGACAGGCGTGTCAGGTTCCGGCAAAAGCTCTCTGGTCAATGAAATACTGTATAAACGGCTGGCGAAAGAGCTGAACCGCGCCAGGACGATACCGGGTAAGCATGCCCGTATGGAAGGAATCGAACAGCTGGACAAGGTGATTGATATTGATCAGTCTCCAATCGGCAGGACGCCCCGTTCCAATCCGGCAACGTATACAGGTGTGTTCGATATGATCCGGGATCTGTTTGCTGCTACGGCGGATGCAAAGGCCAAAGGCTATAAGAAGGGCCGCTTCAGCTTTAACGTCAAGGGAGGACGGTGTGAAGCCTGCAGCGGCGACGGTATCATCAAAATCGAGATGCATTTCCTGCCGGATGTCTATGTCCCCTGTGAGGTGTGTGGTGGCAAGCGCTATAATCGGGAGACGCTGGATGTGAAGTATAAGGGCAAGAGTATCTTTGATGTGCTGGATATGACGGTGGAGGAGGCGCTTCACTTCTTTGAATCCGTACCCTCCATCCATCGGAAGATTCAGACCTTATACGATGTGGGGCTTTCCTATATTAAGCTGGGACAACCCTCTACCGAGCTTTCCGGCGGTGAGGCACAGCGAATTAAGCTGGCAACCGAGTTAAGCAAGCGCAGTACCGGAAGGACCATCTATATCCTGGACGAGCCTACGACCGGACTGCATTTTGCCGATGTACACAAGCTGACGGAAATCATTCAGAAACTGGCTGAGGGCGGAAATACGGTAGTGGTCATTGAACACAATCTGGATGTCATCAAGACGGCGGATTATATTATCGATATCGGCCCGGAGGGCGGTGACAAGGGCGGACGCATTGTTGCACAGGGCACACCGGAGCAGATTGCTGAAAATCCGGCATCCTATACGGGCATATATGTCAAAAAAATGCTGGAGGCTGCTAAAAAATAGTACTGTTTGTTTAAAATTTTATGAATTTTTGCAAACCCCTTTGAAAATCATGTGTTTCATTGTATAATAACGTAGGATGTCTGTACTTTGGCAAACATCCCGAACAAAAGCAAAGTTAAATATATTTTGAGGAAATATATTTTCAATATTATGGAAAGAATGAAAAGAGGACCGAGAAAGGGGTTTAGAATATGCAGTATACAGATATCGGAATTGATCTGGGAACAGCCAGCATTTTAGTTTACATCAGAGGTAAGGGTGTTGTGCTCAAAGAGCCGTCTGTTGTAGCTTTTGATAGAGATACAAATAAGATCAAGGCAATTGGTGAGGATGCCAGACTGATGCTCGGAAGGACACCGGGCAATATTGTGGCAGTCAGACCGCTTCGCCAGGGTGTTATTTCCGATTACACCGTGACAGAAAAAATGATGAAATATTTTATCCAGAAGGCACTCGGAAAGAGAGCCTTCCGTAAGCCGCGTATTGCAGTCTGCGTGCCGAGCGGTGTGACCGAGGTAGAAAAGAAGGCGGTAGAGGATGCAACCTATCAGGCTGGTGCAAGAGAGGTTTCGATTATTGAAGAGCCGATTGCAGCTGCAATCGGAGCCGGAATTGATATTTCCAAGCCGTGCGGCAATATGATCGTAGATATCGGAGGCGGTACATCTGACATTGCTGTCATTTCCTTGGGCGGTACGGTAGTCAGTGCCTCCATCAAGGTGGCCGGTGATGATTTTGATGAGGCGATTGTCCGTTACATGCGTAAGAAGCATAATCTGCTGATTGGTGAAAGAACGGCTGAGGATTTAAAAATTAAGATCGGTTCTGCTTATAAGCGTACCGAGGTGGATTATATGGATGTCAGAGGAAGGAATCTGGTAACCGGACTTCCCAAGACGGTAAAGGTTTCTTCGGAGGAGACGGAGGAAGCGTTAAAGGAGACTACCTCTCAGATTATTGAAGTGATTCACAGTGTTTTGGAAAAGACACCGCCGGAACTGGCAGCAGATATTGCAGATCGTGGAATCGTTCTGACCGGAGGAGGAAGTCTGCTTAGAGGTCTGGAGGATCTGATTGAATCCAAGACCGGCATCAATACGATGACTGCGGAAGATCCGATGACGGCCGTTGCAATCGGAACCGGAAAATACGTAGAATTTCTGGCAGGCTATCGGGAAGAAATCTAGGGAATAGAGCAGGGCTTTACAGAAGCAGAAAACGAAGGAGAGACATACATGCTGAAAGGGTTATATACCGCATATACCGGTATGATCAATGAACAGAACCGGATGGATGTGCTGACCAATAATCTGGCTAACGCCAGTACCATCGGATTTAAGAAGGAAGGGGCTACCAGCCAGGCATTTGATGATGTTCTTGCTTTGAAAATCAAGGATACTTCGGAATCACCGAACTGTGCCAAAAGGCTGGGAACGATGAGCATGGGTGTAAAGATTGGAGAAAATTACACCGATTACAGTCAGGGCTCTTTTCGGGAAACTGGTAATACGTATGATCTCGCCATTGCCGGAAACGGCTTCTTTGCAATTGAGTTTACCAATAAAGCAGGAGAGACCTCTACCAAATATACAAGAGACGGCTCCTTTACTCTGAATCAGGAGGGGTATCTGGTCACAGAGGACGGAGATTATGTGCTGGATGAGGACGGAGACCAGATTAAACTGAATCCGCTTCTGGATTCTGTCATTGATGCTGCCGGCAATATTTATCAGGGCAATACCATTGTTGCTACCATCGGCATTACGGATTTTGAAGATTATAATTATCTGGAAAAATATGGTGAGAATTTGTATCAGACTGTGGATGGGGCAACGGAAAGGGAAGCCACCGCGCAGATCCGTTCCGGTTATCTGGAAATGGCCAATCTCCAGGTGGTCAGTGAAATGGTTAATATGATAGCCATCACAAGGGCCTATGAGACGAATCAGAAAATCATCCAGACCTATGACGGTTCTTTGGATATTGCAGTGAACCAGCTTGGTAAACTGGGATAGATGGGAGGATAAATAAATGGTAAGATCTCTTTGGACGGCAGCAACCGGAATGATTGCACAACAGACAAATGTGGACACGATTGCAAATAACCTTGCAAATGTCAATACGACAGGCTATAAGACAGAGGTGGCAGAGTTTAAATCACTGCTCTATCAGACATTGCAGGCAAAAACCACTTCCGCAAACGGGGAAGAGAAGCCGATTGGCGCACAGGTGGGACTCGGTGTCCGTAATTCTGCAATTACTTCCATTTTTAAAGACGGAAGCGTATATCAGTCGGAGAATGACTTTGCTTTTGCAATCAGCGGAAGAGGCTTTTTTGCAGTACAGGGTGAGGACAATACTACATATTATACACGAAATGGTAACTTCGGAATTGCGGTAGGGACTAACGGACTGACTCTGACTGATTCGGATGGTCGACCGGTTCTGGATACGAATGGTAAGGCAATTGTATTCAACAAGAATCTGATTGCCAGCGAGATTACGGTGGATCAGAACGGCACCTTCTATTACCCGGACGCTAACAATCAGCCGAAATCTTTGGGAATTACGCTAGGGGTATATCAGTTCAATAACCCTGCAGGGCTGGACAAGGTTGGAAACAGCCTGTTTGCGCAGACTGCAGCGAGCGGACAGGTGCTGAATGAGGCTAAGGCAGCCAATCTTACCAAGAGCAAGCTGATGCAGGGGTATCTCGAAGGCTCCAGCGTTCAGGTGGCTGATGAAATGGTCAATCTGATCGTCGCACAGAGAGCTTATGAAATGAATTCCAAGGCAATCCAGGCATCGGATGAGATGCTTCAGCAGGCGAACCAGCTTCGCAGATAGTGTTTGGACAGAATGCTGAATGGAGCTTTACGTAGTATGCAGCGGGTATGCGCCATGGGAGGAACAGGCGATGGATATAAGCGGAATCAATACAGGTTTTATGGATTATGTAACAAATACAGCCAAGACAAGCAGTGCAGATAAAATGAAACAGAGTCTGGATGCGGATTACAGTGATGCAGACGATGAAAAGCTGATGGACGTCTGTAAACAGTTTGAAGCCTATTTCATTGAGCAGGTCTTCAAGGAAGTGAAAAAAACCATACCGGATATCAGCGGAGCAACCGGGGCAAACAAAAATCTGATCGATTTTTATACGGACAGCATGATTCAGGAGGCGGCGGAACAGTCGGCAGAGCAGAACAGCCTTGGACTGGCACAGATGCTCTATGAGCAGATGAAACGGAATATCGGTGGAGAAACAACGAAGTAGAACGGGAAAACCACTATCGGACAAAAAGGGCTGCCTGAAACAGGCGGCCCTTTTCATACGATAGGAAGCTTCCACAGTTGGAGTTAGGGACAGAAAGATGGAGAAAATCAGAGGCTATATTGATCATATCATATATCGGAATACAGAGAACGGTTATACGGTGATGGAACTCATAGCGGACGGTGAGGAGATTACCTGTGTCGGTTTCTTTCAGACGATTACCCAAGGGGAAAATCTGGAAGCAGAGGGAGACTTCGTGGAGCATCCTGTGTATGGAGAGCAGTTTAAGATGCAGCGTTACAAGATTATTGAGCCGGATGATGTGGTCAGTATGGAACGTTATCTGGCTTCCGGTGCTGTAAAAGGAATCGGGCCGTCTCTTGCTTCCCGTATCATCCGCAAGTTTGGAGAAGAAACTTTCCGAATTATGGAGGAGGAGCCGGAGCGGCTGGCTGAGATCAAAGGGATCAGTGAGGCAAAGGCTAGGGAAATCGGCATTCAGATGGAGGAAAAGAGGGAGCTGCGTGAGGCGATGCTTTTCCTGCAGAAATATGGGATTTCCAATACCCTTGCAGTACGTATCTATGAGGAATACGGGAATGAAATATACAGTGTGCTGCAGGAGAATCCCTATCGTCTGGCGGATGACATAGCAGGCATTGGTTTTAAAACGGCCGATGAAATTGCAGCGCGGATTGGTATACATACCGATTCGGATTACCGGATCAGAAGCGGTATTCTCTATACCCTGTTACAGGCTGCGGCAGACGGTAATGTATATCTCCCAAAGCCACAGCTGTTGGCACGGACATCTCAGCTGCTCGGAGTAAAGGAAGAATATTTAGAGCCCCAGCTTGGCAATCTGATGATGGATAAGAAGCTGGTTATGAAGGAAAAGGACGGGGTTTGCCAGGTCTATGGCATGAGCTATTATTATGCGGAGCTAAACTGTGCCAGAATGCTGAAGGAACTGGATATGGCGCTGGCAGGGGAAGGCAGTGGAATGGAGGCGGCGCTTCTGGATCAGAAGCTTGGGAAGCTGGAGCAGGGACTGTCGGTGCAGCTGGATACGCTGCAGCGGGAGGCTGTGCGTAAAAGTATAGAAAATGGTATTTTTATCCTTTCCGGTGGGCCGGGAACGGGTAAGACGACCACGATCAATATGATGATCCGCTTTTTCATGGAAGAGGGGCTGGATCTTTATCTGGCAGCACCGACCGGAAGAGCAGCCAAGCGGATGAGCGAGGCTACCGGCTATGAGGCCAAAACCATTCACAGGCTGTTGGAGCTTAATGGCTCCATGGAGGAGGATAAAAGAGGGGCCTCCTTTGAACGGAACGAAAAGAATCCTCTGGAGGCGGATGTCGTTATCATTGATGAGATGTCCATGGTGGATATTCATCTGTTTCAGGCTTTGCTCAAGGCAATCGTTCCGGGCACCAGGCTGATTCTCGTGGGAGATGTCAATCAGCTTCCGTCGGTAGGACCCGGGCAGGTGCTTCGTGACCTGATAGAAAGCGGCTGCTTTTCCGTGACCTGCCTGAAGAAGATTTTCCGGCAGGCAGAGGAAAGTGACATTGTTGTCAATGCACATACGATTCACGAGGGACGCATGGTGGAGCTGAATAATAAGAGCAGGGACTTTTTCTTTCTGGAAAGAAATGACGCAAATGTCATTTATAAGCATATGATTCAGCTGATACAGGACAAGCTGCCCCACTATGTGAATGCAACACCCTTTGATATTCAGGTGCTTACACCGATGCGTAAGGGAAATCTGGGTGTGGAGACATTGAATGTAATTTTACAGAAATATCTGAATCCACAGGCAAAGGACAAAAGAGAATATATGTATGGAGAGCGGCTTTTCAGAGAAGGCGACAAGGTGATGCAGACCAAAAACAACTATCAGCTGGAATGGGAAATTCAAAGCCGTTATGGTATTCCAATTGATAAGGGGGTTGGAGTATTCAACGGAGATATGGGGATCATTCGGGAAATCAGCGAGTTTTCCCAGACGATAACCGTAGTTTTTGATGATGTACGGCGTGTCGTCTATCCCTTCGCCCAGCTGGATGAGCTGGAGCTCAGCTATGCGATTACCATTCACAAGTCTCAGGGAAGCGAATATCCGGCGGTCATCATGCCGTTATTGTCCGGGCCGAGGATGCTGATGAACCGCAATCTGCTTTATACGGGTATCACAAGAGCCAGAGATTGCGTCACTATTCTGGGCAGTAAGGAGACGTTTCATGAAATGGTGGAAAATGAGAGCCAGCAGAAGCGCTTAAGCGGACTGAGCGACCGGATTCAGGAGCTGATGCTGGAAAACGGATAGGTCGGGGGCAGAAGTAGCGACAGGAAACGAGGGAAAAAGAACAGCAGAAAAGATAGAAGAAGTGAAAGGAACAGGATGAGGGAGAAGGGAAGTTTAAAAGGGGTATGGGAGTGGATTTTGGATGCGGTTTTTCCGCGCAGGTGTCCGGTATGTGATGAAATTCTCGGGACGGATGGAATCCGGGTCTGTCCGGGATGCAGGGAAGCCTTTCAAATATTACGGGAGCCGATTTGCCGAAGGTGCGGTAAGCCGATCAAAGATGCAGAGGAGGAATATTGTTCGGATTGTCTGAAGAGACGGCATGAATTTGATCAGGGCGCTGCATTGTATGAATATGCTTCGGTACGGGAATCCATTTACCGTTTCAAGTATATGGGGCGACAGGAATATAAGGAGTTTTATGGAGAGGAAATCAGCAGATATCTGGGGAGACAAATCCGGGAGTGGAATGCAGATCTGCTTTTGCCTGTCCCGATTCATGCTGCGAGGATGCGGAAACGAGGTTATAATCAGGCTGAGCTTCTGGCAGAGGAAATCGGCAGGAGGCTTTCCATTCCCGTCATGAAAAAAACAGCCTGGAGAGTGCGTAAAACCGTGCCGCAAAAGGGACTAAATGTATCAGAACGTCAAAATAATTTGAAAAAGGCTTTTAAAATCAGACAAAATGATGTAAAATTAAAGACGATTATAATTATCGATGATATATACACGACAGGAAGTACAATAGACGCACTGGCCGGGGAGTGTAGAAGGGCCGGTGCGGAGAAGGTTTATTTTGTTGTACTGGCGATGGGGAATAGTTTATAATGCAGGAGGGATAAATTCATGGATGTACGTAATTGCAGAAAGTGCGGGAGGATGTTTAACTATGTATCCGGGCAGCCGATTTGCGCGCAATGCAAAGAGAAACTGGAGGAAAAGTTCCAGGAGGTAAAGCAGTTTGTGTCCGAACATAAGACTGCAACGATAGCGATGATTTCAGAGGAATGTGATGTGGATGCTAACCAGATTCGTAAATGGATTCGGGAAGAACGTCTTGAATTTGCCGAGGATTCCCCTATAGGTCTGCCTTGTGAATGCTGTGGCGCAATCATTCGGAGCGGTAAATTCTGTGAAAAATGTAAAAATGAGATGGCAAACCGTTTTGGTGAAGTGCTTCCGCATCAGGAAAAGCCTGAGCCGGCGAAAAGATCTGCCAAGGAAAATCCCAAGATGCGTTTTCTGGACAAATAACAGGCTGTTGTGGAATAGAATGGCAATAAGATGATTTGAGGAAATAAAATGCTGAACGAAGAACGGATTAAACTGATGACCCGCATGGCATCCTATGAGGAGCATGAGGGTAAAAAGAATGTTTCCATCGGAAGCTATTTCAGAAGCGACTATATCAGCCTGCAGGTATTGAAGTCTGTGATCAGTGCGACCATTGCATTTGTGATTTTATGTGGTGCTGCGGTAATCTATGATTTTGAAGTATTCATGCAGGATATTTATAACAAAGATCTGTTGGCAGCAGGCAGGAAGCTCCTGCTTGTGTATGTGATTTTTGTTGCTGTTTATGCCGTGATTTCTTATATTGTATATTCCTATCGGTATAGCAGAGCAAGAAAGAGCCTTCGGCAATATTATAACAACTTAAAGCAGCTCTCCTTACTGTATGAGGAAGAAAACAGAAAATAAGAGGAGGCTGCCGAAAGGATTAGAAATGATGAAAACTTTACTTGTATTGAAGGAGCAGATCAGGAATTTTTACGGAAAATATGAGATTTATCTCATTCCTTTATTTAAATTCCTGCTGGCGCTTCTATCGCTGCTGCTCATCAATGGGGCCTGGGGATATATGGAAAAGCTCAAGAGCTTTCCAGTCGTGCTGATCGTGGCTTTGATGTGTTCCTTCCTGCCCATGAACTGTATCATACTGGCGGCAGCGCTGTTCATGCTGCTGCATCTATATGCGTTATCAGTGGAGTGTGCATTGGTGGTCTTTGCGGTATTCCTTTTGATGTTTTTGCTTTATTTCCGGTTTTCACCAAAAGATACATTGGTCGTGCTGTTCCTTCCGGTCTGCTTTCTACTGAAAATACCGTATGCGGTGCCTCTGGCGATGGGACTATTAGGAACGCCTGTGGCAGCAGTTTCGGTCAGCTGTGGTGTCATGGTTTACTATATTCTGGCATATATTGCAGAGAATCAGGCAACACTGGGAGTGACGGATGCAGAGAACGGAATGCAGAAGTTTAAGGTCGTTTTTGACGGACTTCTCAATAACAAGGCAATGTTGGTTACGGTGGCAGCTTTTGCTGTGACCGTTATTCTGGTATATCTGATTCGCAGAATGTCAATCAATCATTCCTGGACGATTGCAATGATGGCAGGTGCGTTAGCGGATGTGGTCATCTTATTGCTGGGAGATTTGATTTTTGATACGAACATTTCGATAGCAGGCACGATTTTGGGCACAATCGCGTCTCTGGCGATTGCAAAGCTGATACAGTTTTTCGCTTTCAATGTGGATTACAGCAGAACTGAATTGGTGCAGTTTGAAGACGATGAATATTACTATTATGTAAAGGCAGTGCCGAAAATTACACTGGCTACGCCGGAAAAATCCGTGAAGCGGATCAATACACAAAGAAAAGCTCCCGCAAGGAACGGAAGCAGACCAAGATATTAGACAGATTAGGTAACAAGGTAAGCAGTATATGGAACGGTTGACCAATTTTATTCAAAATTTGCAGTATGAAGTATATGTTCCCCCCGTTGGCTGGAATGATGTAGTGGAGATTCTGATCATCTCCTTTTTGGTGTACCAGATTATGCTGTGGGTGAAAAATACCAAGGCATGGGCACTCTTAAAGGGCGTTGTAGTCATTATGGTGTTCATACTGATTGCTGCGCTTTTCCAAATGAACACGATTCTGTGGATTGTGCGGAATGTCCTGAGTCTTGCTGTGGTTGCTATTGTTGTTGTGCTGCAGCCGGAGCTAAGAAGGGCTTTAGAACAGTTGGGAAGGAAGAATATCGTAGCGGCATTGTTCCCTTTTGATAACGGGAAGGTGTCCGAAGGACGTTTCTCTGATAAAACGATGAACGAAATTGTCAAGGCCAGCTTTGAGATGGGCAAGGTCAAGACAGGGGCACTTATTGTAATCGAGCAGAATCATTCTCTGAGTGAGTTTGAACGGACCGGCATCGAAGTGGACGGTATCCTGACGAGCCAGCTTTTGATCAATATTTTTGAGCACAATACACCGTTGCACGACGGTGCTGTTATTGTGCGCGGAGACCGAATCGTTTCGGCTACCTGTTATCTGCCGCTTTCCGATAATATGGCGCTCAGCAAGGAGCTGGGAACAAGACACCGTGCCGGAGTAGGTATTTCTGAGGTTACGGATTCCATGACGGTGATCGTATCGGAGGAGACCGGTCACGTCAGTGTGGCCTATGAAGGCGAGCTGTATCGGAAGCTGGATGCAGACAGTCTTCGGGAAAAGCTTATGATGATACAGAATAAGCAGGTGGAAGAGAAAAAGAGAAGACTGTGGAAAGGAAGGTCCAAGAGTGAAAAAGAAACTGACAGATAACCTGGGACTGAAAATCCTTGCAGTCCTTTGTTCCGTGGTGCTCTGGCTGGTAGTAATCAATATTGAGGATCCTGTCATCCGGAAAAAATTCAGTGATATACCGGTGACGATCCTGAATACGGATTCGGTAACCGAGCAGGGCAAGGTATTTGAGGTACTGGATGGAACCGATACGATTGATGTGACGGTTGCGGCAAAGCGTTCCATTATCAGTACGATTACGAGAGAGAGCATTGTAGCAACGGCAGATATGCAGGATCTGACCTTTATGAATACGGTTCACATCAATCTGGCAACCAATGAAAACAATGACAAGCTGGAGAATATCCGATCCGATACAGAAAACCTGAAGGTCAATGTAGAGGATGTGAAGCGGGTTCAGATGGTCATCGAGACAACGACGGCCGGAGAACCGGGAGATGGCTATATGCTGGGTGAAGTCAGTACGGACCAGAATCTGGTCAGACTTTCCGGACCGGAATCCAAAATCTCCAAAGTGGCAAGAGCTGCGGTAGAGGTTTCGGTGGAAGGCATTACAACCAGTATTCAGGCAGATTACCCGATTCGGCTTTATGATGCGGATGGCAATATTATTGAGGATAAGAGCATTACCAAGAGTATCAGCAATATTACGGTGTCTGCAACCATTCTCCAGAAGAAGGAAGTACCGCTGCGTTTTGCCGTGTCAGGCACTCCGGCGGACGGCTATCAGGCAACTGGTGAGATTACCAGCAATCCGGAAACGGTTGTTGTGGCAGGACGAAACAATGTCATCAAAAATATTGCGGAGATTGCCATCCCGGAAGAGGCTCTGAATATCACAGGGCAGAACAGTGATATGCTGACTTTGATCAATCTGAAGCAGTATCTGCCTGAAAATGTCTTTTTGGCTGACAGCAGCTTCAGTGGCAAGGTATCCGTTACGGTTTATATTGAAAAAGAGGAAACCGCGGAGATTCGTGTGGATGCCAATAATATCGTACTGCAGAATGTGCCGGAAGGTATGGAAGCGGAGATACGGAATATGGAGGAACCGGCGGTTCTCGAGACGGTAGGACTGGCCGAGAATATCAGTAAGCTGACGGATCTGACGATTACAGGATTTGTTGATATCAATACACTGAAAGAAAATGACAAGCTGGCAGCAGGAACCTATCACCCTGAGGTTACTCTGAATCTGCCGGATGGAGTAGAATTGAGGGAGCCGTTCCAGGTGGTGCTTTCGGTTGCGGAGGCCCAGACGGATAAGGCGGAAGAAAAGGAAGAGGAATAAAGGAGCAGAATTGACATGGGAAGATTATTCGGAACAGATGGCGTAAGAGGTGTTGCAAATGAAGAGCTGACACCGCTTTTGGCGATGCAGCTGGGGCAGGCCGGAGCATATGTGCTGACCAAGGAGAATGAACACAGACCGACAATCATGGTAGGCTGTGATACGAGAATTTCCGGAGATATGCTGGCGAATGCCCTGATGTCCGGAGCCTGTTCGGTAGGTGCAAATGTAATTTATGTAGGTGTGCTGCCGACTCCTGCGGTAGCGTATTTGACGAGAAAGTATAAGGTGGATGCGGGAGTTGTCATTTCGGCATCCCATAATCCGGTTGAGTTTAACGGCATTAAGTTCTTTGACGGAAACGGCTATAAGCTGCCGGATTCTTTGGAGGATGAAATCGAAGAGCTGATTAAAAACGGAATGCGTGGCGTGAAGTTCCCGACCGGGCCGCGTGTCGGCAAAATCAAATACCGTACAGATGCCAGAGAGGAATATATCAATCATGCGATACGTGCAGTCAATGTAGACCTGCACGGTATGAAGATCGTTGTGGACTGTGCAGAAGGAGCTTCTCATTATACCTCCGTAGAGGCGCTCAAGGAGCTGGGGGCAGAGGTGATTGCAATCCACAATAACCCGGATGGAACGAATATCAATGCAAACTGTGGCTCCACCCATATGGAAGAGCTGCAGGCAAGAGTGGTATTTGAAAAGGCACAGGTGGGTCTGGCCTTTGACGGTGATGCGGACAGATTGCTTGCGGTGGATGAGCGTGGCAATATCGTAGACGGTGACCAGATTATGGCAATCGTCGGTAACTATATGAAGAGTCAGGGGAAATTAAAGCAGAATACGATCGTAGCGACCGTTATGAGCAATCTGGGCTTCTTCCTGATGGCAAAGGCAAATGGAATTGAGGTAGAGCAGACAAAGGTCGGCGACCGTTATGTACTGGAGCGTATGAAAGAGATCGGAGCCAGCCTTGGAGGCGAACAGTCAGGACATGTCATTTTCCTGGACGAAAATACGACAGGAGACGGTCTGTTAAGTGCTCTGCATGTGCTGCAGGTTGTAGTGGAAACCGGTAAGCCGTTGTCGGAGCTGGCTGAGATTATGGAGGTTATGCCTCAGGCGTTAGTCAATGCAAAGGTACCAAACCATAAAAAGGAAAAATATATGGAATATCCTGAAATTGCAGATGAAATTGCAAAAATCAGTGACCGTTTTGCGGGAGAAGGAAGAGTGCTGATTCGTCCTTCTGGAACAGAGCCGCTGGTACGTGTTATGATTGAGGGCAAGGATAAAAAGCAGATTGAAGCAGAAGCGAAGAGGCTGGCTGAGCTGATTCAGGATATCCTGTTTTAAAGTAGCTTTGTCTTTCTAAAATTATCATAAATCGCTTGAGATAGCACATGCGGAATGTTATAATGAAGAAAGACGACAGGATGAAAGAGTGAATCGATTATAGATAAAAGATGGAGGGAAACAAAATGGTAAGCCAGAAGGTAGTGATTAAGAACCCAACAGGGCTACATCTAAGACCGGCAGGTATCCTATGTAAAGAAGCAATGCAGTTTAAATCATTGATTACATTTACATTCAGAGATAGCACAGCGAATGCGAAGAGCGTACTCAGTGTACTCGGCGCCTGTGTCAAATGCGGGGACGAGGTGGAGTTTGTATGTGAGGGCGAGGATGAAGAAGAAGCATTGAAGGCCCTGGTTACAGCGATTGAAAACGGTCTTGGCGAGTAAAAGGTTTGCAGCCCATCTCTTGATGGGCTGATTTTTTGTAAATCGGACAAAAAAGGAGAGATAGCATGTTAAATTATAAGAGATATCGTAAAAATCCGGTCATCGATTATCCGGAAAGAGAGTGGCCGAACAGGGAGATTGAAAAGGCGCCAATCTGGTGCAGTGTCGACTTAAGAGACGGAAATCAGGCGCTGATTGATCCTATGGTTGTAAATGAAAAAATTGAAATGTTCCAGTTTCTGGTCAAGCTTGGATTTAAAGAGATTGAAGTAGGATTTCCGGCAGCCAGCCAGATTGAATTTGATTTTCTGCGCCAGCTGATTGACCGCAGACTTATTCCGGATGATGTGCGTGTACAGGTGCTGACCCAGTGCAGAGAGGAGCTGATCGACCGTACTTTTGAAGCCATCGAAGGCTGTAAGCAGGCCATTGTACATATTTATAACTCCACTTCCACATTACAGAGGGATGTCGTATTCCATATGGACAGGGAAGGCATCAAGGAAATTGCCATCAAGGGCACTCAGATGGTGAAGGAGCGTGCAAAGAACTTCCCGGGCAAGATCATTCTGGAATATTCCCCGGAAAGCTTTACCGGAACAGAGCTGGATTTTGCGCTTGATATCTGTACCGCGGTTCAGGAGGTATGGGAGCCGACGAAGGAAAATCCGATTATTATCAATCTGCCTTCTACGGTGGAGATGAATACGCCGAATGTATATGCCGATCAGATTGAATGGATGAATAAACATTTTAAGAACCGGGAAAGTATTATTTTAAGCGTACATCCGCATAACGACCGGGGAACCGGTGTAGCCTCTGCGGAGCTTTCATTGCTTGCGGGTGCAGATCGTGTGGAAGGTACGTTGTTTGGAAACGGCGAGAGAACAGGAAACGTAGATATCATGAATATCGCCTATAATATGTTCTCACAGGGCATCAACCCGGAGTTAAATATCGAGCATATCAACGAGATCATTGAAATTTATGAACGCTGCTGTAAGATTCCGATCCATCCGCGTCATCCATATGCGGGAAAACTGGTATTTACGGCATTTTCCGGCTCTCATCAGGATGCAATCAACAAGGGTGTGAGTGCGATGAAGGAACGCCAGAGCGAAATCTGGCAGGTGCCTTATTTGCCAATCGATCCGTCGGATATCGGAAGGGAATACGAGCCGATTGTTCGTATCAATTCCCAGTCCGGCAAGGGCGGAGTAGCTTTTGTCATGGACACCTATTTTGGATTCAAGCTGCCGAAGGGAATGCATCGTGAATTTGCAGATGTCATTCAGAAGATTTCGGAAAAGCAGGGAGAGGTATCACCGGAGCAGATTATGCAGAAATTCCGGGAGGAATATCTGGAACAGAAGGAGCCGATTCACTTCCGCAAGCTGCGTGTGGATGATTTGAGCGGTGAGACGCATACCGAATTTGACACCAGAGTTACAGTCATCTATACGGATCATGGGACCGAGAAGTTCTTTGAAGCAGTCGGAAACGGCCCGATTGATGCGGTACAGCGAGGCATGCAGACGGAGCTTGGCGTGAGAATCAAGGTATTGGATTATGAAGAGCATGCGCTGCAGAGTGGTTCCAATTCACAGGCGGCAGCCTATATTCATCTGCTGGATGCGGATGACGGCAGAGTGACCTACGGTGTTGGCGTAAGCTCCAATATTACAAGAGCTTCCGTAAGAGCTATCTTCTCAGCAGTGAACAGATTAGGATTAGGAAAATAATGAAAAAAATTCTGAATCAGATAAGCAGGTATTTTTTACCGGTTGTGACGGTTGGTCTGGTGCTGCTCTTAGTACTCAGCTGGCTGTTTCCGAACCGGGTACTGGATACGTATGAAATGAATATCAGCGGGAACGAGGAGGAAGAAACGATAATACCGCTGCCGGAAGGCAGCGTTATTTCGTATACCATGAATACCGGAACCAGACCGCTTCGGGGCATTCAGCCTGGCATAAGCCTCCGGGGCGGGCGGTTTGTAAACGGACAGCTTCGGTGTCGGGTTTACAGAGAGCCTTCTCATGAGCTGGTCAGCGACAATACGTATTCTCTGGCGGAATTGACCCAGAGCATACAGAGCAGTATAGATGGCGGAGCGGACAGCAGCCTTGCCTGGCAGGCTTTGTATACGTATATCCCCTTTGCAGATTATGAGCGGTGCAGCGGGGATATTATGCTTGTATTCTCTTATGAAAGCATGGGGGATGTGCCGGAGCAGTTCGCGGTGGCAGAAGAGCCGGATGGACAGCAGGGGCAGGATGAAGCGCGTGTTCCCGGTCTGTCCGTCAACGAGACGCGGAAGGAGAATACGCTGACCTGTGTGAATGGGGAAGAAATTGAGGGTGGTCTGTGCGGCTATTCTGTTTATACGCACAATACGTATCCGCTCATCTATGATCTTCGGTTGTTGATCTGTATCTTTCTGGCAGCCTCTGTATCGGTACAGCCTGTTTTTGCAAAATACAGGACACAGAGTATCAAAGACAGGGTCTGCGAGGCAGTCAGACGATTGGGAACAGTGTGCGGAAGCCTGTTAAAGCATATCAGGGAACGATGGAAAAGAGGATTGGCAGGGGCAGGCTTTGTGCTTGCTGCAGCCGTATGCTCGGTGGCTCTGGAGGCTTTTGTCTGGAATGGACATGTTCTCGGAAAAACACAGTATCGGAGCAATCTGTTGCAGGAGGCTGGGGTGGAAGCTACCCTGCAGACCGGAAACGGCAGAGAGAAGCTGACGCGGGAAGAGGAGAATACAGTCCTTCGCAATCGGGAAAATGCGAAGATACTGGCAGAATTAAACGGTACGGAGTACATTCCGCCGGAGGAAGAGAATCTGGTGGAGGAAGAGGACGGTCTCTACCGGAGGGTCAAACGAACCAATCTAAAGCTGGTTCTGTCTCCGGCGCGCTATATTCATACGCTCACGCTCAAGGTGCCTGAGACAGAGGAAGGCAATACGGTGACGATTCAGGCAGATGGGGAAGAGGTGGTTTCTGATGCCTGGCTGGATGAAAGAATCGGTCAGGGAAGCTATGTATTAGATCGGGAATGCGGCATACTGGAAATGGAAATAACGGGAACGGAGTCACTGGGCGAGGCAGTAGAGGTGACCGCCGCCAATGAATTTACCCTGAATCCGGTACGAATGCTGTTCCTGTTTTCCGTATTTCTGCTGGCCGGTCTTTTTATCCGGGGAAGGAAGCTTTTTGCGGAAAGGCCGGAAGCTGTATTTGCGCTGTGCAGTCTGGTAATGGGCAGTCTTTTAATCTATTCTGTCGGCCTGAATCAGGTCGGATATGATGAGCATATCCATATGAAAACAGCCTATGAACGGTCGTTTGGTTCTACCGTGCTTACGACAGAGAGCGCCATGCAGATGGAAGCCTCGACGATGCCTTCTTTTCAGAATCTGGAGGAACGGAGAATGGTGGAGACCTATGCAGAGCAGAATGATGATTTCAGTTGGGCCAATATTACGCATCAGAGCCGTTTCCCGGGTTATGAGGTGAGATCCTACTTACAGATATCGGTATTTATGTGGCTGGCGAGAGCATGGAAGCTTCCGTTTGTCTGGTGCATGATGCTTGGAAAGTTCGGTAACCTGCTGCTCTATACTGTGGTCTGCTACTTTGCGGTAAAAGCCGCAAAGCAGGGAAAGGTACTGGTGGCGGCACTGGCGCTGATACCGAACTGCATATTTGCCGCAGCTTCCTTTTCTTATGATGCAGTGGTCAACAGCTTTCTGCTGCTTGCGCTTGTTCTGACGCTGAATCAGATCGGAGAGGAAAAACGGATCAGCTGGCTGCAGACGATTGTGCTGTTAGGTGCATTTTTGGCAGGCAGTACGGCAAAGGCCATTTATATTCTGATGGCTTTTCTGCTGCTTTTGTTTCCGAAGGAAAAGTTTGGAAGCAGATGGAAAGAGCTGGTGTACAAGCTGTGTACGACAGCGGTTATGCTTCTGTTAATTTATACCTTTTTCTTCCCGCCGGTTTCTGCCTCCGCCAATTATGAGGTCATGGGAAATCTGGCTTATGCGGGGGATAAAAGGAGCCAGGGAACCAATGTCCTGGGGCAGATTTCTTATATTTTGCAGCATCCCGTTACGTATGCGGGGCTGTTGATTCGTTCCATGCTGGGAGAGCTTTGGAATTATCTGAGCGGAGCAAAGCAGTTTATCGCCTATGGCTATCTGGGAGGCATCCGCACAATCTGGACCTGGGCCGGCCTTCTGGCGCTGTTTTCGGCTGCGGTCTTTGCGCCGGAGGGAGAGGAGAGAAAGGCGCTTCTGATGCGGTTTAAAATCGGAAACGGACTGGTCATTCTGGGCATGAGTGCGGTCATCTGGACTTCCATGTATGTAACCTTTACGGCGGTTGGAGCCGATGTCATTAACGGAGTGCAGGGACGATATTTTCTGCCGCTGTTTCTTCTGTTTTTCAGCTGCTTTTACCAGAATAAGCGGCATGTGAAGCTGGACAGAGCCATGTATGCAAAAGGCATTCTGGCTGTTTTTACGGTCATGAATCTGTATGGAATCTGGGTCTTATCCATAGCGGCCTGCAACCGATGAGCGGGGCAGGAGGACAGAAGGGAGCGGGTGAAAATGATCAGTATCGTAGTTCCGGTATATCAAAGTGAAGCAACGCTGAAACGCTGTATTGACAGTCTGACGACTCAAAGCTATGCAGATATTGAGATTATCATTGTGGTAGACGGGGCAACCGACGGTTCGGCTGCTCTGGCAGACCAGCTTGCGGAGCAGGATGCACGAATCCGGGTCATCCGTCAGGAGAACCGGGGGGTATCCGCGGCCAGAAATACAGGTATAGAGGCTGCAAAGGGCGATTATGTACTATTTATGGACAGCGATGACTATGCAGACAAAAGGCTGTGTGAAAAAATGTGGCTGGAAATTGCAGAAAATAATGCGGATCTGGCAGTCTGCGGATTTCATCACCTTTATTTCGGAAGGGATGTGGTGAAGCTTCCTCAGGCAGGTGTGGTTCAGGTAAAAGAGGACAGGGAGAGGATACTTTCCCTGTATGAGACACAGTTTTTAAATATGCCGTGGAACAAGCTGTTTCGCAGGGAAATGCTTCAGGCGAGATTTCGTACCGATCTGGATCTGGGAGAGGATTTGTTGTTCAATGTGGCTTATCTGGAGGGCTGCAAAAGCATTGTGACGGTAGCGGAGCCTCTTGTCTTTTATATTCAGGATGATCGTGGGACAACGCTGTCCACAAAACGAAGAAAGGACCGTATGGTAAATGCTCTTTATCTCTATGGTCAGATGCGGGCATTCTGTGAGCGGTTCTATGGAAACGGACGGACAGGCGGTATCCTGGAAAGCAGGCTGATGGCAGAATTTCTGGATGAAATAGAAGGGCTGGCCTTTTCACCGGAGCTGAAATGCAGAGAGAAGCTGGCCGTGATTCGCAGCTACTATGAAGGGTATGACAGACTTGACTACAAAGCTGACATAAATGTCACATTATTGGATTATCGGATAATCAAATTCTTTTTTGAGAAAAAGCTTTTTGGAATGACCCTTTTGCTGGTTTCCCTGCGTGGACTTCTGGTCAGGGCGGTACGCTGGAGAGAACGGAGGGCAGCTTTCAGGCAGCAGCAGTAGGAACATGCAAAATACAGATATCTGAATGCACAGGCAGGAGAGGAAAACGGGATGGAACAGCGTATTTCGGTGATCATACCGGTCTATAATGTTGAAAAATATCTGGGAACGGCGGTGAAGTCCGTTCAATGCCAGACCTATCCACATCTGGAAATCGTACTGGTGGATGACGGCTCTACCGACCGAAGCGGCGCAATCTGCGATGAATTGGCCGGAAAGGATGAGAGGATACGGGTCATTCATCAGGAAAACGGTGGACTCACCGCTGCATGGAAAAGAGGGGCAGCAGAGGCAACCGGCGAATATGTCGGCTTTGTGGACAGCGATGACTGGGTCGAGCCGGATATGTACGAAAGGCTGTTTGCAGAAGCACAAAAGCAGGGGGCGGATATCGTCTGCTGCGGCATCCATCATGTGTTTGAGGGAGAGACGCATAAGCCATGGGATGATGAAATGAGACTGCCGAAGAAGGTTTATACAAAGGAAGAGCTTGCGGCAGAGGTTTACCCGGTGCTGTTAAACGATGGCAGCTTTATGGGACGGAGCCTGCAGCCGAACCGGGTGAGCAAGCTGGTGAAGCGGCAGTTGATCCTGAACAATATGGATTTATGTGACAATCGTGTCAGTGTTGGAGAGGATTTTCAGTTTTCCCTCAGCATTATCACGGAAGCGGAGAAGATTGCAGTACTGCCCGGTTTTCTTCCCTATTACTACCGGGTCAATGAAGCCTCCATGACAGGCGGCTATGACAGGAGCTATCTGGATAAAATCAAATATATGAAGCAGCAGATGGAACGCATCAGTGACAGGAAGGGTGTGTACGATTTCAGACAGCAGATTACGAATGATTTTCTGTGTCTGACTGTACTGCACATCAAAGGGGAAATCGTGCGCAATAAGGATGCTGGTTTTTGGGAAAACAGACGGAATATGAAGCGCATCTGCAATGACAGCGAGGTAAAGAGAGCGCTGACCCTCTATCAGATGCCGAAGCTTACGGCTGCGGAAAAGCTGTTTTTATGCTTTATGAAGCGGCATTGGTATCTTGCCATCTATCTGGCGGTACGGATTTATTTCCGGGACAGCAGTTTGTAGGAAGGAGGGCGCTATGAGCCAGAAAATTGTATTTACTACACATGCGGGAAGCGGCAACCATGGATGTGAGGCCATCGTAAACAGTACCTGCCATATGCTGGCAGGTCAGGATATTTCGGTCATTTCCACAAGACCCTGGGAGGATGAAGCCTATTCTCTGGGCGGACTTTGTCATATTAAAAAGGAATACCGTATTACAGAGAGTCTTCCGGTTCATCTGTTCTATCTGGCCAAGAAGCTGTTAACACGTGATCCGATGTGCTATATCGAATACCGTTTTCAGGAAGCGCTCCAAAATGTCCGTTATGACGCGGCAGTCTCGATCGGAGGAGACAATTACTGCTACCCGGAGCAGGTGCAGGATCTGATGCTGTTGAATCGTGCCCTGAATGCGAGGGGGACGAAGACAGTGCTGTGGGGAGTATCGATAGAGCCTTCTTTGCTCAAACGGGTAGATGTGTCAGAAGATATGAAACGGTATGCGCATATTTTTGCAAGAGAGCGGATTACCTATGAGGCGCTGCTTTCGGCCGGAGTAGAAGAAAGCCGGGTGCATCGGTATCCGGACCCGGCCTTCTGTCTCAAAGCCGTCAGGAAAGAGCTGCCGGAGGGATTCTATGAAGGTAATGTGGTGGGAATCAATGTGAGTCCGATGGTGATGGAACGGGAAGCGGTTCCGGGAATGGTGTATCAGAATTACGAAACGTTGATTGAACAGATTCTGAAAAATACTCAAATGAATGTGGCACTGCTTTCCCATGTGGTATGGGAGGCGAATGATGACCGTATACCGCTCAGGCGGCTGTATGAGCGGTTTCAGGAAAGCGGCAGGGTGATCATGCTGCCGGATGCAGACTGTACCATATTAAAGGGCTATATTGCCCGGATGCGTTTTCTGGTGGCGGCCAGGACACATGCCAGCATCGCAGCCTATTCCAGTCAGGTTCCGGTACTGGTCGCAGGTTATTCCGTAAAGGCAAAGGGGATTGCGGAGGAATTGTTCGGAACGGCAGAGGGGTATGTGGTGCCGGTACAGGAGATGAAGAAGCCGGATGAGCTGTGGGAAGCCTTCCGTAGCATGATGGAGCGGGAGGCCGAAATCAGACAGCTTTTGAAAGAGCGTATGCCGGTTTATGTGGAGCAGGCAGAGGCAGGAGGCAGGAAGCTGAGAGAGATCTTAAATGCGGATGAGTAAGAAAGGAACGGGCTGATTTGGGCAGAGTACAGTATGCGGCAAAAAATATCATATTCGGCTATATCAGTAATTTTACCTATCTGGTATTAGGCTTCATACTGCGGACGGTGTTCTTGAATCGGCTGGGCGAAACACTGTTGGGTGTGAACGGGCTGTATACCGGGATTTTGTCCGTGGTGTCGCTGGCGGAGCTGGGAATCGGAACGGCAATGAATTACAGTCTCTATGGCCCGGTCGCCAGAGAAGATATCGGCAAGATTAAGGCATATATGTGCTTTTACCGGAAGGCATACCGGGCTATTGCTGCGGTGGTGGCGCTGTTAGGGCTGGCAGTGGTTCCCTTTCTTCCTGTTATTGTCAAAAATTCCATTGGCCTGACGCAGCAGGAACTGACAGTTTATTATCTGATCTTTCTGTTCAATACGGTCAGCACCTACTTTATGGCTTATAAGTACAGTCTGGTCAATGCCAGACAGATGAATTATATTCAGACCAATGCGGCAACGGTATCGAAGATCGTGACTTCCGTAGTTCAGATCATCATATTGCTTACGACGGCAGATTTTCTGATGTATCTGATGGCGGTGGCAGTGATAGAGCTGCTGCAGAAGCTGATTATGAATGTCTACCTGAATCGGAAGTATCCCTACCTGCGGGAAAGGGATGGAGAGAAGCTGAGCCGCGAGGAGACGCAGACTATTGTGTCGGATACCAGGGCGCTGGCGATTCAGAAAATCGGAGATGCGGCAAGGCTCCAGACGGATGCCATCATCATTTCTTCTTTTCTGAATGTTACGCTGGTAGGACTCATTGATAACTATAATATGATTATTGCGGCGGTGACGGGCTTTGTGGACATTGTGTTCAATTCGGTGATTTCCGGTTTTGGCAATCTGATTGCGACAGAGTCAAAGGAACGTCAGCTTTCGCTGTTTCGGGTCTACCGTTTTACAGCGGCATGGCTGTATGGGTTCAGTGCAATAGGCTTCTGGTTCCTGTTGTCCCCGCTGGTGGAGACGGCATGGGGGGCAGGACGTGTTGTGGCCTTCAGTGTGATTTTCTGTATCGTGTTTGACTATTACTGCAAGGGAGAACGTATTGTGCTCTACAATTTTAAGACAGCAGCCGGAATTTTCCGGGAGGATAAGTATCTGGCATTTGCACAGGGCATTGTGAACCTGATCGTATCCATTGTGCTGGTGCAGAAGATCGGGCTTTTGGGGGTATATATCGGAACGATCGTCTCCGGCCTGATGGCGAATCTCATTCGTCCGTTTTTAATCTACCGGCTCTGCTTTCAGAAATCAGCAGTGGAGTATTTTAAAGATGCGGCGGTCTACTGGCTGCAGCTTGGCTTATCGGCAGCAGTGCTTCTGCCGATCGGAAGGATGATTTTGGAGCAGAAGAGCTGGGGGACGTTGATTTGTATGGCGGTAGTGATTACACTGGTGTTCAACGGGCTGTTCTTCCTTTGCTTCCGAAAACGGGAAGAGCTTCGGTACCTGAAAGGCATCCTGTTGCGCAGGCTGGGACGTTAGGAGATATGAAAAAACAGTTTATAAAGTAAGGCAGACATCATGGGAAATGAGGGAGCAAAAGGCGATGGTTATTGTAAAGATTATGGGAGGGCTGGGTAATCAGCTGCAGCAATATGCGGTTTATCGTAAGTTTGAGGCATTGGGAGCAGAAGCGGCACTGGATTTTTCCTGGTTTGAAGAAAAGAGTCAGCACAAGCTGTTAAAACCAAGGGAGTTGGAATTAAATTTTTTCGACCGACTTCCGTATCGTGTCTGTACGAAACAGGAGCGTGAAGTGCTGATCGGAAGGGATACACTGGCAGGAAGAGCCTTCCGGCGTCTTGTGCCACAGAAAAAGAATTATTTTGCCGAGCAGGGCAGAATGTATCTGCCGGAGATTTTTGAACTGCGGGATGTATATCTGGAGGGGTATTTTGCCTGTGAGAAATACTATAGTGATATCCTTGAGATGCTTCGCAGTGACATCCGCTTTCCGGAGCCTGTGAGTGTGCAAAACAGAGAGCTTGCAGAGCAGATGGAAGAGGAATACAGTGTCAGCATCCATCTGCGCAGGGGAGATTATCTCGACCCTGGAAATGCAGAGCTTTTCGGAAATATCTGTACACCGGAATATTATGGCAAAGCGGTCAGCTTCGTGCGTGAGCATGTGCGGCAGGAGCAGAGTGGTCAGCCTTCTGCAAAAAAACTGCATTTTTATATTTTTTCCGATGATGCAGAGTATGTACGTTCTTGGCAGAACGGTTCTTGGCAGAACGGTTCTTGGCAGAACGGTTCTTGCCAGACCGATGCCCGGCAGCCCGGAGAGCGGTATTCTGACGAGGAATTTACGATTGTAGACTGGAACCACGGGAGGGACAGCTTTTATGATATGTATCTGATGAGCCGGTGCAGGTACAATATCTGTGCCAATTCCACATTCAGCTTCTGGGGAGCGAGACTGAATGCACATAAGGATAAGCTGATGATCCGTCCGTTAAAGCATAGGAACAATCAGGAATATGACATGGAAGAGATGGAGCGGCTCTGGGAGGGATGGACGCTGATTCCGTAAGGTCAGAATGGTGTAAAAGACAAGGGGACGATAGCCTGATGAAAGGCTGTCGTCCCCTTTTTAGCATCTTTTGCATTTGGAGAAAATTTTATTGATAATCAAATTCCTGACCGTCCTGAACGATGAAGATCATGGTCTTTCCGGTATTGAATACGACTTCGTTTCCGTCATCATCATAGTATTTGGTCGGTTCGTAGTTCTCGCTCTTCTTCCAGGTTACGTGGATACCCTTGCCCTGTGTGAAGTAATAGCCGTCACGGGTATCATCGTGTACCTGATAGTACCAGTATTTGTGCGGGTCTCTTGCTTCGGCATAGGTGTTCTGTACGACTACGTTAGCAAAAGCAAGCTGCTTGCCGTTTGCATCCTTGTGCGGGTTTCCGTACATGGTACGATAGTAGAGACCATCGCTTTCGTTATATTCCAGAGTCGGCTTGTCTACGCCGAATGCCTTGCTCATGTCGATTTTCGTAGCATCAAAGGAGCCTTTTACATCAGCAAGAGTGTTCGGAGAGGACTCGTCCGCAAATTTGAAGTGCTCCGGATAGTAATAATCCTTACGGTATTCCAGATCAAAGCCAAGGTCTGCACATGCCTCCTGCAGCAATTCGCCGCTGGTATATACATTGTGAGGTGCTTTCTTATCACTGATACGATAGAAAGCATTTGGAGCATTTGCCGGGAAAGCACCGCCGTCACGACCGCAGCCGTCGATGTGGTTGACATCGGAACGTGCCAAAATATCATCGGCATAGTATACAAGGCCGTAATGTACATAAAGAGCATCCCATTCCAGTGCAAGATATACATAGTAATCACGGCAGCTTCGAATGTTACCGATCTTTTCCATATTGTGCCAGTCCTTGATGACACCGAGCATACGGGGCTCTGTGCTCTGGGCATAAATTTCATACACGATGTCCGCATCAGCAATACCCTGCTGAGGCATAGCGGTCTTATCATGCGGGAACATGACTGCGATTGGACGGTTGTTAGCAATGGATTCATCAATCCATTCATTGGTCAGGGTACTGCGCACCATGCCTTCACGGGATTCTTCGGTTTCTGCTTCGGTCCCTTCCTCTGCAGCCGCTTCTTCTTCTTTTCCTGCTTCGTTTTCCAGGGTAATGTCTTCTACGTTTGCAGGCTCCTGTGTATCATCCTTCTTTCCACAGCCAAATAACAACATGGAGGTGGATAATGCTACAAGGAGGAGTACATGCAATTTTTTCATTCAGTGATCCTCACTTTCTTTCAGATAAAACGTATTGAGAAAAATCTCTGTTCTCTATTATAGCATAAGGGTTGCCGCACGTCATTAAAAATTCATAAAATTCATGATTCCTTAATAACTTGCAATCGGAGGGGATAGGATGTATTATAAAACTAATATGTCCTTATGAGGAAAGTATGGAAATGAAGATTATTTTAGTCAATACCGTGTGCGGGCAGGGCAGTGTCGGAAGAATTACCGCTGACCTGTATGAAACGGCGCTGCGGCATGGAGCGCAGGCGGCAGTTGCCTATGGAAGAGGAACGGCAGCGCCGGAGATTAAGGCTTATCGGATTGGGACAAAGCCGGATTTTTACAGGCATGTATGCCGGAATTTCTTCCTGGGAGAGTCGGGCTTTGGTTCGGACGAGAGAACGCGGCGTTTTTTACGGTTTCTGGAACAGGAAAAACCGGATCTTCTGCATCTGCACAATCTGCATGGGTTTTATCTTCAGATAGAATTGTTGTTTGCCTATATAAAGGAAAAGAACCTTCCGGTAGTCTGGACACTGCATGATTGCTGGCCCTTTACCGGGCACTGTGCCTATTATGACAAAAACGGCTGTCTGCTCTGGCAGCAGGGCTGCAAAAGCTGCCGCTATCATGCTTCGGCTTATCCGTATGCGCTGTTTCGGGACAATGCAGAGGAAGGCTGGAGGCGGAAAAGAGAAGCCTTCTGCGGAGTCGAAAGGCTGACTCTTGTAACTCCAAGCAGATGGCTTGCGGATGAGGTGAAAAAATCCTTTTTAAAGGAATATCCGGTTGAGGTGATTCCAAACGGAATCGACCTGAACATCTTTTCTACCGCGGAGAGCAGGAGTGGGAAAATCGTGACAGAGTTGTCAGAAAAGATGCCGCTCCGGAATCAGCAGGAGCCGGAGGCAGAACGGGTCCGTACCGTACTGGGTGTGGCCAATGTCTGGGAGGAGAGAAAGGGACTTCGCTTTTTTCAGGAGCTGGCGGAAAAACTGCCCGAACCATACCGTATCCGGCTGATTGGTCTGTCTGACAGACAGAGGCGTATGCTGCGAAAACAGTTTTCCGGTCAGAGACTTCTGCCGGAGGGCAGGACGGAGAGTATTGCAGAGCTGGCAGAGGCATACCGACAGGCGGATGTTTTCGTCAATCCCACGCTGGAGGACAATTTTCCAACAGCAAATCTGGAGGCATTGGCCTGCGGAACGCCGGTCGTGACGTTTCGGACGGGCGGAAGCCCGGAGACGATCGGCTGTGTCATGGAAGAGAGGACAGCATCCGGGCAGTGCCAAAAGCCGGAACAGTCTGAGCAGCCTGCACGGGTGGAAGGAAGAACGGCAGCCTTGACAGAAACTGCCTGTGGCATCTGTGTGGAAAAAGGAAATGGACAGGCATTGCTTCGGGCGGTGGAAGGTGTCTGTGATTCTGTCAGAGCGGGTACGGCATTTGGTGCAAAGGATTGCCGTACGTGGGCAGAACAGTTTGAAAAGAACAGCCAGTACGATCGGTACTATTCCTTATATGAAGCGATGCTTGCCGGAAAGAGAGGAAACGGAAGCCATGAAGGTCTCCATTATTACAGCGACCTATAACGATGCGCAGAATCTTCGCAGGATTATGTATCAGGTGGCCAAACAGGATTATGAGGATATCGAATATATCATTGTGGATGGGGCTTCCACGGATGAAACACCTCAGGTGTTGGAGGAAGCGCGCACATTGTTTGGAGAGCAGGTACGCATTCTCAGTGAGCCGGATCAGGGGATCTACAGTGCAATCAACAAGGGACTTAGAATGGCATCCGGTGAGCTGGTAGGCTGCTGCTTTGATGAATATGCACATGCGCATGTGGTCAGTCGGATGGTAGAGACGATTCGGAAGGAAGGAACAGACGGCGTGCATGGGGATCTGTTGTATATGGACGGAGAACGTGTGGTACGCAAATGGCATCAGGGGCAGGGAAAGCTGCGGTTTGGCTGGATGCCGGGACATCCGACCTTTTATATCAGGCGCAGTATTTATGAAAAATATGGATATTATAAAGAAGATTATAAAGTATCGGCAGATTACGAATTTATGGTGCGGTGTCTGAAGGACGGCAGCGTAAAACTTTCCTATCTGCCGGAGGTGCTTATCCGGATGGCTTATGGCGGAACGAGCAGCAGTGGCCTGTCCGCTTATCTGGTTTCCTTAAAGGAGGGACACAGAGCCCTGGTGGAAAATGGCATTTCTTTTGCCTGGTTCACGGATTTGTGCCGTACGGTGAGAGTCCTTTTACAGTTTTTGTAGAGGACAGACAGGTAAACGGTTACGTGTGAACCGTAACCAAACAGGATGACAGAGCTTAGAAAGAGAAACGGAGGATTCAGGTGGAACGGTCTGTGAAAAGTCTGGTTATCATACCGGCATATAATGAAGAAAAGAGCATAGACCGGACGGTGGAGGATATCCGAAGAAATGCACCGGATTTTGATTTTGTGGTAGTCAATGACTGTTCCTCGGATCAGACTCTCGGAATCTGTCTGGAGAAAGGTTATCCGGTTTTGAATCTGCCGGTCAATCTGGGTATCGGCGGTGCGGTACAGACCGGCTACCGCTATGCACGACAGAACGGATACGAGGTAGCGGTGCAGTTTGATGGAGACGGACAGCATGATGCCGCCTATCTGGATGCTATGCGGGACAAGCTGCTGACACAAAAGCTGGATATGGTCATCGGTTCCCGTTTTTTGGAAAAGGAGGGATTCCAGTCTTCCGGAATCCGCAGGCTGGGAATCCGCTATTTTACACGTCTGATTCGTATTTTGACCGGGACGGTCATTACAGATCCGACCTCCGGCATGCGGATGGCAGGTAAAACAGTGATTGCAGAGTTTGCGGACAATTATCCCAAGGATTACCCGGAGCCGGAAAGTGTGGTCAGAATTTTGCGTCAGGGCTGCAAGGTGCAGGAATACCCTGTGAAAATGCGCAGAAGGACGGAAGGAACCTCATCCATTTCACCGGGAAGAAGCATTTACTATATGGTGAAGGTGACCCTGGCAATTTTTATGGAAATGCTGAGGAGGCAGTAGGTGCCGCGACAGGATAAGGGAGGAAAAGAAGTTGGAAAAACTGCAGATGATAGCAGCCGTAATCATTCTGGCTGCACTGCTTGCCATTGTGAATATGATACGGAAACGGGCTTTGGAATTGAAATATGCACTGGCCTGGATCATAGTGCTGATACTGGTATTGATCGTAGACCTGGTTCCGGCAATTTTGAATGTCATATCCTATGGATTTGGAATTGCGACACCGGTCAATACTTTATTTTTATTGGCTTTCTGCTTTTCCATTCTTCTGATTTTTATCTTGACGGTAACCGTATCGAGATTGTCTGACCGTATCCGGCAGCTTTCCCAGGCGGTGGCATTGAATGAGGCGCGGATTGAACAGCTGGCGCGGGAACTGGCAGAGCGTGAGGGGCAGAAATGATGGGGAGTTAGAAGGTTGTGGCGAAGGGTGCCGCCATCTGCCCGCCGTCTGCTCCTGTGCCCGGCTCTAAGAGAAAAAGACCACATGCGTACTGGAGTTTTCTAAATAGAGCAGCAAAGATATGGATATCCGGCCGGGCCGGTTTCCATGCGCATCCGTGCGCAGGAAACCTAAAATCGGCATCCATGCCGATTTTTCCCTGGGGTGGTGAATGCTCTATTAAGAAAACGCTCAGTACTTCTGTAGGCCTTTTTCTCTTAGAGCCGGGCACAGGAGCAGACGGCGGACAGATGGCGGAAATAACCGCAAATATGTCGTACGAGGAAAGGTATAATTAAATTTCAGTGTATTATTTTGCAAATAGAATGCCGTGAGAGTACGGTAGAATGGAGGAAATGAGTCATGAAAAAAATTATTGTTACAGGATGCAACGGACAGCTTGGCAGGGCATTGAATCAGGTGTATGCGGGGAGCAGCGAGGTTGAGTGTGTGAATACGGATGTGGCAGAGCTGGATATTACGAATATCGATGCGGTCATGAAGCTTGTAAGAGAGGTAAAGCCATATGCGATTGTAAACTGTGCGGCGCATACCAACGTCAATGCGTGTGAATCTCAGGTGGACAGTGCTTACCGCATCAATGCGATCGGGCCGCGCAATCTGAGTATTGCAGCAACGGAAACCGGTGCAAAGCTGGTACAGGTATCGACGGATTATGTTTTCCCGGGAAATGGTACAAGACCGTATACAGAATTTGATGCGGTAGGGCCGCAGAGCGTTTATGGGGCGAGCAAGCTGGCTGGGGAAAACTTTGTCAGAGATTTTGCACAGAATTATTTCATCATCCGTACGGCATGGCTTTATGGGGATGGCAACAATTTTGCAAAGACGATGCTGAAGCTGGCAGAGACGAATGATACGGTATCGGTAGTCATGGATCAGGTCGGAACACCGACCAGTGCGATGGAGCTGGCAAGAGCAATCGCATATCTGCTTCCGACTGAGAATTATGGCCTGTTCCATGGAACCTGTGAGGGTGACTGCAGCTGGGCTGATTTTGCAGAGGAAGTGTTCCGCCTGGCAGGAAAGAGCACAAAGGTAAAACGTATTACGACGGATGAATATCCGACTCCGGCCAAGCGTCCGGCTTATTCCATTTTGGACAATTACATGCTGCGCCTGACAACGGATTATCAGTTTGCAGACTGGCATGATGCGCTGGTGGAGTATATGAAGACGCTGGCATAAACAGGGGTATCGCATGTTGGAGTGAGAGAATATGAAGGAACGGCTGGGATTTATCGATGGGATGAAGGCGATTGCTGCCATCCTGGTGTTCAATATTCATTTTCTGAATGCTTATTATTGCGGGGTCTATACGCTGGACCCCGCTCATTTTCATACCAAAATGGGAGTGGAATGGTGGATTGGAGCGACTCCGTTGAATCTCATTTACGCAGGTAAGGTGGGAGCCAGACTGTTTCTGACCGTCAGTGCCTTTCTGATGGTGTGGAGCTATGAGAGGCAGCAGAGGGGAAAAACGGATTTCGGGCAGAAGCAAAGACTGGCAGAGAAGGGACTGCTTTTGACTCCGCTGAAAAAATATGTGCGACTGGTCATGCCAATCGTCGTAGTCAATCTGCTGGTCTGCATGTTGATGGAGCTTGGCTGCTATCAGAATGACAAAGCAGCCTCTCTGGCAGGCAGTCAGGAGTTTTTTGGCGTCTATAATCAGTTTCAGCCAAAGGTATGGGAGGCTCTTTCCGAGGGTACTTTTGGCTGTTTCCTGTTTGGAACAAACCGCTATAATGGACCGCTCTGGTTCATTCAATATGAATTTCTGGGGTGTACGCTGATTGCCGGGCTTCTCTTTTTAGGCAGGAGAAAAAAACCTGTGTACCGCATGGCTGCTTTTCTGATACTGTCTGTCCTGTTTGTACGGACGGATTACCTGTGTATGCTGCTTGCAGCAGCGGCAGCAGAGCTCTGTGTGTATGGGAGCGGAAGATATGAGGATGCAGAAGCCGTGCAAAATGCAGCGGGTCGAAGGCGAAGCAGAGTTGGCGCAGCGGACAGGCTGTGGAACGGTCTGCTTATGGTTGTGGACAAGGTAACAGCGAACGGTCTTTGCATGTGGATATGTTTCCTCGGCAGTCTGTTCCTTCTCACCTATCCTTCGCTTGGAAGGACAGAAGGAACCATGTATGAATGGCTGCCGCCCAAGGTATTGTTTTATTACAATGTGGCTTTGCCGGGGCTTTTGTTTGCCGTGTGGCATTTAAAGCCGGTGCAGAGAGTGCTGGATCGAAAGCTTTTTCGAAAGTTCAACCGGTTTTCCTACAGCTTTTATTTGGTGCATTTTCCGGTGCTTTGTACGGTTTCGTCCGCTTTTTTCGTGTCCATGTACGGAAAATGCAGCTATCATGTGCTGACGGCCATGACGTATTTTCTGACCTTTCTTACCTCGTTGTTTTTGGCATGGATACTGGAAAAGTGCGTAGATAGGCCGATGCAGGGAGTGACCCGTAAAATGATGGAAAGGCTTGGTTGAGAATATGGGACAGGAGAGGGATCAGAATCTGGATGCGGTAAAGGGCTTTGCAATTTTGCTTGTCATGATCGGTCATTGTATCGTGTGGAACAATATGGCAGACGGTTATGTCTATGATGCCATCAAGGCGGTACAGATGCCCCTTTTTATGGCAGTCAGCGGTCTGATCATGGGGCGGAAAAAAATCAATATGACAGCCGGCGAGCTGAAAAGACAGGTGGGAAAGCGGGCAGTTTCCTGTCTGGTGCCGTTTGTCAGTTGGATTTTTGTGATGAATGTGACGGATTTTCCACGGAAGCTGATCAGCGTGTTATGGCAGCCGGATACAGGGTTGTGGTTTTTGCTGACTCTGTTTCTGCTTAGTGTGATGCTTGATATCGCGCTGTTTGTCCGGGACGGATGGAAGCTTGGCTGGATTGGCTTTGGGATAGCGGTCGTGCTTGAGATGGGAGCACTTTGTTTGTATTATCTTTCCGGTATCACTTTTCTGGGGCCGGCGTTGATGGTCAATTATGCACCGTTTTTCTTTGGAGGATTTCTGGCAGGAATCTATAGAGCAATAAATATTGCTCCGGCAATAAAATTTACTCCGGCAATAAAATTTACTCCGGCAAAGCAGCCGGCCGGAAAATGGGCCGGAAGGGCAGCATGGCTCTTGGGGATGGTGCTTTTTCTGTTCCTGGTGATACGGTATGATATGGTATATGCACATACGAGAACGGAGTGGCTGATTCAGCTTTTTGCATCCGCAGTCGGAACAATCGTCTGCTTCTGTGCGGTATGCGCTCTGAAGACAGGAGGAGTCAGAAGATTTTTGGCATTCCTGGGCAGGTATACTCTGGAAATATATGTACTGCACTTTCGGTTTGCGCGGATTCTGGGAATGCAGGATGCGGGGCTTAGCCTGTACAGCCTGCAGGGTGCAGGTGTCGTTATCGCAATCTTCTTTTTGATGAGCATATTGACGGCCTTTTTTATCTTTGTGCTCAAGCAGCTTGCGATAACGGATCTGCTGTTATTCGGAAAGGTCAGAAGAAAGCCATTGTGACTTTAAAAATTCCATACGTCTGATACCAAAATCCTTCATGGAGGCTACGGCTTCCTGATAGGATTTTCTTTTTGCGTCCTCAGAGGAGGCTTCGGTCACATGCCAGCGGTAATCATTCATCAGGGCAGAATCGGCGAGCTCTGCTGCACAGGCATCTATATTTTCATAAAGCGTCTCTGCCAGAGCCGGGAGGACAGAAAGGCGGAAGGTGCGTTTGACATAATCCCGGAAGGATTCCTGCTGGTATAAGCCGTACCAGGGCGTCCCCTCATAGGTATACTGATTCACATAGAAGGTTTCCGGGTCCTCCAGATTCACACCGATACGGGAGCCGCTGCAGCCCCAGGCGCGGTCATAATCCCAGACCGGACCGGCAAAGAGACGTTTGCTGACGCTGTCTGCAGGCTTATAGAAAAACTGGCTGGAATATTGTGCGTCCATGTTCTTGGTAAACTCTTCCATAATATATTTGCGTGCAAAGCTGCCTACATCAATATAGTGCGTATAGTAGAAGCCTGTCTCCGGGTTAAAACCGCTCTCGTCCATAAAAGCATCCTCGGCAGCCTGATAGAGATCGCGGATGTAAGCGACCTGCTCCATGGAAGCGCAGACGGGGCGCTTTAGAACGACAGCCTGATTCCGGTAGGTGACAAAACCGCTCAATTCATTGGCATAACGCGGTTCGTATTCGGTATTTAACTCCAGAGAGAGCAGATAGCCGCCTGAAATATCAGATGGATTTTTGAGGGCAAAGCCTTTGTAGCTGCCTCTGGCATTTTCTTCTCCCACGCTCTTTTGTGCAAACAGAGAAAGCTCTTCACTTTCATTGACCGATTCGGTATCACTTTCCAGATCGGAAATGGCAACACGGTTTTTACCGATTTCGATTTTTTCACAAAGCAGATAATTTCCCTGATATTCACCGTCAGCGTACCAGTCCACGAAGACCCCCTCAGGGGAATAGGCAAGGCCGATTTTGTCTGCCAGATCATAGGTGATATAGTTCCGCAAAAGGGATGGGTCAAAGGCATTGGATACCAGAATCCAGTTGCGCGCAGCACCCATATGGAACAGATCTACCTGCTCCGGGAATTTGATCTGGAAGGAACGCTTTTCGGTGGAAAACCAGGAGGAATTGCCGTGACCGGAAAGCTCCGCCATTTTGCCCTGATAAACCGTATTCCCGGATACATCTATGATCATAGCATTTCCGGCTTCGAAATGTTCCTTGGAGGAGAGCAGATAGTCCAGGGAACCGGAGGCTGTCCCGGTATAGAGAGTCTGAACACCGGAGGATTTTAACACCTGAAAGGAATAGCTTTCGGTTTCCGAAGCATCCGAGAGCGTATGGATCCCGGTATCCAGAGACAGGGTAGCTCCATTCTGATAGAGCGTTCCGTCAATCCTGCCGTTTGCAAGGGAGCCGAAGGAGAGCGAGATACCTGTCGTATCCGTATGGGAGGGCAGAAAAAGATAGAGACCTTCGTCTGTCGGATCCTGCCACAGGCGAATCCGGTTTACGTATGTGTCCGTACGGCCGGTCTGCACAGAAAAGGCAGAGAGGATATGCTCCGGGGAAGCGGTAGCCGCCGAAGAAATATTTTGGGTCAGAGCGTTGTCAGGTAACGGATCCCCGGTTGAAAGGTTGTTGGTATCCCTGTTGCCGATTGTCGTATCAGAAGGGGTGGTATCGGATTTTTCCAGATAGAAAACAATGCCTGCCACAAGCAGCAGGCATAGCAGAAGCTGTGTAAGAACCACAGCCTTTCGTGTAAATTCTTTAACCATGGTATTCTCCATTGTATTTGACCAGAGTCACATCCTTGACAAAGGGAAGCGCGCGTACCTTTTCGGTGACAGAAAGCTCCTTCTCTTCGGCAGCAAACTGGATGGTAATTTCGGATTGTTCTTTACGAAGCACCTGAGATTTGGTGGAGTACCGGAGCTTTCCGAAGGACTCCTGTATGGCTGTCATATCGGTTTCTCCTTCCGTATGAAGAATCATCATATAGCATTCGTTCTGACGGAAACGCAGAGCGAACAGGCGGATGATCGTGAGCATGAACAATGCGCCGATTACGGCCAGCATATACATGCCTGCGCCCAGTGTGATGCCGGAGGTAATCGCCCAGAAGAGATAGAGCAGATCAAGCGGCTCCTTTACGGCGGTACGGTAACGAACGATGGAAAGGGCGCCCACCATACCGAGGGAAATGACGATGTTGGTACTGATTGCCAGAGTAACCATACAGCTTAGCACGGTCATGCCGACTAAGGTCATGGCAAAGGTACGGCTGAATACGGCTCCCTGAAAATACTTTTTGTAAATATAAAAAATCAGCATGCCAATGAACAGGGAGAGAAACATATTCAGCACAATGGAAAAAATCGTCTCGGCATTTAAGGTCTGGCCGTAGACGAAGGAATTTAAAACGGATTTTTTGATGGCATCTTTGAAATTCATGTCAAAGTCTCCTTAATGTATTGTTTTCAAAATTTCCAGGCACATGACATATTTGGATGCCTGTGTGTGGACAGCACGGTCGGATGGGAGGAGCAGACGGACAAATTCCGGCAGAAATTCCGTGTATTTCACTTCCATGATCAACTGACCCTCCGGCAGTGTTTCTATGGCGGGAAGTCCGGCTTCAAAGGGATTGAGACTGCCGACGGCTGCACGCACATGCTCGTCAAAGGTAATCCGTACCGTTCCGGCATCGTATACATAGGGCTCTCTGTCATAATCCACGATTACAGCAGGCCGCATCCGATTCGAGGTACTTTCCACATAAAATTCATGGCAGAGCGGGTCATTTCTCCGCAGGAGAAATTCGTACTCGCCTTTCAGGATGGCATCTGCCTCCTGTCTGGTCAGAGGGGCAGATACCTTGTTGATATAATTTTCCTGTTTGACCTTCTTTTCCAGACGGATCAGACTGTCATTTCCGTCGTAAAAACGGATGCGGTATTTCCGGCGTGTTGCTATTCCCATCAGCTTCTCTTCATAGGCACTTTCCGAATGATCATCAAAATAGAGGCTGCGGATAAAATAGCTGCCGTCCGTTGCATGAGGATCAGGCTGAATCATTCCCTGTCCGAGGAAACGCCGGATCAGTTCGTCCTTTTGAGAGTATGTGATCAAATACTTCATTTCATGCCGAAAGCCTGCCATAGTGTTGAAGCTCCTGTCTGTTTATTATCGACCGATGGAGTAATATTCCACTCCTGCATTTTTCATAGTAGAAAGGTCGTAGAGATTACGTCCGTCATATACGAGAGGGGTACGCATCGTTTCCAGGAAATCCTCCGGAGTCAGTGCTTTGATTTCACCCCATTCGGTAAAGACGAAGCAGATATTTGCGCCTGCAAGTGCTTCCTTTGGAGAGGAAACATAGGAAATGCTTCCGTTCAGGCACTTGCCCTCCGGGTATTTTTTCTGGAAGTTCGGGACACCGACCGGATCGTATGCGATAATATCGGCGCCGTTTTGCAAAAGCAGCTCTACGTTGTCCAGAGAGGGCGCCTCACGCAGATCGTCAGTACCCGGCTTGAAGGTCAGACCGAGTACGGCGACTTTCAGACCGTGGAAGGTAATTAAGCGGTCAGCAGCCTTATGGAAGAGCTTTGTTTTCTGTTCGGAATTGACAGCAACTGCGGCCTCTACGGTACGCAGCTTATAGCCGTGCTGTGCGGCCAGAAATTTTAATGCCTTGGTATCCTTCGGGAAGCAGGAGCCGCCGTAGCCGATACCGGCCTTTAGGAAGTTCTTGCCGATACGTGCATCGTAGGACATACCCTCTGCCACGTCTTCAATATTAGCGCCTACCAGCTCACAGAGATTGGCGATATCGTTCATGTAGGAAATTTTCAGCGCCAGGAAGTCATTGGAAGCATACTTGATCATTTCTGCGGAGCGTCTGTTTACGGCAACGATCGGCAGATCGAAGGGCTTATAGATTTCACGAAGCTTGTCCTCAGCCTCCTTGCTTTCCGTACCGATGATGATACGGGCTGCATGAAGCGTATCGTGTACGGCACTGCCCTGTGCCAGAAATTCCGGATTGGAGGCTACATCGATTTTGACATCATGAATTAAGAAGTCCTTGATAAACTGTTCCACCTTGTCGTTTGTACCGATTGGAACGGTGGATTTTACAACGACGAGGCAGTCCTTTTCCACGGATTCTGCAATCTGTCTTGCCACGGTTGCAATATAAGTCAGATTTGCCGAACCGTCCGGCATTTCCGGTGTACCGACACCGATAAAGATGGCATCCGCATCCCGATAGGCGGCTGCATAATCCGTTGTATAGTGCAGACGTCCCTCTTTATAGTTTTTCTGCATCAGTTCTTCCAGATCGGCCTCATAAATCGGAGAAACACCGGATTCCATGAGCTTTACCTTCGCTTCATCCACATCTACGCAGGTTACATAATGCCCCTTTTCTGCAAAGCAGACTCCTGCCACTAAGCCGACATAACCAGTTCCAGCTACTGCTATCTTCATAATCGTATTCCCTTTTCTTTCTCTTTTCTGATATTCGAATCAACTCGTAAATAGTTTCTTTCCAAAGTATAATATATATCACCTCTTTTTTCAATTTTTTTCGTGCGTTTCGCGGATATACCTGTTATGATAGAGAAAGAAAAACGGGAGGACGGATATGAGGGAAAAGTGGATTGATGCAGTAAAGGCCATTGCGGTTCTGTTCGTGCTGCTGGGCCATGCCGGGGTAAAAATTCCGTATGTCAGTGACTTCGCAGTGCTTTTTTACGTACCTGTTTTCTTTGTGCTGGCCGGGTATCTGCATCATCACAGGGAAGAGGAAGGGTTTTTTGCTTATGTCAGGAAAAGAGCAAAGCGGCTTTTGGTTCCCTATTTTGGCTACAGCTTCTTCCTGCTTTTGTTTTATGCCGCAAAAGAGGGAATGGCAGGAACACTGACTCTGGAGAAGACAGGCTGTGCTCTGGGAGGCATCCTTTATGCCAGAAGCAGACTGTATCCGGTGGAATACCTGCATGAGGGTCAGCCTGCGCTGATGGGAATCTGGAACTCGCCGATGTGGTTTCTGCCTGCGCTTTTTTTGACGGAGCTTTTGTTTGAACTGCTGATCCGATGGACGAAGGGGAAACGCATAGCGGTTCTTTGGGCATGTGTCGGATGCGCCGGAGTGGGAGGAGTCCTGCATTATATGCTGCCGTTTCTTCTGCCGTGGAGTCTGGAAAATGTGCTGATGATGGAGCTTCTGATGGCATGCGGCATGCAGTTAAAGGCTTATGCCATACCGGAATGGCTGGGAAAGCATCCGGCAGTGGCGGTGCTCGTTTTTGGTGCGGCAGCGGGTATCAGGCTGTGCAACGGGGCGATGAATGTTTCTCTCGGTAACTGGGGAAGCAGTCTTGCGCTTGGCTTTGCGGCGGCAATGCTTGCATCTGCCGGAATCATGGCGGTGTGCCGAAGGCTGGATGGAAGGCTTCATGAATCAGATGGTCTTATCCTGATCGGGCAGAATACAATCCCCGTGCTTTGTCTGCATATGTTTGTGTTTATGTTTGCAGAGGCCGGTATTCGGATATTCCTGCCGGGCTTTCCGGAGGAGAAGGGGGCATTATACGAAGCGGCAAGGATTGGCATGGTACTGCTTACGATAGATGGTCTGGTGATCGGGAGGCTCTGGGCAGGTAGAATAGAGAATTGTGTGGAAAGGATTGGAAAATCATGATGGAAAAGATTATGACAAATCGTTTGGACAGAGGATTTTATCAATATCAGCAGGAATTTGAGGACAAGGCAATCGAGGTGCTGCGTTCCGGCTGGTATGTGCTGGGAAAGGAGGTCGCGGCATTTGAAGAGGAATTTGCCGCATATACCGGAGCAAAATACAGCATCGGAGTCGGAAACGGACTGGATGCGTTGTATCTGGCATTTCGTGTTCTGGGGATTGGTGCAGGGGACGAGGTTATTGTACAGGGAAATACCTATATTGCCAGTGTCATGGGTATTACCATGAATGGAGCGACCCCGGTTTTTGCAGAGCCGGATGATTATTACAGCATCGATGTATCGGAAATTGAGAAAAAGATTACGGATAAGACCAAAGCAATTCTGGTGGTGCATCTGTACGGGCAGGCGACCCCGATGGATGAGATCTGTGCGCTTTGTAAAAAATATAATTTGAGGTTAGTGGAGGATTGTGCACAGTCTCATGGGGCTTTTTACAACGGTAAAATGACAGGAACCTTTGGAGACATCGGGTGCTTTTCTTTTTATCCGTCCAAAAATCTGGGAGCGTTCGGTGATGGGGGCGCTATTGTGACGGACGATGAGAGCCTTGCCAAAGACGTGAAGGTTTACCGCAATTATGGAAGTGAAAAACGTTATTACAATAAGGTGGTCGGTGTCAATTCCAGACTGGACGAGCTGCAGGCGGGACTTCTGCGGGTGCGGCTTGCACATATGGAGGAGCTGACAAAGGAGCGTCAGCAGATCGGAGCGCGGTATCTGCAGGAGATTCAGAATCCGGCCATTCGTCTGCCTCTGCTTCGGGAGGGATGTAATCATGTGTGGCATCAGTTTGTCATCCGCTGTGAAAGAAGAGAAGCGCTGATTGCCAATCTGGAGGAAAAGGGTATCGGAACGATCATTCATTATCCGATTCCGCCGCATTTATCCGAGGCTTATGGATATCTCGGTTTTCAGGAGGGAGATTTCCCCAGGACCGAGAGGCTTGCAAAAGAGGTGCTTTCCATTCCGATGTATACCGGGATGACGGAGGAGGAGCAGAGCCGCGTGATTGGGGCATTGAATGACTTCTGCTGAATCTGCTGAAACAGCAGGAAAAATTGCGATGCTCATTTGGCAACAGACGGATACAGAGTAGGTATAACGATAGAGGAAAAGGGCGGAATCAGACATGGAACAGACAAGATTGACACAAAACAGCGGGCAGACAACAGCGCCGGACCGACTTTTGCTGGGATTGTGGAAAACATGCAAACGGGAATGGAAGCTGGCATTTTTGACTGCATTTATCGTGGGAATGCTGACTCATGCTTATATGTTTACGAATAATCTGCTGACCTGGGACAGCATGTTCAGCCTGTATGCGCCGCAGGAAATGACAGGCTTGGGACGGCCGCTGCTGCGTCTTTTCTGTGCGGTCAGCACGGATTTTAATCTGCCGATGGTGCTCGGAACGCTGTCGGTATTGTATTTGGGTCTGGCGGCGGCAGCATTAACGGAATGCTTTTCCATACGAAGCAGAGCCGGCAGTATTCTGACAGGAGCCATGACGGCAGTCTTTCCGGTGGTTGCCGGTACCTTCTGTTATCTGTTTACGGCAGATGGCTATATGCTTGCCTTTTTCTTAAGCGTGCTCAGTGTCGTGCTGGCGGAAAGAGCGCAGGGAACGGCGAGGCAGTGTGTTCCGTGGATCGCAGCAGGTGCAGTGGTACTGGCAGGCAGTCTGGGAATCTATCAGGCATATTTTGCGGTGGCCATTACATTGTGTATTTTAAAGCTTCTGCTCTTGCTTTTAAAGGAGTCTTCCCGGTCTGTACTTTTCAGGCGGATGGGAGTGTATCTGGCAATGGGAGGAGCCGGGTATGCGTTGTATCTGCTTCTGGTTCAGGTATCGCAGAGACTTCGGGGGACAGAATTACTTTCCTATAACGGAGTAGACCGGCTTGGAAATTTTGTGCTGGCAGATGTGCCAAGGGGAATTTATACAGCGTACCGGCAGTTCTTCAGCTTTGTACTTCGTTCCAATGTGCTGACGGCCAACGGCATCATGACGGTATGTCTGGCGGGTCTTGCGTTGTTGGGAGTGGGCGTTTATCTGTATCGACTCTGTAGATGTCCTGAAAAGCGTCTGCTTCGTCTGGCTGTGGCAGCGGTGCTTGTCGCCCTGCTTCCGGTGGGTGCTACGATTTTCTGTGTGATGTCACCGGATGTATTTCTTTATATCCTGCTGCGTATGCCGTGGCTATTGTTTTTTATATTCGTCCTTGCGCTGGCAGAGCAGGGAAGACCGTCTGTGCAGATTGTGACGATGGTGCTGACGGCAGTGATGGCCTTCCAGTTTTATCTGGTATCGAATGTCGTTTATTTTAACATGAATGAAAAATATGAAAAGAGCTATGCGCTCTGCGTACGTCTGGCTGACCGGATCGAGCAGACGGAAGGGTATTATCCGTGGATGAAAACGATGTTTATCGGAGCAGAGCCGGATTATATGAAATATCCGTCCTCCGAGGTCACGAAGGAAGTGCTTTCCGGCTATTATCCGGCAAAAAGTGATTACTTCTTAAATTCAACTGATAAATACCTTGAGTTTTTCGCACACTATCTGAATATATCGCTGGCTCCTGTGTCGGAGGAGGAAGAGGAGGCACTGCTTCTGCGTGAGGATGTGCAGGCAATGGATACTTTTCCGGCAGAAAGTTCCGTGCAGGTGATAGACGGGGTAATGGTCATTAAGATGAGCGAGTAAAGAAGAGACGAAGTCTATTCCCGCGGCAGTCAAAGTTTGACGAATAGATACCGGAATGTTACAATAAAAACTCAGAGAAATATGTTTGAAAAAAAGAATACAAGGCACCATAAAATGGATGGGAAAATGGGTATGAAACATTTAAAGGATCAGTATAAGGTACTGGAATTTGGAGAATTTGGAGATGAGAGGGGAAATCTGGTCGTGGCGGAAGGAAGTGGCATGGATATTCCGTTTCAGATACAGAGAGTTTTTTATATGTACGGCTCGGACCCGGATGTGGTACGGGGACAGCATGCAAACCGGAAATCGGAGTTTGTGCTGATTAATGTCAGCGGGACAAGCAAGGTCAAGGTGGATAACGGCTATGAGACCGAAATCATAGAACTGAATAAGCCGAGAATGGGACTTTACATCGAGACGATGGTTTGGAAGGACATGTACGATTTTTCGGAGGATTCCGTTCTTTTAGTACTGGCTAATACCCACTATGACGGCACGGAGTACATTCGGGATTACAAGGCATTTTTAGAGGAAGTCAGAGGAATGAAGGAACATGAGTAAAATTTCAATCGTAGTACCGGTTTATTATAATTCAGATACCCTGCAGATGCTGTATGAGGATATGAAGGAGAAAATCCTCGGAAAGCTGGGGGATTATGAGATTGTTTTTGTAGATGACGGCTCCGGCGACAATTCGTGGGAAATCATGAACCGGATCAGGGAACAGGATGAAAATGTACAGTGTGTCCGGCTGTCCAGAAACTTTGGAGAGCATGCCGCGATACTGGCCGGACTGTCTGTCTGCACCGGTGACTGTGCGGTAACAAAGCAGGCAGATTTACAGGAGGATTCCGGTATTATTCTGGAGATGTACGAGAGCTGGAAAAAGGGTAATAAGGTCGTGCTGGCGGTACGTGCTGCCAGAGATGAGAATCCGGTCAAAAAATTTTTTGCGAATATGTACTATGCCATTGTGCGTAAATTTATAGATAAGAACATGCCGGCAGGAGGCTGTGACTGCTATCTGCTTGACAGACAGGTCATAAAGGTTCTGGAAATGCTGGATGAGAGAAATTCCTCTCTGACCTTACAGGTACTCTGGGTTGGCTTTCAGTCGGATAAGATTTATTTCCACAGGAAGGACAGAGAGGTCGGCAAGTCCAGATGGACACTTTCCAAGAAGGTGAAGCTGGTGGTGGATTCCATGATGAGCTTTTCCTATTTCCCGATTCGCCTGATGACTACGACGGGAGTTGTCTTTGCGATTCTGGCAGCCATTATGGCAGTGAATGTGATTGTGGAAAAGGTGACGGTTGGAACACCGATTGCAGGCTGGGCTTCTTTGATGTGTGTAGTATTGTTTTCGGCAGGATTGATTCTGCTCATGCTGGGTGTGCTCGGGGAATATGTGTGGCGTGCTCTGGATGCGTCCAGAAACCGTCCGCCCTTCATTATTGACGAGGTGAGAAAGGACCATGAACAAAAATAAAACGTTTCGGAAAATATCCACTGTCTTATGTGTGACATTGATTTGCATGCTGTGTCTGGTCTGGACGGCATTGCCTGCATTGGCAAAGGAAAGCTACTCTGTGACCAATACCGAAGGAAGCGCAGTGATTCAGACCGATACCTTAAATGTCAGAAGCGGGCCCGGAAAGGAATACGAGGTAATCGGCAAGGCAAAATCCGGAGAGAAATTTACGGTGGACGGAGAGACCTCTAACGGCTGGTATCGGATTGATTATAACGGAAAAGAGGGCTATGTTTCGAGCGATTATGCCAAAATCACGTTGGCAGGAGACGGTGTGCAGGAGAAAAACGCACAGGAAGAAAATGCTGTACCGGATGAAGAACGGGCACCCTTGCCGGGGCTGCGCGGTGTGTGGCAGAAAATAAAATCGGCCGGAGCTGTTGCCGTGATTGCCTGTATTATGATTCCGGTTGTGCTCCTGGGCATTATCCTTACCGTCAGAAATATGTTCCAAAACCGCGATGAAGAAGAGGAATACGACGAAGAAGAGGAATACGACGAAGAAGAGCAATACGACGAAGAAGAACAATACGACGAAGAAGAGTTCTCTGTAGAGAAACCACGGAGCGGATTTAGGGAGGCGGATTCAGAAGAAGATCTGCGGGAGGAACGGAATCGGGAGGCCTATCTGAGCAGGGAGGTAGCTCCTTATATCGAGGAGGAAGAGACACTGCAGAGAAAGGCAAGAGAGCTGGAGGAAAAGCAGCGAAGCAGTCAGGATGCGGAAAATGACGCAGAATTAGAGCAGGCGATGGAGAAGCTGGAGGAGCTGCAGCGGGAGATTGAGCGGATCAAACAAAACAGGAAGTGATTGTGGAAAATGATCTGAGATGGCAGCGGTTATCGAGCAAAACCGGAACAGAGAATAAAGGAATATTTTTATGGCAAGAACAGTAGGAATCGGAATACAGGATTTTGAAACCATAAGAAAAGAAAACTGTTTTTATGTGGATAAAACAGGTTTTATTAAAGAATGGTGGGAAAGAAAGGACAGTGTGACCCTGATCACACGGCCTCGCCGCTTTGGAAAGACATTGAATATGAGTATGGTGGAGCAGTTTTTTTCTGTGGACTATGCGGATTGTGGAGAGCTGTTTGAGGGGTTGTCTGTTTGGAGGGATGAAAAGTACAGAGAGCTTCAGGGAACTTATCCGGTCATCAGCCTGTCTTTTGCTAATATCAAGGAAATGAATTATATCAGCACCAGAGAAAAAATCTGCCAGCTTCTGACAAATCAGTATGTAAAGTATTCCTTTTTGAAGGAAAGCGGTGTTTTAGAGGATGCAGACAGGGCTTTTTTTGACCGGATGCTGTCTGCGGAGATGAGAGAGACGGATGCTACGTTGTCTCTGTACCAGCTCTCCGATTATTTGCACCGTTACTATGGCAAGAAGGTTATTATTCTTTTGGATGAATATGATACACCCATGCAGGAAGCGTATGTAGATGGATATTGGAATGAACTGGCAGGCTTTACCAGAAGCTTGTTTAACGCCACCTTCAAAACAAATCCATGGCTGGAACGGGGCATTATGACCGGTATCACAAGGGTGAGTAAAGAGTCTATTTTCTCTGACCTGAATAATTTGAAAGTGGTGACTACTACGTCAGATGAATATGCCACTGCTTTTGGATTTACAGAAAAAGAGGTCTTTGCAGCGTTGGAGAAATTCGGACTTGAAAAAGAGAAGGAACAGGTGAAAACCTGGTATGACGGTTTTGTTTTTGGCAGTCACGGGGATATCTACAATCCGTGGTCTATTCTGAATTTTCTGGATACAGGAAATATTGGAACCTATTGGGCCAATACCAGCTCCAACAGTCTGGTGGGCAGGCTGATTCGGGAGGGAAGCCGTAGAATCAAAGAGAAATTTGAGAAACTGCTCAGAGGAGAGACTATCCGTACTCCGATTGATGAGCAGATTGTCTACAACCAGCTCAGAGGCAATGAAAAGGCGGTATGGAGCATGCTGCTTGCCAGCGGTTACCTGAAGGTACTTTCCTATGAACGTATGGAACTGCTGGAAAGAGGACAGGAGCAGATGTATGAGCTTGCACTTACCAATTACGAGGTTGAGCGCATGTTTGAAGGAATGGTCAGAGACTGGTTTTCAGATGCGGAAGCGGATTATAATGACTTTGTAAATGCGTTGCTGCTCGGAGACATCAAGGCTATGAATGCCTATATGAACCGTGTGGCGCTTGCAACCTTTAGTTACTTTGATACGGGACGGAATCCCTGCGGGGAGGAGCCGGAGCGTTTCTACCACGGTTTTGTCCTGGGGCTGATCGTGGATCTGCAGGATCGATATTACATTACTTCGAATCGGGAAAGTGGTTTTGGCAGATATGATGTGATGCTGGAACCGAAAAATTTTGAAGAAAATGATGCTATTGTGTTGGAATTTAAGGTGCATGATCCTGAGGACGAGACAAGTTTAAAAGATACCGTACAGGCAGCACTGCGCCAGATTGAGGAGAAGCAGTACAAAGCGCAATTGATTGCCAGTGGTATACCGGAAGAGCATATTCGAAGCTATGGCTTTGCTTTTGAAGGAAAGAAGGTATTGATTGGTTAAAACGTATCTATGACCAATCAATACCTTCTGGCCATACAGAGGGAAGCGGCTTACAGGCAGATCACGCATGCCAGAGCAATACCTAAAATGGCTCCGGCCAATACCTGAAGCGGAGTGTGTCCGATAAATTCCCGGAGCGTATCCTCAACCTTTACATCTTTTCCCATGTGGGAAAGCATTTTGATCATTTCATTCAGAACCTTGGACTGTCGGCCGGTCTCACGCCTTACGCCCATGGCATCATACATGACTACGATGGCAAAAATGGCCGTCACAGCAAATTCAAAGCTGCCAAGGCCGTAGAGGATGCCGGCAGAAGTGGCGAGGGCACATACGGTAGCGGAGTGGGAGCTGGGCATTCCGCCGCTCCCTACCAGTCGTTCCGCCTGAAAGCTTTTGGTCATGGCCATATGGATCAGCGTCTTTAAAACCTGTGCCACCAGCCATCCCGTAACCGCACTGATAAAAATTTTATTCGATAAAAGTTCGCTTAAGTACATTCTGATTTCCTCGCAGTTTTTTTCATGATTCTCTTATGTTCCAGTTTACTACCACTTCCTTCGATATTCAAGGGGTGTTATTCCCTCACATTTTCGGAAGACCTTTGTAAAATAGTTGGCATCCGGGTATCCGCAGAGTCTGGCAATGTGGGAAACCGGTTCCAGACTGAAGCGCAGCAGGGATTTTGCCTCAGAGATACGGATGGCGGTTAAGTCATTTCCGGGGGTGATGCCAAAGGTCTGCCGGTATTCTCTGGCCAAATGATATTTGCTGATGAAAAAGGCTTCGGACAGTTTGTCCAGCGTGATTTCCTCACGAAAATGAGTTTTCATATAATCCCGGACGGCTTCCAGCTTTTCCTTCATGCTTTCGGTTTTTTCGTTCTTTTCCGTATTCTCGGACAGACATCCGGTAATAATATCCGTAAGATATTTGTGTGCAAGAATTTCCTTGCCGGCACAGTCCTTTTGGTAAAGTGCAAAGAGGGCTGAGAGCGCTTCGTTAAAGGCTCCCGGATTGGAAGGAGCAAAGGTCGGACTGCCGTTCTTTCCCTGAAACGAGTCATAGAAGCAGGCAACTTCTTTGCCGTAAAAATGTACCCATTTTAATTCCCAGGGGGAGCTTGTACTGCTTTCATGGGCATAGGGCAGACGGCAGTCTACCCATACGCAGTCTCCCTGTCGGAGATTGTGGGGAGTCCCGTTGTAGCGGAAGGTTCCGCGTCCGCTCAATACCAGAAAGAACAGGTAGGATTCCAGATCCTTTCTGCTGCTGATGTGCGGCTCCACACTTTTTAAAAAGCCTGCCTCCTGCACATAAAGACAGTGCTGTCTGGCATAGGGGGAGGGAGTGGCGATGATACGTTCGCCTTCGGATTTACGCATGGGATGGATGCTCCTTTCGGTATGGTTTATCAGTAGTATATACCAGAGTGGAAGCATAAAGCAATATTTTACTATTACATAGCAATATAATAGATTGTACGAAAGAAAACAGGCATTTATAATAAAGCAAGATTGTTAATAAAACTACAAATGTATCGATGTTTGAAATGGAGGAAAATATGAGACAGGTTGCACTGATTACGGGTATTACAGGCCAGGATGGTTCTTATCTGGCGGAGTTTCTTTTGGAGAAGGGATATGAGGTACATGGTCTGGTGCGCAGACACAGTATTTCCAATACGCAGAGAATTGACCATCTGATTGCATCGGATTATAATAAGGTTAAGTTTTTCCTGCACTTTGCAGATACGACGGATTCCAGCAACCTGATGCGTCTGATTGCTGAGATCAAGCCGACGGAGGTATATAATCTGGCGGCTCAGTCCCACGTAGGCATTTCCTTTGAGGTGCCGGAATACACGGCAGAAGCTACCGGCAACAGTACACTCAAATTGCTGGAGGCGATTCGTGTAAATGGTGGCAACTGCCGTTACTATCAGGCATCCACTTCGGAGCTGTTCGGAGGATTGCCGGAGACAGCGCCTCAGAGCGAGAAGACACCGTTCTATCCGAAGAGCCCTTACGGTGTGGCAAAATTATATTCCTATTGGATTACGGTAAACTACAGGGAGTCCTATAACATGTTCGCCTGCAACGGTATTCTGTTTAATCACGAATCTCCGAGACGTGGTGAGAACTTTGTGACCAGAAAGATTACGCTGGCGATTGCCAATATCATGGCAGGTAAGCAGGACAGGCTGTCTCTTGGCAACATGAATGCAAAGCGTGACTGGGGCTTTGCCGGAGATTATGTGGAAGGCATGTGGCTGATGCTGCATCAGGATAAGCCGGGTGACTATGTTCTGGCTACCAATGAGACCCATACGGTAAGGGAATTTGTCGAAGCTGCCTTTGCAGAGCTGGGAGTGAAGATTCGCTGGGAAGGCACCGGAGTCAATGAAAAGGGCTACGATGCCGAAACAGGACAGCTTTATGTGGATGTGAATCCGGAATTCTACCGTCCGGCAGAAGTGGAATTTTTATGGGGAAATCCGGCCAAGGCAGAGAAGGAGCTCGGATGGAAGCGTAAGCATGACTTTAAGGCTCTGGTAGCGATGATGATGGATGCTGATTTGAAGGAAATTGCAGGAATGAGCACTGCAGAATTTAAGGAAAGTAGAAAACAGATTATATGATTTCCGTATTTTTTAACTGGATTTATATCATTGTGACAGCCGGTACTGCCGGCTGTGCTGTGTTATATCCGTTTTATAGGCTGACAGGCTTTAAGTTCCGGCGGCTGGACAGTTATTTTTATGCCGGACTGGTGGTTGTAACCGTATATGCGCAGATTTTCAGCTTGTTCGCAGGAGTCGGACTGTGGGCCAATCTGGGGATGCTTCTGGCATGTCTGGCGCTCAATTTCTTTCTGGGGAAAAAGCTCTGGAAGATGCTGTATGACACCTGGAGCTGTGAAAAGACTGAAAAGAACGAAAAAAACGGGAAAAGGGGTGCGGTGTGCGCCATCCTGGCGGCGTGTCTGTTTGTGCTGTTTTTATACGGTACCAGTGTCGGCTTCATGATGTATGACAGTAATTTGTACCATGCACAAAGTATCCGGTGGATTGAGGAGTACGGTGTGGTCAGGGGACTTGGCAATCTGCACAGCCGTCTGGCCTATAACAGCGCTTCCTTTGCCCTGACGGCGCTTTACAGCATGAAATTCTTACTGGGACAGTCGCTTCATACGGTAGCCGGATTGATGGCCTTTGCCGCCTGCCTGGACGGTCTGCGTTTTCTGCGGCTCTTTGGGCGTGGGGAGCTGTTGCTTTCGGATTTTGCCAGAGTCGGAGAGCTGTATTATGTAACGATCATCTTTCGGGAGATGATGTCTCCGGCATCGGATTATTTCACGATGCTTCTCATTTTTTATATTATCATCCGCTGGCTGGATCTGCTGGAGCGTAAGGAGGAGAGTACGGTTCCGTATTCCCTGCTTTGTGTGATGGCAGTCTTTGCGATTACGGTAAAGGTGTCTGCGGGTATTATCTTGCTGCTGGTGTTAAAACCGGCCTGGATGCTGATTCGGGAAAAAAGGGGCAAAGAGATTTTTGTTTATCTGGGATTGGGGCTATTGACTGCGGTTCCGTTCTTTGCTCGGAATGTCATCATAAGCGGTTTTTTGGTCTATCCTTATACGGAAATCGACTGGTTTGCGGTGGACTGGCGGATGCCGGTCTTCATGGGACAATATGATATGTTGGAGATTCAAAGCTGGGCAAGAGGGATTACCTATCTGCCTGCCCATGATCTGCCGGTGACCAAGTGGCTGCCGTATTGGTTCAAGCATGAGCTGGCCGGACTGGAAAGGCTGTGGGTTCTGGCGGCATGGACGGCATTGCTTTTGCAGATTGGTCTGATCCTGCACATCCTGGTAAAGAAAAAGCGGGAGCAGTACGGCGTGATTCTCGTGCTTGCTGCACTGACGGCCTGCTATGGGTTCTGGCAGTTTTCGGCGCCGATGATGCGGTATGGCTATGCTTATCCGCTGCTTTTGCCGCTTTTGGTCTATGGAATGCTTGCCTGCAATATGGCCGGAAGATGGAAGAAGCTCGTCGTGCCAATTGGCATGATGCTTGTACTGATCGTCTGTTACCGGTGTGAACGCATGTCCAGAGACATTGTGGGAATTGTGAAGGAGCATGGTATGACAGCGATGCAGCAGGATTATGATGATTTCGATGCGGAAGAGGTGCAGGTCGGAAATGTGACCGTGTATGTACCGGAGCATGGAGACCAGATTGGGTACGATAAATTCCCGTCCACACCGGATGCGACCTATGTGGCACCGCGCGGAGAGAATATAGAGGACGGCTTTTTATATAATTATGCTTTGATAGGACAATAGGAGGAAGGTTAAAAAGGATGAACAAGACAGATAAAATTTATGTAGCCGGTCATCGCGGACTGGTAGGCAGCGCTATTGTAAGAAATTTAGAATCCAAAGGATATACCAATGTGATCGGCCGTACCCACAGGGAACTGGATTTGACCAATCAGGCAGCAGTCAGACGTTTCTTTGAAGAGGAACACCCGGATGTGGCAGTACTTGCGGCAGCAAAGGTGGGAGGTATCAATGCCAACAATACGACCCCGGCGGACTTTATCTATGAAAATTTGCAGATTCAGTGTAATTTCATCAAGGCCTGCCATGATTATCATGTAAAGAAGCTTCTGTTTCTGGGAAGCACCTGTATTTATCCGAAGATGGCTCCGCAGCCGATTCCGGAGGATGCGCTGTTAACCGGGCCGCTGGAGGTGACCAACGAGGCATATGCGGTTGCCAAGATTTCCGGTCTGGAGATGTGCAAATTTTTTAAGAGACAGTACGGGGATGATTTTATCAGCTGTATGCCGACCAATCTGTATGGCCCGCATGACAATTATGATCTGAGCGGTTCGCATGTTATGCCGGCGATGATCCGCAAGTTCCATGAGGCAAAGGTAAACTGCGCTCCGGCAGTAGAACTGTGGGGAACCGGAACGCCGCTGCGGGAGTTTTTATATGTGGATGATATGGCGGATGCCTGTGTCTTTTTGCTGGAGAATTACAGCGGAGAACAGCATGTCAACATCGGTACCGGAAAAGAGGTGACGATCAGGCAGCTGGCAGAAACGGTAAAGGAGGCAGTCGGATACCGCGGCAATATTATCTGGAACAGCGCAATGCCGGACGGCACACCGAGAAAGCTGACCGATGTGACGAAGCTGCATGAGCTTGGATGGACGCATAAGGTAGAACTGGAAGAGGGCGTAAAGCTGGCTTATGACTGGTTTAAAGAAAATGTGGACAGTGCCAGAATGTAGTGCCTTTGACTAAAATAGGACAGGTGTTGGAAAGGTAAGGGTGTTTGGATGAAACGATACGGAGTCATTATGGCAGGGGGCGGAGGTACCAGATTCTGGCCGCTCAGCCGAAAGGCGAGACCGAAGCAGTTTTTGAATCTGACCGGTAAGGATATTCTGGTCAACGAGACGATTGACCGTCTGAGCGGATGTATTGCCGCAGAAGATATTTTCATTGTGACCAATGTGACGCAGGCGGAGCTGACACTTCAGGAGACCAAGGGGAGAATCCGCAGAGATCACGTGCTGGCAGAGCCGGCGGCACGGAATACGGCTGCCTGTATTGGCTATGCGGCAATGGAAATTCTGAAAAAATACGGAGACGGTATCATGTGCATTCTGCCTTCCGACGCATACATACAGAAGGTGGATGTATACAGAGAGGTGATTGAAAAAGCGGTTCGGACTGCAGAGGAAACGGACTCTCTGGTAACGATTGGCATTACGCCGACCTTCCCGTCGACAGGCTATGGTTATATTAAACGGGTTGCTAAGGAAGAGGCGGTCTGGTATCCGGTAGAGGAATTTGTGGAAAAACCGGATATGGAAACGGCAAAGGAGTATCTTGCGGACGGAAATTATCTGTGGAACAGCGGCATGTTCATCTGGAAGGCTTCCACCATATTAAAGAAATTTGAAGAGCTTCTGCCGGATATTTATGAATGTCTGGTGAAAATCGGGGATGCCATGGGAACGGAGCAGGAGAAGGAAGTGCTGAATGAAGTGTATCCGGTCATTCCGAAGATTTCTGTGGATTATGGCATTATGGAACGCTCGGACGATGTGGTCGTGCTGGAAGGAGATTTCGGCTGGAATGATGTCGGAAGCTATGATGCTCTGGAGGTACTGTATGCACCGGATGAAAATGGCAACCTGCAGTATGGAGACTGTTCGCTGATTGATACGGAGAATTGTATCTGCTATGCGAAGGACAAGTTGATTGCCACCATCGGTCTGAAGGATGTGATCGTAGTGGAGACAGAGGATGCGGTGCTGGTATGTCCTAAAGACAGGGCGCAGGATGTCAAAAAGATTACGGAGAAGCTCGAAAAAGACGGAAAAACAGAATATTTATAAAAAGCAGCATTGTTTCGGCACAGATTGTGCGATAAATTAAAATTTACAGACAGGCTTTCCTGTGGTATATTCTCATTATCCGCGAAAAACATACGGCATTCGGCAATTTTTGTGAATGCCGAAGCAGAAGTGAAGGGAGTATGAAAATATGGATTTGGGTGGAATGAGCGAAGTGGAGATGGAGAAGTATGTGACCAGGATAATGTTAGATATGGGTGTTCCGGCTCATTTGAAGGGCTATCATTATCTGAGAGAAGCCATCATGCTTTCGGAGAAGGATATGGAAGTGGTATGCAGTGTGACAAAGCTTTTGTATCCTGAGGTTGCAAAACGTTTCCGTACGACTGACCAGAAGGTGGAGAGAGCGATTCGTAATGCCATTGAGGTGTCATGGTCACGCGGAAATCTGGATACTTTTGAAGAATTGTTTGGATATTCGGCTGATTCCGGTAAGGGAAGACCGACAAACAGTGAATACATAGCAAGAATTGCAGATAAGATCAGACTGGATGTAAAAGAAATGACAAGCTGATGAAAAAACAGTAAAGGGATAGATGCTTCTAAAACAGTTTCAGGTGTGCGGTTGACTTGAGGCTGTTTTTCTTATACTATGTAAGAGTCGTAATTTATGAGAAAAGATGGTAAAAGTTGTGGGTATAATCGGTATATTAATCTTCTTTCTCCTGCCGTTTCCGGTAGGGATGATATGGGAAAAAATTTTACAGAGGGAAAAACGGAGCTGGAGCCTGATTTATCTGTATGGAAGTCTGACAGAAATTTTTACGACCGGGATTGTGGCAATGCCGGCTGTCAAGCTTCGTTTGTCCTTCGGGTCTTACAGGACGGCTTCTTTTGTGGTTCTGATTGGGCTGGCGTTGGCCGGTTTCTGGTTTCTGGTGGAAGGTCTGCATAAGGGGAAGGATAACTGGCGTATTCAGATTCATACGGAAAAAAACAGCATATGGGCATGGGGATGCGTTGCAGCCGTATTTCTCCTGATGGCATCTGTCTTTTTCCGGTTTGTGCCGGCAGCAGAAACGGACATGACGGCAGAAACGATTCATACCACCGTGTGTACCAACACTTTGTATGAATATAATCCGGCAACGGGAGAGAAGCTTTCACTTGGCATGTATCCGCAGGACAAACTGGTGACGCTGCCGCTTTTTTATAGTCTGTTTTATAGCCTTGCGGACGGAATAGGCATGAAGCATTTCCTTTATGAAATGGTGCCCTTATGGATTCTGATCCTGAATTTTCTGGTGTTCCGGAGATGGGGCGAAGCACTGTTCTTAGGGCAGAAAAGGGAAAAATTAAGACTGCCGCTGTTTTTGGTTTTCTATGGTATGGCGAACCTGTTTGGGGATTACCTGTTTATTACCTTCTCGTATAAGCTGCTTCATCAGACCTGGATGGGAGAGAGTGTATTCGTGACGGTATTGCTGCCTCTTTTTTCACTGCAGCTGTTTGAAATGATCAGAGGTGAACAAAAGCTGTCGGAATGTTTACAGGAGAAGAGTTTCAGACGCAGCCTGTGGGGAGTGTTTTTGTGTGCTGTGACAGCAGTATTTTGTACACCATGGCGGGAAGCACTCGTTTTGGGCGGTATTGTGATAGCAGGCAGCATTGTGACGGCAGTGATTTGGAGGAAACGGCATGAAAGAAATAATTGACCTGATGAATCATGTGTTGACTGCAGAGAGGATGCAGGGAAAATATGCGGGCTTATTTCTGCTGTCACTGCTTTTTTTATGGATGGCTCCTAAGGATTTTAGCGGTCGAAAAGGGAAAAAGCTGGCTCTTTTTGCTTTTGTGCTGCTCTGCCTGATCTGTTTTGTACCACTTTTGTTTGTTATTTTAAAGACGATTGGCTTTGGAGATACTTTCTGGGAATACCTGTGGGTGATTCCGGGTCTGGCTGTTATTGCGTATACAGCGGTAGAGCTTTGTATGATGCGGAAGGAACGGAAGTGGTTTTGGAGTGCAGCGTCTGCCTGTATGCTTTTGATTCTTCTTTCGGGTACGGTACTTCCGTTTCAGTCAGATGTGCCAAAGCAAAAATATACTGACCGGAGCGCAGAAAGGGTACTTGCTGTGGTGAGCAGCCTGAAGGAGTTATATGGTGGTGAAGTGCTGCTGCTGGCGCCGGAGGAAGTTTTGGAGAAAGCCAGAGCCTATGACGGAGATATCCGGCTGGTTTATGGAAAGGATATGTGGGATGTCCAGGCTAATACTGCCATAGCGGATGATTATTCGCAGGATATCCGGCTTTTGTATGAGAGGATGAAGCAGGATTATGAATATCCGGATGAGGCGGCGGATTCTGCAAAATGGTACGGCTGTGATATACTGGTGCTTCGGGAGAAGCTGACACCGGGAAGCGTACAGGAACAGGAATGGATGCTTGTGGAGGAGGTATCCGGGTATGTGGTGTACCGGTATATAGGGCAGACAGAGGTCTGAATCCCTTTTCAAAAATGTCGTAATGTGTTAAAATAAATCATTAAGGTTATAATTTAAGATAGAATGCAGGATAGGAAAAGAAAGGCAGTTACCAATGAAATTACTTAGTGTCGTAGTTCCCTGCTATAACGAAGAAGAAAATGTGCCCTATTTTTATGAGGAGCTTTTAAAGCAGGAGAACGAGCTGAAAGCACGTGATATAGAACTGGAAATTATTTATATAGACGATGGGTCCAGGGATGGGACGGTACGGGAAGTGAAAAAGCTGAAGGAAAAGGATGAGAGAGTGCACTTGGTGTCCTTTTCACGCAATTTCGGAAAAGAGGCTGCCATTTATGCCGGACTGAAAAAGACGAAGGGCGATTATGCCGTAATGATGGATGCGGATTTGCAGGATCCGCCGTCACTTTTGCCGGAGATGTTTGATTATATCAATCAGGGGTATGACAGTGTGGCAACCAGAAGAGTGACCAGAAAAGGGGAACCTCCAATCCGTTCTTTTTTTGCGAGAAGGTTTTATGCCCTGATGAAGCATATTTCTAAAACGGAAATTGTGGATGGTGCACGTGATTACAGGCTAATGACCAGGCAGGTGGTGGATGCCATTCTGTCCATGCCGGAATATAATCGTTTTACCAAGGGAATTTTCGGCTGGGTGGGTTTTCAGACCAAATGGCTGGAGTATGAGAATATTGAACGCGTAAAGGGCGAGACGAAGTGGAATTTCTGGAAGCTCTTATTGTACTCGCTGGATGGCATTATGGCTTTTTCCACGGTGCCACTTGCAATCGCCTCCGTACTGGGAATTGTCTTTTGTGTATTTGCATTTTTGCTGATTGTATTTATTGTCGTAAAAACCCTGATTTATGGAGATCCGGTGGGTGGCTGGCCGTCTCTGGTCTGCATTATATCACTGGTCAGCGGTGTACAGCTGTTCTGCCTCGGCATTGTGGGACAGTATATGTCCAAGATGTATATGGAGGTTAAGAACAGACCGATTTATCTGGTAAAGGAAGAGTTTTAATATGACTGCAGAAAAAGTCAGTATCGTTGTACCGGTTTACAATGCGGAAAAATATCTGGAGGAGACGGTAGAAAGCGTTCGCAGGCAGACCTATGAAAATTGGGAGCTTTTGCTTGTAGATGACTGCTCTTCGGATAAGAGTGCCGAGGTTATGAAGCGGCTTGCAGAACGGGATGCGCGAATCCGACCGGTTTTTCAGCCGCAGAACGGCGGAGCGGCAAAGGCGCGTAATCGGGGAATCCGGGAGGCGGAGGGTGGTTATATTGCTTTTCTGGATGCAGATGATATCTGGAAACCGGAGAAGCTGGAAAAAGAGCTGGCTTTTCTCAGAGAGAAGGATGCCGCCTTTGTTTTTTCCGGCTATGAGTTTGCAGATGAGCAGGCGCGGGGGTTGGGAAAAATTGTTCGTGTACCAGAGCGTTTAACCTATAGGCAGGCATTGAAAAATACGACAATCTTTACCTCCACCGTGCTATTGGATGTGGAAAGGCTTGGAAAAGAGCTGATTCAGATGCCGGATATCAAGAGCGAGGATACGGCTGCATGGTGGAAGATTCTTAGAAATGGCTATACTGCATATGGACTGAATGAAAATCTGGTGTATTATCGCAGAAGTGCAGGAACGCTTTCGGCCAATAAGCTTGAGGCAGTCAAAAGAATCTGGAGGCTGTATCGCCAGGCAGAGGGACTTTCGATGTGGTACAGCTTTTATAATTTCTGCTTTTATGCGGTACGTGCTGTACTGCGCAGAATATGAACGGAGATAAGAATGAGAAGTCTGGAATCGTTTAAAAGAATTATTGTGATAGCAATGTCATTTATCTGTATCTTATTTCAGGTGGGAATCTACGGATTGTTCTGGTTCGGATATTTTCATGGGGAAATGTACCTGAAGTTTTATTTTAACGGACATGTGCTTATGTTATTCGTGTATGGAGTGATGCTTCTGTTTTTTTCCCAGATGTACGGAGGAATGCGTATCGGCTATCTGCGAAGCGGTGAAGTTATGTTTTCACAGGTGTTTGCGACGATTTGTGTCAACGGCATCACCTATCTTCAGATGTGTCTGATGTCCCGCAGATTCCTCAACGTCAGCTATATATTTTATATGACCATACTGGATAGCGTCATCATCGTCTTGTGGACGAGCATCAGCGCCACCATTTATAAACGGATCTTCATGCCGAGAGATCTTCTGGTTATTCATGGAGACCGTCCGATTGAAGATATACTGAGTAAGTTTGAGACGAGGAAGGATAAATACCGGGTATGTAAATGCGTACATGTGGATGCAGGCTATGAAGCCCTCTGCAAGGAAATTGAAGCGCGCTACGATGCCGTCGTACTTTGGGATATTGGAGCAGAAATCCGTAATAAGCTGTATAAATTCTGCTTCGGAAAATCCATCCGTGTTTATATCATGCCGAAGATACCGGATATTCTGGTAAGAGGAGCCGATCAGCTGTATCTGTTTGATACGCCGATTTTGTTTACAAGAGAATATGTGCTGAGCTTTGAGCAGCGTTTTATGAAGCGGACGATCGATCTGGTCTGTGCGCTGATCCTGTTTGTGCTGACTTCGCCGATTATGCTGATTACAGCCATTATCATCAAGCTCTATGACGGAGGGCCGGTTTTGTATAAGCAGGTGCGCGTGACAAGGGATCAGAAGGAGTTTAAAATTCTGAAATTCCGCAGCATGAGGACGGATGCAGAGAAGGACGGTGTGGCAAGGCTGGCCTCTAAAAATGACAGCCGTATTACTCCGATTGGAAAATTCATCCGTAAGGTGCGGATTGATGAGCTTCCGCAGCTGATTAATATCATCCGCGGTGAAATGAGCTTTATCGGGCCAAGACCGGAGCGTCCGGAAATCATTAAGCAGTATCTGGAGGAAATGCCGGAGTTTGCCTATCGTACCAAGATTAAAGCAGGGCTGGCAGGATATGCACAGGTCTATGGAAAATACAATACAACACCATATGACAAATTAAAACTGGATTTATTTTATATAGAAAATTATACGGTTTGGCTGGATATTAAGCTGATGCTTCTGACGTTAAAGATTCTGTTTATCCCGGAAAGCACAGAGGGTGTGGAGGAAGAACAGGTTACGGCGCTTAAGAAACAGAAGGATTTATAAACGAGAGGATTGTGTATGGCACAGGAAGAATGGATGCAGGAGGGGATGGATTTACGGCTGACGCTTCTGCTGTTGCTTCGGAAAATTGGATATATTATTATGGGTGGCATCCTGGGTGCTGTACTGGCAGGAGGTTTCTATCTGGTACGCCATGTGGTGTATGCACCGGCCAGAGAATATGAGGCAGTGAGCCGCTATTATATTGATTTTACGGTTGATGAAAACGGTGACAGAGCCTATGATTACTATAATGCGGCAACCTGGAATGATGTAGCGGCTTCGGACCCGATTCTGGATTATACGATGTCGCTCTTGCCGGAAGGCTATGACAAGGAAATGGTCAAAAATGCCGTCTTCTGTGAGCAGCCTTCGGATTACCGCATTATTACGACTACGGTCACGACGCATGATGCGAAACAGACCAGCGCAATTCAGAAGGCAACGGAGCAGTCCATTTTACACTTCGGTGATGAAATGGAGGAATTTGAGAGGATTTCAGTGATTATGTCATCGGATACCGAACTGGTGGCATTGAATCTGCATACGGTCAAGGTCTTTGTACTGGGAGGTATCGCGGGTGTACTATTTGTAATTGTGATACTGGTTTTTGGAGTCATTCTGGATACTTCGGTCTATGTGGAGTCCACGTTTGAAAGACGCTATGGATATCCGGTGCTGGGAGTTGCTTTTCAAAAGGGCGGCTTTTCTGGAATGGAGTTTCTGGAGAAGGAACGGAAGGAAAATCTTTCTTATCTGGGAAGCGGCAGGCAGGTTGTCGTTCCGCTTTGGGACAGAGAAACCGAAAAAGTGGCTAAAATAGCCGGACAGATTGGACACGAAAGCAGTGCAGGACTGTTAGAGCATCCGGAGCTGTGCGAGAAGCTGCGAAAAGCAGATGGAGTCATTCTGGCGGTTCAGAGCGGGAAGGATATCGGAAAGCAGATCGATAAGGTCATCAGTCTTCTGTTGAAACAGGAATGTAAAATAACAGGAGCCATCTTATATGATACGGACAAGAAGCTGTATCGGTCCTATTACAGATTTGATGTACTCAGATGAGGAAGGCTGACAGACTGCGCGTGGAGTGAGGACTGCTTCATAGTGAGCCGGAAAGGAGCAGGATATGACATTACAGCTGCTGGTGTCTGCTATGTATGCGGATGCAAGGGAACTGGCTGAGCAGATGAGGATTGGCTCAGATGCCATTATCATCAACCAGACCGATCATTTCGGGTATGAGGAATTTACCAAAGAGAAATATAATATCAAATGTTATTCACTTAAGGAACGGGGTGTGGGACTGAGCAGAAATAATGCGCTGCTTCGTGCCGATCACGATATCAGTCTTTTTTCCGACGGTGATATTGTTTATGCGGATGGTTATGAACAGCTGGTGCTTCGTGAGTTTGAAAAAAATCCTCAGGCAGATATGATTTTGTTTAATGTAGATGTCTGCGAAGAACGTCGGACTTATCATATTACGGAGCATGGAAGGGTGCACCAGTATAATTGCGGCAGATATCCGACCTATAGCTTTGCGGCACGTACCGGAAGACTTCACGCAGCGGGAGTGACCTTTTCCCTGTTGTTTGGTGGAGGTGCACGCTACAGCAACGGAGAGGACAGTCTTTTTTTGAGGGAATGTATTTCCAGGGGGCTGAAAGTATTCAAAGCACCGGTTACGATCGGACGGGAAGAGGCTTCGGGTGAGTCTACCTGGTTCAGTGGTTATCATGAGAAGTTCTTCTTTGACAGAGGGGTACTCTATCATTTCCTGTACGGAAGGCTGGCGAAACCGATTGCCATTCGGTTTCTGCTTGCACACAGAGAATTGATGTGTCGGGATATTCCGGTAAGACAGGCATACCGTCTGATGTGTGACGGAATCAAGGAAGCGAAGGAACTATAGATGATTTTATATATTTGTGTGGCAGCTCTGACAATCAGCCTGGCCTGGTTTGTTCAGAAAACAAATACGGCACAAGTGCATATGCAGGCGGGGGCATTTCTCGGCGGTAGAAAACAGATTGGAACGACCAGACAGCAGTATTTGAACCGGGCCTGTCTGGGAACGATTTTTCTGATTCTGTTTCTGGTTTCGGCCTGCCGTTTTAAGGTGGGAAATGACTATAAGAGGTATCTGGAATTTTTCCGCCTGATATACCGGGATCAGTATGTGCCGACGGAAGCCGGCTTTAACTGGATAGTGCGCCTGATGCAGGCGATTTTTGGCTCAGAAACCTATCTGAGCATTTTTGCGTTATTTGCACTGTTGACGATTGGACTGATGCTGTATGCGCTCTATGAGCTGAGTGAGGATTTCTTTTTCAGCTTTTTCCTGTTTATGTGTTTCAGCTATTATTTTCAGAGTATGAATACCGTGCGTTATTATCTGGCCATTGCGATTGCCATGGTGTCCATCCAATTCATTTTCCGACGGGAATATCTGAAATTTATGTGTTGTATCCTGCTTGCATCCCTGATGCACAAATCCGTGCTGATTGTGATACCAATTTATCTGATTGCTGTATGCCCCTGGAAAAAATGGTTTGTGGCAGTCATGAGCGTGGCAGCTGCCAGCGGACTGGTGCTGGGGTCGTTTTATATGAAGGTGATTTTATTTCTGTATCCGACCTATGAAAATACAGATATGCTGGAAGGAGGTACCAGTATTACCAATATTGTCAGATGTGCGGCAGTGCTGGTGCTGGGCTTGTTATATTATAAAAGTACAGTACGGGAAAATGTTCAAATACGATTTTATTTTCATTTGAATTATATTGCACTTTTACTATATACCTGCTGTTCCTTTTTGCCCGAGATTTCCAGAATCGGTTATTATCTGACAGTGGGTCAGGTGTTTCTGCTTCCGATGATCGTGGAAAGAATACCGGATATCCGGCAGAAAAAAATTTTACGTTTGGGTATTATGGCGGCGGCAGTGGTTTATTTCGCAGCATTTCTGCATACGGCAGATTATGAGCTGATTAAGCTTTTGCCGTATCAGACATGGTTCTTTGAGCCGAGATTTGAATTTACGGTCTGGTAGAAGGAGACGGGACATGCGTTTTAGTATTGTAGTGGTTTGTTTAAATCCGGGGAAAAAGCTGGCAGAGACAATAGAGAGTATCCAAAGTCAGACTTATAAGGATTATGAAATTGTGGTTAAGGATGGTCTGTCTTCGGATGGCGCTTTGCAGCAGTGGAAGGAAAAGAACGGACAAGGCGTAAACGGCAGAACGGATGATAGAATTCGGATATATGAGCAGAAGGACAGAGGCATTTATGATGCTATGAATCAGGCTGTGAAGTATTGTCGTGGAGACTATATTTTATTTTTGAACTGTGGGGATCTTTTTTATGGGGAAACGGTTCTGGCGCAGGTAGCCGACGAAATTGACCGCAATGTCGGCAGGAAGTCGGCAAGCCAAGAGGATGCCAATGCAGGTGGTGGACCGTGTATTTTCTATGGAAATATCTATGAAAAGCTGACCGGATCGCTGGTATCTTCCAATCCTCATATGGATGCCTTTGCCTGTTACCGGAATGTGCCCTGTCATCAATGCTGCTTCTATGACAGACGTTTGTTTGAAGAACGTGGTTATGATACAAAGTATCGTGTGCGTGCGGATTATGAGCATTTCCTATGGAGCTTTTTTGTGAAAAAGGCGGAGACGGTTTTTCTTCCGGTGACGGTAGCTTCCTATGAGGGCGGCGGTTTTTCGGAGACGGCAGAGAATCGAAAGGTGTCTGCCGAAGAACACCGGGAGATTACGAGAAGGTATATGAGCGCGGGACAGGTATTCCAATACCGGATGCTGTTACTCCTTACTTTGGCACCGCTTCGGACAAAGATGGCTCAGAGCAGGAGGATGTCGGGAATTTATAATAAACTGAAGCGGTTGTTGTATCATTAGCATTTTCAATCGTGAAAAAGAGATGTGAGGTATTATGCGGATTTTATGGTTGTGTAATATTATGCTGCCGCGGATTGCCCGGGCTTTGGGAAGGGAGTGCAGTAATAAAGAAGGATGGCTGACCGGATTGTCTGACCGTATTTTGCAGGATACAGGCAATGAAATGGAGCTTGGAGTCTGTTTTCCAATCGACAGGGGAGCGGAATCCATAAGCGGGAAGGCAGAAGGCCTGGCATATTTCGGATTTCATGAGGATGTGTTGGATGCCCATCACTATGATACGGTTATGGAAGCGGAAATCAAAAGCATCGTGGAGGACTATCAGCCAGACATTGTGCACATATTCGGCACGGAATATCCGCATACGCTGGCGATGTTAAAGAGCGTGCCGGATTGCAGAAAAGTACTGGTGGGTATTCAGGGGCTTTGCTTTGAGTATAGTCACTATTTTATGGCTGATTTGCCACAGCATATTATTGACAGGGCAAACTTTCGTGATATTGTCCGGAGGGATACACTGAAGCAGCAGAAAGAAAAATACGATGCCAGAGGAAAGTTTGAAATAGAAGCATTAAAAAAAGCGGTTCATATTACAGGCCGGACGGCATGGGATTACGAACTGACAGAGCGTGTCAATCCAAAGCGTATCTATCATCCGATGGGAGAAACGCTTCGCGCTCCTTTTTATCAAGGCGAATGGAAGCAGGAAAACTGTACTGTACACCGAATATTTGTCAGTCAGGGCAATTATCCGATTAAGGGCCTCCATTATGTACTGCCTGCACTTGCGGAGCTTACGAAGGAATTTCCGGATGTAAAGCTTTGTGTGGCAGGAGATGTAATTACGGCTCATCAGACCTGGAAGCAGAAGCTGAAGCTTTCGTCCTATGGGAAATATCTGCTGGAGCTGCTGGAACAATATCAGCTGACAGAGCATGTGGAATTTCTGGGCAGGCTGGACGCAGAACAGATGAGGGAACAGTATCTAAAAAGCAACGTATTTCTGTCCCCCTCTGCAATCGAAAATTCACCAAATTCCATCGGCGAGGCACTGATGCTCGGAGTTCCGGTTGTCAGCAGCGCCTGCGGCGGCGTGCCGAGTCTGTTTACGGATGGAAAAGAGGGACTTTTCTATGAAACAGCGGATACGCAGGCTCTTGTCAACTGCCTGAAAAGAATCTTTACAGAGGAAGATCTGGTCAGACAGATACATGAGGAAGCCAGAAAGCGTGCCTGGGAGCTGCATGACCCGGAGAAAAATTACCGGACACTGCTTGGAATTTATGAAGAGCTGATGCAGCAGGAGAAACCGGAATACAACAGTCTGACGGTTACCTTTGTATCAAATTATATCAATCACCATCAGATTCCTCTGTCTAATGAGCTGTTTGGCAGGCTGGCAGAAAATTATCACTTTATCCAGACCGAACCGATGGAAGCGGAACGGGTCAATATGGGCTGGGGTGTGGATGCAGATAAAATACCATATCTGTTGTTATATTATAAAGACAGAGAGGCCTGTGAACGGCTTATTCTAGAAAGTAATATTGTCATTTTCGGAGGAACGGAGAGAGAGGATATTCTGGAGCCTCGACTTCAGGCGGGACTTCCGGTAATACGATACAGTGAGCGATTGTATCGGGAAGGCCAATGGAAAGCAATCTCTCCAAGGGGACTGCGAAGGAAATACCACGATCACACACGTTATCGAAAAGCACAGGTCTATCTCCTGTGCAGTGGAGCCTATGTAGCTTCAGACTTCCATCTGGTTCGGGCCTATCCGGATAAGATGCTGAAATGGGGATATTTTCCGGAGAAAAAAATATTTCAGCCGGGGGAACTGCCGAATGAAAAACAAACTGACTGTGTCCATATTTTGTGGGCAGGACGTTTTCTTGGATTGAAGCACCCTGAGTATGCAGTTTATGCTGCAGAACGTTTAAGTAAAACAGGATTTGATTTTCAAATTCATATGATTGGTGATGGAGAGAAGAGGGCGGAGATCGAGCAGCTCATACAGGCTAAAGGGCTGGAGAGGGTCATCACCTTAGAAGGCTTTTTAAAGCCATCGGAGGTACGCGCTAGAATGGAGCAGTCCCAGATTTTCCTGTTCACCAGCAGCCATCTGGAGGGCTGGGGCGCCGTCTTAAATGAATCCATGAACAGTGGCTGCGCTGTGGTAGCAGACAGTGCGGTCGGAGCAGCCCCGTTCCTGATTCGGCATGGAGAAAACGGACTCGTCTATCGGGAAGGGGATTTGGAAGGCTTTTTAAATTGCGTGGAACGGCTTGTCAGGGATGCGGGACTGCGCAGACGGCTGGGAAGAGAGGCTTATCGGACGATTGCAGAGCTTTGGAATCCGGAGCATGCAGCGGAATGTCTGCTGAAGCTGTGCCGTGGCATTCAAAATAGAAGTGTCAGCTATGAGAAGGAGGGCCCGTGCAGTCCGGCCGGGATCATTGCACCGGGCAAGGGTTATGAAGCCTGTCAAAGGGAAAGAAGATAGGAGCGGCAGAAAATAGAAGGTGGTAGAAGCATGAAGAATGTGATATGCAATGCGTTTGCATTTAAAGCGGACTACGAGACATCGATGCAGATGGGCGGTCGAACGGATGACAGGGTACTGGAGGTTTATATGAAAAACATCTTCGTTTCCTTAAAATCCGCAAAGCTGCACAATCCTCAGGACGATGTGCTGTTGATTGTCAATGTGGATATTCCAGAAGAATATCAAATGTTATTTAAAACGCATGATATAAAAATACAGGTGATACCATATGATGCTTTTGTAATGCCGAAAGAGTTTGTCTGGTCTCTGGCCTTTTTCAAGCTTTGCGCCCTGAAGTATCTGGCAGAACAGACGGATTATGACCATATTCTGCTTCTGGATGCCGATACCATTACCATGCATTCCTTTGAGGAGCTTTGGCAGGAAGCGGATTATGGGGTACTTCTTTACGGGGTAGGTCATACGCTCCATCATCATGACAGGGTGCTCATACGGAATGACTACCGGAGTCTATATCCGAATCGGCATGAGAACATCGTGCACTACGGCGGCGAATTTGTCTGTGCCGGAAAAATGTATTTACAGCAGTTTGTCAAAATTTGTATACAGGTTTATAATACAATGCGTGACAGCGGCTTTGCCGTGTCGAAGCGAACCGGAGATGAGACGATTTTGTCCATTGCAGCGGCAAGAATGGACTCGGTCATTAATGCGGCGCCTTATCTGTATCGTTTCTGGACAGAGGAATTTTATCTGATTTCTACCGTGACGGTTTACAATCCGGTAGCCGTCTGGCATATTCCGAATGAGAAGAAGACAGGCTTTCTTCGGATGTATGATTATTATGAAAAGCATGGAGCTTTTCCGTCCGTGGAAAAAGCGGCGCAGATATTTGGTATTGTGAAGGCAAAAAGGCCATGGAACCGGTATACGCTTGCGAATAAGATATGGGGGAAGCTGGCGGTATTGTGTAAGAGGTAAGAAAGGAAGAGCAGGATGGGGAAAATGACAGTTTATCATGGGAGCCATACCATGGTAGAGAAGCCTGAAATTCGACTTGGCCGTAATACAAAGGACTTTGGACCAGGCTTTTACTGTACCGTTATCAGAGAACAGGCTGTGCGCTGGGCACGCAGATATGATACACCCTATGTGAATTCGTATACGGTAAGATTAGATGATTCCTTGCGTATTCTGGAGTTTAAAGAAATGACAGAGGAGTGGTTGGACTTTATGATTGCATGTCGTCATGGAGAGAAGCAGAACGATTTATTTTATACGTGCAGTCTGATTGAATATATTGCCAGGAAGACAAAAAACCACAGAGCATATGTAGTAGACTGTCTGGGGAAAAAGAGGCTTTCCAAAATATATGAGCTTGCAGATATATATCATAGTGATAATATAGAACGGGTCAGTGAAGATTTTATTGAAGAAGCCGGAATTGCGGATGGAGACTTTGATAACGTAGCTGTTGCCAGATATGCGGTTCCGTCTTATTGGGATATCGGAAAGGTATATAAAAGACTGGTTATGGGGATTGAAAAGGAAAAGAAGCTGGACAGGATGGATGCGCTGATCGAGGCATATCATTCGTTCGTCTGTGAAATAATTGACGACTATAACGGCAGCTTTTTTTATGAAAATCCGCAGAATATTTTAAACGTATATCTGACCGGAGAAATCGAGTAAGGAGCACAGGAACATGGAAAAGACAAAGGAACGCATTTATGTATGCCATACCTTTTATAACGTATATGTAACACTTTTAAAGGAATTTAATCTTCCAAAGGAGAAGCAGGGACAGGCGGAGATTGCCCTGAGCACACTCTCCACGGATTTTACCGGATTAAAGGAGCAGCTGGAACAAAGCGGTGTATTTGCGAAGGTTCATACCTTTGTGGAAAAGCGGGATACCGAGTTCCCGCAGCTTGCCAAATATAAGGCTTCCCACAACAATGTGGTATGGCATATGATCAACCGCATCATTTATACCAAAAAATTTCCGAAGCTGATGGAGCCGTATATTGATATCGATTTTCGGGAGTATAAAGACATTTATGTCTACTGCGATTGGGACCCGATTGGACATTACTTAAGCTATAAAAAAATCTATTACCATGCCCTGGAGGACGGGCTGGACTGTCTGAAAAATCTGGACGGTGCCCGGTATGAAAACCGGGGTCACTTTGAAATCAAGGCGTGGATGGCATCCAAAAATATTATTTTCATGCAGAACGGATATGGAAAATACTGTCTCGATATGGAAATCAATGACCGTTCCTGTTTAAAATATGACTTTCACAAATACATTGAAGTGCCCAGAAAGCCGTTGGAGCGGAAGCTGACTGAAGAGCAGAAGAAAATCATTACAAAGATTTTCATACCGGATGTGGACGAACTGATGCAGGAGCTTGGAGATAAGGCGGATGCCGGCTGTATGCTCTATCTGACCCAGCCGCAGCCATGGGATGAGGAAATCCGTAAGAAAATGTGCGATGACGTCATAAAGGAATACAGCGATGGCTGCCATGTGGTCATCAAGCCCCATCCGAGGGAAACGATCGACTATGCGGCGCTGCGTCCCGATTGTACGGTATTAAAGGGAAGATTCCCAATCGAGGTGTTGAATTTCCTGCCGGGCATTCATTTTAAGCGTGCCGTGTCCTTCGTGACGACAGCGATGGATACCATGGATTTTGTAGATGAGAAAATCAATTTAGGCTTTTCCTATTGGGACCGCTATGAGCCGAAGGAAAATCACACCTATAATGAGATTATCTAGTTTTTGAAAGAGGACGGAGAGCAGAAAAAGAACTGCGGAAAGGTATGGTTAACCCGAAATGAGAATCTATAAGAAACTGATGAAATTGATGAACCGCAAGCAGAAACGGCAGATGGCCGTGCTGGTCTTTTTGATGCTGATTGGTGCCGTGCTGGAAAGTGCCAGCATTACACTGGTCGTTCCGGTCATTCAGGTTGTGCTGACGCCGGAGGCTATTGAGGGTGAGGGAATTGTTGCAGACCTTTACCATGGACTGCATATGCAGAGCATTACGCAGTTTACGGTCATTGTCATGGCAGCTCTGATTCTGGCATTTGTACTCAAAAATCTGTTTCTGTTTTTCATGCAGAAGCGGCTGTATCATTTTGTATATACGAACCAGTTCTACACGGCACAGAGACTGCTGCGCAGCTATATCAAAAAGGATTATGAATATTTCCTGAATGCGGATACGGCCACGATCCAGCGAAGCATTGCAGCGGATGTCAACAACATGTATGCTCTGATTCTGGCGCTTTTACAGGTGATGTCCGAAGCCATCGTTTTTGTAACGCTTGGTGTTATCCTGTTAAAACTGGATGCCCTGATGACGGTCGTAATTGCCAGCCTTCTCGTGCTGACCCTGATTGTCATTAAGAAGGTCATCAAACCCATCATGAACCGGACCGGAAAGGAAAACCAGGACTACGGCGCATCGATGTATCAGTGGATTGCACAGGCCGTTACCGGTATTAAGGAAGTGAAGGTGACCGGAAAGGAACAATACTTTATTGATGAATACATGAAGCAGGGAGAGGGCTTTATCAAAGCAATGGAGCGCTTCTGTCTGTTCAGCAACTCTCCGAAGCTGTTGATTGAGACGGTCTGCATTGCGGGCATGGTGGCCTATATGCTCTGTATGATTCTGGCAGGAAACAATGTTGGTGATATGCTTCCGGTACTGGGTGCCTTTGCCGTTGCGGCGATGCGCCTCATGCCTTCTGCCAGCCGCATCAACAATCAGCTGACCCAGATGGCTTACTGTGAGCCGTTCTTTATGAACGTCAGCGACAATCTGGTGGAGGATATCAGCGAGGAAAACACAGACCTTTCCTATGCGGTGGATACGAAGGAAAAGCTGCCGGTTACCAGGGAAATTACACTGCGGGATATTACCTATGCTTATCCGAATACCGAAAAACTGATTTTTGACCATGCGGATCTGACCATTAAAGTGGGCAGCTCCATCGGTATCGTCGGCGGCTCCGGTGCCGGAAAGACCACAGTAGTGGACATTATTCTGGGACTTTTGAAGTTAAAAAGCGGCACCATCTGTGCAGACGGTGTCAATGTCATGGAGCATTATAGAGAATGGCTCAAAAACATCGGCTATATTCCGCAGATGATCTCTCTTCTGGATGCGGACATTCGGAAAAATGTGGCCTTTGGTGTGAAGGAAGAGGAAATTGATGAGGAAAAACTGTGGTATGCCTTAAAGGAGGCCCAGCTCGACGAATTTGTAAACTCCCTGCCGGACAAGGAGTATACCGGAGTCGGCGAGCGTGGCATCCGTATTTCCGGTGGACAGAGACAGAGAATCGGTATTGCCAGAGCGCTCTATAACGACCCGGAGGTACTCATTCTGGATGAAGCAACCTCTGCACTGGACAACGATACCGAGGCAGCCATCATGGATTCCATCAACAGGCTGCATGGACGAAAGACCATGATTATCATTGCACACAGACTGCAGACGATTGAAAAGTGCGACGAAGTATACCGCGTGGAGAATGGGAAGATTACGAGAGATCGGTAGGAAATCATTATGATGAATGATTTACAGGAAAGTGGGTGAGCATATGTCGCAAATCATGCAAAAGTTGATTGAAGAGTACGTAACAGCAATACGTAAGATTTATGGAACACATTTAAAGCAGGTTATTTTATATGGTTCTTACGCCAGAGGTGATTTCAGGACAGACTCGGATGTGGATATTATGCTTTTGGTTGATCTGCCAGAGGACAGGCTGGATCAGTTTTCGGATGCTTTATCAGAACTTGGTTTTGATTATAATGTAGATCATGATGTCTGGTTTATGCCTGTAGTTAAAAATATTGATCACTTCCATTATTGGTGCCAGGCATACCCGTTTTATTCCAACGTGGCAAAGGAGGGAATATCGATATATGAAGCAGCCTGACGCAACGGATATAGGAAATAAAAATGATGTAGTCAACTATCGTCTGCAGGTAGCAAAAGAAGATTTGAAGTCAGCACAGGTGCTGTTGGAAGCAGAGGCTTATCGGGGAGCCAATAACCGTGCTTATTATGCTATTTTTCATGCCATATCAGCGGTGCTGGCAACAGAAGGCATTGCATTTAAACGGCATAAAGACACACTGGCCTATTTCAATAAAAATTATGTTGCTACGGAAATATTTCCACGAGACTTTGGAAGAAAAATAGTGAAGGCAGAGGAAATTAGACACGAGAGTGATTATGATACCTTTTATATTGCATCCAAGGATGTCACGGTTCATCAGGTAGAAACTGCAGAGCAGTTGATCAAGCTCGTATCAGATTTTTGAGAAAATAAACAGAAGGAATCCCAATAGGAACAAGACTATGAAAAAACTGAGCATTATCGTACCGGTCTACAACATGGCCGCAGATGGAAAACTGAATTACTGTCTGGATTCCTTGCTGAACCAGACGATATCGGACTATGAAATCATAGCGGTGGATGACTGCTCCACAGACCATTCCATGGACATCCTGCGTGAATATGCCGAAAAACATCCCAACCGGGTAAAGGCCATTCATTCCCCGGAGAACCGCAGACAGGGTGGAGCCAAGAATCTGGGACTGCAGGAGGCCAAGGGTGAATGGATTGGCTTTATTGACAGCGATGACTGGATTGCGCCGGATATGTACGAGAAGCTCCTGAAAAAAGCGGAACAGACCGGGGCGGATGTCGTAGGCTGCGATTATCACATCACATATGAACATAGTATGAAAATAGGCCGGATTGTACAGAATAACACTATGGAGCAGACCGGAATACTGGATGATGAAAAGTATGGAAAGCTGATCCTGCAGCCGGGAAGCATGGTCGTCAAGATTTATAAGCATGAGGTGATTCGGCAGAACCATCTGGATTTTCCCGAAAAGGTATTCTACGAGGATAATTGTGCAGCGCCGGTCTGGCTTTTGCATTTCAGGCATTTTGAGAAGGTGGAGGAGCCGCTTTACTATTATTACCAGCATTCGGTTTCCACCGTCCATCACATCAGTGAAGCTAAGTGCAATGACCGGCTGATAACGGGTCAGATGCTGGTGGATCAGTTTAAGCAGTATGGCTTTTTTGAGCGGTTCAAGGTACCGTTGGAATACCGTTTTACGGAGCTGTATTATGTAAATACTTTGTTTACCTATGTGGCAGGCGTACGTCCATCAAAACTGTCCTATCTCAATAAAATGAAGGCCGGAATTTTGAAGGAATTTCCGGACTTTCGCCAAAATCCCTATTATCTGGAAAAAACAGATGCAGAGCAGAAGCGGATGATTGACTGTCAGCTGAAAAGCAGCCTCCTGTTTTTGATGTATTACCGGGCATTGTGGGCATATCGCAGATGGCGTGCCGGAAGGAAAAAGTCTGCAAATTCATGACAGAAATTTCTCAACCAGTAGACTTTTTAGGAATTTTTTGATAGTATGAAAGCAGTTTGTAAGGAAAGGCATGGTTCTTAGAATGTTAAATGATAAAACAATTTTAGTAACAGGTGGTACAGGCTCTTTTGGAAAATGCTTTACCAAATATGTGCTGACCCACTACAATCCGAAGAAGATTATCATCTACTCCCGTGATGAATTTAAGCAGTGGATGATGGCGAATGAATTTAAGGAATATGCGCCGAAGCTTCGTTTCTTTATCGGAGATGTCAGAGACAAAGAAAGACTGATGCGTGCTTTTGAAGGTGTGGATTATGTCGTTCATGCAGCGGCTATGAAGCAGGTGCCGGCTTGCGAGTACAATCCGAATGAAGCCATTAAGACCAATATCCATGGTGCGCAGAATATCATCGAAGCGGCACTGGATAAGGATGTAAAGAAGGTTGTTGCGCTTTCTACGGATAAGGCAGTAAATCCGGTCAATTTATATGGCGGTACAAAGCTCGTCTCCGATAAGCTCTTTATTGCAGCCAATGCCTATGCAGGCAGTAAGGACATCAGCTTTTCCATCGTCCGTTACGGAAATGTGGCAGGCAGCCGTGGTTCCGTCATTCCGTTTTTTCACAATATTATCAAAAACGGCGGTACGGAGCTGCCGATTACCGATTATCGCATGACCCGTTTCTGGATTAGCTTACAGCAGGGAGTAGAGCTGGTCATCAAAGCGTTGGAGGAAGCAAAGGGTGGAGAGACCTTTATCTCCAAGATTCCTTCCTTTAAGATTACCGATTTGGCAGAAGCCATGCTTCCGGGCTGCAGGATGCCTGAGGTTGGTATCCGTGAAGGTGAAAAGCTGCATGAGATTATGGTAACCGTGGAGGATTCCCTGACCACCTATGAATATGACAAGCATTTTATCGTATATCCGCAGATGGTATGGAGCGAGTCCAAAAAGGCGGTCCCGACCGGCAAAAAGGTACCGGAGGGCTTTTCCTACAGCTCCGGCAACAATGACTGGTGGCTTACGGTAGAAGAAATCAGAGAACTGCTTAAGACAGTGGAACTGGAAAAATAAGAGATAAAAAATACAAATCAGAAAATCGGAACAGAGGGCAGCAGGCTGGCGGACCATTCAAAAGTTTGGTTCCCGTCTGCTGCCTGTTTCAAAATCCCATGTAAGATCCGAGAAAGGCGGTATTGCAGTATGGAAAAACTGGCAATGAACGGAGGAACTCCGGTAAGAGATACCAAATTATTTTATGGACACCAATACATCGATGAAGAGGATATTCAGGCAGTGACCGATGTCCTGCGGAGCGATTATCTGACCTGCGGGCCGAAGATTACGGAGCTGGAGGCGAAGCTCTGCGAGATTACGGGAGCAAAATATGCCGTAGCAGTCAGCAACGATACGGCTGCCTTACATATTGCCTGTCAGATTGCCGGTGTGGGAGAGGGAGACGAGGTGATAACGACTCCCATCACCTTTGCTGCTTCCGCAAACTGTGCCTTATACTGCGGCGGCAGACCGGTATTTGCAGACATTGATCCCGAAACCTACAATATCGATCCGGCTTCCGTAAAGGCGCATATGACAGAAAGGACAAAAGCAGTTGTGGCAGTTGACTACACAGGTCAGGCTGTGCAGGTGGATGAGCTGCTTACCATGTGCCATGAAAAAGGCGTTGTTCTGATCGAGGATGCGGCACATTCTATTGGTACGCTCTATAAAGGAAAGCCGGTAGGCTCTGTTGCGGATATGACGACCTTCAGCTTCCATCCGGTGAAAACGATTACCGGAGGCGAAGGCGGTGCGATTCTGACCAATAATGTGGAATATTATGAAAAAGCACTGCTCTACCGTTCGCATGGAATTACCCGAAACGAAAAATTCATGGAGCACATTCCGGATGGCTCATGGTACTATGAACAGGTTGCACTTGGCATGAATTACCGCATGACGGATATGCAGGCGGCACTCATTATCAGCCAGCTGAAGAAACTGCCCCTGTTCCGTGAGCGCAGAAAAAAAATTGTAGCACGCTATAACGAGGCTTTTTCTCAAATGCCGGAGATTACAGTACAGCAGGAAATACCGGAATCCGATACGACCAGACATCTTTATATTCTGCGTATCTGTCCGGAAAAGCTGACGATAGACCGAAGACAGTTCTTTGATGCTCTGGGAGCGGAAAATATCTGCTGTAATGTGCATTATATTCCCACCTATTACTTCCCATACTATGAAAAATTGGGATATCAAAGGGGACTCTGCCCCAATGCGGAGAAGCTCTATGAGGAGATTATCACCCTGCCGCTCTACTATGCGATGAGCGATCAGGATGTGGAGGATGTCATCCACGCAGTAGGAAAAATTGTAGAAAACTGCAGAAAAGAATCCTAAAGCTTCGCTTCCGATATTCTGCCGGAATACCTGCT
>JAGANL010000014.1 GCA_017624235.1 Lachnospiraceae bacterium | reverse complement strand
GCTGTATCCGTTGAAGGCTATTTATATGCGGAAAAATTTCGGACAGACGGCGGCCATGGATGCCGGAATCAAGGCAGCTTCCAAGGACTATATTGTGACGATGGATGGAGACCGCCAGAACGATCCGGAGGATATTCCGAGACTGATTGCATATTTGGAGGAAAATCATCTGGATGTGGTTTCCGGCTGGAGAAAGAACCGCAAGGATACCAGGAGTAAAAAGTTTACCTCCAGGGGTGCAAATCTGTTGCGTAAAATCATTATTCAGGATAAAATACATGATAGTGGATGTTCTCTGAAAATCTATAAGCGGGAATGCTTTCAGGATGTGAATCTGTATGGTGAAATGCACCGTTTCATTCCGGCGCTTCTGGAGAACAAAGGGTATAAGGTAGGAGAAATCGTAGTCAACCACAGAGAACGTACGGCCGGAACGACGAAGTATAACTGGAAACGTGTCTTTAAGGGCTTTGAGGACATGCTGGATGTGCGGTTCTGGCATTATTATGCAGTCCGTCCGTTGCACCTACTGGGCACGGGAGGCATCGTGATGCTATTATTGGGCATCCTGTCGGCATTGGGTACGCTTTGGCTTTTCTTTACCGGTTCGGATTTGTCGAATACATTCCAGCCGGTCATTACAATCTGTTTTCTGATGGCAGGAATGTTTTTGTTTGTGTGTGGACTGATGTGCGATATTTTAGTCAAGATTTATTTTGGCGCTCAGATTGATAAGCCCTATTCCATCGAAAAGATAGAGGAAAATCATGTGGAAGAAACTGCGTAGTTATTGTAGCAAAGAAGGAATCTGGGAATTTTTTCACAGTGAGCTGTTCCGCTATGGAATCGGCGGAGGCAGTGTGACTGTAATCAATTTTGCGCTCTATACTCTGTTAGTGGCATGCAGCGTGAAGTATACGGTGGCGAATGTGATTGCTCTTGTGGTCAGCAAGACATGGGGGTATTTCATCAATAAATTTTATATTTTCAGAAGTCACACCCATGGAATCAGAGAGACGCTGGAAGAGCTCCTGCGATTTGTGGCGGCCAGAGGCTTTACCGGTCTGGTTGATTATTTGGGGGTAGTGTTTCTGGTAGAGATTCTGAAAGTAAATGAATTATTTTCAAAGTATTTTATTGTTGTATTGATTATTATTCTGAATTATGTTCTAGGCAAAAAGGCAGTGTTCGTGAAAAAGGAAGGTTGACCATGAAATGTATTATTCTGGCCGGCGGTCACGGAGACCGCCTTTGGCCGTTATCCCGGAAAAATTATCCCAAACAGTTTATCCGAATCAAAAAGAGTCATTCCCTGTTTCAGGAGGCTATCGCCAGAAATATCCCGTTTTGTGATGAATTTATTATCGTGACGGGCAGGGAATATGAGTTCATTATAGAAAACCAGATGAACGCATTTCAGGGTACGACCTATCGGTGCGTTTATGAGGAGGTTGGACGAAAGACTACTTCGGCAATCATTATGGGCTGTATGGATCTGTCGCTTTCTGAGCTGGTATTTGTCGTTCCGACGGATCATCTGATTGCAGGGGAGAGCTATCGGGACAGTATCCTGCGTGCAAAGGAGCTGGGAAAGCAGGGGTATCTGGTGACTATCGGTATGCCTGTCCATACGCCGGATACGAGGTTTGGCTATATCCGTCATGATGGAGAATGGGTGCGGGAGTTCGTGGAAAAGCCAGATGCGGCAAAGGCGAAAGAGTATGCAGAATCGGGAGAGTATCTTATCAATGCCGGAATGTTCCTGTTTCGGGCGGGCGATCTGATGCGGGAATTAAAGCTTTGCTCTCCGCAGGTCTATGACTGCTGCGCGGCTGCCTATCAGGAGAGGGAAAACTGTAAAAACGGGATTTTTCTTTCCAAAGAGGCACTTGAACGGGTGCCGGCCGTACCGATTGAGAAGGCGGTGTTTGAGAAGACCAGACGTGCTATGGTAGTACCCAGCCGTTTCGCATGGCGCGATGTGGGGGAACTGGAGGATTTGGAGGGTCTGACAAAGGCCGGAGAGGATCTGGAGCTTTCGGAGTCGAACTCGCAGGTACAGTACTGCTGTGAGAACACGGAAATCCTGAATCAGTGTGCGGATCAGGCAGTCGTAGCCAACGGACTTACGGATACGATTATTGTCAATACGCGAGATGCGGTTTATGTGGGGAAGAAGGGTGAATCCGGAGCGCTTAAGAGGATTCTGGATGAAAATACCGTTTTGAAACGGTTTTATGATACGGGTGGTGTCGTTTACCGAAAATGGGGCACCTATGAGATTCTGGTGCGGGAGAAAAATTATGTCGTAAGAAAGCTGACGGTACACCCCGGCAAAACGATTTATGCACATAAGCATATGCAGAGAACGGAGCACTGGTCCATTGTGGAGGGCATGGCGAAGGTGACGCTGGAGGACAGGGAACAGAGCTTTGGGCGCAATGAGGTAGTGAGGATTGCGCCGGATACGGTACACCAGCTTTCGAATGTCGGCAGTACGGACCTGATTTTTATAGAGACTTCGGTGGGCGAGCATGTCCGTGAGGAGGACCTGGTGTCCGTGCAGAGCAGCGACCTG
>JAGANL010000013.1 GCA_017624235.1 Lachnospiraceae bacterium | reverse complement strand
ATAACTCTTGAAAAGATGAGGGTTTTGGTGTATATTAGTTTCTAATGAAGAAATAGCCGACTGGCTAAGGCTTTCGTTACTACGGAGCACGGTTGAGACGAATCTTCCGTGCTCTTTAATTATGCAAATGGGTATCATCGGGGCATTGCATGGTAAAATCACGACTATCATAAACTTCGGTGATGCCATGCTGATTTTATAAAAAATGGAAAACTGCCTGTGTCAATGCACAGACAGTTTTTTTAAGTCCTCATAGAAGGAAGGATAGCTGATGTTTACGCATTCCGCACCCCGGATATCTGTGATGCCGTCAGCAATCAGCGAAGCAATTGCAAAGCTCATGGCAATGCGATGATCTGCTTTGGAGTCGATGATGGCGCCATGCAATGGTTTGCCGCCGGTAATAATCATGCCGTCTTCGGTTCCCTCAATTTCAACTCCCATAGCACTCAGATTTTCCACCATGACATCAATCCGGTTAGACTCCTTGACGCGCAGCTCTGCGGCATCCCGAATCACAGTTGTTCCTTCCGCGCAGGCGGCCATGACTGCAAGGACAGGCAGTTCATCGATCAGAGTCGGAATAATATCGCCTTCAATTACAGTGCCGTGCAGCGTACTGTAGCGTACCAGCAGATCGGCCGTTGGCTCACCGTCCTTCTTTTCATTGAGCAGAGTGATATTTCCGCCCATAGCCTGAGCGACTCTTAGGATTCCGTCACGGGTCGGATTGATGCCGACATTATGAATGAGAATTTCCGCCCCCGGCACGAGAAGACCCGCTGCAATGAAGTAAGCAGCAGAGGAAATATCGCCCGGTACATTGATTTTTTGAGCCTCTAGGCAGGGCTCCGGCTGGATGGTTACCGTTGTATGGTCTGTGTGAAGGCTTGCTCCGAAGCTTTGCAGCATGATTTCGGAGTGATTGCGGCTTATCGTAGGCTCGGTTACGCTGGTAGGAGAATCGGCATAGAGTCCGGCTAACAGAATCGCGGATTTTACCTGAGCGGATGCAACCCTGGAGGTGTAATGGATACCATGCAGGGAAGCACCATGAATGGTGAGCGGTGCACAGTCATTGCCGTGGATACTTTGAATATCGGCACCCATGAGAGAGAGCGGTTCCATAATCCGGCGCATGGGGCGCTTCTGAATCGAGGCATCTCCGGTCAGAGTGGTTGGAAAGGACTGTCCGCTTAAGATGCCGGAAATCAGACGGGTTGTTGTTCCGCTGTTGCCACAGTCGAGAATTTCTACAGGTGCCTGCAGGCCGTGAAGTCCCCGTCCATGTATGCGGATGTGTGCCGGAGTGTTTTCAATTTCAATTCCGAGCTTTTGAAAGCAACTGATGGTAGAGAGACAGTCTGCACCCTGTAAAAAATTGGTGACCTCGGTCGTTCCTTTTGCCAGTGCACCGAACATAACGGCACGGTGGGAGATGGATTTATCTCCCGGTATGGTTACTTCTCCATGCATAGAGCGTACTTTTTTTAATTCCATAATTTTAAACCTCATATCAGTTTTTTTTATCAGATTTCGTACCATCAACGGTTTTGAAGCGGTGTATATCCGCGTAATTTCAAAAGTCTGACCGCATCCTGAATGGCGGCCTCTTCCCAAAATTCAATGCGCAGAACACCCCGCTCAAATTCCCGGTTGTGTACAATGCCAATGTTCTTGATACTGATCTGGTTAAAGGCCAGTACCGTGGCAATGGAAGCCAGGGAACCTGGTTCATCGGGAATATCCACATAAACGGCATAGGATTTTTTGATTGGGCCGCTGGAAGCTTCCAGAAAGGAATCCCGGTAGCTTCTGGCACTGTCAAAGAAGTGATACAGTTCATCCGCATCCCGGTTTGTAAGCTGTGTACGCACCTCGCTCAGGGCGGCTATAAATCGATCCAGCAGTTCTACAATATTGTCGGTATTGGTCAGACAAATCTGCTGCCACATTTCAGGAGAAGAGGAGGCGATGCGTGTAATGTCCTTAAACCCTCCGGCAGCAATCATTTTCATGATGCCGTCTTCATTGTCACAGTCCCTTACCAGATTGACCAGACAGGAGGCAATGACATGAGGCAGGTGGCTGACTCCTGCTGTCACAAAATCGTGTGTGTGATAATCCAGTACCAGCGGAATTGCACCGATGGTGCGGATCAGGTTCTGCATAAAATCCACCTGAGATTTTGGAACCTGTGCGTCCGGTGTCAGGATATAGTAGGCATTTTCCAGTAGAGCAGCTTTGGAGTTTGGATAACCGAAGCGCTCACTGCCGGCCATAGGGTGACCGCCGATAAAGAAGCGGTTTAATCCGGCTGCCTCAATATGCACGTGAATGTCGGTCTTGACGCTTCCGACATCGGTCAAAATCATCCCTTCCCGGAGAAAGGGCTTTAAGGTCAACAGATTGCTGTCATTGTGGGAAACCGGCGCACACAGAAAAAGAATATCACATTCTGAAAAATCTTCTGTGATGGCCGGAAAAATACGGTTACAGACACCTTCCTCCCAAGCAAGCGAAAGTGCCTTTTCGTTGATGTCATACGCATAAATGCGGGTGTCCGGCAGAAACTGGCGGATTGCTTTTGCAATGGAGCCGCCAATCAGACCGAGACCGATAAAGCCACAGGTAAGCTGTTCCATAAGTCATTTCCTCTATATTGTTCGGTTCACAAGCGCTGCAAACGGACGAATTTCATTCATCAGACGGTCAAATTTTTGGAAGGTCAGAGACTGCGGGCCGTCAGAGAGAGCATGGGCAGGATCGTTGTGGACTTCGATCATCAGTCCGTCTGCATCTGCGGCAACGGCAGCTTTTGCCATGGAAGGTACATACCGGTATGCGCCGGTAGAGTGGGACGGATCTACGATAATCGGCAGATGCGTCTTTTCCTTCATGACCGGTACGGCGCTTAAATCCAGCGTATTTCGGGTAGCTGTTTCATAGGTGCGGATGCCGCGCTCGCACAGTACGACATTCGGATTGCCCTCAGCGATGATATATTCGGCAGCATTCAGCCATTCGTCAATCGTCGCACAAAGACCGCGTTTCAACAGAACCGGAAGACCGGAGCGTCCGGCCTCCTTGAGCAGATAGAAATTCTGCATATTGCGGGCTCCAATCTGAATCATATCTACATATTTTACGGCTGCATTGATGGCATCCAGACTGACTACTTCACAGATGGTAGCCAGACCGGTCTCCTCTTTGGCAGTCTGCATGTAGCGAAGACCTTCCTCCTCCAGTCCCTGGAAGGAATACGGGGAGGTACGGGGCTTGTAGGCGCCGCCGCGCAGAATCGTCGCACCGGAGGCCTTTACATTGCGGGCGATTGTCATAAGCTGTTCTTCTGTTTCCACAGCACATGGCCCAGCCATTACAGTGAGAGTGCCGGGGCCAATCTGTGTATTACCGACCTGGATGACGGTAGCTTCCGGATGAAATTTACGGTTGGCCAGCTTATAGCTTTCTGTGACCGGAACGACCTTTTCCACATCCTTGAAGCTGGCGAAATTTTCAGGTCCGAGCTTGCTTTTATCTCCTACGATACCGATAATCGTGGTTTCCTCGCCCCGGGAGAGATGAGTCTGCAGGCCGTGTGCTTCTATATAGGACGCTACGATACCGATGCTTTCTTCCGTGGCATTGGGTTTCATAACAATAATCATGTTCCATTCCTCTTTCTTTCTGTTAGTCTGTGGTGCATGCCATGGCAAAATATAACATATATAATATATAAGTAGCAAACACCCTAAATAATATAACACTGCAACGTGCGAAAGTCAATCAAAGTACAATAAAAAGAAATTGTTAAAATTGTTTAAATAAACTTGTAAAATGTGAAAATGTTTAGTAAAATATACCCATCGGGGAGAATGAAGAGACTATATGCTTCCGAAAAGTCTTGGCAGAATACCCAAATACATCATAAAAACGGAGGAACTCATATGAACGTTTACACAACAGACAAGATTCGTAACGTAGTATTGCTTGGACACGGCGGATGCGGAAAGACCAGCCTGGCTGAAGCGATGGCTTATCTTTCAGGCATTACCTCCAGAATGGGAAAAGTAGAGGATGGAAATACCGTCAGTGATTTCGGCAAGGAAGAGCAGAAGAGGAAGTTCTCCATTTCTACGTCTGTTATCCCGATCGAATGGGGAGGATATAAAATCAATATTTTAGATACACCGGGCTACTTTGACTTTGTAGGTGAGGTAGAGGAAGCGGTCAGTGCGGCAGGTGCGGCAATTATCGTGGTAAACGGTAAGGCCGGTGTGGAAGTCGGAACCGAAAAGGCATGGGAGCTTTGCGAAAAATATAAGCTGCCCCGTTTTATTTATGTAGACAATATGGATGTAGATAATGCTTCCTTCCGTCAGGTCGTAGAGGATATGACGGAGAAGTATGGTAAAAAGATGGCTCCGTTCCATCTGCCGATTCGTGAAAATGAGAAATTTGTAGGCTATGTCAATGTCATCAGTGAAACGGGTAACCGTTGGCAGGGTAAAGAGGTAGTAGAATGTGAGGTGCCCGAATACAATAAAGCCAATCTGCAGCTCTATCGGGATACCCTGATGGAAGCGGTGGCAGAGACCAGTGAAGAAATGATGGATCGTTATTTCAGCGGAGAGACCTTTTCCGAGGCAGAAATCAGAGCAGCCCTCCGTACCAATGTATGCGACGGCTCCATCGTACCGATGATGATGGGTTCCAATACGCTTTGCCAGGGCGTTTATACGATGCTGGACGATATTATCAAATATATGCCGAGCCCGGAGAACCGTGAGGTAGCCGGAATCAATATGAAAACCAATGAAATTTATCATGCGGACTATGATTTCTCCAAATCCAAATCCGCTTATATCTGGAAGACGATCGTGGATCCGTTTATCGGCAAATATTCTTTGATCAAAGTCAATTCCGGTGTTCTCAAATCCGATGATGTGCTCTATAACGACGAGAAGGACATTGAGGAGAAAATCGGAAAGCTTTATGTGCTGCAGGGAAATAAGCCGGTGGAGGTGTCGGAGCTGCATGCCGGAGATATCGGTGCTCTTGCCAAGCTGACCGGAGCCAGAACGGGAAATTCCCTGTCCACCAAGGCTGTGACCATCCGTTACGGTAAAGCAGAGATTTCCACACCATATACATATATGAGATATAAGCCGAAGAATAAGGCGGATATCGATAAGATTTCCCAGTCCCTGCAGAAAATGATGCACGAGGATCAGACCTTAAAGGCTGTGAACGATTCCGAGAACCGCCAGACTCTTTTGTATGGCATGGGCGATCAGCATCTGGAAATCGTAGTCAGCAGACTTTTGAATGAATACAAGGTAGAAATCGAATTAGACAGACCGAAGGTAGCATTCCGCGAGACAATCAAGAAGAACTCGGATGTGGAATATAAATACAAGAAGCAGTCCGGTGGACATGGACAGTATGGTCATGTAAAAATGAAATTTGAGCCGTCGGGCGATTTGGAAACACCGTATGTTTTTGAACAGATCGTAGTTGGTGGTGCAGTACCGAAGAACTACTTTCCGGCTGTGGAAAAGGGACTGCAGGAATCCGTTCTGAAGGGACCTATGGCTGCCTATCCGGTGGTGGGTGTAAAGGCAATCCTGTATGATGGTTCTTATCATCCGGTAGATTCTTCGGAAATGGCATTTAAAATGGCAACCATTCAGGCATTCAAAAAAGGCTTTATGGAGGCGCATCCGGTGCTTTTAGAGCCGATTGCCAGCTTAAAGGTCACAGTCCCGGATCAGTATACAGGAGACATCATGGGGGATCTGAATAAGAGGAGAGGCCGTGTGCTTGGAATGAATCCGATTGCCGGAGGCAAGCAGGTCATTGAAGCGGATATCCCGATGACAGGACTGTTCGGTTATTGTACGGATTTACGTTCCATGACCGGAGGACGCGGAGAATATTCTTATGAATTTTCACGTTATGAGCAGGCGCCTTCGGATGTGCAGGAGAAGGAAGTAGCAGCCAGAGCCAGCAAAGTGGCAGAAGGCAATGAGGATTGATGCAGGCAATGTGTTAGTCTGAATAGAGTAATGGAAAACCCCGGTAGACAGCAGCGTCTGCCGGGGTTATAATATTGCCTGTACAAAAAAGGAGGAGCAAAAGGGTTAAAAGGGTTATGAAAAAGGTATTGAAGTATGTTCTGACCGTGCTGGCGGCAGGACTGGTTCTGTTTATTTATTACTATATCAATCTGCCGGCCATCAATATTCATGCGGCAGGCTTCTGGTATGCAGTGCTGTTTCTACTGGTGGCACTGATGGTTCTGTATCTGATTCGCAGGAACAGGAGGCTGTTCATCCTGTCCAGGGAATGGAAACCGGAAATTGAATGGAAGTCAGCTAAGGGGTTGAAATTTCTTCTGTTTCTTACGGCAGTCGTATTGCTTGTGTTTGCGATAGGAAATATATTGTCTTCTCCGTTTATCAATGCGGCAAAATATCAGAAGCTTCTAACGATTGAAAAACGAAACTTTTCCGAGGATATCAAAGAGGTGGACTATAATACCATTCCACTTCTGGATAAAAACTCGGCAGCTCTGCTGGGACAGCGGAAGATGGGCAGCATGGTGGATATGGTATCCCAGTTTGAAGTAAGCAATGATTATTCCCAGATCAATTATCAGGGCCGGCCGGTTCGTGTTACACCGCTTGCCTATGCGAGTACCATCAAATGGCTGACCAATCAGAGTCAGGGCATTCCGGCCTATATCCGAATCGATATGGCTACGCAGAATACGGAATGTGTCAAGCTGAGTCAGGGAATCCGGTATTCCAAGTCAGAATTGTTTAATCGAAATATATACAGACATCTGCGGTTTTCCTATCCGACTTATATTTTTGATGATCAGATATTCTTTGAAATCGATGAGGACGGTACACCGTACTGGGTATGTCCGGTCAAAAAGTTCAACATTGGACTGTTCGGAGGACAGACGGTAGGACGTGTCATTCTGTGCAATGCAGTGACCGGGGAATGTATTGATTATGATGTATCGGAGGTTCCTCAGTGGATTGATAAGGTGTATTCGGCAGAGCTTTTGATGAGGCTTTATGATTACTCCGGTATGCTAAAGCACGGTTATTGGAACAGTGTGCTGGGACAGAAGGATTGTCTGGTATCGACGAACGGCTATAATTACATTGCTCTGAATGATGATGTCTGGGTGTATACCGGTGTGACCAGCGTCAGCGGAGACCAGTCTAATGTAGGCTTTGTCCTGATGAATCAGCGGACGATGGAAACCAGATTTTATGAGGTGGAAGGAGCAATTGAGGATTCGGCCATGTCTTCTGCGGAGGGGCAGGTACAGAATCTGGGCTATCAGGCCACCTTCCCGCTATTGCTGAATATTGCGGATGAACCCACTTATTTTATGGCATTAAAGGACAGTGCGGGTCTGGTGAAAAAATATGCCATGGTCAATGTACAGAAATATCAGTGGGTAGCTATTGGGGATACGATTCAGGAATGTGAAAAGAATTATAACGAGCTTTTGAATACCAATGGTATCGTGAGCCAGAAGGCGGAGGAGCTGAAAACGGTAACAGGCAGGATTTCTGCATTGGCGCCTGTCGTACTGGAGGGTACGACCCGTTATTATGTCTGTCTGGAGGGAAAAGAGGATATTTATGATATTGATATGTCGGATGAGACGCTGATCGGGATTGTGCGGTATCAGATAGGGGATTCCATCCGGTTCCGGTATACGGAAGGATATGGCCTGCAAACGGTCAAAGCATTGGAATAGCAGACATCTTGACATCTTTTGGCAAAGAGGATAAAATAGGCGATAGTTTGAACAAAACGAAAAGACAGGGAAGAGGAAATCATTATGGCAGTACCATATAATCACAGAGAAGTAGAGCAGAAGTGGCAGGCTGTTTGGGATAAGGAGAAGGCATTTAAGACCTCCGATGATTATTCCAAGCCGAAATATTATGCACTGGTAGAGTTCCCGTATCCGTCAGGACAGGGGCTTCATGTAGGACATCCGAGACCGTATACCGCCTTGGATATTGTAGCAAGAAAGAGAAGAATGCAGGGGTACAACGTGTTGTATCCGATGGGATGGGATGCGTTCGGTCTTCCTACAGAAAATTATGCAATCAAGAATCACATCCACCCGAAGATCGTAACCAAAAATAATGTGGAGCGCTTTAAAAATCAGCTTCACTCCTTAGGATATTCTTTCGACTGGGATCGTGAAATCAATACGACAGATCCGAATTATTATCACTGGACACAGTGGATTTTCTTAAAGCTGTTCAAGGCAGGACTGGCTTATAAGAGCGAGATGCCGATCAACTGGTGTACCTCCTGTAAGGTAGGGCTTGCAAACGAGGAGGTTGTAAACGGTGTATGTGAGCGTTGTGGTTCCGAGGTTGTGCGCCGTGTCAAGAGCCAGTGGATGTTAAAGATTACAGAATATGCCGATAAGCTCATTCAGGGCCTGGATACGGTAGACTATATTGAACGTGTCAAGGTATCTCAGAAAAACTGGATTGGCAAATCCGAAGGTGCGGAGGTAGATTTCTCAATCAAAGGCAAAGAGGATAAGCTCCGTGTGTATACGACAAGACCGGACACCTTATTTGGAGCAACCTATATGGTAGTTTCACCGGAGCACCCGATTATTGATAAGTATAAGGATGAAATCAAGAACTGGGATGCCATCATGGAATACCGGGCACAGGCGGCCAGAAAGTCTGACTTTGAGCGTACCGAATTAGCCAAAGACAAGACCGGTGTCGTTCTGGATGGATTGACTGCTGTCAATCCGGTCAATGAGAAAGAGATTCCAATCTGGATTTCCGATTATGTACTGATGACCTATGGAACCGGTGCAATTATGGCAGTGCCGGCACATGATGAAAGAGACTGGGACTTTGCTAAAAAGTTTGATCTCCCGATTATTGAAGTCGTAGCCGGAAGCAAGGTCAGCGTACAGGAAGAGGCATTTACGGATGTTGCAACCGGAACCATGGTCAATTCCGGATTCCTGACCGGATTGTCCGTAGAGGAAGCAAAGGAAAAAATCAAAGATTTCCTGACAGAAAAGGGTATCGGACAGAGAAAGACGAACTTTAAATTAAGAGACTGGGTCTTCTCCCGTCAGCGTTACTGGGGTGAGCCGATTCCGATTGTACAGTGTGAGAAGTGCGGTTTTGTACCGTTAGATGAAAGTGAGCTTCCGTTAGAGCTTCCTGATGTAGAGAGCTATATGCCTACCGATAACGGAGAGTCCCCGCTGGCAGCGATGACCGATTGGGTCAATACGACTTGTCCGTGCTGTGGCGGCCCGGCAAAGAGAGAGACGGACACCATGCCGCAGTGGGCAGGTTCCTCCTGGTATTTCCTGCGTTATACGGACCCGAATAATAACGAAGCGCTGGCAAGTAAGGAAGCACTGGAATACTGGCTTCCGGTAGACTGGTATAATGGCGGTATGGAGCATACGACATTGCATCTGTTGTATTCCCGTTTCTGGCATCGGTTCTTATATGATCAGGGTGTTGTTCCATGCCAGGAGCCGTATCAGAAGAGAACCTCCCATGGTATGATTCTTGGTTCCAATGGGGAGAAGATGAGCAAATCCCGCGGCAACGTGGTAAATCCGGATGATATCGTAAGAGAATACGGTGCGGATACACTGCGTACCTATGAAATGTTCATTGGTGCGTTTGACTTGAGCGCTTCCTGGTCTGAGGATGGTGTTAAGGGATGCCGCAGATTCTTAGAGCGTGTCTGGAAGCTACAGGATATTCTGGTTGACGGAGATGGCTACTCCAGGGAACTGGAGACGAAGATGCATCAGACCATCAAGAAGGTAAGCAGTGATTATGAAAATCTGAAATACAATACAGCAATCGCTGCTATGATGGCATTGATCAATGAATTTTATAAGAAAAACTCCGTCACAAGAGGCGAGTTTAAGACACTGATTACCTTATTGAATCCGGTTGCACCGCATATCACAGAAGAGCTTTGGCAACTGATTGGGGAACAGGGATATGTATATCAGCAAACCTGGCCGGAGTATGATGAGGCTAAGACTGTGGAATCTACTGTGGAAATTGCGGTACAGATCAATGGCAAGGTAAAAACAGTGATTCAGGTTGCTACAGATGTTGCAAAAGAGGATGCCATTCAGGCAGGCAAAGAAGCATTGGGCGATAAGCTTGCAGGAAATATTGTGAAGGAAATTTATGTACCGGGAAGACTGGTCAATATTGTAGTAAAACCATAAGAAAAGTGATTGGATTTATGGAAATGAATGGGGAAGGAAATTATTTCTTTCCCCATTTTTTCATGATAAAATCCATTTTTCGCAGTTCATCGGGTGTACTGTTCGCTTTCAGTACAGAAATAATCCGATTGGTTTCGTCTTCGGTAAAATGAATATTTTCCTTTTTGCTTTTCATAGCCAACGCCATGAAAAAGGGAATCATTTCTTTTTGGGAAAGCGAGCGACTTTCCAAAAACATTTTCTGCATAAAATTCAATTTTTTAGGATCGATATCTGCAAGAGAGGGATCCTTCATCCAACTGTTTTCTTCCATAAGCTGCCTCCTGATTTGTGTTGAGATTATGTATCCGCGCTGAACATGTCAAACATGGCCTGCTGCTCCGGCGTCAGCATGCCTTTTAGAAATTCCATGGGATCACTGCCGGCAGAGGCATTAAAAAAGTCTCCCAAGCCGGATGCCGAATCGTTATTGTCGGAAAAGGCATTCATCATGTCCATCATGGATTTCATTTCCTGTATGGTTTTAAAGGTCTGCAGCATTCCCATAAGCTGTTCTAACTGGGATTTGCCTGCAGGTGACAGGTATCCCTGCAGCTTTGGCAGGATGCTTTGGATGTCCTGTGTCTGATTTTCTAAAAGGCGGCCGCCAAAAGACACAGGGTGTATTTTAAAATACTGTATGGTGTATTGCAGCTCCAGGTATTTAATGTAGACAGCAAGATGCCGCTGTATTTTGGCGGGAATACAGGGAAGGATGATTTTCAGAATCTGGATGGAGTTGGTTGTGAACAATGTATCGAATGCCAGAACACTGTCATCTTCTTTTTCTTTGTTTTCCATTGAAACACCTGGCAGCTTTCCTCTTATCAAAAAGTTTATGTGATGATTCCGCTATTTATGCGGAGAAGAAGGACTTCGCTTTTTCGAAGTCCTTCTGCAAAATCCGCCGAGATTAGCAGCAGTTGTTACCACAGCCGCATCCGCCAAGGAAGCCGTTTCCGTTTCCGCAGCAGCAGAACAGGATGATTAAGAGAATCAGGGTTTCGCAGCCGTTTCCCCCGAAGCCGCATCCATTGTTGCAACCACAGTCATTGTCGCATCCATTGCCGCATCCGCCGAAGCCGTTTCCACAGATACAGAATAAGATGATGATCCAGATTAAGCTGCCGCATCCATTGTTACATCCACAGGAATTGTTTCCGTTGCATCCGCAGTGTGTAGCTGATAAGTCACTCATATGAGAGCCTCCAAAAATAATTTATTTATGCTTTATACTATGAGCCATGGCATGTCAATGTTTCCGGCAAAACAGAAAAAGGAAAAGCTTTTTTATTTTTATATATTGATCTATATATGGACAAAAAACTTGATTTTCTTTCAAGATATAGTAAAATAAATAATATATGTCAAAATAAAATTAGGTAAAGTATGCCTCAAGGTCATGCAGGGAAAGGAGTCACGTGTTACCCATGGCTGACAGCAGATGGACGATTGAGGGCAGGGTATTTCGGACCGCTGCCGATTATCAGGCGGGATTGAGAGATAAACAGAAGATAGATTCCCTGAGAGCAATGACGGATTTTCAAAATCCCAATGCGGTGGTTGCGCTGTCTCACAGAATGGAGCAGGAGCAGTACCAGTTTGAGACGATGCTGGGGCGGGATTTTGATGATGAAGTTTATGAGCTGGCTCAAAAATACAAGAAGCAGGGATATGATGGCAGACTGATTCCTGAAAAGAAAGGTTCAGGAAAGAGGAGAAGCAAAAAAGAGAGGAATAAGGCGGAGGTTTCACAGAAGCAATCCGTCAAAGGTCAGAAAAAAACAATCCGTTTGGAAACCTATGATCCTGATATGCAGAAGATTATACTGGAGGAGCTTGATAAACGGGAGAAGCGGCGCAAATGGATTGTAGCGGGCTGTGCCCTGACGGCGGTTGTGTGCCTCGGGTATTTTGCTTTTTATAATTATACCGCTGCCAGAAATCAGAGCAATTCCGACACTCTGGCAGGATTGAAGAACAGCACGGTGCTTTCCGGGGGGACAGTTGTACATAAAACGGGTGAAAAGGAAGTCCCGGACATCCTGGATGAATATAAAACTTTATATAATAAGAATAAAAGTCTAATCGGATGGCTAAAAATTGACGATACAATAATAGATTACCCTGTCATGCAGTCTTCCAGTACGGATTATTATTTAACACATAATTTTAATCAGGAATATGACAGGAATGGTTCTCTGTTTCTGGATCCGGCGTGTGATGTATTAAAGCCGAGCACCAATCTGATCATATATGGGCATCATATGCGGTCGGGAAAAATGTTTGGCGATCTGAATAAATACAGCAATCCGGAATATGCCAAAGCACATAGGCAGATTCAGTTTGATACGATTTATGAAAGGGGCACCTATGAGGTAATGTATGTATTCCGTTCCCGTATTTTTTACGAGGATGAGATTACCTTTAAATATTATCAGTTTATTGATGCGGGTTCGGAAGCAGAGTTTGATTCCGCAATGGATGCAATGGCAGAAATGTCATTGTTCCAGTCCGGTATAAAAGCGTCCTATGGGGATAGTCTGTTGACTCTTTCGACCTGTGACAACAGTGAAGAGGATGGACGTTTTGTCGTTGTAGCGAAACGGATTTCGTGATAGTGGATTCCCATGAATCATTTTGGAGTGGGAAATAAGGAATAAGGGTTTATATACCAAAGGAGAGGTAATAATGACCAAAAGAGCACCCAAAAAGAAAGTGACAAGGAGATTAAAAAGGAGTGTCAGAAAAGCGCTGGCGGCCGTACTGATGATTACGGCAATCGGTGTGGCAGCGATTCCGGTACCGGAAACCGCAGCGGCTGATCCGTCATCTGGCGGGACTACAGGGGTTAGTGTACGGCAGGAGCCGGTAACGTATGTTCCGGGAAGAGACCTTACGATTGAAGGTATCGAAGATTTGGATGATTTTGCTGAATCAGATGGAACAGGCTATCGTTTGATTCAAGTTGGAGGGAGTTGGCAGTTACACTGGCTGTTCCGTTATTATCAGAAAACGGTGAATGGTAATGTCAATACTATTATTTCAAAATATAATGACAATTATCCTCAGCAAAGTATTGATATTGGACAGTCTGTTTATTCTGAATATCAGGAAGTAGAAACGGCAACATATGATACTTGGCTGGAGAGACTGAAGATTTCTACACAGGAATGGACTTTATCAAATCCAAATGAGGGAACGGATCTTGCAACGATTAAACGATATTTTAAAGAATCTTATAAGAATTATAAAGAACAGTGGGATGCTTGGAATTCCCTTCCGGATGATAGAAGAGATCCGGCACAGGAACCGCATGCAACGTTTAAGGAAGCAGATATTGCAGGAAATCCCGATAATGCAATGCAGTATTATTGTGAAAAGGATATAGATATTAGGGATCCGGCATTTCGGCTTGTAGCTTGTCAGAAGCCAGTTAGAGATACGGTTAGCGGCAATGATACGGTTTTGAAGAAGGTGTATATCCCACGTCTTGTCACCAAGATTGCAGAGGAAACAGGGAACACTGTGGATGAAGAGTTGATTCCTTTGCCGCAGAACAGATACGATGCTAATGGTTTCTTGCCGAAAACTGAGTTAACCGCTGTTACTGCAATTGCACCTAGGGCATTTAAGGGAGTTGTAAACTTAAGGGAGTTATCCTTGCCGGAACAGACAAAATATATCGGTGATGAGGCATTCGAGGGAGCAACTTCTATTACGAATCTGTCCGGTATTGGTATTGAGGCACTGGGAAACCGTGCCTTCAAAGGATGTACTTCCATTAAGCAGATGGATATTATGTCATCCTTAAAAACAATTGGTACTGAGGCATTTGCAGCATCCGGTATTTCGGATATTACCTTTGCAAGTTCCTTGCAGGAAATTGGGCCGGGTGCATTTAATGGCTGCTCCAATCTGTCAACGATTGTGGTGGAAAATGCAACCAGAAGTTATTTTAAAATTGGTCCATATGCCTTTTTTGACTGCCCGAGAATCCAAAATTTTGACTGGAATACGGCAAATGATGCGGTCACAGAGATTGGGGAGGGGGCTTTTGCGTTTTCTTCTACCACGGAAGGGGAGATGGATAAGTTTACTTTCCCGTTAGGTGTACCGACAACTGCAAGGATCAAACTGGGAGACAAGATTTTTGCAAACCGGACAGGCTTAAGAGAGATTACGATGCCCAAGGTAGAAATCGAGCATATAACTGATCCGAATGACCATTCGATTCCACAGTATACTTTTTTAAACTGCTATAATCTGGACTGGGTAGAGTTTCCTGCTGATAGCAACTCCATGGCAACGGCAGATATTTCTTTCCCTGCAGACGCGTTTAACGAGGTAATAAACGAGCAATTCTATATCAAGGGGTCCAAATATAAAAAGGGAGATAACAGGAATCCGGCTCTGTCAAGAACCTCTACCTGGTATGCAAAATCGGTTGGACTTCCGAAAGCAATTCCTTATTTGTTTGTTGATACGGATGGAAGCTCCTATTATGAAATCTGCCAGGATGAGAAGCTGCTTTTGGTGGATGATAGCGGAGCACTTTATTCCTGTACATTTGAACCGACTCAGAGCGGAACCTGTTCTCATTCGCCGTCTGATATTTCCATTCCGGCTTACGCGGGAGACCGGTTGATTACTTCGATTGAATCGGGAAGCTTTGATCAGGAGGATTTATATGGACATAAGATGAAGGACTACATTACCGAGATTACCTTTGATGAAAATTCCGCAATACAGTCTATTGGTGATGGCGTTTTCAAGGACTGTCCGAAATTAAAGAAGGTTGTGCTGAGTGGTTCTGTTTCTTCTGTTGGAAATGAAGCGTTTGCGAATTGTGGAACGGATGACCCGAGCGTTACTTTTGATGTAACCTTTGATACCCCGAACGGAAACAATGCGTCGGGAAATGTTACGTTAGGAAACAATGCTTTTACAACGGGTGGTTCTCCGATTATTTTCCGCGGTATTGCCCAGGGTGGATATGGGCCTTATGAGCATGCAATTAATCCTCAAACTTATGCAAATCAGGAAAAAAATCTTCGGATTTGTTATAAGTCCATATCGCCTCAGAATATGACCATCATTATTGATAATGCAACCAATGAACCGGTATTGGTTGATTACCCGTTTTATGAAGATGTAGATGAGAGTAATAGGGCATTATGCGAGAAAATGGAAAAGTATTTTACGGCCTATTATAAAGATGCAAAATATGATAATTATCGAACTACTGCTCCGGATGATGGCCCGTGGAAGGAAGATGGGGACGGAAACGGAATTTCAGATTATTATGATGCCAATCCCTATTCTATAAAGGCCATCTATGAAAATATCAAAAACGGTTCACCTGACCCATACAGTAATGAGCCTTTTATGCAGATGACGTTGGAAGGTTCGGAAATTCTGGATGCTATTTTTAATGTTGTTGTACCGGAGGGAGTAACCTCTATTGATGTGCAGGCATATTATGACAATGCAAATCGAACCTATAATGGCTACAATATTGCAGAGTATCTGCAGGATAATAAATACAGGAAGTATTTAGAGTCGGGAAGCAGTGCGGAAGATGTGGTGCCGGGTCTGTTTAGTGGATATTTTGACGAAAGTACGGAACAACAGCAGAAAAAGGGAAATGATTATGTTGAATCCATCGAACTGCTCAGTGTGACCAGGCTGCCGGACTATGCGTTTGACAGCTGCGAAAAATTGAAGAGCGTTTCCATTGGCAGTGCATGTGAGGATATTGGTACAGCACCGTTCCGGGGATGTAGCTCAATGGTTAATTTTATCGGTAATGATAAGTTTACTGCCGAAAATGGAATTATTTATTCTAATAACGATGCCGGTTATAAGACGATTGAAACCTGTATGCCGACAAGAGGAACTCTTGTGGATGGTGTGACGGTTGGAAGTACATCTCTTAATACAACGACAGACCCATTGCTGGCTCAAGTGAGTCACATAAAGGAAGGCGCATTTGAGAGCTGTGAGGGGATTCGTAAGGTAGATTTTACAGGGGTCGATAAGCTGACGGAAATTCCGACAGCCTGCTTTAAGGATTGCAGTAAGATTACCGAAGCAAAATTCCCAAGTAACATCAATGCGATTGAAGAGGAAGCATTTGCAAATAACGAACAGATCAATGCCATTATTTATGGTAAAGAAGTATCGATTCGAAACAATGCCTTTACGCATGGTGAGGGTAAGGTAAGGATTAAGAGTTATACCAATAGTGCAGCGCATCGTTATGCCAAGACATATAATATTGATTTTGAGCCGTTAGAGGATTTGTGGGAAGTCATTTTCATGGATTATGACGGAACTTATCTTGCCGATACGCAGTATGTCGAGGACGGAAATCCGGCCAAGGTACCGGATAATCCAATCAGAGTCGGTTATACCTTTACCGGCTGGAGTCCGACCGTAAATAAAATGTCAACGCAGGAGATTACGGCAGATGTTACCTTTGTGGCACAGTACAAGCCGGATGGTTCCAATAGCGGCGGCAACACGGACCCGAGTACACCGACAAACCCGGATAATTCCAATACGGATAATACTACCGATACGAGCAAGAAGAAAATATATACGGTAACGGTCATCAATGGTTCCGGCAGCGGCTCTTATGAGGAGGGTGCCAAGGTTTCCATTACGGCGAATGCACCGTCTACCGGACGAAAGTTTGACCGTTGGGAAACATCTTCCTTAAACGTAGCGATTGACAATGTAAAGAATCAGAGTGCATCCTTTACGATGCCTGCGAACAATGTGGTCGTAACAGCGGTCTATGACGGAAAAAGCGCAAATACCAGTTCCGGTTCGACGACCGGAAGCAGTTCAGGTGTATCCGGTAATGGCTCTTCCGGTTCGGGAAGCAGTTCCAGCAGCTCCAGCGGAAGTGCAGGAGGAAGCAATGTGGGTGGCAGCACAGGAAGTACTGCTGCCAATGCAGGACAGAACGGAACCATCGTTTCCATTCCGAATGGAATCGGCGTGTCCAATACTGGTACGGCATCTGCGACGGTAGACGGTTCTACGGATAATTTTGTAGTCCGCATTAATTCGGATCCTTATGCAACAGCGGCGGTAGAAGCAGCATTGACCAAGGAATTTGGTTCGCTGGATCACATCCGGTATTATCCGATGGACATCAGTCTCTATGATTCCACGGGAACGACACCGATTACGGATACAACCGGTTTATCGGTCAATATTACGATGCCGATACCGGATGACCTGATTCCCTATGCCGGAAACAATAAGGCCGGTGCAGTGGTGAACGGTGATACATTAGAGAAGCTGAATGCAACCTTTAAGACCATTGATGGAGTTCCGTGTATTAACTTTACGGCAACACATTTTTCACCGTATACCATTTATGTGGATACACAGAATTTGACGGCGGCAATGGATGCTTCACCGAAGACCGGTGATCCGATTCATCCGAAGTGGTTTTTGGCCATCGGTTTGGCATGTCTGTCTGTGGTATTGTTCATGAAGAAGGACAAAAAATCGGTAAAAGTGGCATAAGGAAGAGAAAATGGGTAAAAAGCTTAGAAATGCAATAGGAACGCTGTTTCTTGTGCTGGCGATAGCAGCAACACAGATTCCAGTATCTGATGTGGAGGCGGTAACGTCCTCCGCATCAGATTTTCAAGTAAACGGAGATACTTTAGTCAAATATACCGGTACGGCGACTGCGGTCAATGTACCGGAAAGTGTGAAAAAAATCGGCCCGGAGGCTTTTAAAGACGATTCTGATCTGTATGCAGTTTATCTGCCGGAAGGAATTACGTCAATTGGCAGCGGGGTCTTTTCTAACTGTCCGGTTTTAAGTGTTGTGGATCTGCCGGACTCTTTGAAGAAGATAGATAACTTTGCTTTCAGCAATTGCAAAGCTTTATCGGATGTTACCATAGGCCCGGGTGTGACCGAAATCGGCTATGGTGTATTTGCCGGTTGTGAATCCTTAAAGGATGTTCAGGTGGATCAGGACAACCAGTACTTTTTGGATGAAGCCGGTATTTTGTATAATCAAAGTAAATCAAGACTGATTCAGGCGTTGGCTGGAAGCCGGTTTACCAAATATAATATGCCTGCATCGGTGGAGAAGATTGAGCCATACGCATTCTGGGGCTGTGATGATCTGCGTTTTGTGGAATTAAGCGGCTCTTTGGATTCGATTCCGGGATATTCGTTCAGTAATTGCAGCGGATTGGAAGAAATTTCCATACCATCCTCAGTGAGAACCATTGGAAGTAAGGCATTTTCGGATTGCATCAATTTGGAGAAGGCTGTCATACCGGCCTCTGTCACCTCGATACAGAGCACTGCTTTTGATGGCTGTCCTAAGCTAAGCATTGTAGCAGAGGCAGGCTCTTATGCGGAAGAATTTGATCAGGCTCGGGATAAGAGTGATGTGGCGAGGGCAGAGTATCAGGATACCGGAAATCCTTCAAATGAAGGTGCGGAAACACAGAATCCTGTGGTGTACGGACAGGAAGAGCAAAATGCTTTGCAGGAAATGGGAAGTACCTACGTGGTGGGCGGCAGAGCTGTTGTTTTTATGGATAATCGTACGCAGAACGTTTATGGAAATGCGGCGGTGCCGCAGAAGTCAGGAGATGCCTTTCCACAGAGCAATGAAGTGGCGATGACGGTATCAGGGCAAACGGCGGAAGATGGACAGCATTCTGTCTCTGACAATGGCACGGACGGTGCGACAGATGCAGAAAAGGGCGGCAGCTTTCCAAAGTATACTATCGTAGGAGACCGGATTGCCGGACAGGCTTATTATCAGGATCCCGAGCTGACGGAATATCAGTTCCCGGAAGGAATTACGGAAATTGGGGATTTTGCCTTTGCCAGAAGCGCATTGTCTGAGGTCAGGATTCCGGAAGGGGTTACCACCATCGGATATGGGGCTTTCTATCATTGTGATGATTTAAAAAGCGTAACCATACCTTCGACCGTAAAGGAGATTGAACCGAATGCCTTTGAAAAAACAGCATGGCTGGAGAACTGGAAAAACGGTGGAAGCGTCAATGATTTCCAGATTGTTGGTGACGGCATTTTAATTGCTTATAAGGGAAGTGACAGTAAAATTTCGATTCCGGAGGGTGTTAAGCAGATTACGGCAGGTGTATTCCGAAATCATAAGGGCATTACAGATGTATCTTTGCCCAATACATTAGAAATGATTGGCGAGGAAGCCTTTTTTGGCTGTAGTAATTTGAAGTCAGTATCCGGTGGAGTCAATGTAAAGGAGATTCGTGACAGGGCCTTTGCAGGCTGTCCGATTGAAACCGTCCGTATTCCGGAAAGTGTGGAGAAGATTGGACTTGGAGCTTACGACCAGAGTGCGTGCAGCAATGTCTCGGATGTGAATGCTGTTGTATTTATGGGAAGCTCACTTCCGGTGTTGTCTTATGGGAAGGATGCACAGCGTCTGTCGAATGGGAAAAATCGCATTGATGCATTTAAGGGGATAGAGGTTGCTGTTGTGGGTGCAGGAATGTCAGAGTTTTCCGGGACTGTTCTGGATCCGGACAGCTATGGATTCCATGGTACGATTGCAAGTCTGGTGCAGAAAAGCAGCGGCGGAGCGGAAGGAATGCTTCACGCGGTAATGGTGACGAAGGAAACGGATGAGGATTCGTCAGCAATACCCGAAAGGGTATCTATTTATCAAAAACCATATAGGTTTGAAAATGCTTCTGAAGCAGCGGTAGAATCGGCAGCCAGACAGGGAGATGCTGCGGATGCCGAAAAGGCTGTTCAGATCTGGACCAATGGAGCGGGACTGGATGGAAAAGTAAGTGCAGTACTGGATCATCATAAGGAAAGATATGTTCTGGATATCCGTGAAAGCAGTCAGGCAGGGGAGCAGATTTTATCTGCTTACCGGATTCTGTACGGTCAGGAGGCCAATCCGGGCATGTATGGTTATGATATTACCCTGTATGATCAGAGCGGACAGATACCGATTACGAAGCTTGGACGTGAGACGATGAAGATTACCATGCCGGTACCGGAAGGTATGGGGACAGAGTCGCTGCATGTGGTATGTACCGATGAAGACGGACAATTGGAGGAGGTTCCTGCCGTTGTACAGGAAGAAAACGGTGGGTTTACAGTGACCTTTGAAGCAACACATTTTTCTCCGTATGGAATATATCAGTATGAGAATGGGCAGGGGGCAGTGATTCAGCGGAAGGATGGCGGTGTGCTGACTGCTCTGAGCAGGAAAAAGGATGTGTCTCCGGATACTGGGGACTGGATTCATCCCAAGTGGTTTTTAGCAACAGGATTATTTGCTTTGTCAATGATGATGTTCTTCTTAAAGGGGAACCGAAAGAAAACTCCCGGCATAATGTAATAAAAAAGCCGGGAGCTTTTTTATGTTCAGGGTCAGACAACAGATTGGATGCGATGCAGAAGAGACAGGTATGTATACCGGGAAAAATGTCGTCGCTGCCATATTGGATACGGGAATTGCCCTTCACCCGGATCTAAAGGGGCGTGTGATTGGATTTCGCGATTTTACGGCAGCAAGAACAGCTGTCTATGATGACTGCGGACATGGAACCCATGTGGCGGGTATTCTGGCAGGGGATGGGAAGGCTTCCGGAGGCAGATACAGGGGAATTGCTCCGGGCTGTCAGTTGGTAATCGGTAAGGTGTTGAATTTCAATGGAGACGGAAATTTAAGTGATATGTTGGCCGGAATGGAATGGATTTATGAGATTAGAAGAGAATATGACATCCGTATCCTGAATATTTCCATTGGGCTGAATGATCTGGAAGATACGGAGAGTGGGAATTTGTTATTGAAGGCAGTGGAAAAGCTTTGGGATGCAGGCATTATAGTAGTGGTTGCAGCAGGAAATAAGGGGCCAGGGCCTATGAGCATCTCACCGGTGGGGCGGAGTGCCAAAGTCATTACGGTTGGCTGCCATGACGGAGGATATTTTGGAGAACGGACAGATATCTGTGAAAATTACTCCGGCAGAGGGCCGACAGAATTTTCGATGAAAAAGCCGGATCTGGTGGCTCCGGGAACCGATATTATGTCCTGTAATGTAAAGTGCCGGAGGTATTATCATGGATACCGGAATGCCTACACGGTAAAAAGCGGAACTTCCATGGCGACTCCGATGGTTGCGGGAGCGGCAGCCCTTTTTTTGGAAAAATATCCGGAGGCAGCAAACGAGGCGGTAAAGAGGCGGCTGATATATACGGCAACAGATTTGAAGGAGCCGTGGAGCAAACAGGGATGGGGAATGGTGAATATCAAAAACTTATTGACATAATATGTATGATTGTATACAATTATACTTAATGTAAACTTTATGGGAGGACTTTAGGATGAACCGTAATTCGGAAATATTTGAAAACCGGCCGGTGACCATGAACCACAACAACAATCTTCTTGAAATAGAGGAGCATATGTATATTCTGGATGATGTAGAGAAGCCAAATACCTTCCGGAATATGTTTCCTTATTCTGAGATACCGAAGATTCCGTTTAACGATAGAATTGTACCTCATAATATGCCAAAGGATATCTGGATTACGGATACGACCTTTCGGGATGGCCAGCAGTCCAGAGCGCCGTATTCGACGGAGCAGATTGTGACGATTTATGATTATCTCCATAAGCTGGGAGGGCCCAACGGCATGATCCGTGCCAGTGAGTTCTTTCTATATAGTAAAAAGGATCGTGACGCTGTCTATAAATGTATGGAAAGAGGTTACCAGTTCCCGGAGGTAACGAGCTGGATTCGTGCCAGCAAGGATGATTTTAAGCTGGTAAAGGAAATCGGTATGAAGGAGACAGGGATTCTGGTCAGCTGCTCTGATTATCATATCTTTATGAAGCTGAAAATGACCAGAAAGCAGGCGATGGATCATTATCTGAGCGTGATTCGGGAATGTCTGGAGGAAGGTATCAGTCCAAGATGCCATCTGGAGGACATTACGCGTGCTGATATTTATGGCTATGTAGTGCCGTTCTGTCTGGAGCTGATGAAGCTTATGGAACAGTATAAGATTCCGATTAAGGTACGTGCCTGTGATACGATGGGATATGGTGTAAACTTTTCCGGTGCAGTTATTCCGAGAAGCGTACAGGGAATTATTTATGCCATCCATACACATGCAGGTGTGCCTCATTCCCTGATTGAATGGCATGGGCACAATGACTTTTATAAGGCGGTTGCAAACTCTACGACAGCATGGCTTTATGGATGTTCCGGTGTCAACACTTCGCTGTTTGGTATAGGAGAGCGTACCGGCAATACACCGCTTGAGGCTATGGTATTTGAATATGCCCAGTTAAAGGGTGACTTAAATGGCATGGATACGACAGTGATAACTGAGCTGGCAGAATATTATGAGAAGGAAATCGGCTATCAGATTCCACCGCGAACTCCGTTTGTAGGCAAGAATTTTAATGTAACCAGAGCAGGCATTCATGCGGATGGACTGCTGAAAAATGAAGAGATATACAATATTTTTGATACGGACAAGTTCTTAAACCGTCCGGTTCTGTGTGCCGTTTCCAATACTTCCGGTCTGGCGGGAATTGCGCATTGGATCAATACATACTTTAAGCTGAAGGATGAGAAGCAGGTCGATAAGAACTGTGATCTGGTAAAGGCAGTCAAAGTATGGGTCGATGAAGAGTATGCGGGAGGACGTGTAACAGTTCTGACCGATGAAGAATTATTAAAAGTAATTGACAAAACTTGTAAAAAGCTTGGAATTACTTTAGAATAGATAGAGGTGTGATATTTGAGCAGTCATGATGTGAAAAATGAGGTAACGGATAAGTATTCTTTGAGAGGCCGGGTATTTAACCGGATTCGTGAGGATATTCTGAATGGAAAATATAAGGAACATGAAGAATTAAAGGAAGTAGCGATCGGAGAGGAGCTTGGAGTCAGCAGGACACCGGTTAGAGAGGCGTTTCGGCAATTGGAGCTGGAAGGACTGATTCAGATTATTCCGAACAAGGGAGCCTATGTAACCGGTATTACAACCAAGGATGTGAAGGATATCTATATGATACGTTCCTATCTGGAGGGACTTTGTGCCAGATGGGCGACAGAAGAGATTTCGCCGGAGCAGATGGCAGAGATGGAGGAGAATATTTTCCTGTCGGAGTTTCATGCTTCCAAGGGGCATTACGAGCAGATGGCAGAGATGGATAACCGTTTTCACGAGATACTGTACGAATCCTGCAACAGTAAGATGCTGGAGCATCTGTTAAAGGATTTTCATCAGTATGTATTGAGGGTACGCAAGAGAACGCTGTCCAACAGTGAACGGGGCAATCAGTCCAATCTGGAGCATCGGGGTATTATGGAAGCCATCAAAAATAAGGATGCCCAGTTGGCAGAACAGTTAGCAAACCAGCATATGATCAATGCTTATGAAAATATGGTAAGACTTGGGCTGAATGAGATCAATAATGATTAAGTAAAATAGACGGAGAAAAGGAGAGTACTATGGGAAAAATTCAGATGACCACGCCGCTTGTAGAGATGGACGGAGACGAAATGACTCGAATCCTCTGGAAAATGATTAAGGATGAGCTGTTGCTGCCGTACATTGATCTGAAGACAGAATATTATGATTTGGGACTGGAGCACAGAAATGAAACGGACGATAAAGTAACAACGGAGTCCGCAGAGGCAACCTTGAAATATGGTGTTGCCGTAAAATGTGCTACCATTACACCGAATGCGGCCAGAATGACGGAATATAATTTGAAGGAAATGTGGAAAAGCCCGAATGGAACCATTCGTGCGATTCTGGATGGTACAGTATTTCGTACGCCAATCGTTGTAAAGGGAATTGAGCCTTGTGTCAAGAACTGGGAAAAGCCGATAACACTCGCACGTCATGCTTATGGTGACGTCTATAAAAATGTGGAAATCAAAGTACCGGGCGCTGGCAAGGCGGAGCTGGTCTTTACGGCAGAGGATGGAACGGAAATCAGGGAAACGATTCACAATTTTACCGATGCGGGTATCATTCAGGGTGTACATAACACAAATAAATCCATTACGAGTTTTGCAAAATCCTGTTTTAATTATGCACTGGATACGAAACAGGATCTCTGGTTTGCAACCAAGGATACAATTTCCAAGAAATATGACCATACCTTTAAGGATATTTTCCAGCAGATTTATGAGGATGAATACAAGGAGAAATTTGAGGCTGCCGGAATAGAATATTTCTATACGCTGATTGATGATGCGGTAGCACGTATCATGAAGGCGAAGGGAGGCTTTATCTGGGCCTGCAAGAACTATGATGGAGATGTAATGTCTGATATGGTTTCCTCCGCCTTTGGTTCTCTGGCAATGATGACCTCTGTTCTCGTATCGCCGTCCGGTGTCTTTGAATATGAAGCAGCACATGGAACGGTACAGAGACATTATTATAAGCATTTAAAGGGAGAAGAGACTTCTACGAACTCAGTAGCCACTATTTTTGCATGGACAGGAGCACTGCGTAAGAGAGGAGAGCTGGACAATATTCCGGAACTGATGGCATTTGCTGACAAGCTGGAAAAGGCTACGATCCAGACCATTGAATCCGGTAAGATGACAAAGGATCTTGCACTGATTACTTCCCTGAAGGATGTTACGGTATTAAACAGCCAGAACTTCATTAAGGCGATTGCAGAAACGATGGAGACATTATAAAAGTCAGATGGTAACTATGAAAAATGGGAAGCCCTATTCTTCGGATAGAGCTTCCCATTTTTCATATAATGCATTCAGACGGGATGTGACATCGGCCTGACTGGAGCTTAACTCCTGCAGCTTGGCGGCATTGGTTGCGTATTCCGGTTTGGCAAGCTCTGCTTCTAAATCGGAAAGTTCTGCTTCCAGCTTTGCAATGGCATCTTCACATTTTTTGATATCATTTTCAAGCTTTCTCTGGGCGGCCTGCTGTTCCTTCCATTCCTTCCAGTCCTGCTTCACCTCGGAGTCGGTATTCCCTTTCGCTTCAGGAGCAGAAGCTTCCGGATTCGAGGAAGGAGTTCCCTGTACTGTGGCAGAAAAAGCAGGAGAAATTCCGGCTGCCTTCATCATATCGTCGTGCTTTTCCAGATAATAGTCGTAATTGCCGCCATAGTTGACCAGCCTTTGAGCGGTCAAATCCAATATGCGGGTGGCAGTGCGGTTGATAAAGTAGCGGTCATGTGAAACATAAAGTACGGTTCCGCTGTAAGCATTCAGGGCGCTTTCCAGAATTTCCTTGGAAGTAATATCCAGATGGTTCGTAGGTTCATCCAGAATGAGAAAATTAGACTCGGAAAGCATGAGCTTGGCCAGAGATACGCGTCCGCGTTCCCCACCGCTCAAATCGCCGATTCGTTTGAAAACATCTTCGCCGGTAAAGAGGAAGGCAGCAAGCGTAGTGCGTATCTGTGTATTGGTCAGATAAGGATAATCATCTGAAATTTCTTCAAATAAGGTTTTTTCCATATGTAAAACATGGTGTTCCTGGTCGTAATAGCCGATTTCTACATGGGAGCCAAGCTGAATCGTACCGGAATCCACAGGCAGAAGACCGTTAATCAGCTTCAGAATCGTAGTCTTTCCGGTTCCGTTGTCGCCGATGATAGCAACATGTTCCCCTCGCTTGATTTCAAAATCCAGATTCTGGAAGAGCATAAGATTGTCGAAGGACTTGGAAAGTCCTTTTACGGTCAGAACATCATTGCCGCTTTCTCGATAAGGAGTCAGAATCATTTTCATATCGGCGCGCGCTTCGGAGGGCTTTTCCAAAACCTCGATTTTATCCAGCATCTTTTCACGGCTTTCCGCACGCCGGATGGATTTTTCCCGGTTAAAGGAACGAAGCTTTTCAATCACTGCTTCCTGATGTTTGATTTCACGCTGCTGATTGACATAGGCATGCCAGGCCGCTATGCGAAGCTGTTCCTTTTTGGCAGCATAATCGGTATAATTTCCGAGAAAGCTCATGACCCTGGTCTGGTCAACTTCAATCACCTTACGGGCGATCTTATCAATAAAATAGCGGTCGTGAGAAACAATAACAACTGCACCCTTATAATTTAATAAGTAGGTTTCCAACCAGGAAATAGAGGCCATGTCCAAATGGTTTGTAGGCTCATCCAACAAAATTATATCTGGATTTAATAACAATAGTTTTCCTAATGCCACCCGCGTTTTCTGTCCACCGGACAGAGTGCTGATTTCTCTGGAAAAATCAGCTTCTTCAAAGCCCAGTCCTTTTAAGACTCCGACTAATTCACTTTGATAGGCATATCCATTTTCCATTTCAAACTGATGTGTCAGAGAAGAGTAAAGATTCATCTGCTGTTCCAGAGCATCTCCCTCCAGATGCTTCATGGAAAGCTCCGTTTCACGGATACGTTTTTCCAAATCAATCAGGTTCTGTCTGACACTCAGCAGTTCTTCATAGATTGTCCGGCTGCTGTGAAGGTCCTGATGCTGGGCCAGATAGCCCAGTGTCTTTCCCTTGGACAGGGTGACTGTTCCTTCGTCTGCCTGCATTTCTCCTACGATAATTTTTAAAAGGGTGGATTTACCGGCACCGTTTATGCCGACAATCGCTGCCTTTTCATGGTCCTCAATATGGAAGGAAGCATTTTTCAGTATCGTTTTCTCTGAAAATGCTTTGCTGACATTTTGTACAGAAAGTATCATTTTTTATCTCCTTGACTGTAAATCCTCATTCATTGTAATCGAAATCAGGTACGCAGGCAAGTCTTTGTTCATTGACATTTTTTTAACTATTTTTTATAATAGAAAAAGATTATACAGGGAGGCATTGGGCGTGGAAGAAAAAGAAATTTCACAGGCTGTCATTGGGCGGCTGCCGCGTTATTTTCGTTATCTGGGAGAATTGAAGGATGATGGTGTGGAACGTATTTCGTCCCAGGAACTGAGTGAACTGATGCAGGTCACAGCTTCCCAGATCAGACAGGATCTTAATAATTTCGGCGGCTTTGGCCAGCAGGGATATGGCTATAATGTAGAGTATCTGTACCAGGAAATCGGCAAGATTCTCGGACTGGATACGGAGCATCATCTGATTATTGTAGGAGCAGGTAATCTGGGTCAGGCTTTGGCAAATTATATGAATTTTGAAAGACGCGGATTCCTGATCAAGGGGATTTTTGATATCAATGAGGCGCTTCATGGGAAAAAGGTCAGAAATCTGACGGTACAGCCTATGGAACATATCGAACGGTTTGTCAGAGAACAGGATATCGATATTGCTGTTCTGACGCTGCCGAAGACCGGGGCAGAGGCCGTTGCGAATAAGCTGATTCAATATGGAATCAAGGCAATCTGGAATTTTGCGCATGTGGATCTGAAGGTGCCGGAGGAGGTCGTGGTAGAAAATGTCCATCTTTCTGACAGCCTGATGAAACTATCCTATAATATTAACAGGAAGAAGTCGGAAAGAGGTGCTTACGGTGGCAAAAAAGGATGAGGAATTTGAGGCGGCGTTAGTTGGAAAAAAGATTCCGTATCTGACATTGGACAACAAATGGCATAAGCTTTTTACCCAGTTGAACGGAACGCCTGAGGTGAAAAAATGTGCAGAGGAATTAAATGAATTGCTGAAGCGTCAGGGAAAGCTGAATGCGGAGCTGAAAGAAATCCGTGCCTTGAAAAAGAAGCTGATGGGTGAGGTCATGCCTCTTGCACGTAAGCTGGAGCAGGATCCGGATCGCATGACGGTCAGGAAAATGGATGAAATGACGAGACTGATTGAAGACTGCAACGATAAGATTGATACCTGCAAGGAAGAATTGGCAGAGCTGCCTCGGGAAATGGATGCGGTGAATCGTCAGCTCATGCTTTTTACGATGAATGTCTGTTATCAGAAACTGCAGAGTAATACCACAGATATTGAGCAGATTGCGGAATGGATTAGCAAAATGCGTACGGAACTGAAAAAGAATGTGGTACGTAAGCAGGAGATGGAAATTGAAAATCAGAAGCTTTATTCTTATATGCATGCTATTTTCGGTCCTGATGTTATTAATATTTTTGATATGAAGTATGTGCCGGAAACCAAGAAACCTGCTGCGAAGGGCAAGCCGGAAAAGGAGCAGCAGACCAGTGAGCCGGAGGAAAACAGGCAGGAGCAGAAGGTAAAACCACAAAACCAATCGGAAGACAACCAGGATGAAGAAGACCGTAAAGTGAAGATATGGTAAAAGAAGGAATGCGTCAAAGGCGACACTTTTGGCGCATTTTTGCTATCGCCTGTCCAGACAGGCCGAAGCGCGTAAGGTAATGACGTTTGGAAACCAGACGGATGGAAAGGAGCGTGAGCGGAAACAATGGAATATGTATTGACAGCAGCCGAAATGCAGGAATGTGACAGAAGGACGATAGAAGAACATAAAATGGATTCTCTTGTCCTGATGGAGCGTGCTGCATATGGAATGGCAGAGGAGATACGGAAACGGAAGCCTGAGCCGGCCAGGGTTTTGATTGTTTCAGGAACCGGAAATAATGGAGGAGATGGGCTTGCAGCAGGACGTATGCTATGGCAGTCCGGCTATGAGGTAACCTTTTATCTGGCAGGAGCGAGGGAAAAATGCAGTGTATCCTGCAAAAGACAGATTGAAATTCTGGAATCCCATGGAATCAGCCTGAAAATGGACGAAACGGATCAGGGCATTTTGAAGCAAAATGAATATGATATTATTGTAGATGCGTTGTTTGGCATCGGTCTGAAAAGAGAAATTAACGGCAGGCTGGCAGAGCTGGTACACATCATCAATCAGAAAGATGCGTTTGTTGCAGCCTGTGATATTCCTTCCGGTATCAGTGCGGATACCGGACAAATCAGGGGATGTGCGGTAAAGGCAGATCTGACTGTGACCTTCGCGTGGAAGAAGCGAGGGCAGCTCCTATATCCGGGAGCCGGATATACAGGGGAGCTCTGTTGTGTGCAGATGGGCATTACGGAGCATTCCTTTTGGAAGGATTTTAGACCTGCAGCATTGACTTATGACAGAACGGATCTTTCCAGACTTCCGGCCAGGGAGCCGGATGGAAATAAAGGAAGCTTTGGAAAAGTACTTCTGGTGGCCGGCAGTCCGAATATGGCCGGAGCGGCCTTCCTGTCGGCGAAAAGCTGCTACCGGACGGGAGCCGGCCTGGTACGTATCTTTACTGCCGAGGAAAACAGGCTCATTCTGCAGTCCATTGTTCCGGAAGCAGTGCTTCATACTTACGCAAGAAAGCCACAGGGACTGGATGAGGAGGACATCGAAGGATTACTTCAGGATCTGCACTGGGCAGATTGTGTCATTTTGGGGCCGGGGATTGGAACGGATGTGATGGCAGGCAGTCTGGTTCGTACAGTGCTTAACGATACAGAATTGAAGAAAAAAGTATGTGTCTTAGATGCGGATGCGCTGAATCTAATTGCCGTAGACCCCGAAAAGCAGCAGCTTTTGAAGCAGAGAGCAGCCGAAAGTCAGGTTATAATGACTCCGCATCTTTTAGAGTTTTCCAGACTGACCGGAAGAAAGATAGAAAAATTAAGAGAAGATATAATAACAAATGTATCGGAATATGCAAAAGAAATGCAGACAACGGTTGTGTGTAAGGATGCCAGAAGTATTGTGGTTGAATCGTATGGTTCTGTTTATATCAATGCCAGCGGGAATGATGCGCTGGCGACTGCCGGAAGCGGAGATGTCCTGACTGGTATCATAGGAGGACTGGCAGCACAGGGATTGGAAGCATATCAGGCGGCGGCGCTAGGAACCTATATACATGGCCTTTCCGGAGAAACAGCTGCGGAGTGCCGTAGTCGTTATTCTGTCATGGCAGGTGATTTGCCGGAGGCACTTGGAAAAGTGCTGGGTACCGGTTCTGGGTAAAGACAGTTTTTGTGAAATGTGAAAACGTTAAAAGGCACGGATATTGCCTGGACAGAAGGAGACAAATAAGATGGAATATTTTGAAAGAACGTGCGTTATGGTAAATCTGGATGCAATACACAGTAATATGGAGCATATGAAAGCCAATATCAGGAAGGAAACGCGGATGATTGCGGTAATCAAAACAGACGGCTATGGGCATGGAGCTGTGCCGATTGCCAGAGAACTGGAAGCGCTTCCGTATCTGTATGGTTTTGCGACAGCTACTGTGGAGGAGGCAGAGGAGTTAAGAAAGGCAGGCATTATAAAACCAATTCTGATATTGGGATATACCTTTCCGGGCTGCTATGATACTCTGGCAGAACTGGAAATTCGTCCGGCTGTATTCCGAAGGGATATGGCAGAGCTTTTGAATAGGGCGGCAGAAAAAAATGGCAGACCGATGAAGATTCATATTAAGGTAGATACCGGAATGGGGAGAATCGGCATTCGGCCGGATGAACAGGGCCTGTCCTTTATAAAAGATGTGCTTGCTATGGATTATCTGGAGGTTGAGGGAATTTTTACCCATTTTGCCCGTGCGGATGAGGCGGATAAGAGCGCAGCAGAGCTGCAGAGAAAACGGTTTGTGGATTTTACGAGGCAGATTGAGCAGGAAACCGGTTACCGCATTCCGATTTGTCACTGCTCCAACAGCGCCGGCCTTCTGGAAATGGAGGAAGCCAATCTGGATGTAGTGCGTGCCGGCATTACTCTCTATGGATTGTGGCCGTCGGCAGAGGTGAGAAGGGATATTGTTTCCCTACAGTCGGCTCTTTCCTGGAACAGTCATATTGTATACTGCAAGGAAATCAAAGCAGGAGATGCGGTCAGCTATGGAGGCACGTATGTAGCGGAGGAAAATGTCAGAGTGGCAACGGTTCCGGTCGGCTATGGAGATGGATATCCGAGGAGCCTTTCCAACAAAGGATATGTACTGATCCACGGAAAAAGAGCACCCATTCTGGGTCGCGTCTGCATGGATCAGATGATGGTGGATGTAACAGACATACCGGAAGCAGCAGAGGGAAGCGAGGTAACTCTGATTGGGGTAAACGGAACGGAACGTATTACAGCAGAAGAGCTGGGAGAGCTGTCCGGCAGATTTAATTATGAGCTGGTCTGCTGCATCGGAAAACGTGTGCCGCGTATTTATCAAAAGGCTGGTAAGCTTTATAACCGGGATGGATTTCTTCTCTAAAGCGGCTTGGGAAGCTTCCGAAGGATGAAATACAAAAGAATGAATAGACCGATGGAAACGGGCAATACTCATTTTAAAAGAATCATCCGAAAAGGAAGTGGGCTGTATGAGAAGAGGAGATGTTTTTTACGCAGATTTAAGACCTGTTGTCGGTTCGGAACAGGGTGGGGTACGCCCGGTGCTGATTATACAGAATGATATTGGAAACAGACATAGTCCGACGGTAATCTGTGCGGCAATTACTTCAAAAATGAATAAGGCAAAGCTGCCGACACATATCGAACTGGACTGCGGAAAATATGAGATGGTCAGAGATTCTGTCATATTGCTGGAACAGCTTAGAACCATCGACAAAAGAAGACTGAAAGACAAGGTCTGTCACTTGGACAATGATATTATGGAGCGTGTCAATCGTGCGCTTGCGGTGAGTCTTTCTTTGGATACATAAAATACGTGTAAGGTTTTCTTGACGAAAAAACAAGAAAATGCTATATTTTAATGTGATATTTTGTGTATATGCAAAGGAGATGGGAAAATGGACGATAGTGGGCCTACTGCCTGTATTTTGGTATTTATCGTGCTGCTTTTAATGGACAGCTTTTTCTATGGATTTGGTTCAGCACTTCGGTCGCTGAATGGAAAAGAGGTTGCTCAGAGAGCAGAGGCGGGCAGTAAAAAGGCAGAGCGGCTTTTAAAAATGATGGATAATCCAACCGCTTTTGTCAATACTTTGCAGTTGGTTGTAACTGTAATACATATTTCCATGGGCGGTTTCTATCTGAAATTCTGGTCGGGATACATACAGAATACTGTGCTTACCGCAGTGCTTATGATTGCTGTAATCCTGTCTGCAGGTATCCTGATTCCGAAAAGGGCGGCAGCAAAATATGCAAATCGTCTGGCCTTTTTTCTGGTAAATCCGGTCTATTACCTTACTATTCTGTTTCTTCCTGTTACAGGGGCCGTCACGCTTTTTTCCAAATTGGTGCTGCGGCTTTTTGGCATACGGGCAGATGAGGATACGGATGACGTGACGGAAGAGGAAATTATTTCCATGGTCAATGAGGGGCATGAGCAGGGTGTTCTGCAGGCCAGTGAAGCGGAGATGATTACCAATATCTTTGAATTTGGAGACAAGGAAGCTCAGGATATCATGACACACCGCAAAAACATTGTGGCTGTGGACGGCTGTATGCCTTTACGTGAGGCAATTGATTTTATGCTGGAGAACAGTAACAGCCGTTATCCGGTCTATGAAGAAAATATAGACCATATCATCGGTATTCTGCATATGAAGGATGCGCTCAGGCTGCAGTCGGCCTATCACAGGCAGGGGCTGGAGCAGGAACTGGACCGGCCGGTCAGAGAAATACCGGAGCTGATTCGTGAAGCCAGGTTTATTCCGGAAACGCGTAATATTGATGCACTGTTTCAGAGCATGCAGTCCTTGAAAATCCAGATGGTCATTGTTGTGGATGAATATGGTCAGACGATGGGTCTGATTGCCATGGAAGATATTCTGGAAGAGATTGTCGGAAACATTATGGATGAATATGATGAGGATACGGTTTATATTCAGGAAAAAGGAACGGATCAGTATGAAATAGACGGTATGACTCCGCTGGAAGAGTTGGAGGAGCGCTTTGGCATTTCCTTTGATGAGGAGGAATTTGAAACGCTGAACGGATTCCTCATATCCAAAATGGACAAGATACCGGAGGAAGAGGACGAACAGTTTGAGGTGACGGTGGATGGCTATGATTTTAAAGTGCTGTCTGTGCAGGATAAAATGATACGGACTGTTTTAGTCACAAAGCATTGCAAAAAAAACGGGCTGCCTAAAACAGAGGCGGCGGAAGAATAAAGGAGAAAAAAGATATGTCAGGACATTCAAAATTTGCAAACATCAAGCATAAGAAAGAGAAAAACGATGCGGCAAAGGGTAAAATTTTTACGATTATCGGTAGAGAGATTGCCGTTGCAGTAAAAGAAGGCGGAGCAGATCCGGCGAATAACTTTAAGCTGGCTAAGGTCATTGCCAAGGCGAAAGCCAACAATATGCCAAATGATACCATTGACCGGGGTATCAAAAAGGCTGCCGGAGATGCAGGCAGCGTCAATTATGAATACGTTACATACGAAGGCTACGGACCGAACGGTATTGCCATTATCGTAGATGCACTGACGGACAATAAGAACCGTACGGCGGCAAATGTCAGGAGCGCATTTACCAAAGGAAATGGAAACATCGGCACACCGGGATGCGTATCCTTTATGTTTGACAAAAAGGGACAGATTATCATTGATAAAGAGGAATGTGATTTGGATGCGGATGATTTGATGATGCAGGCACTGGATGCCGGTGCGGAAGATTTTTCCGAGGAAGAGGACAGCTTTGAAATCTTAACGGATCCGGATGCTTTTGAAGGAGTGGAGAGTGCGCTTCGCGAAGCAGGCATTACGCTTGCCTCTGCTGAAGTCACAATGATTCCTCAGAACTATGTGGAACTGACGGATGAGACTGCCGTGAAAAATCTTCAGAGAACTCTTGATCTGCTGGATGAGGATGATGATGTGCAGGCGGTATATCATAACTGGGATGAGTAGGCTTCGTTGGGACAGTAAAACAGGCTTATGGTGATGAAAAAGGAGATAGAACCATGCAGATTATCCGGGAAAATGCAGCCGCATTGTACGAGGATATGGAAAAAAATATGAAATTGTTCAAACGGGAATCCTATGAGGACAATTTTGAGGAATACCAGAAAAAGAACCATGTTCTGTTGGAAGAACTCAGAGCCTTGCTGCGTGCATGTGAGGATGAGACAGAGGATAACAAACTTCGCGAAATCAGCAGGGCGATTGTAGACGCAGCAGCAAAGAGGCTGGCAGAGCGTAACAGACGGACTGGAAAAGAGAGCGAACAGCTGAATCTGAATATGGTCACGGTAATCTATGTGATTCCGGCTATTCGTGCCATCAAAGAGCGGCGTGCGGAAGAGCTGACGGAGCTTTTGTGTGAGGAATGGGCGGCAGCCTTTAAGGGGAACCGCATCAAGGCCTCTGATTTTCAGACGATTCAAAGCGGTTTTAAGACCAAGCTGTGCTATGTAACGACAGCAGTCTGTCAGAGCCTTCATAAGCCGGACAATTGTTATGAGCTTTTGCTTTTAAAGAAGTACCGGGATGAATATCTGGCAGGAACAGAGGGCGGAAGCGAACTGATTCATGAATATTATAATATTGCGCCTACGATTGTAAAACGTATCAACAAGTGTGCAGATGCACAGGAAAAATACCGTTTCATATGGGAAAATTATTTGCAGCCGTGCGTGGAACTGATTGAAACAGGACGGAACGAAGAGTGCCGGGACCTGTATGTGAAAATGGTGGAGAAATTGCATCAGGAATATATGGAGGATTATTATGGCAAAAGAATTTGCACGTGAGACAATCTGTGTTCAGTCGGGCTGGAAGCCGGGCAACGGGGAGCCGAGGGTACTGCCGATCTATCAGAGTACCACCTATAAATATGAAACATCCGAACAGATGGGTAAACTGTTTGATTTGGAGGAATCAGGCTATTTCTATACCAGACTTCAAAATCCGACCAATGACTGCGTAGCGCAGAAAATCTGTGAATTGGAGGGTGGCGTGGCTGCTATGCTGACTTCCTCCGGTCAGGCAGCAAACTATTATGCCATTTTCAATATCTGTGAAGCAGGAGATCATGTAATCATGTCTTCCACGGTTTATGGGGGAACCTTTAATCTTTTGACCGTGACAATGAAGAAAATGGGGATTTCCTGTACGGTGGTGGACCCGGATGCTTCAGAGGAAGAATTGTCCAGGGCCTTTTTGCCGAATACAAAGTGTGTGATGGCAGAATCGATTGCCAATCCGGCACTTGTGGTACTTGATTTTGAGAAGTTTGCACGTGTGGCACATACACATGGTGTGCCGCTTATCGTGGATAATACATTTGCAACACCGATTAACTGCCGTCCGTTTGAATGGGGTGTGGATATTGTAACACATTCCACGACAAAGTACATGGATGGACATGCTATGTGCGTCGGTGGAGCTATTGTAGACAGCGGAAATTTTGATTGGACAAAATATGCTGATAAATTTCCGGGACTTTGTACGCCGGATGAATCCTATCATGGAGTGACTTATACGGAAAAATTTGGTAAGGCAGCATATATTACCAAGGCTACCGTGCAGCTGATGAGAGATCTGGGTTCCATCCAGTCTCCACAAAATGCTTTTCTGTTAAATGTCGGCTTGGAAACGCTGCATCTGAGAATGCCGAGACATTGTGAGAATGCTCTTGCTGTGGCAAAATATCTGGAACAGCATGAGAATGTGGCGTGGGTAAATTATCCGGGCCTTGAAAGCAGCAAATATTATGAACTGGCACAGAAATATATGCCGAACGGAACCTGTGGAGTCATTTCGTTTGGATTAAAGGGTGGCAGAAAGGCGGCAGAGAAGATGATGGATCATCTGAAGCTGGCAGCTATTGTAACTCATGTTGCAGATGCCAGAACCTGTGTGCTGCATCCGGCAAGCCATACGCACAGACAGATGACGGATGAGCAGCTGGTAGAGGCTGGTGTGGCACCGGATCTGATTCGTTTTTCTGTCGGTATTGAAAATGTGGATGATATTATTGCAGATTTGGAGCAGGCTATTGCTTGCATCTGATTACTACACAGGGGGCAGGCATGAAGCAGAAGCATTATCTGTTTGAAATACTGATCAGCGGATTATTACTGGCAGTGGCGGCAGTGGTTCGTTATTACTACATAACCAATTTTATTACAGCACCTTATGGCGATACCGGATTTCTGGAGATGTCCATGATCCGGCAGGGTATGGAGGTACCCTATCTGTCCAATCTGCTTTCCGCACTGTATGCAGGAGGGCTGCGGCTGATCTTTTGGCTGGCAGGGAATAAGGAAATGGCAGTGGTTTATGTACAGGCCGTCATACAGTTGGTGACCCTTTTGCTGTTTTACCTGGCATATCGTAAACTGTTTGGAGGGCTGTTTGCAGTATTGCTCCTTCTGGCAGCGATGTTTTGGGAGCCGGGACTGTGGCTGGTGGGAGAAGTGACACCGGGCAACCTGCTTTTGCTTTTGATGGGTGCGTATTGTTTCCTTTTTGCCTGTGCGCTGCGAAGAGGAGAACAGAAAAAAAGCAGGGTATTTTTTGTATTCGGCTTTTTGGGCAGCGGAATAGCGGTCGGCTTATTGGCAGCGACAGACAGCTATGGACTGTTGCTTCTGCTCTGGTCGATCCTAGTGATTGTATTCATGAAAAAGCTTCCGATTGGCTTCCTTGCAGGTGCATCGGCAGGCTTTGCAGGAGCCGGTCTGGCAAAATGCGTGTATTACGGATTCTCTTTGGAAGTTCCATATCTGGAATACTATCGCAATTATTTGAGTGCGGAGAATTGGAATCCGGTTTTCCGTTTCGGAAAGAGCAGCATGGCTCTGAATTTTCTGATGATTCTTTTTGTGTTAGGCTGTATCTGGTTCCTGTGTACCGGCAAAAAGCGGGCTGTCAGGGAAACATCGGAGAAAGTCAGTGCCATACCGGAAATTTCTGTAAAAAATATCGAGGATTTGCCGGTGCCAAAGCTGATGACCATTCCCTGTGTGCAGGAGACAGATGAAAAAGAAGAGGAGGAAGCGAAGCGGGAGATTAAATATATTGAAAATCCCCTTCCGGTTCCAAAAAAGCATGTCAAAAAGGAAATGACCTATGCCTTTGAACCGGATGCTGCACATATGTGCTATGATTTGGAGACGTCTTCCGATTCGGATTATGATATTGAGTAGTGATGTGAACGAAACCTGCTGCATAATCGGTCAGGTCAACGGATATACTATGGATAAGCTTAGAACCTTTCCTAAGAAGAAAGGTTCTTTTTTGTAGTCCAAATATATAATCTTAACATAGTATGGGAGGAACCGGTTATGCAGAACGAACAAAACAGTAATCCAAAGGAAGAGGCAGAGAAGCATCGGGAAGAGCGTCTTAAGGAAACCGGACAGGTGACCTTAGACCAGAATGAACAGAAAAAGAAAATCCACCTTCTGTCCATCATCGGGGAAATTGAAGGCCATGAAAATTTAAGCGGTTCCTCCAAAACGACCAAATATGAGCATATTCTGCCGGAGCTTGCCGCGATTGAGGACAGCCGTGAAATAGAAGGGGTTCTGGTTCTGTTAAATACCATGGGCGGTGATGTGGATGCCGGACTTGCCATAGCGGAAATGATTGCCTCCTTAAGCAAGCCCACGGTGTCTTTAGTACTGGGAGGCAGTCATTCTATTGGAGTTCCGCTTGCGGTTTCTACGGATTATTCCTTTATTGTGCCAACGGGAACCATGCTGATTCATCCGGTACGCATGAGCGGGATGATGATTGGGGCTAAGCAGACCTATGACTATTTTCAGAAAATACAGGATCGCATTACCGGTTTTGTGGAGCAGCACAGCAGGGCATCCAGAAAGCGGCTGGAACAGATGATGATGGAGACGGGAGAAATGACAAAGGATCTTGGAACGATACTGGTAGGAGAAGCAGCAGTAAGAGAGGGATTGATTGATGAGGTTGGCGGAATACGGGAAGCGCTTAATAAACTTTATTCCATGACAGGTCAGGTGCAAGCTGCACAAGGTGCAGCGGGAAAAGAAATAGGATGACTTTTCCGAAAAAAAATGCTATACTCAATCTTGTATGTACAAAATCGGCATGTAATTTTGTACCCAAAAAAGAAGTAAAGCTATGTAAAGTTGAGTAACACATTTCAAGGGAGAGTTGGAAATGGCATCGACGTCGGGAAAAAGAACTACACAAAGAAAAAGAGCTTCCAGTGGGTCTTCCAAAAGCAGAAAAAACACAGCAAGGCGAAATGTTCCGGAAAGTCCGGTACGAAGCGAGGTTGTACTCATCATATCCTTTGCAGCGGCAATCCTGTTATTTTTATGTAATTTTGGTATTATTGGTACGGTTGGTGATGCCATCAGCGGAGTCATGTTCGGGCTTCTGGGTGTCATGGCTTATGCGGCTCCGGTTCTTGTTTTTCTGGCAATTGCCTTTGGCATGGCGAATCAGGGACAGTATATTGCTACCATGAAACTGGTTGCCGGCGGTATCTTATTTCTTTTGCTCGGAGTGGTATTTGAATTGATTCATGGAAACCTTCCGCTTATGGACAGCTATCGGATTAACGAACTGTATGAAAGCGGAAGTCTGGACCGCGCAGGAGGCGGCGTTGTCTGCGGATCGGTGGCGTATTTCCTGTATCATTTTCTGGATCTGGCCGGTACGATATTTGTGGTACTTGTGCTGGGAATTATCTGTCTGGTCATTGTGACGGAGAAGTCTTTTGTAGGCGGTGTAAAAAAGGGAAGCCGCAGAGTTTATGAAACGGCAGTAGAGGAAAATGACAGAAGAAGGGAACGGGCAAGGAAGCGCCGGGAAGAACAGGCTGTTTTGCGGGAGCAGCGCCGGGAAGAACAGGCACTGTTGAAGGAACAGAAGGAGCAGGAAAAAATTCTGCGTATGGATAAAAAGGTTTCCGGCGTCATGCTCGATACGACGATTGAGAAGACAGAGGAAACGGTACATACAGCCCGGGATGATGTCCATGAGATTACCTGGAACACCAAAGCTGCGAGTCAGCAGAATGGAGAAAACGGAACACCGGTCATCGATTTTGAAAGAGTTCGCATTCAGACAGATACGACCAGAAAGCAGAACCAGATGCAGAACCAGATACAGGAAATCCATGAGGTTACTCTACCTGTGTTTGAGGAAGAACCTTTGCCTGTGCCGCCCGTAACCATGACATTTCCTCAGGACGCAGGGAATCAGGAAGAAAGCCCGCAGGAACCGGAGCCGCCCCGTATGTCCATCACGATGGAGCCGGCCGGCACAGAAAGAAAGGAAACGTCCGTAGCGGACATTTCCTCCATGCCGGAGCCAAGAACAGAGCATACGCTGCAGAAGGAACGCCCGAAGGCTGTCCCGAAGCCGAAGGCACCGGGGATGGAGGGAGTGGACCCTGTCATTGCAGAGGCGGTGGAAAAATCGGAAAAAAACCAGCCCAGACAATACCATTTCCCGCCGCTTCATCTGTTACATAAGAGTGATAACAAGGGCCTTGGAGATACCACCAGACAGTTGAAGGAGACAGCAGCGCATTTGCAGCAGACGTTGGCCACCTTTGGTGTCCGGGTAACCGTGACGGATATCAGTCAGGGGCCGACTGTTACGCGATATGAGCTGCAGCCGGAACCGGGAGTGAAGGTCAGCAAAATTGTAAATTTAGCGGATGATATCAAGCTGAATCTTGCAGCTACAGATATACGTATTGAAGCGCCGATTCCGGGAAAATCTGCTGTTGGTATTGAAGTGCCGAATAAGGAAAATGCTTCCGTTGCACTCAGGGATCTGCTGGAAACACGGGAGTTTCAGGAGTTTTCTTCCAACATTGCCTTTGCAGTAGGAAAGGACATTGGCGGGCAGACGGTAGTAGCGGATATCGGGAAAATGCCTCATATGCTGATTGCCGGTTCGACTGGTTCCGGTAAATCCGTATGTATCAATACGATTATCATGAGTATTCTGTATAAGGCACATCCTGATGATGTGAAGCTGATTATGGTAGACCCGAAGGTGGTAGAGCTAAGTGTGTACAACGGCATTCCACATTTGCTCATTCCTGTCGTAACGGACCCGAAAAAGGCGGCAGGCGCACTGCATTGGGGTGTAGCGGAAATGACGGAGCGTTATAAGCGATTTGCGGATTACAATGTACGTGACCTGAAGGGCTATAATAAAAAAGTAGAAAGTATGCGGGAGGCAGGCGATGATACAGCACCACCCAAGATGCCGCAGATTGTCATTATTGTAGATGAGCTGGCTGACCTGATGATGGTTTCTCCGGGAGAGGTAGAAGAATCCATATGCCGTCTGGCTCAGCTTGCCAGAGCAGCCGGCATTCATTTGATTATTGCAACACAACGACCGTCCGTGGATGTCATTACCGGACTGATTAAAGCCAATATGCCAAGCCGTGTGGCATTTGCGGTATCCAGTGGTGTGGATTCCCGCACCATTCTGGATATGAACGGAGCCGAAAAGCTGTTGGGTAAGGGAGACATGCTGTTTTACCCGCAAGGATATCCGAAGCCGGCCAGAGTGCAGGGTGCCTTTGTGTCGGACAGAGAGGTCTCGGATGTGGTGGAATTTTTAAAGAATCAGGCTATCGGCAATGTGTACAGCGAGGATATTGAGGAAAAAATTCAATCCATCGGAAGCAGTTCCGGTGCATCCGGCGCAGGTGATGGCGAGTCGGAGAGGGATGCCTATTTTGTGGATGCAGCAAAATTTATCATTGACAAGGATAAGGCATCTATCGGTATGCTGCAGAGAGTCTTTAAAATCGGTTTTAACCGCGCGGCACGTATCATGGACCAGCTCTGTGACGCCGGTGTCGTTGGAGAGGAAGAGGGAACAAAGCCGAGAAAGGTTTTGATGAGCATGGAACAGTTTGAAAATTATGTAGAAGAGATGTTGTAAAAAAGTTCAGGATAAGAGTTTTGATCATAAGTTGTTAAGTGCAAAGGAGAGCTATTATGAAAACAGATATTCAAATCGCACAGGAAGCAGTCATGGAGCCCATTACCAAAATTGCGGAAAGTCTGGACATCACCCCGGATGAACTGGAATTATACGGAAAGTATAAGGCCAAGATTTCGGATGAGTATATGAAAAAAATCGAGTCGAATCCGGACGGAAAGCTGATTCTGGTGACAGCCATCAATCCGACTCCGGCAGGAGAGGGGAAGACGACCACCAGCGTCGGTCTGGGACAGGCTTTTGGAAAGCTGGGTAAGAAGGCTGTCATTGCCCTCAGGGAGCCGTCCCTCGGTCCGTGCTTTGGCATCAAGGGAGGAGCAGCCGGAGGCGGCTATGCGCAGGTCGTGCCGATGGAGGATTTAAACCTCCATTTTACCGGGGATTTTCATGCCATTACCTCTGCCAACAATCTTCTGGCGGCTCTGCTGGATAACCATATCCAGCAGGGAAATGAGCTTGGAATCGATACGAGACAGGTCGTATGGAAGAGATGCCTGGATATGAATGACCGTGTACTGCGCAATATCGTGGTAGGACTGGGAAGCAAGATGGATGGTACGGTGCGGGAGGACCATTTTGTCATCACAGTCGCTTCGGAGATTATGGCCGTGCTCTGTCTGGCTTCGGATATGGAGGATTTGAAGGCCAGACTGGGAAGGATGGTCGTGGCTTACAATTTCGAAGGAAAGCCGGTTACGGCGGCAGATTTACAGGCGGTAGGAGCGATGGCAGCGTTGTTAAAGGACGCATTGAAGCCGAACCTGATCCAGACACTGGAGCATACGCCGGCTCTCGTACATGGCGGCCCGTTCGCTAATATCGCACATGGCTGTAATTCTGTCCGCGCTACGAAGACAGCGCTCAAAATGGCAGATTATGTCATTACAGAGGCAGGCTTCGGCGCCGATCTGGGTGCGGAGAAATTTTTTGATATCAAGTGCCGCATGGCAGGACTGAAGCCGGATGCCGTGGTGCTGGTGGCTACCGTGCGTGCCCTGAAATATAACGGCGGTGTGGCAAAGGCCGATTTGAATACGGAAAATCTGGAGGCACTGAAAAAGGGTATCGTGAATCTGGAGAAGCACATCGAGAACCTGCAGAAATACGGGGTTCCGGTGGTAGTGACCTTAAATGCCTTTGTCAGTGATACGGAGGCGGAGGTCTCCTTCGTGAAGAGCTTCTGCGAAGAGAGAGGCTGTGAGTTTGCCATCTCCGAGGTATGGGAAAAGGGTGGCGAGGGTGGCATCGCTCTGGCAGAAAAGGTGTTAGATACGCTGGAGAAGAAAAAGAGTGATTTCCATGTGCTTTATGAGGATTCCCTTTCTCTGAAGGAAAAGATCCGGACCGTGGCCCGTGAGATCTACGGCGCTGCAGAGGTATCCTATGCACCGGCAGCCTTGAAGCAGCTGGATAAGCTGACAGAGCTTGGCTTTGGAAATCTTCCGGTCTGCATGGCGAAGACCCAGTATTCCCTGTCGGATGATCCGGCGCTTTTAGGAAGGCCGGAAAACTTTACCATCAACGTCAGGGAGGCTTATGTATCGGCAGGAGCCGGCTTTGTGGTCGTACTGACGGGAGCGGTCATGACGATGCCGGGACTTCCGAAGAAGCCGGCGGCCTTTGCCATTGATGTGAATGACGATGGTGTGATTACAGGGTTATTTTAGGAATTATAGTTGCTGATTTTAGCAGGATATAGTTTGTAATGAGTCAAAAAGTATCGGGCAACCGGTACTTTTTGGTGTTTCTAAATAAATTGCAAATTAAAATTTTTTGCTTTAAAATATAGTTAAAAATCCATGTCAATGGGAAAATGTATGAATGGATAGCAAAGGGCAAGCCGGAAGGGGAAGCAGGCTGGAAAATTACTGAAGCGTAAGGAGAAATAAATCGTATGAAACAAAAGACAAGGAAGTTGAGCATTCGTATGAAGATTTTGCTGCCGGTGGGTATATTGATTCTGGCTGTTTGTGCATGGATGGGTATATCTGCTTACCGAAGCATTAACGACGGAATGGTTGCAATGGGAGCGGAAGAGGCAGGAATGGCGGCAAAAATCGCTTTGAATGTCATTGATGGTGATCTGGTCAGTGCATTGGAGCCGGGGTGTGAAGGGACGGAAGGATACCAGTCATTGCTTACGGCAATGCGGGATGTTCAGAAAGAATATGGTATTCTGTATCTGTATACCTTATATACGGATGGCACACAGGTCTACTATGGTGTGGATACCGATGAGTCGGAGCTTCAGGCTGAGGTTGGAAAGGTATATGAAAGCTCTTATGAGCAGATGGCGAGTATTTTTGCAGGAGAGACCTATGTAAAGAATTATATAGACCGCTCAGAATATGGCGATGTTATTTCGGTATATATGCCGATCCGAAACAGTGCGGGCGAGGTCGTTGCAGTGCTAGGAAGTGACTATGATGCTTCCAATGTGGTAGCCAAGCTCAATGCAACGCTGGAGCAGGTGATTGTGATGGCAGTCATTTGTGTTGCGGCTGCTTTGGTATTGCTGAGCGTAATTGTGTCAGGCATTATGAGGGGATTGAGACGTGTCAATCAAAAGATATATGATCTGGTGCATAATGAGGGCGACCTGACACAGAAGGTTGAGATTCAAACCGGAGATGAGATGGAGCTGATTGCGGAAAACATTAACACATTGCTGGAGTATATCCGCGGCATCATGCTGAATATTGCCGGTAATTCCAGACAGCTGAACAGCTCATCCAAAAATGTGGTACAGAATATATCCGGCGCTGAAATCAATATTACAGATGTATCTGCTACAATGGAAGAGATGAGTGCGGCAATGGAAGAGACCAGTGCATCTCTGAACCATATCAATGAGTCCATCGGAGAAATATACGGGTCAGTCAGTACAATTTCGGAAAATGCAAATACAGGAAGATACACTGCGGATGAAATCATGGAGAAGGCAGCCGGGATTTATGAAAAAGCGGTGGAGGAGCAGAAAAATGCCATAGCTCTTGCGCAGGATATGGCAGCTTCCGTGAACGAAAAGATTGAAAAATCCAAGGCAGTGGAAGAGATTAGTGTGCTTACAGATAATATTATAGGTATTACAGAGCAGACCAATCTGTTATCACTCAATGCCAGTATTGAAGCGGCAAGAGCCGGTGAAGCCGGAAGAGGATTTGCGGTTGTTGCGGATGAGATTGGAAAGCTGGCAGCAAACTCAGCAGAGACGGCAGGACAGATTCAGAAAGTCAGTGTGGAAGTCATTGAGGCAGTAAATGAACTGGCGCAAAAGGCAGAAGCCATGCTGAGTTTTCTGAACGAAACAGCGATGAACGGATATGAGAAACTGCTTGAGACCAGCGGAAGCTATCGGAAGGATGTTGGTGATCTGAATCAGATGATGCAGTCCTTTGCGGATGAAAGCGGTCAGGTAAAAAGAGGGATTGATCAGATCAAGGAAACAATCTCGGCAGTCAGCATTGCAGTGGAAGAGAGTGCCAGGGGTATTATGAACGTAACAGAGAGGTCCGTGGATTTATCTGCCAGCGTAGGAAATATCGGTAGTGAGGCCAACTCTAATATGGGTATTGCAGACCAGCTGAGCTTAGAGGTCAATAAATTCAAACTGGAATAAAGGGATTTATGCGAGGGAGAGAAATGGAACAAAATACAGCAGGAAGGAAAGGATTGAATTCCAATCAGTTAAAAATGCTTGCAATCGTTGCCATGACGATAGATCATCTGGTCTGTGTTATCTGGCCGGGTTATCCAAAGGACTGGTGGATTATAGGATTACATATGATTGGAAGGCTGACAGCGCCTACCATGTGGTTTATGATCTGTGAGGGCTATTGTTATACACGTAATCTGAAAAAATATGTTCTCAGGCTGTTTGTGTTTGCGTTCCTGTCCCATTTTGCCTATAATTTTGCGTTTGGAATACCTTTTATCCCGTTCCAGACCACTGTTTTTAACCAGACCAGCGTGATCTGGTCGCTGGCATGGGGCGTGGTGGCGCTGGCTTTAACGGATGACAGGCGCTTTTCCTTCAAGCAGTGGCAGAAGACTATGATTGTTCTGATCATCTGTGTGATTACGTTTTGTGCAGACTGGAGCTGTATAGCCGTGCTGGCTATTCTGGCAATTTACAGTCATCGCGGGAATCTGAAAAAGCAGGCAGAGGGAATGATGTTTTATGTAGCGATGTATGCTGCAGTCTATTTCCTGTTCATTGATAAGGTGTATGGGCTGATACAGCTGCTTGTCATTATCTGCATACCGTTTATCAAAAGGTACAATGGCCAGCGGGGAAAGTGGAAGGGAATGAAGTGGTTCTTTTATCTGTATTATCCCGCACATCTGGTTGTCTGCGGTATCATACGGATTCTTCTGCATGGAAATATAGGGGTCATGATAGGTGGTTAAGGAGAGAAAAGGATATAAAAGATGATGGGGAACTCTGGAAAGAAAGACGTAAGTAGAGTATAATGAATCTTGTATACAAGGCACAAAAGAAGGAGGAATAATCTATGTACGAAATGAAGGATGAATATTTAACCGGAGTACCGATGATTGATGAGGAGCATACAAGATTATTTGAAATTGCGGAAGAAGCATACCAGATTTCCAAGCAGGAGTTCGTTCCGGATAAGTATGACCAAATACAGGCGGTGCTGGATGAATTAAAGGATTATACGGTGCTTCATTTTGAACATGAAGAGGCATATATGGAGAGCATCAAACACAAAAAGCTCTATACCCAGAAGATTCAGCATGAGGGCTTCCGCAGGAAGCTGGAGGAGCTGGTAAGGTTAGATGAGCTGGAAGGAGACCAGCAGGAGCAGGACAAGGTGATTGATGATATCCTGAAATTTCTGACCGATTGGCTGGTGAGCCATATCCTGAATAATGACAAGCTGATTGGCAAGCTGTAAAGCTGTTTTGGGTGAAAGCAGAAACTGCCAACAAAATTCCATATAAGATGCAAAATCGTGCCATATGCGGCAGGGAGATTTCATGCTATATTGAATATATGTCATGCAGGCAGCGTTTAGCATGGGCAATGAAATCAAAGTGATCGGTATGAAAATATGAGGTGAAGCAATGGCAGTTTATGTAGATCAGGAAAAAAAGGTGTTTACACTTGAAACAAAGACAGCGACCTATCAGATGGGGGTACATCCGACCGGAGTGTTGCTGCATTATTATTATGGTGGAAAGACTGGCAGAGACAATCTGGATTATCTTTATGAAGCCTATGATGTGGGATTTTCCGGCAATCCGGATGAGGCAGGAACAGACAGGACATTTTCGCTGGATACGGCGCCGCAGGAATACAGCAGTAACGGAGTCGGGGATTACAGGCTGAGCAGTATCGGAGTGCGAAATGCGGACGGGTCAGGTGCAGTAGATTTACGATTTGACTCTTATGAACAAAAAAAGGGAAAATACGGAAGAAAAGGAATGCCTGCCGTGTATGGCAGTGAAGAGGATGCAGACAGTCTGGTGCTTCACTTAAAGGACAGGGCAACAGGTCTGGCAGTGGATCTGTGGTACAGTGTATGGGAAGAATATGACCTGATTACAAGGGCAGTTACGGTGCGCAATGAAACAGGCAGGATACTGCACCTGACAAAGGCAGCTTCCATGCTGTTGGATATTTTGTACGGTGATTGGGAGATTCTGCATTTTCATGGGAGACACTGTATGGAGCGGCAGCTTGAGAGGATGGCTCTGCCGCATGGCAGAATGGCATTTGAAAGCAACCGGGGAACCTCCAGCCATCAGCACAATCCTTTTGTGGTTCTGTGCAGGGGTGAGACACAGGAGGACTTTGGGGAATGCTTTGGAATCGGACTCTTATACAGCGGAAATTTCAGCATACAGACAGAAAAGGATCAATTGAACAGGGTTCGTCTGATTGCAGGTATTCAGGAGAAGGATTTTGACTTTATGCTGGAGCCGGGAGAGGAATTCGAGACTCCCGAGGCAGTGATGGTCTATAGCGGAAACGGATTTACACCGATGTCACAGAAGCTGCACAGACTGGTCAGAGAGCATATATGCCGTGGAAAATATAAGCTGGCAAGACGGCCGGTGTTAATCAATAATTGGGAAGCGACCTATTTTGACTTCAATGAAGAAAAGATTCTGAGCATTGCAGAGGGTGCAGCCAGGCTGGGTGTGGAAATGCTCGTATTGGATGACGGCTGGTTTGGCAAGCGGGATGCGGATAACAGCGGTCTGGGTGACTGGATTGTCAATACCGGTAAGCTGAAGGGCGGATTGAAGCCTCTGGCAGAAAAAATCAATGCGCTGGGACTGAAGTTCGGACTCTGGTTTGAACCGGAGATGGTATCCGAGGATAGTGATTTATATCGTGCACATCCGGATTGGGCGGTACAGATACCGGGCAGAAAGCCGTGCAGAGGGCGCTCCCAGCTGGTGCTGGATATGACCAGAAAGGATGTCAGAGATTATCTGTTTGATTTGATGTGTGCCGTATTGGATGATGCCAATATTGAATATGTCAAATGGGATATGAACCGGAGCATCTGTGATGCTTATTCAGCGCAGCTTCCGGCAGAGAGACAGGGAGAATTTTATCACCGCTATGTGCTGGGTGTGTACGAGTTATATGAGAGACTGATTGAGCGTTACCCGGACATTTTGTGGGAGGGCTGCAGCGGAGGCGGCGGCAGATTTGATTTGGGACAGCTTTATTATACACCGCAGATCTGGTGCAGTGATGATACGGATGCCATAGAACGCTTGCAGATTCAATATGGAACGAGCTTTGCTTATCCGATCAGTGCAGTAGGCTCACATGTGTCTGCAGCTCCCAATCATCAGACCGGCAGGAGCACGCCGTTTGAGACCAGAGGTGTGGTAGCTATGGCAGGAACCTTTGGCTATGAGCTGGATCTGAATTTGTTAAGTGACGAGGAAAAGAAGCAGGTTACCGGACAGATTGAACGGTTTAAAAAGTATTATGATGTCATTCATTTCGGGGATTATTATCGTCTGACCGATCCCTTTGAAAATGAGCTGTTTACCGCATGGGAATATGTCAGTCAGGACAAAGGGGAAGCACTGGTACATATCGTGACGACTCATGTGCTTGCCAATACACCGCAGTTTGGTTTGCGGCTAAAGGGGCTTGAGGAAGAGGCACAGTATGAAGTGCAGATATCGACGGACGGTAAGCTTTCGGAAAACCGGAAAGGAAAGGTGCTTTCCGGGGCAGCACTGATGCATGCGGGTATTGTCGTGCCGGCTGTCTGGGGCGACTATAAGAGCAGTGAAATATATTTGAAAAGAAAGGATTGTGCATGTACGCCAGAAAAATAAAACCGGAGGAATATCCTAGAACAGAGGAACTGTTCTGTATTGCCTTTGAGTTTCCGATGGGAGAAAAGAAACCGGAAGCTTCGGCGCTGTTAGAACGGGTGCAGAAGGCTCCTCAAAACCGTATTGAGTTGAATTATATGGAGCGTTGGGCGGCATTTGATGACGCTGAACAGATGGCGGCATTTCTTTCGGCACCGCCCTATCCGGTGAGGCTTGATGGACAGACGGTGACCATGAGCGCGGTGGGAGGCGTGTCTACGCTTCCTCAGTACCGAAAGTGCGGAGCCATGCGGCTTTGCTTTGAAAAAGCATTCAGGGATATGTATGAGGCGGGCTGGGAGCTGTCCGCCTTATATCCCTTTTCTCAGAATTATTATCGAAAATACGGTTATGAGGTGTGCGGTGAAAAAATCCGCTATGAGGTGGATTTGCGGGCAATACCCGCATTGCAGGCGGAAGGCAGCGTCAGGCTGTTGGAAAAGGGCAATGTGACAGAAGATATTATAGCAGTCTACCGTGCGTTTTCAGCCGCATATAACCTTATGGTGGAACGGGATGAGATTGATTTCAAATGGACGGAGGGAATCGATCCGTCCAGAGACGGCAGGTATGTATATGTCTGTTACCGGAAGGATGGTACGCCCTGTGCCGTACTGGATTTTACCAAAGAAAGAAGGGAAGATTCTTTTGAAATGACATGCGGTCATTTCTGGTATATCGGCATGGAAGGACTGCAGGAGGCACTTTCCCTTGTCCGTTCGTTCAGCAATTATTACCGCTGTGTCAGCTTTTGGCTGCCGGCGGATCTGGATGTCTGCCGGACACTGCCGGAATGGGCGCTTTATCCGTCGGCCAGACGGCTGGAATATACCTGTATGGCAAGGGTCATTCGGGTTGACAGGGTACTGGAAAAGGCAGCATATAAGGGAAGCGGATGCTTTATATTACATATCCGCGATGAATGGCTGGAGGAGAATAACAGGAGCTTTCTGGTAGAATTTGCCTCCGGCAGAGCCAATAAAGTGACAGTTATGTCAGAAAAGGACAAAAAGATGGATATCCAAAAAGGAACGGAGCTTTCAGGAGAGACCATACCGGAATTGTCGCTGCCGATTCAGACCTTTTCCCGATGGATTTTAGAGGGCTGCAGTGATGAGCAGCTTTCTGCCTGGTCAGGAATGACAGAGAACGAATTAGAACTTTGGAAAAGAGTATTTTATAAAAAGAAGGTATTTCCGGATGATGCTTTTTAGAAAGAGTCCCCTGCATATATTGCGAGGGACTCTTTATTGCAATTTGGGCACTGATAGATTAAACTGAAAGGGAATGGGGGGTTGCTATGGAGAGACATGCGGTATTTACAACCAGTGCAAGATATAAATGTCTGGAAGATTTACAGCGGGATTCCTCCGATCTGTATCTGGGATACTGCGGTGCGGAAAAATGTATGCCGGGACATTCCTTTGGGCCGACAGAGCGGACTCTTTATGTCATCCATTTTGTCAGAGGTGGCAAGGGTCGTTTTTGTATCGGTGGCAGGGAATATGAGATTACGGAAGGCGAGGCATTTTTGATTCCACCGGGTGAGACTACCTATTATGAAGCAGATGCAGAGCAGCCATGGGAATACTGGTGGATTGGTTTTCATGGGATAAAGGCATACGAATATATATTAAATACAGGGTTTGACCAACATACACCGGTGATGAGGGTAGAGGGAATGGATCAGATCATACAGTGTATCAACAATATGCTGGAGGCGCATCAGCTTACGATTGCCAACGATCTGCGCAGAAAGAGCGAACTGATGAAGGCGTTGGCTCTTTTGATAGAAGAAAACGGGAGAAGACAGAAGGAAACGGCAGGTTATGATTATCCGGGAGCGGTTTATGTAAAGCAGGCAGTAGACTATCTGACCTATCATTATCATGAGCGGGTGAAAATCAATGAGCTGGCAGATTATATCGGCATCAACCGCTGTTATCTGACAAACAGCTTCAAAAAGCAGCTTGGCATGTCTCCGCAGGAATATCTGGTAAGGCTGCGCATGGATAAGGCGGCATCTCTGATTCGGAATACGGGACTGCCTGTCAGCGAGATTGCAGCGCGGGTAGGATACGAGGATCCGCTTGCATTTTCCAAGATTTTCAGGCAGAAATACGGAGTCAGTCCGCGAAAGTGGCGTGAAATGGAGGAAACGCTCGTAGAATGTCATGAGAAAGGATTTGTTTTCAGGGAACTTTTGTAGAATATGAAAAAGAAAAAACGACTGGATGAAAATAAAAAGCTGTTCTTAGCGGCAGCGGCCATTCTTGTGTTTGTACTTGCTGTAACGGTGGGCGGTATGGTCTTTTTTAAGCAGCAGGTCAGGAGGGCGGCGCAGGCCCTCGAGGAAACAGAATACAGAGAGTATGACAGATACTATGCAATGATCGTAGAGGATGCAGATTCTGCATTCTGGCAGGAGGTCTATGAGGGCGCCTGTATGCAGGCGGAGGAAAACAATGCCTGTGTGGAGCTGCTCAATGATATGCTGGCAGAGAAATATTCCAGAGAAGAACTGATGCATATTGCAGTCGAAAGCCAGGTAGACGGTATCATCGTTCAGGCAGATGAAAGTGAAAGGCTGACAGCCTGTATTGATGAAGCAGTCGATAAAGGGATACCGGTCATTACCGTATTGGGAGATAATACGGCAGGAAAGAGGCAGAGCTTCGTAGGAGTCGGAAGCTATAATCTGGGCAGGGAATATGGACGTCAGGTTTTGGAAATGTATCAGCAAAGGGAGCCGGTTTCCGGCAAGGTCTATGTATTGATGGATACAAAGGCCGAGGATTCCAGCCAGAATATTCTTTATTCCGGTATCCAGGAGACGATCAGTAATCTGGATATCGGTCTGGAAATGTATGCCGTAAACAATGAGAGCCGGTTTTCCGTGGAGGAGTCTATCCGGGATCTTTTTATGAATACCGGGGAGCAGCCGGATATCATCATCTGTCTGGATGAGTTAAATACCTCCTGTGTCTATCAGGCCGTGGTGGATTATAACCGGGTAGGAGAGGTAGGGATCATTGGTTACTATGATTCCGAAGATATTCTGCGCGCCATCGAGAGAAATGTCATTTATTCTACGATTACGGTAGACACGGCGCAGATGGGCGGCTATTGTGTGGAGGCTTTAAAGGAGCTGGACGAGTCAGGCAATGTCAGCGAGTATTTTGCGGTAGACATTCATCTGGTCAATGCACAAAACGTAGACGCCTATCTGGAACGGGAGGAAGCAGATGAAAAATAATTTTCTCAGAAGGATATCCATCCAGACCAAGCTGGCTGTATCCTTCGTGTTTACCAGTCTGATCATCCTGGTTGTCAATCTGTTCATGTATGTCAATATTAACAATATGGTAAACCGTATGGACCGTGTATATCAGGGAAATTTTCGCCTGAATGAGCTGAACAGGTCCTTAAAGGATGTACAGGATCATATGACAGAATATCTGAATGTCAAAAATTCAGATACGCTGGAGGATTATTATCGCAGCGTACAGGAGTATACCGTGCATGTGGAGCATCTGAGTGATGTGGTCAGCAGCGATGTATTTGGGAGAATGGAACGTAATATCAAGAAGCTGTCGGAAAACTATCTGGAGCTTACGAACCAGACCGTAGAGGCGAAGCGGGGCAGAAATGTGGAAAAATACAATGCACGCTATGAGTCTGCCACACAGATGTATGAATATATCAGTACTTATATCTACTGTCTGAATAATGAACAGTTCAATGCCAATTCCGCCAATTATGCGGCACTGTCCATTTCTCTGCGTTCGTTAGAGCTGGTCAGCAATCTGATTCTGATTGCTGTCATTATCAGCAATGTCCTGCTGATCCTGATTTTGACACGTACGATCACCAGTCCGTTGAAAACATTGGCGGACACGGCGGATGAGGTGGCAGAGGGTAATTTTGATGTAGCGCTTCTGCCGGTGCAGTCACAGGATGAGGTGGGTATTGTGACCAGAGCCTTTAATACCATGGTCGTCAATATCAGGGAGTATATTGAACGGATCAAAAGGAGCATGGAGCTGGAACGAGAAATGAAGGAGCGGGAGCTTTTGATGGAAACGCATTTAAAGGATGCTCAGCTCAAATATCTGCAGGCACAGATCAATCCGCACTTTTTGTTCAATACGCTCAATGCCGGAGCCCAGCTTGCGATGATGGAGGGGGCTGACAGGACCTATGAATACATACAGAACATGGCGGATTTTTTCCGCTACAATGTCAAGAAAAACAATGAGACGGTGACATTGGCAGAGGAAATTGAACTGGTAGATAACTACATTTATATTCTAAATGTCCGTTTTTCCGGGGAGATACATTTTGAAAAGAAGGTGGACGAGCGGTACACCTATCTTCCGATTCCCAGCATGATCTTGCAGCCTATTGTAGAAAATTGTGTGAACTATGGAATCCGTAATATTGACTGGGAGGGGAAAATTACACTTTCGGTCTTTGCCATGGAGGATACGCTCTGTATCAGCATCAAAGACAATGGCATCGGTATGAGTCAGGAGAAGATTGATAAGATTATGACAAGCCGCCTGAAGGAAGCGGATCTGTCCAAAGATTCCAACGGTATCGGACTGGATAACGTGATTGGAAGACTCAGGCTGTTCCTAAATAGTGAGGACAACCTGGAGATTTTGAGCGAGGGTCAGAATCAGGGTACGGAGGTGCGGATTTATCTGCCCATTCCGGATGAAAATTTATAAAGGAGCAGGAACAAATGTACAAGATAATGCTGGCGGACGATGAGGGAATTGTAATTGATTCCCTGAAGTTCATCATTGAAAAGGAATTTGGAGACAGCTGTATTGTGGAATCGGCCAAAACCGGAAGAAGCGTGATTGAGCTGGCAGAGCGCTTCCGCCCGGATATTGCGATTATGGATATCCAGATGCCGGGCATCAATGGCATTGATGCCATGAAGGAGATACGAAGCTTTAGTAAGGGAATTATCTTTATTGTCATGTCAGCCTATGATAAGTTCGATTACGCGCAGGAGGCTATCAATCTGGGCGTATTGGAATATATTACAAAGCCTATGAACCGGGACAGGATTACCAGGGTCTTAAAGCGGGCGATGGGTATGATTGATGAGGAGAGGACGAAGCGCAGCAATGATTTGCTGATTAAGGAAAAGCTGGAAACGGTCGTACCGATTATTGAGAATGGTTTGATTTATAATATCCTGTTTCAGGAGCATTTTGAGGAGGATGTGGAGAATTTTAAAAGCCTGCTCGGCATAGAAGAGGAATTTGGGTATATGATTGCTTTTGTGTTTGGAGATGAGCAGCAGGGCAATCATATGACGAATGCGGTCGGTACCAGTGTCAGGGTGCAGAGCCATTATCAGGAAGTCCGTGAAATGGCAAGGGAATATTTCCCCGGAGTCATGGGGTCTGTTATGGCAAATAAGATTGCCATGCTTGTGCCGTGCCGGGAACAGAAGATGGAATATAATGAAAGAATTGAGCTGATCGACCGGGCAAGAGAGCTGGTGCGTAAGATGCGGAAGCGTCTCAATGTCAGCTTCCGCATCGGAATCGGTTCCATTAAGGGATTAAAAAATCAGCTGGAATCCTATAATGAGGCGCTGAATGCCCTGGTCAATTCCACCGGAACCGTAGCGCATGTGGATGACCTGCCGTTGTCGTGTGATTATGAGGATAATTATCCGATTGATCTGGAGAAGCAGCTCTTTGATGCCGTGTCGAAAGGGGATTCCAATATGACCAGGGAAAAGGCAGCAAGGTTTTTTGGCTGGATGGCGGAAACCTATCCGGACAGCCTTATGGATATCCGGCTGAAGGTTCTGGAGTTTGTGCTGTGGGCAGAGCATCTTGCCTATGAAAACGGCGGTATGAGCTATCAGTTCAAGGTCAGAGAGGACTGGCTTCCGCTTTTGATGCAGATGTCAGAGCTGGGAGAGCTGGAAAGCTGGTTTCTGGATAAAATGACAGCCGCCAGCCGGAACGTGGCTACGAAGCGGGAGGAAAAATCGGTTAGTCTGGTGGAGAAGATTAAAACCTATATCAATGAAAATTTCCAGAGAGATCTGTCCTTAGATGAGATTTCCAGAGAATACGATATCAGTCCCTATTATTTCAGTAAAATCTTTAAGGATGAGACAGGAGAGAATTTTATCGAATATCTGACCGCTGTGCGTATGGACAAGGCTAAGCAGCTTCTTTTAAATAAGGAACTGTCCATGAAGGAAATCTGTTCTATGGTAGGCTATGCAGATCCGAATTATTTCAGCCGGTCCTTTAAGAAAAATGTAGGTGTTACTCCGACGGAGTACAGAGAAGGCAAAGGGTGAAAGGAGCAGGGCTGTAACATGAAAAAGAAAATCATACGGGTGCTTGCGGCAGTTCTGACCGCCATGCTGACTGTCGCAGGTTCCGGTTGCGGCAGTATGGAAGCAGAAACTATGGAAAGCCAGGGAGAGACAGAGAACAAAATTCAAATTGGCATGTGCTTCGACTCCTTTGTCATCGAACGCTGGCAGAGGGATCGTGATGTGTTCGTATCAACTGCCAAGGAGCTGGGAGCCGAGGTCAACGTGCAGAATGCCAACGGAGATGTGGAGGAACAGATCCGTCAGGTAGAATATTTTATCGAAAAAAAGATGGATGTCATTGTCATCATCTGTATAGATTCCGACAGTCTGAAGGATGTAGTAAAGAAGGCACAGGATGAAGGCATTAAAATCATAGCTTATGACCGGTTGATTCGGGATGCAGATGTGGATCTGTATATTTCCTTTGACAATGAACGGGTCGGAACCATGATGGGAGAAGCACTGGTTCGGAAAGGCTTGTCCGGAGGCAGGGTGCTGATGATTGGAGGGCCGCTTGCAGATAACAATGTACCATTGGTGGAAAATGGCTTTAGAAAGGTGATGAAGCAGTACAATATAGAAGTAATCGATTCCATCCATGTGGATGGCTGGAAGCCGGAGCTGGGAGCAGCCTATGTCTATGAACATCCGTATATGGTAGAACAGGCGGATGCCATCATGTGCGGAAATGATTCCGTGGCTACTCAGGTAGTGCATGCGCTGTCAGAAAAGAGGCTGGCCGGTAAGATTGCCGTAGTCGGACAGGATGCGGATCTGGAGGCCTGTCAGAGAATCGTAGAGGGTACACAGGTCATGACCGTTTATAAACCGGTGGAGAAGCTGGCACAGACGGCTGCGGAGTGTGCGATTGCTCTGGCAGAGGGAGAGCAGCTGACACCGGATACGGTGTCAGAGATTACCGGAAACCGATATGAGGCAGTCATGCTGGATGACGGAACTTATCAGGTGCCTTATGTGGGACTGGAGCCGGTCAGCGTAGACCGGGACAATATTGATACGGCTATTATCGGAAGCGGCTTTCATCTCAAGGAGGATGTCTATCTGAACGTGCCCGATCAGATGCCAAAGTAGAGCTTTCAGAAAATGTAAATAGCAAATTTTCAAGTGATGCGGCAGGACTTTTGCAAAAAAGTGCTAGCATCACTTGTTTTTTATTCGGAAGCATCATAAAAATGTGCAGATATTCGCAAACTATTCCAGTTTTATCCATGGTATATTCTACTTGTAACAAAGAACGGTTACACAATTTATCAATAAGGGAGGATAAAAAGGAAATGAAGAAAAAAGTTTTAAGCGCACTCTTAAGCGTGGCAATGGTAGCTACCTTGCTTACAGGCTGCGGAAGCTCAGCAAAACCGGCTGAGGAAGCAGCAGCACCGGCTGAGACAACAGCAGAGGCAGAGGCTCCTGCAGCAGATGCCGAGGCACCGGCTGAGGAAGCAGCAGGCGGCGAAGGCGGACTGGTTGGTGTAGCAATGCCGACCAAGGATCTGCAGAGATGGAATCAGGATGGTTCCAACATGGAAGCTCAGTTAAAGGAAGCAGGATATGAGGTTGACTTACAGTATGCAAGCAATGATATCCAGACACAGGTTTCCCAGATTGAGAACATGATTTCCAACGGATGCCAGTTACTGGTTATCGCATCTATCGATGGTGATTCTCTTGGAACTGTTTTAGCACAGGCTAAGGAAGCAGGCATTCCGGTTATCGCATATGACCGTCTGATCATGAACTCTGACGCTGTTACATATTATGCAACCTTTGATAACTACATGGTAGGTACAAAGCAGGGCGAATACATCAGAGACGCTCTTGATCTTGAAAACGCAGATGGCCCGTTCAACATCGAGCTGATTACAGGTGACCCTGGTGATAACAATGCAAGATTCTTCTTCGGTGGCGCTATGGATATCCTTCAGCCGTACATCGATGCAGGCAAACTGGTTGTTAAATCCGGACAGACTTCCTTTGAAGAATGTGCAACAGCTAACTGGGCAACAGAAGCAGCACAGTCCAGATTCGATGCTATCATCGCATCCAACTACTCCGATGGAACAAAGCTTGACGCTGTACTTGCATCCAATGACTCTACAGCACTTGGCGTTGCAAACTCTTTAGCAGCTAACTACACAGGTGATTACCCGATCTTAACAGGTCAGGACTGTGATATTGCAAACGTAAAGAACATGATCGACGGAAAGCAGTCCATGTCTATCTTCAAGGATACACGTACACTTGCAACACAGGTTGTTAAGATGGTAGATGCTATCATGAAGGGCGGCGAGGCTCCGGTTAACGATACAGAGAGCTACGACAACGGCACAGGCGTTATTCCTTCTTACCTTTGCGAGCCGGTATTCGCAGACAAAGATAACTACAAAGAATTATTAATCGATTCCGTATACTATACAGAAGCTGACTTACAGTAATCTGATTGAAGTATAAAGGAATGAATTTACCGGCAGGCGGGCATATCCCGCCTGCCAAATTCTTGAAATGGTACAGAGAAGAGTATTTGATTAGATATTAAGAATGGAGTTCTTGGGAGGGATTAAACTTGGCGAAAATTTTACTTGAAATGAAGAACATCACCAAAACATTCCCCGGTGTAAAAGCACTTGATAATGTAAATCTGCAAGTGGAAGAGGGCGAGATTCATGCTCTCGTAGGTGAAAACGGTGCGGGTAAATCCACACTGATGAATGTCCTGAGTGGTATATATCCATATGGTACATATGAAGGCGATATCGTTTATGACGGAGAGGTCTGTAAATTCTCCAAGATCAAAGACAGTGAAGAAAAAGGAATTGTCATTATCCATCAGGAGCTGGCGCTTGTGCCATATATGACAATTGGTGAAAATATGTTCCTCGGTAATGAGAGGGGACATAAATACGCATTGAATTGGAATGAAACATACGGGCGTGCAGATGAGCTGTTGAGAACAGTTGGTCTGAAGGAGTCTTCCAGAACGCTCATTAAAGATATAGGTGTCGGCAAGCAGCAGCTGGTAGAGATTGCAAAGGCGCTTGCCAAAAATGCAAAGCTGCTCATTCTGGATGAGCCGACAGCTTCTCTGAATGAATCGGATTCTAAAGCACTTTTGGATCTGCTGTTAAAATTCAAGAAGCAGGGAATGACTTCCATTATTATTTCCCATAAGCTGAATGAAATTTCCTATGTGGCAGATAAGATTACAGTCATTCGTGACGGTTCTACCATTGAAACGCTGGATAAGAAAAAAGATGATATTTCAGAAGACCGCATCATCAAGGGTATGGTTGGCCGTGATCTGACAGACCGTTTCCCGAAACGTCCGGAACAGAAAATCGGAGATGTCATGATGGAAATCAAGGACTGGACCGTCTACCATCCGCTTTATACGGAACGTAAGGTGGTTGATAATGTCAGCATGAATGTACGGAAGGGCGAAGTAGTCGGCATTTCCGGTCTGATGGGGGCAGGACGTACCGAGCTGGCCATGAGCGTGTTCGGAAGAAGCTATGGTACGAATATCTCCGGTACGGTAAAGATTAAGGGAAAAGAAGTACATATGAATACCATTAAATCGGCGATTGAAAATGGATTAGCATATGTGACGGAAGACCGTAAGGGGAATGGACTCATTCTGAGCAATCCTATTAAGATCAATACGACGCTTGCCAATTTAAAGGCAGTCAGCAAGCATACGGTTATCGATAAGGATAAGGAATATGCGGTAGCCGTAGAATATAAGGAAAAACTGAAAACAAAATGTCCCACCGTAGAACAGAATGTCGGAAATCTGAGCGGCGGTAACCAGCAGAAGGTACTGCTTGCCAAATGGATGTTCTCAAATCCGGATATCCTGATTCTGGATGAGCCGACCAGAGGTATCGATGTCGGAGCAAAATATGAAATTTACTGTATTATCAACCAGCTTGTAGCAGAAGGAAAATCGGTTATCATGATTTCTTCTGAATTACCGGAAGTACTGGGAATGTGTGACCGCATCTACATTATGAATGAAGGCAGAATGGTAGGAGAGCTTTCCGGAAAAGAAGCGACCCAAGAGCTGATTATGTCACATATCTTAAAGTCCGGTAAAAAAGAAGCATAGGATTTGAAAGGAGAAAAGTATAGTTATGGAGAAATCAAAAGTATATGATGTCGTAAAGAAATACACCATGATTATCGTTCTGATTCTGGTAACCGCTTTCTTTACATGGAAAACAGGCGGAAAGATTCTTCTGCCGCAGAACGTAAGTAACCTGATTGCACAGAATGCGTATGTATTCGTGCTGGCAACCGGTATGCTGTTATGTATCCTGACCGGTGGTAACATTGACCTTTCCGTCGGCAGCGTTGTCTGCTTCGTCGGAGCTATCGGTGCAACCCTGATGGAAAGCAAGGGTGTAAACGTCTATGTTGCTATTCTTGTTATGGTGGCAGTTGGTCTGTTAATCGGTGCATGGCAGGGCTTCTGGATTGCCTATATGCACATTCCGCCATTTATCACAACCCTGGCAGGTATGCTTGTATTCAGAGGACTTTCCAACGTTGTATTACAGGGTATGACAGTATCCTTGAAATCGGAAACCTTTATTAAGATCTTCGGCGGCGGTGCAGATTGTTACATCCCGGATCTGTTTGGTTCGGAAGGCTTTAATATGACCTGTATGTTAGTCGGTGTGATTGCCTGCGCTATTTATGTGATCATTCAGTTAAAGAATCGTATTGCAAGAGCCAAAAAGGGCTATGAGATGGATAGCCTGAGCGGAATGCTTGTGAAAACCATCCTGATCTGTGCAGTCATTCTGGTATTTATGTTCCGTCTGGCACAGTACAAGGGTATTCCGACAGCTCTCATCTGGGTTATGGTGGTTGTCCTGATTTATGGTTATATCACTTCCAATACGACAGTTGGACGTTATTTCTACGCAGTAGGCGGTAACGAGAAGGCTACCAAGCTTTCCGGTATCAATACAGAAAATGTTTATTTCCTGGCATATCTGAATATGGGTCTGTTGGCAGCGCTGGCCGGAATGCTGACGATTGCACGTATGACATCGGCACAGCCGACATACGGACAGAACTACGAAATGGATGCCATTGGTTCATGCTTCATCGGAGGTGCTTCCGCATACGGCGGAACCGGTACAGTTCCGGGCGTTATCGTTGGTGCTGTATTGATGGGTGTTATCAACCTTGGTATGAGTATCATGGGTGTGGATGCCAACTGGCAGAAGGTTGTAAAGGGTCTTGTACTTCTGGCAGCAGTCATCTTTGATGTAGTATCTAAAAAAGGTGGAAGAGATTAAACTCCTTCTATATCTAATCAAAGGAAAGTTCCGGCATGAATGTATGCTGGGACTTTTCCTGTTTTCTATTCTGATGTATAATAGGAATAGCAAGAGAAAATGGATGAGCATGGAGGAAGGAAATGAGTAAGCCGAAGAAGAAAATCACATGGAGCGGAATCGGAACTAAAATTTATCTGCTGGTATTTCTGTTGCTGGCAGTCAGTCTGGCGGTTATGGGTGGACTGGCAAAAAATCTGCAGTCGGCCAGCAATGCAACGGAAAAGCTGTTAAATGAACAGGTAGCGCAGGTAGAGAAAATTTCCAGAATATCCAGAGAGTTCTCCTATATCAATGGCCAGGTCATGAATCATGTACTGACCACCAGAAGCCAGACGATGGAGACGATTGCGGAGCTGGTCAACGAGCGTATGGCAGGTCTGGACGAGATGGTGGCAGAATATGATACCCTTCTGCCCGGGGAAGATGAGAGAAGACAGTATTTTGACAGCTTTCAGGAGGATTATGAACGTTATAAGAAGACGGTGGAAAGCCTTTTACAGACCAGTCTGACGAATAAGGAGCAGGCAACCGTGTCTGCGACCTCTAATCTTTCTATGTTTGATACTAATATAGAGGGCTATATCGATGAGATTATTGCCCTGACAAATGAGGATATGGAGTTAGAGCAGCAGCGTATGGACCAGATTTCAGCGCAGATTCCGACATTGATTACGGGCTCTGCCCTGGTGCTGATTATAGCAAGCTGTATTATTGTAATTATGATTGGCAGAGGAATTGTACGCCCGATCAAAAGCACTACGAAGCAGATCAGCGGTATCGTAAAGGATATTAAAATGGATCAGGGGGATTTGAGCAGACGTATCCCTGCAAAGCAGAAGGACGAGACGGGTGAGGCTGCCAGAAGCATGAATGAACTGTTAAATCTCGTACAGCAGGTAATCGGCGGTCTGACGGCTTCCTGTAGGGAACTGACGGATAAACAGCAGAAGGTTGCAGGGAATGTGGAGCATGCGGTACAGGGGGCCAGCGATACGGAGAAGACACTGCGCCAGCTTCGGGAAGGAATGCGGCAGGTAGGCGATTCTACCGGAGGTGTGGTAAACGGAACCGGACAGGCTCAGGAGTCTGCGTCAGAGATGGACGGGCAGGCCGGACAGGGACAGGATTATGCCGAAGAAATCAAGGAAAAGGCCGGCACTGTCAGAGAAAAGGCACTCCAGAGTCGTGAGGAAGCAGGGACAGTGCTGTATGAGATTGAAGAGCAGACGAAGGTTGCAGTGGAAAACAGCAGACAGATTCATAGGATTCACGATTTGACGGATGAGATTTTGGGGATTGCATCCAAAACCAATCTGCTGGCGCTCAATGCGTCGATTGAGGCGGCAAGAGCCGGAGAAGCCGGAAAGGGCTTTTCGGTCGTGGCAGAGGAAATCAGAGAGCTGGCAGACAGCTCCAAGGATACGGCAGGACGGATACAGCACATCAGCGATCAGGTCGTGACCAATGTGGAAAGGCTTGTGACAGAGACCAACAATCTTCTTCATTTCTTAAACAGCAAGGTCATGACGGATTATGAGCTTTTGGAGAATACGGGAAAAGACTATTATGAGGCGGCAGAAAGAATCGATAATATGATGGAGCACCTGAGAAACACGATGGGCGAGGTGCTGTCGGTAACCAGGGAAATCCATCAGGCCAATCAGGAAATCGGTCTGACCGTGACAGAGAGCACGAATGGAATCAGTGGTGTGGTACGGAATACTTCGGAGTTGACGGAAAGCATGCAGGCAATCTCCGGAGCATTGACGGATATGGAGAAGATTATCGCGGATCTGAATGCCAGCATTGGCTGTTTTAGTGTTGTATTTGACGAAAAAAAATGCTAAAATAGCTTACAGATAAACGAGCTGGAGGCAGACGGATGGTGAAGGGTTTAAAACAGGAAAGAAGGAAAACACCGCCCAGGCAGAAGCCGGGTAGAAAGCAAAACGGCGGTTCTAAACCACGTAAAACGGTCATTAAACGTGTGGGAATTAAGATTTATGCCATTGTCGCAGTTCTTGTGGCAGCAGCACTGGTCGGAATGATATATCTGTCCAATGTCCTGACGGATTTGAGTGCGGTCAATAAGGAGATTATTACGAATGAAGTAGTGGATATTGAGAAGATTTCCGAAATTGGACGGGACTTTTCTTATATCAACGGACAGGTTATGAACCATGTGCTGACGACAAGAGAGCAGACTATGGATGCTATTGCGGAAACAATCAATACGCGGCTGGCTGACATGGATGTCAAGGTGGCAGAATTTGATGCAAGGCTGTCACAGGAGGATGAGAGGCGCACTGCATTTGAGAAGTTTTCCGGGGATTATGAACGCTATAAGGGTACGGTGGATTACCTGCTGGAAATCAGTAAGATGAATAAGAAGCAGGCTGGGCTTGCGGCAACCTCGAACCTGAATCTGTTTGCGGAAAACACGGAAAAATATATCAATGATATTATAGAACTGACTGATGAACAGCTTACATACCGCAGACAGCAGACAGACAGCTATGCAGCACAGATTCCGGTGACAATCGCCATCTGCTGTATTATGTTGTTTGTGACAACCGCGATTATCGTTGTGATTACGCAGAGAGGGATTGTAAAACCTTTAAAGCGTGTTACCAGACAGCTGAGACAGATTATGGATGGTATCCGCCAAAACGAGGGCGATCTTACTATGCGTATTGATGTGCGGTCACAGGATGAGATTGGACAGCTGGCAGAGAGTGTAAACTCGTTTCTGGATTTATTCCAGAACATTATTGCAGGAATTATCCGTTCCTGTGATGAGCTTTCCGGACAGCAGAAAACGGTTGGCAACAATGTAGACCGGGCAGAGCAGGGTGCGGATGATACCTCTGCTACGCTGGAAGAGCTGGCTGCCGGTATGCAGGAGGTTGCAGCTAATGTGACGACCGTCAACAGCAATACCAGGGATGTGGAAAGCTCTGTGGATGCCATGACGAAGGAAGTGGAAGAGGGCAGCCGTTACGCAGAGAGCATCAAGGGGAAGGCTGATGCTGTAGAAAGACAGGCTGTGGAAAGCAAAAAAGAGGTAACCAGCATGATCCAGCATATTGATGCGGCGGTCAGCTGTTCCGTGGAGGAAAGCAAGCAGGTTTCCCGTATTTCGGATCTGACCGAAGAGATTCTGGGCATTGCCAACAAAACGAATCTGTTGGCGCTGAATGCTTCTATTGAGGCAGCCAGAGCGGGAGAAGCCGGAAGAGGATTTGCGGTAGTTGCAGATGAGATCAGGCAGCTTGCCGACAATTCCAGAAATACAGCCAACAACATTCAGCAGATCAGTGTGGAGGTTGTAAGCAGCGTAGAAGAGCTGGCATCCAATGCTTCCAGACTTCTGGAGTTTGTCAACAGCCGGGTACTCGCAGATTATGAGACACTGGAAGAAACCGGTGTGGAGTATGCAAAGGCTGCTGCTACGATTGAGGGAATCATGGGAAGGTTTCAGGCTGCAACTGAGCAGATGCTGCAGGTTATGAGGAGTGTGACCTCTGCCAATGAGGGTATTACTCTTACGGTCAATGAAAGCACACAGGGTGTTTCCAATGTGGTTAATAATACGGCCCAGTTAGCCGGGGGTATGAAAGAAATCAGTGCTGCGCTAAACGGAGTGAATCAGGTGGTAGGTGAGCTTTTAGACAGTGTCAGCTGTTTTACAAAGTATTAATTCAGGGAGATAAGATGACATGAAGTACGAGATGAAGCAGGAATATCTTTTAGGCATAGAAAAAATCGATGCACAGCATGCCAGATTGTTGGAGCTGATGGATGAAGCCCACAGCCTTTTAAAGGATGAAAACAAGCTTTATAAATGCGCAGATATCCGTAAGATACTGGCCGGAATCAAGGAGTATGTGAAGTTCCACTTTTCCGATGAAGAGCAGTATATGGAGGAGATTGGATATGAAGGACTGGAGGAGCACAGGAAGCTGCATCAGACCTTTGCTGTAAAGGTGGATGATTTTGATGTACATGTAGCGGATCTTTCCCTCGGTACACAGGATGGAATGATTCTGGAGCTTCTGGAATATCTGAAGGCATGGATTCAGGAACATATCTGTGAGGCGGACAGAAAATACGTAAAATAGAATCTGTTCATCGTTGCTATTCATAAAAACATAAGAAACCGTTTCGGAAAACTTCATTGTATACCGAAACGGTTTTTGCTATAGTAAGGGCAGAAAAGGACACCCGTGCTTTCGGCAGAGGGCAGGAGGAGTGGAAGGAGAAAGAATATGTGGGCATATATCATAGGGGGCCTGTGTCTGCTCTATTTTATAGGGATTTTGATTTTTGGAGGTGTCGGCACCAATTTCTATTTTATCTGGGCTCTTCTTGGAACGGCATTTTTATCTTACGGCATTTTAAACGGAAACGGATGGCTGCAGCAGCATATTCCTGTTTTCCTGCGGAGAGGCTTCGGTATCTGCTTCCTCCTGGGAGTCGTTTTGCTTGTAGTGGTGGAAGGGTTGATTTTGAGTGGATTTTCAGCCAAAGGAAGACCGGATCTCGATTACATTGTGGTTTTGGGAGCGCAGGTCAAACCGGACAGACCGAGCAAGGTATTGGCCATGCGGTTGGACCGGGCTTATGAATATCTGGTAGAGAATGAAGATACGGTAGCAATCGTGTCAGGTGGTCAGGGCAGTAATGAGCCGGAAACGGAAGCAGCCTGTATGAAGCGTTATCTGATAGACAAGGGGATTGCGCCGGAAAGGATTCTGACAGAAGATCAGTCTACGAATACCGTGGAAAATCTGACCTTTTCCAAAGCTGTGATTGCAGAGCAGAGAAACGCAGATGTATCTGTAGGAATTGTCAGCAACAATTTTCATATTTTCCGCGCCGTCGGCATTGCAAAAAAGTTGGGATATCAGGATGTATGCGGCATTGCATCAGTCTCTTATCTCCCAATGCAGCCAAATAATATGCTGCGGGAATTTTTTGGTGTCATGAAGGATTATCTGTTTGGGAATATGTAGGAACATAACACTTCCGCCAGCGCCATCCTCCGTCCGTACCAGCCAGAGCCGCCATACAATTTTTGAGGCCTACAGCCGGAATGTGTGTTTTCTTAATGAAGCATTCAAAAACATAGGGAAAAATCGGCAAGGATGCCGATTTTAGTATTCCACGTGCAAGGATGCACATGGAATACGCCCCGACCGGATATCACTGTTTTTTTGCTTCATTTAGAAAACCCCATTCAGGCTGTGGCCTCAAAAATTGTATGGCGGCTCTGGCTGGTACGGACGGAGGATGGCGCTGGCGGAAGTGCCTGGCGTAAGGATGTTTTAAGGCTTGCATGGCGTATTTATAGAACGTATAATAAAGAGTAAGGATATAAACTTGCAGAAAGGCGGGGAAAGGGTATGGAGCAGATCGAAAAACTGAAACAAATCATTGACCAAACGGATAATATTGTCTTTTTCGGAGGTGCAGGGGTATCTACGGAGAGCGGTATCCCGGATTTTCGAAGTGTGGACGGGCTTTATAATCAGAAGTATGACTATCCACCGGAAACAATTCTGAGCCATACGTTTTACCGGCAGAAGCCGGAGGAGTTTTTCCGTTTTTACCGGGATAAGATGCTTTGTCTGGATGCCAAACCGAATGCGGCTCATTTAAAACTGGCCGAATGGGAAAGGGAAGGAAAGCTGAAGGCGGTCATTACCCAGAATATTGACGGCCTCCATCAGGCGGCAGGCAGTAAAAATGTGTTGGAGCTGCACGGCAGCGTACTGCGTAATTATTGTGAAAGGTGCGGAAAGTTTTATGATGTGCAGGCAGTCGTAGAATCCAAAGGAGTACCGACCTGCGAGTGCGGCGGCCGAGTGAAACCCGATGTTGTACTCTATGAGGAGGGACTGAACCAGAAGACTCTGCAGGATGCCATCTATTTTATCAGTCACGCAGATGTACTGATCATTGGAGGAACTTCCCTTGCGGTTTATCCGGCGGCAGGTCTGATTGATTACTATCAGGGAAATAAGCTGGTTCTCATCAATAAGACACCGACTCCGAGGGACGCAACGGCCGATCTGGTAGTAAGTGGCAGTATCGGAGAAATTTTCAGCAGCCTGTAGAAAAATGATAGAGGATTGCGAAAGACAACAATATAGAAGAAAACAGGTAAAGGACAGGATGGAGATGGATATTCAGGTAGGAGATGTGCTGCGTCTGAAAAAGCCGCATCCATGCGGAAGCAGGGAGTGGGAGGTACTGCGTGTCGGAGCAGACTTTCGGTTAAAATGCACCGGATGCGGACATCAGATTATGATAGCACGTAAATTAGTCGAAAAAAATGTGAAAGAAATCAGGAAAAATGCTTGAACAACCCCTGAAAATATGGTATCATACTAACTTGTGATATATTAAATTCCTTGCTCGCGGTGAGGCGCGGGCCAGAGACCATAAGGAGGTAAAGAAGCATGAACAAATACGAATTAGCCGTTGTTGTCAGTGCAAAAATCGAAGACGATGAAAGAGCAGCAGTAATTGATAGATGTAAAGCTCTGATCGAGAGATTCGGTGGAACAGTTACAAACGTTGATGAATGGGGTAAGAAGAGATTAGCTTACGAAGTTCAGAAAATGAAAGAAGCGTTCTACTATTTCATCGCTTTTGATGCTGATGCTACAGTTCCCGCTGAAATCGAGAGCCGTGTGCGTATCATGGACAACGTTATCAGATATTTATGCGTTAGACAGGACGAGGCATAAGATTGCATAGCTTATATGCAGCAGAAAGAGGAAAGTATGAATAAAGTAATTCTGATGGGAAGATTGACACGTGACCCGGAGGTAAGATATTCTCAGGGTGACAATCCGATGGCAATTGCCAGATATACTCTTGCAGTAGACCGCAGATTCAATCGTAACGGAGAGGATGCAACCGCAGATTTTATTGGCTGTGTGGCATTTGGCAGAAGCGGTGAATTTGCAGAGAAATATTTCCGTAAGGGAACCAAGGTTTTAGTGACAGGACGAATCCAGACCGGAAGCTATACGAATAAGGAGGGCAATAAGGTATATACCACCGATGTCGTAGTAGAGGATCAGGAGTTTGCTGAGAGCAAAAATGCATCCGGTAATCACGATGGATTTGGCGGTGGTTTCTCTGGCGGCGGTGCAGGCAGACCGGAGCCGTCTTCCGCAGGTGACGGATTCATGAACATTCCGGATGGAATTGATGAAGAACTTCCATTTAATTAACAATGATTGAGTAAAACAGGAGGTAAATACCATGGCTTACAATAAAGCAGACAAAGCTGATGCTCCGATGAAGAGAAGAGGCGGAATGCGCAGAAGAAAGAAAGTATGTGTATTCTGTGGAAAAGATAATGTAATTGATTACAAAGATGTAAATAAGTTAAAGAGATACGTATCTGAAAGAGGAAAAATTCTTCCGAGAAGAATCACAGGAAACTGTGCAAAACATCAGAGAGCTTTAACCGTAGCAATCAAGAGAGCACGTCACATCGCGCTGATGCCGTACGTTGCAGAATAAGAAATTGCAATAAGAAGCATTTTAAAGAGCCAGTCATTCATCGGTATGACTGGCTCTTGTTATAAGCAATTATAGGATGACAATGCTTGCACAGCTTAAATCACCCAGCAGATCGTATAATTTACCGGTTTTCAGGCCGACGACCTTGGGACGAAGGATGCTTTCCGGGTTCCCGGCAACAACACGTGCATTTTCACCGTTACTGAGCTGTACGGTGGAACCGACAGGATAGAGGATTACGCTGTTTAGGAAGCTGCGCATGTAGGAGATATCCAGTTCATCGGTCATGGCCATAATCATTTCCACGGCATCGCGCTTGGAAAAGCCTTTTTTATAAGGACGTTCAGTCACCAGAGCATCGTAAATGTCGACAATCGACAGAATACGGGCATAGGAACAAATCTGTTCCTTTGGCACACTGAGAGGATATCCGTTTCCATTGATCTTCTCATGATGTTGCAGGACACCCAGACGGATTTCGTTTGAAATATCAGGTTTGTCCTGTAGGATACGGTAGCCATACAGAGAGTGCTGCTTCATAATCGAAAATTCTTCTTCGGTAAGCCGCCCCGGTTTATTCAGTATTTCGTTAGGAATCCTGGATTTTCCGACATCATGCAGTAGACCGGAGACCCCTATCTCATAAATTTCCTGATCGGAAAATCCGTGTTTTCTGGCAACCACCATGGCCATGGTGGCGACATCCACACTGTGCTTAAAGGTATATTCATCACTGACCTTCAGTGTGTCGATATCGACAGCGATGGAGTCATTTTCCAGAACAGCATTCATCAGATTGTTGGCGATGCTGTTGGTGGTCTGGGTAAAATCCTCAGACTCGGCATTGTTGTAAAGATACCGGATTCCTTCGGAAACCCGTTGTTTTACACTTTCACTCAACTGTACCCGGGCTTGGTCGGCAACCGTATTCTTTTCAATGGTTTCCCGGATAGCAGGAGAAAGATTTTCGTCGCTGGTCGTATCTTCATCCTGTCCCTCACCAATGTATACTCCCATAATGCCCATTTTCAGCATGGAGGCAATCATATACTCATCCAATATAGTACCACGGCAAATGAGCTTTCGGCCGGTATGATCCACGATGGTCTGATCAATTTCCATTCCATCCTGCAGCATTCTTGTATGAATAAACTTTCGTTTTCTCAAGTGTCAATTCCTTCCCTATTCCGCAGAAAGCAGCCCTTCGTCTGTGCAGAGAGCCAGCCTTTCGGCTAATACCTGAATGTCATAGGAAATATCCGATTCAATAAAGCTCAGTCCGGCCGCCAGTATGATGCTGGATATGATCTTGCCGAACATATCGACGGGCAAACCGTTTGGTACCTGGTTGTGAAAGGTAAGCTCCAGATTGTCACAAATCTGTTGTTCCAGATAGTTCCTCAGACAGTCGATTACGCTGTCCTGTCTGTTTGATGCTATGATTTTGCGGTAACCGGTCTTGTTTTTTTCCAAAAAGGAAAAAAGCGTGACGAAAAAATCCTGCGTACGTTCACGGCTTTGAATAATCCGGATATCCAGTTCCAAACCGGCATCCTTCTGCAAGTGCTCAAAGCAATGGTACAGCAGGGCATATTTGTCTTCAAAATGACGATAAAAGGTAGAGCGGGGTACCATGGCCAACCTGCAAATATCCGTTAAGGATATTTTATCAAATGGCTTGACGGACAGCAAGGTAAAAAGTGCCTGCCGTAAGAGGACATGTGTACGCTCTGTGGAAATAGAGGAGGTAGTTTGTGTATTCATGCGAATCTCCTGTAGACATATAGGTGAGACAATTTTGACAAAATGTCTCAAACGGGATAAAATCAAAATAATGCTTCTTGCAAATTATAGCACGATTTGTAAACTATTGATAGTACTAAGATAAGTGGAAAATTCACATAAATAAGAAAGAAAGGAATGGACAGAATGGGTGAGAAAAAAAGTCTGATGATGAAAATAGCAACCTTTATCGTGAATAAGAGAAAAGCGTTTCTGGTATTCTTCGGCCTGGCTGCTGTTTTCTGCGTGATGTCAATCTCCAAGGTCAATGTCAATGATGATCTGACAGAATATCTGCCGGATACGACAGAGACCAGAATGGGTCTGGACATCATGGAGGAAGAATTTACGACCTTCGGCAGCGCCAGGATTCTAGTAGCCAATGTTACCTATGATAAGGCGAAAGAGCTCGCAGAGCATATGGAGGAAATCAAGGGGATTTCCAGTGTGGGCTTCTATGATCCGGAGGATGAGGCTTACGATGACGATCGGCTGGAGGAGTATTATAAGGACTGTTCGGCGCTCTTTACGCTGGCCTTTGAGGAAGAGGAAGATACGGAGCTGAGCCAGAAAGCGATTGCAGAGGTAAGAGAATATCTGGCAGATTATGATACCTATGTATATACTACCGTGGATAAGGATGACTCGGCAAGCCTTCAGGAGGATATGAAGGTCATTCTCGTCATTGCGGTGCTGATTATTATTGCCGTTCTGTTCTTTACCTCGACGACGTATATGGAAATCGTTATCTTCATGCTGACCTTCGGAATGGCAGCCATTTTGAGTAAAGGAACGAACTTTTTATTCGGAACGGTTTCCTTCATCAGTAATGCGGTGGATATCGTGCTGCAGCTTGCATTGGCAATTGACTATGCAATTATCCTGTTTCACCGCTTTATGGAGGAAAAGGAGCATTTACATACGAAGCAGGCGCTGATTGTAGCACTCAGCAAGGCGATACCTGAAATTTCCTCCAGCAGTTTGACCACGATGGCCGGAATGATCGCATTGATGCTGATGCAGTTTGGAATCGGCAGGGATCTGGGCAGTGTCCTGACCAAAGCGATTATTCTCAGTATGGTGTCCGTGTTCTGCTTTATGCCGGCACTGATTATGATGTTTTCCAAAGCCATTGATAGAACCAGACATAAAAGCTTCGTACCCAAAATTTCTATTTGGGGTAAGATTGTGGTAAAGACACGTTATATTTTGCTTCCGGTCTTTCTGGCGGTAGTAGTGGCAGGCTGTATTTTCTCGAACCGCTGTCATTACATATATGATGTCAATTCCGTTGTTTCGGAAAAACAGAATGAATATATTGCATCTAAGAATCGAATCAATGAAACTTTTGATACAACAAATGTAATGGCCATTGTCGTACCGAAGGGAGATTACGAGAGGGAAGCAGCCATTGTAGCCGATTTGGAAAATGTGGAAGAGGTAGACACCATTACGGCCTTGTCTAATGTAGAGGTAGGAGACAATGGCGAATATGTCCTGACAGATGAACTCAATCCGAGAGAGTTTGCAGAGGTGGCCGATACCGATATTGATCTGGTACGCTTTGTTTATCGTGCTTATGCGCTGGATAAGGAAGAGTATGGTGCTCTTTTAAGCAGCATCGATGAATATGATATTTCAATTCTGAGCATGATTGATTTTATTTACGAGCAGAAGCAGACAAGGGCGCTGAGTCTGGATGAGGATGTGTCGGAGGATATCGACGAAATGTATGATGCCATCTGTGATGCCAGAGAACAGCTTGAGGGAGAAAATTATTCCCGTATTGTCGTGCAGTTGACCGGTCCTGTAGAGGGAGAGGAAACCTTTGCAGTGGTAGACAGGATTCGTGATCTGGCATTAAAGCAGTACGATGAGGTATATGTGGTAGGTGATCCGACCAGTAATTATGACCTGAGCAAATCCTTTTCCAAGGATAATGTGCTCATCAGTGTCCTGACCGCATTGTTTGTAGGTATTATCCTGCTGTTTACCTTCCAGAATGCTGCGCTGCCGTTCATGCTGGTACTGACCATTCAGGGAAGTATCTGGATTAATTTCTCGCTTCCGTATCTGAAAAATGAAACGATGTTCTTTATCAGCTATCTGGTAGTCAGCTCCATTCAGATGGGTGCGACAATCGATTATGCTATCGTGATTACAACCCGGTATATGGATTTGAGACAGCAGATAGCATCCAGGAAGGAGGCTGTTGTGGAAGCGCTCAACCAGGCATTCCCGACCATTATTACTTCGGGAACGATCATGTGCAGTGCGGGCTTTGTTATTGGTAAGATTACGAGTAATGCGGTTATCGCATCTCTGGGTACTACGCTTGGCTGGGGTACATTGATTTCGATTATCCTGGTTATGCTGATTTTGCCCCAGATTCTGCTGGTTGGGGATAAGATTACCGAAAAAGCGGCATTCAGTGTCAATAAATCAGAGAATGAGGAGGATGAAGCAGATGAAGAATAAGAAGCTTTTACAGATGACTGCCCTGTTTCTGTGTGTGGCAGTGACGGCTGCAACAGTCTCCTCGGATCTGGCTGTCGTAAAGGCTGAAACCAATGCCAATGTGGCAGAGGGCCAGAAGAAAGAAGAGAAAGAAGCAACAGAAAACACTGCTGAGGTCATACATATTAAATCGCCATCGGATCTGCAGAAATTTGCAGAAGCATGTATTACAGATGCCTATTCGACAGGCAAGGTATTCAGTCTGGATGCGGATCTGGATGTCAGAGGGGAAAAACTGGCGCCGATTCCTATCTTTTGCGGTACTTTTGAAGGAAACGGCCATACGATCAGTGGTTACGTGATGGAGGAAGCAGGATCGGATATGGGCTTCTTTCGGTTTGTAGAGAAAGAAGGAATCGTCCGCAACCTGACGATTCAGGGAAAGCTTCAGCCGACCGGAACCGGAATTAACATCGGCGGTATTGCGGGAACGAACCGTGGCACGATTCAGGACTGCCGTTTTGAGGGAGAGGTCATTGCAAAGGAGGCAGCAGGAGGAATTGTCGGATACAATGAAGCAACGGGTTTGATCAGTGGATGCCGGAATGAAGGAAAGCTGTTAGGCACGAAAAAAACAGGCGGCATTGCAGGCATCAATGAGGGTCGAATCAGTAATTGTATCAATGAGGGAAATATCAATGCTACGGCAGAAACCGTCAAGGAGGCGGAGGGAGATGAGCAGAACGGAATGAATCTGAATTTCTCCATGGATTTTTCGACTATGATGACGGATGAGGATAAGATTACTTCCACAGGCGGTATTGCAGGTACCAGTGAGGGAGTGGTTGAAAACAGTACGAATCACGGTGTGATTGGATATCCGCATGTCGGTTATCGGGTAGGCGGTATTGTCGGTTATCAGCGAGGCTGTGTAGATAACTGCCGCAATGATGGCAAAGTGCAGGGCAGAAAGAATATCGGCGGCATCGTAGGACTGTTTGAGCCGTATGTGGAAATCAATTATGAAGAAGGAACCTCCGGTAAGCTGCGCAGGCAGATGGATGATTTGATTGATATGCTTTCGGATCTTTCCGATATTGCGAAGGATGCAGATAATGATACGATTGACAATATGGATGCAGTAGGTGATTCCATAGACAGCATTAAGGATTCCATAGACGGCTACAAGGACTATTACAGTGACCAGAATGATGTCTTTTTGGATGATCTGGAAGAGGCCCTGGATATTGTAGAGCGCCGTATTGACATGCTGGACTTTAATGTAGATGGGGAAAGCATCGTTGCATCGATCAATGGTATCAAGTCGGATATGGATAAAGCGCTGGCGATTCTGGAGGCAATCCAGAAAATGGGAATTTCCGGTGGTGGTGCAGCCGGCAGTTCAACCGGAATCATGACGACTTCCGAAGCCGTGACCGGAGAGGAAACAGGCAGTGACGGTAACAGCACGGGAAATGATAGTGGTAACACAGGAAGCGATAGCGGCAGTGCAGGAAACGATAGCGGCAGCACCGGAAATGGCAGTGGCAGCACCGGAAACGATAGCGGCAGCACCGGAAACGATAGCAGCAGCACCGGAAATGGCAGTGGCAGCACCGGAAACGATAGCAGCAGCACAGGAAACGACGGCGGCAGCACCGGAAACGATAGCAGCAGCACAGGAAACGATAGCAGCAGCACAGGAAACGATGGCGGCAGCACCGGAAATGACAATACAGCATCCCTGAGCGGCAGTGTTATGAGTATCGAAGAAACTATCTTCCGTGCAGCGCCTTCTGGTGGTTCCATGACCCAGGAGGAGATGATGCAGCTTTTAAATGAGCTGGGCATCTCTCAGGAGGATATTATACGGGCACTTATCGCAGCAGGATATGACCCGACGATAGGTATAGATCCAAACGATCCTGTAGTTCAGGCTGTCATGCAGAAGCTGATTGAGAAAAAGATGCTGGAATTAGCCGGCAATATGGAAAAGGAAAGCGATAAGCTGAATCAGGCAGCCAGGGATGCAGTCGGAGAAGGAAAAAGCCTGGTAGATAATGCCGATAAGCTGGGAACAGAGATCAAGCATGTCATCCATGTAGTAGAAAACCACATGAAGGATTTCAGGGATGACCTGAAGGAGACGGATGAAGATCTTTCCGCACAGATGGATGAGCTGGATGCCAAAATTGATGATCTTAAGGATCGTCTGCGTGATGCGAATGATGATGTCATTGCACAGATGGACCGTATTACAGACCAGATGCACCTGATCAATGATACGGCTTCGGACGGTTTGGATGATCTGGAAGAGAAGATTAACGATCCGGATGCAGATAAGGAGCTTTCCGACTATTATGATGACCTGTCTGATTCCACAGATACGACACAGCAGAAGGGAAAAGTACTCAATTCCCAAAATGAGGGTGAAATCATTTCCGATATCAACGGTGGCGGTATCGCCGGCTCGATCAGTGTGGAGTGGAATACAGAGTCCGATTTTGAAATTGTAAAAACCGGAGACAGAAGCCTGGATTCTAAGAGGACTGCGGTCGGAACCATTTATAACTGTAAAAACAGAAATGAAGTAACAGCCCAAAATGATTATGCAGGCGGTATTGTAGGCCGGGCTGATCTGGGAGCTGTCGTAGCCTGTCAGAATTATGGGGATGTGGAGACGACAGACGGAGATTATGCAGGAGGCATTGCAGGGAAAAGCGATTATATGATTCGCAACAGCTATACACTCTGTAATATAACCGGTCATAACTATACAGGCGGTATCGTTGGAGAAGGCAGCAGTATTCTGAATAACTATGGCATGACCTCTGTCTTTACGGAGGATGGTGAAAAGTTCGGTGCGATTGCAGGAGATGCAGACGGAGATGTGTCAGGCAATTACTTTGTGGATGACGGTATTGCAGCAGTCAATGGATTGACTTATGCGAGCCAGGCTGCACCGGTAAGCTATGAGAAGCTGATTGAGCTGGAAGAGACACCGGCAGATTTCCAGAAATTTACCATACGTTTCATGGGGGATGAAGGTGTTATCAAAATTCTGAACTGCGGCTATGGGGAATCCTTATCCGAAAAGGATATTCCGGCTCCGCCTGAACGGGATGGCATTTTAGGAACCTGGGATAAGCTGGATTTTACGAATATTCACAGGAACATGGTGGTGCGTGCGGTATACGAAGACTGGACTACGGCATTGTCGACCGGCGAGGATGTGCCAAAAGTGCTTGTTTCCGGTCAGTTCTACCCGGATGCAGTACTTAGATGCGAACAATTGAATCTGGAAGAGCTTCCGCAGCTTGCAGGCTATGAAGTAAAGGAGGGATATCACTATCAGATCGTATCCTCCTCAACGGAGCAGCAGGATACGGTAGGCATCCATGTGCTCACAGACGGTTATTATGGAAAAGTCAGAGCAGCGCTGGTTCGCGACGGGAAATTACAGCTTGTGGACGGTAAGATGGACGGTCGCTACTATGTCTTTGAATCGGATCAGGGAACAGAGGGTGCGTTTGTCATATTAAAGCAGGAAATCAACATGACAGTGGTCACTCTGTGTATAGCGGCTGTTCTGGCAGTCATCCTGATTCTGCTGGTACATACGAGAAAGGCCAGAAAAAGAAAGGCTAAAAAGCAGCTTCAGGGGGAAGAAGAGCAGGGAAAAGCGACAGAACAGAAAAAAACAACAGAACAGGAAAAAGAGCCTGCCAAAAAGAAAACCAGGAAGAAATAAGCGTCAGGAGAGCGAATCACCGCTCTCCTGATTGCTTTGTGTCGAAAAAAATATAAAAGCTGTCGCTATTTTGCATGCGTAAGGGTATGGAATTTTAGGTAGAAAAATGATATACTTTACAACATGGATGTTTATATCAAGGAATGTCATTATTGGTGCGAGAGGTACTATGAGCAAACGGGTTAAAATGAAGGTGAAGGGAAGGCTGCGCAGCTTTCAGCAGACTTCTGTGATTCTCGGCATATTACTGGGACTGGTTAATATTTTGATATATCTGCTGAACTTTTGGGCAGGGCTGTTCTTAAGCTGTTTTGTGATTCTGTATTTTGTGGTTGTACTGATGCAGATTTTTTATAATAAGCCGATTATTATGAATGAGCTGATCAGCTTTGCCACGCAGTACGGACAGATTCAGAGAAGGCTTCTGCGGGATTTGGAGCTGCCGCATGCGCTGCTGGATGAAGGCGGGCGTATCATCTGGACAAATAAGGCATTTGAAAAGGTCGTACATAAGGATAAAGGATATCGCAAGTCGATTACTACGCTGTTTCCCTCCCTTACCAGGGAAAAGCTGCCGGGTGAGGCTGAGGAAACAGAAATGAATCTGACCTTCGAGGGCTTTGAATTTGTGGCTAAGATGAAGAAGGTATCCTTAAAGGAGATGGCGATCAACAGCGATATTATTGAGGCAGACGATTATAACGGTTATCTGGTTGCTCTGTATCTGTTTGATGAGACGGCTCTGAAAATTGCCCTGAAGGAAAATGATGATCAGTCGCTGGTAGTCGGTATGATTTATCTGGACAATTATGAAGAGGCTTTGGACAGTGTAGAGGAAGTGCGCAGATCGCTGCTCATTGCACTCATTGACCGAAAGGTAAATAAATATATTGCGGCTCTGGACGGTATTTCCAAAAAGACTGAAAAGGATAAATATTTGATTATTATGCGTAAGAAATCGCTTCTGCAGCTGGAAGAGAGCAAGTTTGATCTGCTGGAGGATGTGAAGACCGTTAATATCGGAAATGAAATGGCGGTTACGCTCAGTATTGGTGTCGGTCTGGATGGTCTGACTTTTGCCCAGAACTATGAGTTTGCCAGAACCTCCATTGATCTGGCGCTTGGACGTGGCGGTGATCAGGCGGTTGTCAAGACACCGGAGTCCATTACCTACTATGGTGGAAAGAGTCAGCAGGTAGAAAAGAATACCCGGGTCAAGGCAAGGGTAAAGGCTCACGCTCTGAATGAGATTATTACCTCCAAGGATAAGGTAATCGTGATGGGGCATCGTCTGGCAGACGTGGACAGCTTCGGCGCGGCGGTCGGCATCTACCGCATTGCAAAGGCGTTGGAACGAAAGGCTCATATTGTGGTCAATGATGTTACGACCTCCATGCAGCCGTTAGTGGAGCTGTTCCAGAACAATCCGGATTACGAAGAGGATATGATTTTAAGCAGCAATCAGGCCATTGAAGCGGCCGGAAGCAATACGGTGCTGGTCATTGTGGATGTCAATAAACCCAGCATTACGGAGTGTCCTGAGCTGCTTCGGTTCTGCAAATCCATTGTCGTTCTGGATCACCACAGACAGGGGACAGAGGTTGTGGAGAATGCAACACTTTCCTATGTAGAGCCGTATGCGTCCTCGACCTGCGAAATGGTTGCCGAAATCCTGCAATACATTGGAGAAGGAATCCGGCTCAAAAATGAGGAAGCGGACTGTCTGTATTCCGGTATTATGATTGATACCAATAATTTTATGAGCAAGACCGGGGTACGTACCTTTGAGGCGGCTGCATACCTGCGCAGAAATGGTGCGGATGTCACCAGAGTACGTAAGCTGTTCCGTGAGAATGCGGATGAATATAAGGCAAAAGCGGATGCGGTCAGCCAGGCAGAGATTTACCGCAGTGATTATGCGATTTCCGTCTGTCCGAGTGAGGATCTGCAAAGTCCGACCATTGTCGGAGCACAGGCCGCGAATGAACTTTTGAATATCAAGGGCATTAAAGCAAGCTTTGTGCTGACGGAGTATCAGAGTAAGATTTATGTAAGTGCAAGATCCATTGATGAAGTGAATGTACAGATTATCATGGAGCGGCTGGGCGGCGGCGGTCATATGAATATTGCCGGGGCACAGATAGAAAATACGACGATTGCGGAAGCGATTCAGATCGTAAAAAGTACATTAGACAGAATGATAGAAGAGGGTGACTTATAATGAAAGTAATATTATTGGAAGATGTAAAAGCACTTGGGAAAAAAGGTGAAATTGTCAATGTAAGCGATGGCTATGCGAGAAACTGCATTTTACCGAAAAAGCTGGGTGTAGAGGCAAACGGAAAGAATATGAATGATTTGAAGCTGCAGAAGGCCAATGATGCCAAGGTTGCGCAGGAGCAGTTAGAAGAGGCTCAGACGCTTGCAGGGGAGCTGGAAACAAAGCTGGTTGTAGTTTCCATGAAAGCAGGAGAGGGTGGACGAGCTTTCGGTTCGGTATCCTCCAAAGAAATCTCTCAGGCATTAAAGGAGCAGTTTGGTATTTCCATAGATAAAAAGAAGATTCAGCTGCCGGAGGCATTGAAGAATTTCGGAACCTATGAGGTAGCGGTCAAATTACACCCGAAGGTGACCGGAAAATTCCGTGTCAATGTAAAGGAAGCATAATATGCCGGAAATGGATGAAGCACTGATTAAGAGAATACTTCCACACAGTATCGAAGCGGAGCAGTCAGTCATCGGTTCCATGATTATGGACCGGGAGGCGATCGTGGTAGCTTCGGAAATCATTAACGGTGAAGATTTTTACAGCAAACAGTATGGCGTGCTGTTTGAGACGATGGTGGAATTAAATGATGAGGGACAGCCGGTCGATCTGGTTACGCTTCAGAATCGCTTAAAGGAAAAGGATGTTCCTCCGGAGGTCAGCAGTCTGGAGTTTGTCCGGGAGCTGATTACGGCGGTGCCTACCTCTGCGAATATCAAATATTATGCAAATATCGTTGCGGAGAAATCCACTCTTCGCAAGCTGATTAAATTAAATGATGAAATTTCCAATACCTGTTATGCCGGCAAAGAGCCGTTGGAAATGATACTGGAAGAGACAGAGAAGAAGGTCTTTAATCTGGTGCAGAGAAGGAATACGGAGGATTTTGTACCGATTCGTCAGGTCGTGATGAATGCTATGGATAAGATTGAGCAGGCTTCACGCAACAATGGCGCAGTTACCGGTATTCCGACGGGCTTTCTGGATCTGGATTACCGGACAGCCGGTATGCAGCCTTCAGACCTGATTCTGGTGGCCGCCAGACCGTCTATGGGTAAGACGGCATTTGTGCTGAATATCGCCCAGCATGTAGCGTTTAAGCAGGATATGTGTGTGGCTATTTTCAGTCTGGAAATGTCCAAGGAACAGCTGGTAAACCGTCTGTTCTCGCTGGAATCTCAGGTGAATTCCCAAAATCTGAGAACCGGACAGCTTTCGGATACAGAGTGGGAGAAGCTGATTGAAAGCGCAGGAGTGATTGGAAAATCCAAGCTGATTATTGATGATACTCCGGGTATCAGTATTGCGGAGCTGCGTTCAAAATGCAGAAAATACAAGCTGGAGCATGACTTGAAGATTATTATTATTGACTACCTGCAGCTTATGACAGGAAGCGGCCGGAGCGATTCAAGACAGCAGGAAATTTCAGATATATCCCGTTCCTTAAAGGCGCTCGCCAGAGAGCTGAGCGTTCCCGTTGTGGCGCTGTCGCAGCTTTCACGTGCCGTGGAGCAGCGGCCGGATCACAGACCGATGCTTTCGGATCTGCGTGAATCGGGAGCCATCGAGCAGGATGCCGATGTGGTCATGTTCATCTATCGTGATGATTATTACAATAAGGATACGGATATGAAGGGCATTGCGGAAATTATCATTGCCAAGCAGAGAAATGGCCCGATTGGTACGGTAAATCTGGTCTGGCTGCCGGATTATACAAGATTTGCCAATATGCAGAAATAAGAACAGAAAAATATTTTACAAAAGAGAATCCACTGAAAGAAGGAGGGGTTCTCTTTTTTATATATTTAAAATCTCATGTTTCAAGGAAGGGAGAAGAAGGATGGAACAATATTTGATTTCGGATGCAGCAAAACAGGTCGAGGTGGAAAGCCACGTACTTCGTTATTGGGAGGAGGAATTACAGCTCCCGATTCAGCGGAATAAGCTGGGACACCGCTATTATACAGAAGAGGATATAGAACGTTTCCGCATGATCAAAAAGTGGAAGGATCAAGGCTTGCAGCTTAAGGCGATACGGAATGCCCTGAAGGATCCCATGGGTGGAATTCCGGTCATAATGGATGTCAAAGAGGAGGAAAAAAATATGAGTCACAGAGTCCCCAGAAGCGCTACAAAGGGAAGAGGCCGAAAGGCCAAGAAGAACAGACAGAAAATCAGTCTTCTGATGCAGAATAATGTTATACATAAAGTGCAGAATGAGATAGAGGGAGAAAGCACACAGGAGGAAAAGATACAGAACGGAAGCGGACAGGAGGAAAAAATGCAGGAGGAAAAAATGCAGGAGGAATGCCGTCCGGCTGAGGCAGTTGAAAATGTGTCAGTAGATACAGCCAGGCAGCAGACTGAGCTTACAGAGGATGAAAAGACACAAAAGGCAGCAAGACTTCAGTTCCTCCTGTCCCAGATGATGAAAGAGGCTGTGCGCAGCAATAATGAAGAACTGTTAGCCAGTATGCAGGAGATGGTCGTGAAGGAGATGGACTATCAATTCCGGCAGAAGGAGGAAAAGGACCAGGAGCGCGAAGAGCGGAGAATACAGCGGGAGGAGGAGCATTTTCGGAAAATTGACGCACTGCTTCGTACCCGGAGTGAGCAGGCGTCGGAAAAGAAGAAAAAGCGTCTGCTGTTTGGCTTAAACGGATAAGAGCATTTTCCTGATGTTTCGTTGATTTTTAAGGTTCAGGATAGTATACTAAAGGAGTACGGATAAACAGAATGATGAAAAGAAAATAATAGCTGCTGCGGCAGCGATAGGAGGAAATGCAATGAGCGGAAGAATACATTCACTGGAAAGCTTTGGAACAGTAGATGGACCTGGCGTCAGGTTTGTCGTATTTGTGCAGGGCTGCCCGATGAGGTGTGCCTATTGCCATAACCCGGATACCTGGGCAATGAATGGCGGTACGATGATGGAAGCGTCGGATATTATAGAGCAATATGAAAGAAACAAAGGCTTCTACAGAGGAGGCGGTATTACGGTAACAGGAGGGGAACCACTGATGCAGGTGGACTTTCTTCTGGAACTCTTTTCCCTTGCAAAGAAGAAGGGAATTCATACCTGTATCGATTCCTCAGGAATTGCCTACAGCGAGAAGGACACGGAATGGCTGGAAAAGCTGGACAGGCTGATGACGATGACAGATCTGGTTATGCTGGATATCAAGCATATTGATCCCGAAAAGCATAAAGAACTCACCGGACAGCCAAATGACGGAATTTTAGCCTTTGCCAAATATCTTTCCGCTAAAAATGTGGATACCTGGATCCGTCATGTAGTGGTGCCGGGCATAACCGATGATGACAAGTATCTGTATCAGCTCGGCTACTTTATCGGCGGGCTGAGCAGCCTGAAGGCACTGGATGTACTGCCTTATCATACAATGGGTAAGGTGAAGTATGAAAAGCTTGGAATCAAGTACAGGCTGGAAGATGTGCCTCCTATGGATAAAGGCAAGGTGATTGAAAAGAAGCAGGTCATTTTGGACGGAATCCGCGCGAGAAGGGCAGACGATGCAGCAGCAAAGTAGGATAAAACGGATGCACGGGGATTATTATCTAGAAAAATTTTTTCGCGGAAGTTATTTTCCGTATAATTCTCTTGTATTACCAATCTGTTTGTATTAAAATAGAATCAAGGTTTGATAAGAATATATCAATCTCAGTAAGGAAAAGGTATAAGGAGGATAAAATTATGGCATATGCAATTTCTGATGCTTGCGTAGCTTGTGGAGCTTGCGAGGCACAGTGTCCGGTTGGCGCTATCAGCATGGGAGATGGAAAATTTGAAATCGACGCTGAGAAGTGCATCGACTGTGGTTCCTGCGCAGGACAGTGCCCGACAGGTGCTATTGATCAGGCATAATTCAGGTGAAAATGAGAGGCTGTGAGAATGCTGCAAGGTGTTGTCGCAGCCTCTTTTATTTTTTACTGTGAGTGGACTATTTTCATTTTGTGAGTGAACACATTCAGAAGAACAAGGAGAAGGATATGAGGAATACAGGAAAAATGAACGCGGTAAAAAGAGCAGCAACCGCTGTATTAGCGGCGGCAGTGCTGTTGGCCTCCGTTCCGGCGATGCAGCTACAGGCGGCAGGGGAGGTACCGGGAGTAGAGTCTCTCTGTTATCTGGCAATGGATGCATCTACCGGAGAGGTACTGGCGGAAAGAAATGCAGATGTGACGGTGCCGCCGGCCAGTACAACGAAGCTCGTGACAGCTATGGTAATTTGCGATGTACTTCCGATGGATACCGTGCTTCCTGTAACACAGGAGCAGTTGGACCGTGTACCGGGAGGTGCTTCAAAAGCAGGAGTGAAGGCGGGAGGAGCTTATTATGCTTATGAGCTGCTGGCAATGATGCTTATTCCATCCGGCGCGGATGCTGCACAGATTTTGGCAGAGGCTGCTTATGGAAGCACAGACGCCTGTGTGGTGGCCATGAATGAGAAGGTAAAGCAGTTAGGACTGTCTGCGACATATTTTGATAATATATACGGTCTGGATGGCGGAAATGGCTATACAGCTATTCGTACAACAGCGAGAGAGTTTGCTGTCATTACGCAACAGGCGATGACCTATGACTGGATTCGGATTATCGTCGGTATGCCAGCGTATGCGCTGCCGGCCAGAACAAATAATGATGTGATTGGCGGCTTGAATACGAATCAGTTCTTATCCGGTCAGAAGCCTTATACCAGTACATTATACCAGATTATCGGCACAAAGACCGGAACGACCAGAGCAGCCGGAAGCGTGCTTGCGGCAACGGCGACAAACGGAAAGAAGGAAGTCATCTGTGTATGCTTCTATAATCCGAATAAGGATGTATTGTACGGTTCTGTAAAGCAGATTTATGATTATATTTATTTGCAGGAGGCAAGCGAGCAGTAGGAAGGATATGGGAAGCTTTTATCCATATTTTCCTCAAAAATAGAAAGTCCGAGATGAAAGTAAACTTTCATCTCGGACTTCTTATTTTTGTTTCTGTACTTCCTGAATCTTAGATAGCTTCGTGGAAGGTTCTGCTGATTACGTCAGCCTGCTGCTCCGGAGTTAATTTGATGAAGTTAACTGCATATCCGGATACACGGATTGTTAACTGCGGATAATTTTCCGGATGCTTCTGAGCATCTAATAATGTGTCTCTGTTTAATACATTTACATTCAGATGATGTCCGCCCTTTGTTGCATAACCATCTAATAATGCTACCAGGTTATCTACCTGAGCTGTGTTTGCTGTACTCATGTCTATTCCTCCTATTATGATTCATATTATGCTTCCTGGTCGTCAAGACCCTCATGAAGAGTGGGAACGCTGCATGCCAGAGGATTCTTGGAACAATCAGCACATCCCATAGTCTCGATAGTGTTATCTGTAGTAGAATTGTCGGTATCGATATTTACATGACCGACGCCATGACCAATACCGGCATCCAGCATCTTTACGATGTCATCAATCATAGATTTCTCATCCATGGGTCTCACTCCCTAGAATTATTTGTTTAAGTCGATTTCGATATCACCAGCGAATACCTGATCTTCTTTACCAAGAGCGCCCGGAATGATGGTGAAGGTATTGGAAATACCATCCTGTGCATCCTTGAACGGAAGCTTGGATACAGAAGATAAGGAAGCTACTGCACCGTGAGTATCACGTCCGTGCATCGGGTTAGCACCCGGAGCGAACGGCTGGCCTTTCTTACGTCCATCCGGTGTATTACCTGTTGCTTTACCGTATGTTACGTTAGAAGTAATGGTCAGGATCGAGGTTGTCGGAACACCGTTTCTGTAGGTATGGTGTCTTCTTACAGCTGTCATGAATTTGTGAACAACTTCCTGTGCGATGGAGTCTACACGGTCATCATCGTTACCATATTTCGGGAATTCACCTGTTGTCTTGAAGTCAACGATGATTCCGTCTTCGTCACGAATCGGCTCAACCTTAGCGTACTTGATAGCGGATAAGGAGTCAGCTACGATGGAAAGACCTGCAACACCTGTTGCGAAGTAACGCTTAACGTCTCTGTCATGAAGAGCCATCTCTGCTCTCTCATAGCAGTATTTGTCGTGCATATAGTGGATGATGTTCAGTGTGTTAACGTAAACATCTGCCTGCCACTCCATCATGTCGATGAATTTAGCCCATACATCATCATAATCAAGAACATCGCCTTCCACCTTGCGGTATTTCGGTCCAACCTGTTTCTTGGTTACTTCGTCGATACCACCGTTTAAAGCGTAAAGTAAACATTTAGCAACATTAGCACGTGCTCCGAAGAACTGCATTTCCTTACCGATAACCATGGAGGATACACAGCAAGCGATGCCGTAATCATCACCATGAGTTACTCTCATCAGGTCATCGTTCTCATACTGGATGGAAGATGTCTGGATGGAGGTCTTAGCACAGAATCTCTTGAAGTTTTCCGGAAGTCTTGTAGACCAGAGTACTGTAAGGTTCGGCTCCGGAGACGGTCCTAAGTTGGATAATGTGTGTAAGTAACGGAAGGACATCTTTGTAACCATGTGACGTCCGTCGACACCAACACCACCGAGGGACTCTGTTACCCATACCGGGTCACCAGCGAAGATCTGGTTGTATTCCGGTGTACGAGCAAATTTGACGCAACGTAATTTCATGATAAAGTGATCAACGAACTCCTGAATCTGCTCCTCTGTGAAGGTACCGTTTGCAAGGTCTCTCTGAGCATAGATATCAAGGAATGTAGATGTACGTCCAAGGGACATAGCAGCACCGTTCTGCTCTTTTACTGCACATAAGTATCCGAAGTATACTGCCTGAATAGCTTCCTGTACGTTAGAAGCCGGTTTGGAAATATCGCAGCCGTAGGAAGCAGCCATTTCCTTCATCATCTTCAGAGCAACCATCTGCTCGGAAAGCTCTTCACGAAGACGAATAACATCATCTGTCATAACACGTCCTGTGGAGTCCTTCTGATCCTGCTTGTCTTCGATCAGTCTGTCGATACCGTACAGAGCAACACGTCTGTAGTCGCCGATGATACGTCCACGTCCGTAAGCATCCGGAAGACCTGTGATGATATGTGCGGAACGGCAAGCTCTCATTTCCTGATTGTATGCGTCAAAGCAGCCTGCATTGTGTGTTTTTCTGTGTGTGGAGAAGAACTCGCTGATTTCAGGATCTACTTCGTAGCCGTTGTCTGCGCAAGCCTTCTCTGCCATTCTGATACCGCCGTACGGCTGTAAGGAACGTTTGAAAGGCTTGTCTGTCTGGAAACCTACGATTGTCTCTTTGCTCTTGTCAAGGTATCCAGGACCGTGGGAAGTAATTGTGGAGATAACCTTGGTGTCCATATCAAGAACGCCACCGGCTTCACGCTCTTTCTTCTGTAAGTCAAGTACCATTGCCCACAGGTCTTTTGTGTTCTGTGTAGGTCCTGCAAGGAACGAATCATCTCCGTCATACGGAGTATAGTTTCTCTGGATGAAATCACGTACGTTGATTTCACTGTCCCATTTGCCGCCTACAAAATCTTTCCATTCTGGTCTCATTTTGAAAAGCCTCCTAAAATTTAGTGTAATTTTGTTAATTTGTTCTGCATAAGACTATTGCTAATCCTTATGTTTATTATATGTGAAAGGGTTTTTTACGTCAAGCGAGGAAGTGTACTTTTTCCTATACAAAGCCCTCAAAATCCTAAAAAAATTGTGAAGTTTGTGAAAAAAATGGTATGACATTGTAAAAACGGGGGTAAAGTATTATAATCAGAGCTAAGTGTGAAAGCTGTAAGGTGTGAGAGCCGTACAGAAAGAAAGCTGCACACAAAAGAAGGAGGTAAAAGATGGCTGGCATTACAAAGAATATGACGATCGGCGAGATCTTAAGAACCAATCCGGATGTGGCTCCTGTTTTAATGGAAGCAGGCATGCACTGTCTCGGCTGCCCGTCCGCTCAGGCAGAAAGTCTGGAGGAAGCTGCTATGGTACATGGTATTGACATTGAAGAGCTGATGACCAAAGTAAATGCAATCTAATTTGGAAACCGTATCATAACGTATAAAGAAAAGCCGGCAGATTATGTTCTGCCGGCTTTTTCTGCAGATGCGTCTGGCGGCGCACGCTTCCTACTCCATTCGTTACACGCTTGACCGGATCAGGGCATATTTGTCCTATACCTGTGAAAGCGCCTGTATGGCTTTGCCTTTGACAATCAACTCAAAATGCTCTTCGAGAAAAGCTTCTCCGCCGGCAGCAAAACGTTCCGGGGAAGAATACTCGGAAAGAATATTACATACCTTGTTAAATTCCTCCGGCGTATGGTCTGTCTTGGAAACGACGAGCATGTATTTTCCGTCCGATGTATTTTTGTACAGAGAATTGTTACCTTTGTAAAAATGATTCAAAACATGTGAAAGTCTGGTCACACCGTTCAGGGAGTGGAAGGAGAAAATTCTGGTTACATCCACGTCCGGTGCAGCCGCTTCGGCTTTCTGGTATCCCGGCTTTCCGGGCTGTGGCTGGGGTACCGTATCCGGCTGCTTCGTATCGGAAGAAGCGTTTTCAAGACGACCCTCCTGAATGCGCCGAAACAGATCCAGCACATCATCTGCGCCCTTGGAAAGAATATTCTCATCCGCATTCTGCTCCTCATCGTGTACCGAGGGAGCAAATTTGGAAAAGCGAGTATCCAGCTCTTCCGGATCCTCCACCTTGGTGATGATGAGGACGATACATTCGGAATTCAGCGGAATAGCTTCTATCATCAGAGGAATATCCTCTGCCTCAAAACCAAATTCATACGATGCCTGCTGCATCATGTCGCGGAAAAGGTTTTTGGCTTTTTCGGTTCCGTAGGCAAGCTCGCTGATTTTTAATTCACGGTCTGCAAGATCGCTCTTGGTCAGCGTGCAACGAATCTGGTTGTCATTCACTTTTTCGATTTTCATATCTGATCACATCCTTTTTAATATGATACTGTCAAAAATACATATGGTGATTGAAAATACTTTAAGTTTAAAAGTATAGTATACTTTTGTGCGGATTTCGTCAATAGAACTGTCGATTGTTTAAAAAAATTTAATTTTTCCGTAATTATTACTTGTAAAATGTAACATTATCGGATAAAATAAATCCATGGAAGATGCCACACGAATCCGTATCGGAGGGGAGGCATTCGGATTCAGTTTTAAAAAGAGATTTCCATCTGATTCCCACAAAGACATCAATTCAGCAGTTCTGGTTTTTCAAATGTGGGAATGTCTTACAGGCCGCAATACATGCCTGCTCGGAACAATCTTTCCCAACAAACTAAGATTCACACGTTTATAATTCAATGAGGGGTAAACTATATTTGTATTTTTATTCAGATACTGTCTGGCATCTTTCCTTACTATTATTATCGTCATTTCTCAGAAAAAACAATGGACAAATATATCCATATATTTAATATATCACGTAAAAGGCACGGCAATGCCTCCTTCTTTTAATTTGGTCGAAAATTTTTCATATTCCGGTCCCCATATTGCTGCTTATGCTGACAAAATAAACGGAAAAAGGTGACAGGACTGGTTAAGATTTTCTTAAATATGAAAAAAAGGGAAGAAATTGTCGTTTTTGGTAATGACGGTATTTCAATAGTTTGTTATAATGAAGGGCGACACGAAAGGAGCTGGAAAGATGAAGAAAAAGATTCCGGTCATCATCGCGGTCGTCCTCATTTTATTGACACTGGGCGTATGCGGATTGATGAAGGTAATGGAAAAATACTCCTATTCAAAGGAGAGAGCGGATCTGAACGAATATTTCGGAGTGACATCGGAGGAAGAAGCGGCAGTGATGCTGCAGGATGAGCTTCTGGATATAAAGGCGCAGGTAAAGGACGGCAGATGCTATCTGGATCTGGACAGTGTGCATGCTTATCTGAATGACCGTTTTTATGAGGATGCGGATGGCGTACTCATTTATTCTCTGCCAGATGATATCGTAATGACGCAGATCGGTACAAGCCAGATAGCGTCAGGCTATTATACAATGGCTGATAACAGTACGGATGCAGGATATGTTCTTTCTTATTATGAAGGAGAGGGAGAGGACAGGGTGCTGTATGTGGCCCTTGATTTTGTAAAGCAGTATACGAATTTCGGCTATACTCTGTTTACGGAGCCGAACCGTATCCAGCTTGACACCTCCTGGAATGAAAGACAGGTGGCAGAGATTAAGAGAGATACGGCAGTCCGATATCAGGGCGGCGTTAAGAGCGACATCCTGACAGATGTGGAAAAAGGTGACAGGGTTGTCATATTAGAAGAAATGGAAAACTGGGATCAGGTCAAGACGGCAGACAGCATTATTGGTTATGTGGAAAAGAAGCGCCTTACCAATGAACACAGTGAGACACCGGATGCTGTGATGGATTATCTGGAGCCGGAGTATACGAGCCTGACCAGAGATTATAAGATCAATCTGGCCTGGCATCAGGTGACGGCGCAGGCGGCAAATGCGTCTTTCCCGGGCGTGCTTTCCAATGCCAAAGGGGTCAATGTCATTTCGCCGACCTGGTATTCTCTGAGCGATAATCAGGGTAATTTTACCAACATCGCAAGTACGGATTATGTGAATACGGCACACCAGATGGGCCTTGAGGTCTGGGGCCTGGTAGATAATTTTAATACGGCAGTGGATACGGGGACGGTGCTGTCTGCTCTTTCCACCAGAACCACATTGGTGAGGGGGCTGGTGAATGAAGCGCAGGCCAGAGGGCTGGATGGTATCAACATTGACTTTGAGCAGCTGAGCGAGAGCGAAGGAGAACCGTTTGTTCAGTTCTTGCGGGAGCTTTCCATTCTGTGCCGCGCCAATGGCATTGTGCTGTCGGTGGACAATTATGTACCGAAGGAATATTCCTCGCATTATGATCGGGCCGAACAGGGTCTGGTAGCCGATTATGTGATCATTATGGGCTATGATGAACACTGGGGAGGCGGAGGAGTCGCAGGTAGCGTGGCAAGTATTGATTTTGTCGAGGACGGCATCGTGAATACACTGGCTGAGGTGCCGGCGGCAAAGGTCATCAATGCAGTACCGTTTTATACGAGAATCTGGAAAACGGTAAACGGTGAGGTGACGAGCGAAGCAGTAGGTATGGATACTGCACAGGCCTTTTTGACCAGGAATGGTGTGACGGCAGAGTGGGATGAGAGTACCTGCCAGAATTATGCAGAATTTACAGCAGCAGACGGAGCACTCTATCAGGTATGGCTGGAGGATGAGCAGTCGCTGGCGGTAAAGCTGAATGTCATGCAGATGAACGAACTGGGGGGAGTGGCAGAGTGGAAGCTTGGATTTGAACGCTCCAGTGTATGGGATGTCATTGCGGAGGCAGGCTATATAAAATAAGAAGATTGGAATGGCGCCGGAACCGGGTAGATGACTGCAGGTGGATGGCGCCATCTTTGGTGTACATGCAGGGAAGCGGAATGAAACGCAATCCATTGTCATAAACTGTAGCAACAGACAGACCGGGCGGTTTGGAATGAGAAGAATGGAGACAAAAGGAATCCGGCTGCTTATGGCGGTGATTCTCCTGCTGTCCATGGCGGCAGTAGCCAGAGGGGCAGCACAGCTTGTCAACAGCAGCAGGGTACAGCAAAGACAGTATACGGTGGTAATTGATGCGGGACATGGCGGTGCTGACCCGGGAAAGGTCGGCATCAACGGAGCGCTGGAGAAGGATATCAATCTGGAAATTGCATTGCTTGTGCAGGAATTTCTGGAACAGGAGGACATCCGCGTCATTATGACAAGGGAAACTCAGGATGGCCTGTATGATAAAAATGCTTCCAATAAAAAAGTGGATGATATGAAGAAAAGGATAGCTATCATGGAAAAAGAGAAGCCGGATGTGGTTGTCAGCATCCACCAGAACAGCTATCATGACGAGAATGTCAGCGGCCCGCAGGTGTTTTTTTACAATGGAAGCACGGAAGGGAAAAAGCTGGCAGAGATCATGCAGGAACAGATTGTACAGGGAATGAAGCCGGAGAAGGAGAGGGTGGCAAAGGAAAACGGAAGCTACTATCTGCTGAAGAAGACGAGTGCGCCGATTGTAATCGTGGAGTGCGGTTTTTTATCTAATAGTAAGGAAGCGGAGTATCTGTGTACCCCGCTTTACCGTGAGAAGATGGCGTGGAATATCCAGCTGGCCATTTTGCGTTATCTGAATGAAAATGACGGCTAGTACAGCCGGCGGATGATTTTGCTGCTCTTTGGGAGCCAGAATTGTACAAGTGGGCCGGTTAAGAGCGCAGCAGCCAGAGTACCTGCGCCCAGCGTCCCGCCCAGAAGAAATCCGATGATGACAAAAAACAGATCACAGCTGATGCGTACTGTACGGAACTGGAAGCGTTTCAGCTTATCGGTCAGCACAATAGCCACCAGGTCATTGGGGCCGGTTCCGGCATTGCTGCCAATGACGACGGACATGCCAAGCGAAAGAATGATGCAGCCTGCCAGCATGGCAGCGATGCGCACGGGCATGGATGATTCTGCATGAATATAGGGAGACAGTATCCAGTTGAAAAAATCAATGATGGGGCCTCCACAGAAGGCACAGATGACCGTCCCGGGTTTGATGTAGCCTTTGGTCGTAAAAAGCATGAGGACCATGATCAGACAGAGGATTACGACGTGAACCGTTCCGACCGAAAGCCCCACGGTAAGCGCGAGCCCCTGAATGAAGATGGTAAAGGTGTCTGTCCCCAAATCCGATAACAGAAACAGGGAAACACCCAGATGTGCAATCGTCAGTCCAATCAAAAGCACGAAAAGAGCAAGAGCCCATTCTTTGATGGAGCGGTTCGAGGTGTCTGTGGCAAATTGGCTGCCGGCTGCAGAAGCATCATGATCTGACATGTTATATTCCTCCCATAACCTGTAAAAAATAAGTAATATTATTTTAGCACATGATATGGTATAATGTCGACAGACATTATATGTAGGAAGTGATGCAATGCAGACGAAACTGGTAAGGGTGAGCGAAACGGAAGTGGCATCCGACCCGGAGCAAAGGAAGGCTATTGAGAAAGCAGGGCAGATTTTAAGAGAGGGTGGACTTGTGGCATTCCCCACAGAGACGGTTTATGGTCTGGGCGGGGATGCGCTGAACAGGGAATCCTCCCGGAAGATTTATGCTGCGAAGGGCAGACCATCGGATAATCCGCTGATTGTGCATATTGCATGCCTGGAGGCACTTTATCCGATTGTGGAAGAAGTACCGGAAAGTGCACTGCGCCTGGCAAAAGCATTCTGGCCGGGGCCGCTGACCATGATTTTGAAAAAATCCGGACTGGTGCCCTTTGAAACGACGGGAGGACTGGATACGGTGGCAGTCCGAATGCCCAGTGATGCCATAGCACGGGCCATGATTGAGGCCGGCGGAGGCTATGTGGCAGCGCCGAGTGCCAATACCTCAGGGAAACCCAGTCCGACACAGGCTAAATATGTGGCAGAGGATATGGATGGCAAAATTGATATGATTCTGGACGGCGGTGCGGTATGTATCGGGCTGGAATCTACGATTGTGGATCTGACGGAGGAGCGGCCAATGATTCTGCGCCCCGGATATATCACAAAGGATATGCTGGAAAAGGTACTGGGGGAAGTCGAGGTGGACCGGACGATTCTGTCAGCGGACAGTGGCTTAAAGCCAAAGGCGCCCGGTATGAAATACCGTCATTATGCTCCGAAGGGGGAGCTGACCATTGTGTCAGGAGAAGAGGATGCAGTCGTTGATACGATCAACCGGCTCAGCAAGGAGAATACTGTCCGGGGAGAAAAGGTCGGTATCATTGCGACTCAGGAGACAAGAGAGCGCTATGCTGCGGCGGTGGTCAAGTGTGCGGGAAGGCGCGCGGATGAGGAGGCTATTGCCAGATCCCTATATACGATCTTAAGAGAATTTGATGACGAGGATGTCACGGTTATGTATTCGGAGTCCTTTGAGGGCAGTGAAATGGGACAGGCTATTATGAACCGGCTGTTAAAGGCAGCAGGTCATCATGTGATAGAGACACATAAAAGCAAGGAGAAGGAGGAACGATAATGATAGCATTAGGATGTGATCATGGTGGATTTGATTTAAAGCAGGAGGTTATCCGGTATCTGGAGGAGCATGGACTGGAGTATAAGGACTTTGGATGCTACGAGAAGAAATCCTGTGACTATCCGCAGTTTGGCCGTGCAGCGGCAGAAGCGGTAGCAAGTGGAGAATGCGAAAAGGGTATTGTCATCTGTACGACGGGCATTGGCATTTCCATTGTGGCAAATAAGGTAAAGGGCATCCGCTGTGCCCTTTGTGCAGATACGGTTTCGGCCCGTCTGACCAGGGAGCATAATAATGCCAATGTACTGGCTATGGGAGCGGGTATCATCGGAACCAACCTGGCGCTTGGCATCGTGGAAACTTTTTTAAATACCGAGTTTCCGGGAGAAGAGAAGCACGTCAGAAGAGTGAATGCAATAGAACAGTAATTGAGTGAATAAATGTATCAATATACGGGAGGAAGAAACATGGCAAAGGTAGTCATTATGGATCATCCGTTGATTCAGCATAAAATCGGATATATCAGAAGAAAGGATACCGGAACAAAGGATTTCAGACAGACCATCAGCGAAATTGCAATGTTGATCTGTTATGAGGCAACAAGAGATCTGAAGCTGTCTGATGTGACCATCGAGACACCAATCTGTGAAACAACCGTAAAGGAATTGAAGGGCAAAAAAATGGCAATCGTACCGATACTGCGTGCAGGTCTTGGCATGGTAGACGGTGTGCTGAATCTGATTCCGGCAGCAAAGATTGGACACATCGGTCTTTACCGCGATCCCGAAACGCTGGAGCCGGTAGAGTATTACTGCAAGCTTCCGGCAGATTGTGCGGAACGTGAAGTGTTCGTGGTGGATCCGATGTTAGCGACCGGCGGATCTTCAGTAGCGGCAATCCAGATGTTAAAGGATAAGGGATGCAAAAATATTCATTTTATGTGCATCATTGCGGCACCGGAAGGAATTGAGAAGATGAAAGAGGCTCATCCGGATGTGGACATGTATGTAGGTGCATTGGATGAGAAATTAAATGATCATGGTTATATTGTTCCGGGTCTGGGAGATGCGGGCGACCGGATTTTCGGAACCAAATAAACAGGCGAGGTGATATTCGTGAAAAAAACCGGCAGGCAGAGTGCTGCCATCTATTTAGCGGCGGCAATGCTGATCGTCGGCTGTCCGTACAGCCTGTCCAGGGTAAGTGCGACAACGACACAGGAACAATTGGATAAAGCAAAGCAGGAAAAAGCACAATCCGAGGCACAGGTCAATGCGGCGCAGGGACATAAGAATGACATGGAGCAGCAAAAGCAGAATCTGGAGGGCCAGTTAGGACGGCTCAATGAGGATCTGGGAGATGTCAGTGATAGGCTGGAACAGCTGGAAACGGATATCGGATTAAAAGAGACAGAGATCGAAGAGACCGGCAGACAGCTGGAGGAGGCGAAGCAGACCGAGGAAACGCAGTATGAGAATATGAAAAAGCGTTTGCGGTTCATTTATGAAAGGGGCGATCAGGCTTATCTGGAAATGTTTTTTTCCTCAGAGAGCTTCGCAGACTTTCTGAATAAAAATGAATATGTCATGAAGATGTCCGAGTACGACAGAAACCTGCTGGAGGAATATACTCAGACAAAGCAGTCCATTGCGCAGAAGGAACAGGATCTGATCGCGGAAAAAGAAGAGCTGGATGAGCTGAAGGCGCAGGCGGAGGAAGAGAAGAAAAAGGTTTCCGGTCTGATGGCGGCAACCTCAAACGGAATTGCCAATTATGCGGATAAGATTTCGGATGTAGAGGCGGCAATCTTAGCCAAAGAGGCGGAGATTAAAAAGCAGGAGGAGAATATCGCGTATCTGCAGAAAAAGCTGGCAGAGGAAAAGGCGATGTCTTCCTTGGCGGCCAATTCGACATGGAGAGATATTTCCCAGGTGCAGTTTGATGAGGGTGACCGATATCTGTTGGCCAATCTGATTTACTGTGAGGCAGGCGGAGAACCCTACGCCGGGCAGGTGGCGGTCGGGTCTGTCGTCATTAACCGGGTTCTCAGTTCGGTTTATCCGGATACCGTAGTGGGTGTTATTTATCAGAATAAGCAGTTCTCTCCGGTAGCCAGCGGAAGGCTGGCTCTGGCGCTGGCAGAAAACCGCGCGACGGCAAGCTGCTATAAGGCGGCCGATGAGGCCATGGCAGGTATGACGAATGTGGGCAACTGCGTTTATTTCAGAACACCGATTCCGGGCTTGACGGGTATTCAGATCGGAGGACATATTTTCTACTGATTTTTTCGGGAATTATGGGAATAAAGGGAACAGACAGGTATGTTCAGATGGAAAGACGGATGGAAGAATCTGAGGGAATATCAGATTTTCCATCCGTCCTTTTGTTATATGCTCTTGTATCTGCAGGAACGGTCTATTCCAGTGCGTCGATTGGAGCAATCAGTTCCTTTATCTTTCCGCTGTAAATTTGAGTCAGCAAATGATTACAGCTTATTAAAGCCTGTTTTAACATATCCTGAGAAAGCGCTCCGGATTCCAATGCCGGCACCATTTCGTCCAGATCCACGACCTTCACAAAGCCATCAGGATAGATGATGACATCTGCCAGCAGATCGGTTACCATCAGGGTATTTGCGGCAGCGTCGTACGCAGGACGGATAATATCACAATAATAGTATAGAAGGGAATTGTCCTCACGGTAAAATTTGCTGACCTTGTAGCCTTCCTTCAGATAATAACAGGAGAAGCCGTGATGGAGATCCTTTTTGGGTTTGAGGGTAGTCCATTTTGTGACGATAAGGTCATCATCACAACGAAGAATTAAGTCATCTTTTAATAAAATACATTCTTCAGGGATGATACGTTTGCGATAAAGAATTGGCTGCTTCATAGAGAGCCCTCCTGTTTTTGAGATTTATCTTTTGTTTTTTACAGAACCTTTTACATAGAGCTTACACAGATTTTATTTGTCACAATACTACTCTTTCCCCATCTAAAAGTCAATGTAAAATATTGCTTTTGATGGGGCTTTTGTAACAGTTTCACTCGCACCGGTCTCAGCCTTCCGGGTTCTGTCCGAAATGTTGTAAAGAATATGGAAAATTCATGGATTTACTGGACATAATGTATAAAAATGAGTATAATCGGAAGGTAAGGTTTTGACAGTGCGCAAAGTGGGAACACTGCATAACACAGAAGGAAAAGAGAGGAAAAATGTGAGAGACCGGCATGGGAAAAAGCATGAAAATTACAACCGGAGCGTTTATCAGTCTTTGGCGCTGATTAGCCAGTTTGGAATTAATATGCTTGTTCCTATTTTTTTATTATCCTTTGTCGGAATGGCAATGGACCGGTACTTCCATACCTCATTCTGGATGGTACTTCTGTTTTTTACAGGGGCGCTGGCGGGATTCCGCAATATTTTTCTGATGGCAAGGAAGATTTACAGCAGGCCGGGAAAAAGACGGACGGAGAGAGCACAGGAGAGGAAGAAGGCGGATGAAAAGGATCAATGAGACGCTTTTGGAGTTGATGGTCGGTATTCTGGCATTTGCGGCTGTCTGTCAGGTCAGTTTTGTATGGCTGGTGGAACGGAGGCTCTGGTACAGTCTGGGTCTGTGGGCTGGGGCGGCGATTGCTGTTTTTTGTGCAGTTCATATGTACCGTTCTCTGGATACGGCATTGGAACTGGGAGCAGATGCCCCAAAGCTTTTATCCAGGAAGAGTATGCAGCGGTATCTTATGATTGTATTGCTGCTTGGTATCATGATGGTCACGGAAATTGCCAATCCGTTGTCGGCATTTCTGGGACTGATGGGTTTGAAAGTAGCGGCATATCTTCAGCCGTTTACTCATAAATGGATTCACAGAAATAAAATAGAAGAGAATTGAAGGAGGTGATAGGATGGGACATGGCATTTTGTTATCCGGCGGAGCCGACATTGATTTCATGATTCATGGGGTCTTTTCCTATAAGCTGTTCGGTCAGACCGTGTGGATAACAACGACGCACATCTGTATCCTGATTGTACTTCTTGTGCTGATGGCATTTGGTATTGCGGTCAGACGCACGATGAAGCATGCAACGGAGGTACCCGGTACATTCCAGAATATTGCGGAATTGATCGTAGAGAAGCTGGATGGTATGATCCATGCGTCTATGGGCAGAAATGCGGTAAAGTTTGCCAATTATATCGGAACGGTTTTTATTTTTATTCTGATCAGCAACATCTCCGGTCTGTTTGGATTAAGACCGCCGACAGCAGATTATGGAGTTACTTTTCCGCTTGGTGTCATGACGTTTACGCTGATTTTCTACAACAAGCTGAAATATCAGAAGGTTTCCGGTTTTATCAAAGGACTCTGTGATCCGTGGCCGATCTGGGCGCCGATCAATATCATCGGTGATATTGCGGTTCCGATTTCACTGTCCCTGCGTCTGTTTGCAAATGTGCTTTCTGGTACGGTCATGATGGCGCTGATTTACGGTCTGCTTTCTAAGATTGCGATCATCTGGCCGGCGGCGCTGCATGTATATTTTGACCTGTTTTCAGGCGCGATTCAGACATACGTATTCTGTATGCTGACTATGACATATGTCAATGATGCAATTGAAGGATAATGATTGCAAAATATTTTTAAGGAGGAAATGAAACATGAATTTTGATTCAAACTTTATTTTAGGATGCTCTGCAATCGGTGCAGGACTTGCAGTTATTGCAGGTATCGGACCTGGTGTAGGACAGGGTATCGCAGCAGGACACGCAGCAGCAGCAGTAGGACGTAATCCGGGTGCAAAATCCGATATTACCTCCACCATGTTACTCGGACAGGCGGTTGCCGAGACAACAGGTCTTTACGGTCTGTTGATCGCGATGCTGTTATTATTCGTAAAACCGTTATTACCATAAGCCTCTGAAGACAAAATAATACAGAAAGGAGGCTGTAAGCTTGAACAGTATACTTGGTGCGACTGTCATGCTCTCAGAAGGCATGACCCCGCGTCTGTTTGATCTGGATTTCCAGCTTTTGCACGATTCCGTACTGTCGCTCATTGCCGTGCTGGCGCTGTTCTTTTTCTTAAGCTATTTCCTGTTCAACCCGGTCAGAGAGATGCTTCAAAAGAGGCAGGAGAAGATCCGCGGTGAGCTCGATCAGGTAGCGGCAGACCAGAAGGATGCGGCAGAGCTGAAGGTTCAGTATGAGGAGAAGCTGAGAAATATCGACAAAGAAGCGGAAGAGATATTGAGCGAGGCCCGTAAGAAAGCGCTGGCAAACGAGAATAAAATTGTTGCCGAAGCGAAGGAAGAGGCAGCCAGAATCATTGAGAGAGCGCATGTGGAAGCAGAGCTTCAGAAGAAGAAGGCAGCCGATGATGTGAAGAAGGAAATGATTTCCATCGCGTCGTTAATGGCAGGCAAGGTCGTTGCGGCATCCATCGATACTACGGTGCAGGATGGCTTGATTGAAGAGACGTTAAAAGAAATAGGTGATGGCACATGGCTAAGCTGATTTCAAAGACCTATGGAGAAGCTTTGTTCGAACTTGCCGTCGAAGAAAATAAGACAGATGTTTTCCTGGAAGAAATTACGGAGATCCGAAGGGTGCTTGCAGAGAATCCTGAGTTCAGCGCCCTGATGAATCACCCGAAGATTACCAAGGAAGAAAAGACAGAGGTAATGGAAAATGTATTTAAGGGCAGGATCAGCGATGAGCTGACGGGCTTCTTTTCCATTATTATCGCAAAGGACCGCTATAAAGAGATCGATTCCATCCTGTTATACTTCCTGGATGAAGTGAAGGCATTAAAGGGAATCGGTGTGGCATATGTCACGACTGCTGTTCCGCTTCGGGAGGAGCAGAAAAGGAAGGTCGAAGAAAAGCTGCTTGCAACAACCGATTATAAAAAGATGGAGATGCACTATGCCGTGGATCAGAAGCTGATTGGCGGAATGGTCATCCGAATCGGAGACAGAGTAGTTGACAGCAGTGTCAGTTCCAAGCTGGATAAGCTTTCCAAACAGCTTATGAAGATTCAGCTTGCATAAAACTAAGAGAGGTGCGTAACGATCCATGAATTTAAGACCAGAAGAAATCAGTTCAGTCATCAAGGATCAGATTAAGAGATATGCCTCCGAACTGGAGGTATCCGATGTGGGTACCGTTATCCAGGTAGCGGATGGTATTGCTCGTGTGCACGGACTGGAGAACGCAATGCAGGGAGAGCTTTTAGAGTTCCCCGGCGAAGTCTACGGAATGGTATTAAACCTTGAGGAAGATAATGTGGGTGTCGTACTTTTAGGCAGCCAGAAAAATATCAATGAGGGTGATACCGTAAAGACCACGGGACGAGTGGTTGAGGTTCCGGTAGGCGATGCCATGCTTGGCCGTGTCGTAAATGCCCTGGGACAGCCGATTGACGGCAAGGGGCCGATTCAGACTGAAAAATATCGTAAAATCGAAAGAGTTGCTTCCGGCGTTATCACAAGAAAATCCGTAGATACGCCGTTACAGACAGGTATCAAGGCAATCGATTCCATGGTTCCGATCGGACGGGGACAGCGTGAGCTGATCATCGGCGACAGACAGACCGGAAAGACTGCGATTGCAATCGATACCATCATCAACCAGAAGGGCCAGAATGTGAAATGTATTTATGTGGCGATCGGTCAGAAGGCTTCTACCGTAGCGTCCATCGTAAAGACATTGGAAGAGTTCGGGGCTATGAGCTATACGACGGTGGTTGCTTCTACCGCAAGTGAGCTGGCACCCCTGCAGTACATTGCACCGTATGCCGGCTGTGCAATCGGTGAAGAGTGGATGGAGAATGGCGAGGATGTACTCGTTGTTTATGATGATTTGAGCAAGCATGCAACGGCTTACCGTACACTCTCCCTGCTGCTCAGACGTCCGCCAGGCCGTGAGGCTTATCCGGGTGATGTTTTCTATCTGCATTCGAGACTGCTGGAAAGAGCAGCACGTATGAGCGATGAATACGGCGGAGGCTCCTTAACGGCTCTTCCGATCATCGAGACGCAGGCAGGTGACGTATCTGCATATATTCCGACCAACGTCATTTCCATTACAGACGGTCAGATTTATCTGGAGACAGAGATGTTTAATGCAGGCTTCCGCCCGGCAGTAAATGCAGGTCTTTCCGTATCCCGTGTTGGTGGTGCGGCACAAATCAAGGCCATGAAGAAGATTGCGGCCCCGATCCGTGTAGAGCTGGCACAGTACAGAGAGCTGGCAGCCTTTGCGCAGTTTGGTTCCGAGCTGGATGCCGATACCAAGGAGAAGCTGGCGCAGGGTGAAAGAATCAAAGAAATTTTAAAACAGCCGCAGTATAAGCCGATGCCGGTAGAGTATCAGGTTATCATTATTTATGTGGCTACCAATAAATATCTGCTGGATGTAGCAGTAGAGGATATTACCAGATTTGAGCAGGAGCTGTTTGAGTTCCTCGATACGAAATATCCGGAAATTCCGGCTGCAATCAAGACAGAAAAAGTGATTTCCGAGGAAACAGAGAGTAAGTTGCAGAAAGCAATCAAGGAGTTTAAGGACGGCTTCCAATAAAGTGTTTCGCTCCCAATCGGGACCGAAACGGAACGAAGTCGCCGGAAAGGGTGAAATGCTATGGCCTCGATGAGAGACATAAAAAGGCGTAAGAGCAGTATTCAGAGTACCCAGCAGATTACGAAAGCAATGAAGCTCGTTTCTACGGTCAAGCTGCAGAGAGCAAAGGGCAATGCGGAGCGTTCCAGGAACTATTTTTCCTGTATGTATGAAACCGTAGGCTCTATGCTTGCCAAAGCAGGCACGATCAATCATCCCTATCTGCGTGCCGGTGCATCGGAGAGAAAGGCCGTAATCGTCATTACCTCAAACAGAGGTCTGGCTGGCGGCTATAACTCCAATATCATCAAGCTGATTACAAGAGGAGAACTCAAAAAGGAAGAGCTGGATATCTATGCAATCGGTAAAAAGGGTAAGGATACACTGCACCGCTACGGTTATACGATCAAAGAGGACTATTCCGATGTGATCGAGGAGCCGGCCTATGCGGATGCCATGCGCATCAGTGCACAGGTGCTGAAGGCATTTACGGATGGCGAGATTGGCGAGATCTATCTTGCATATACCGCATTTAAAAATACCGTCAGCCATGAGCCGAAGCTGATCAGGCTTCTTCCGGTAGAAGCAGCACCGGAAGAGCAGGCAGAAAACGGCAGGGAAGGAAAGGGCGCGGACAATCGTGCACCTATGAATTTCGAGCCGCAAGAGGAAGAGGCTCTGGATATGATTATACCGAAATATGTTACCAGTCTGATTTACGGCGGTATGATTGAGTCAGTTGCCAGTGAAAACGGTGCGAGAATGCAGGCTATGGACTCTGCGACAAGCAATGCTGAGGAAATGATCGGAAGCCTTGAGCTTCAGTATAACAGAGCACGACAGGGCTCCATTACGCAGGAATTAACAGAAATTATCGCCGGAGCAGAGGCGATTTCGTAACAGAAAGGAACTTAGTAAAAAATGGCAGATAAGAATAGTGGAAAAATCACTCAGATTATCGGCGCGGTTCTGGATATCAAGTTTCCGGAGGGAAAGCTTCCGGAAATCTACGAAGCAATCGACATCGCTACAAAGGATGGCGGCAAGCTGGTAGTAGAGGTAGCGCAGCATCTGGGTGATGATACGGTCAGATGTATCGCCATGGGTTCTACGGACGGTCTGGTCAGAGGCATGGAGGCGGTTGCTACCGGTGCCCCGATTTCCGTACCGGTCGGAGAAAATACGCTGGGACGTATTTTTAACGTACTGGGTGAACCGATTGATAACAAACCGGCACCGGGGGGTGTATCCTATGAGCCGATTCACAGAGCGGCACCGAAATTTGAGGAGCAGGCTACCGAGGCAGAGCTTCTGGAGACAGGTATCAAGGTCGTTGACCTGCTGTGCCCGTATCAGAAGGGCGGTAAGATTGGTCTGTTTGGCGGAGCCGGTGTAGGAAAGACCGTACTGATTCAGGAGCTGATCCGTAATATTGCAACAGAGCATGGCGGATACTCCGTATTTACCGGTGTAGGTGAGAGAACCAGAGAAGGAAATGACCTGTATCATGAAATGACAGAGTCCGGCGTTATCGATAAGACAACGATGGTTTTCGGGCAGATGAATGAGCCGCCCGGAGCCAGAATGCGTGTCGGTCTGACCGGACTGACCATGGCGGAATATTTCCGTGATAAGGGTGGAAAGGATGTACTGCTTTTCATCGACAATATTTTCCGTTTTACGCAGGCAGGCTCCGAGGTGTCCGCACTGCTTGGCCGTATGCCTTCAGCAGTAGGCTATCAGCCGACCCTGCAGACAGAGATGGGCGCTCTTCAGGAGCGTATCACCTCCACGAAAAACGGTTCCATTACATCCGTGCAGGCAGTCTATGTACCGGCCGATGACTTGACAGACCCGGCACCGGCTACGACCTTTGCCCATCTGGATGCAACAACGGTACTTTCCCGTTCCATCGTAGAGCTGGGTATCTATCCGGCAGTGGATCCGCTGGAGTCCACTTCCCGTATTCTTGACCCGCGTATCGTTGGTGAGGAACATTACCAGGTAGCCCGCGGTGTTCAGGAAATCTTACAGCGCTATAAGGAATTACAGGATATTATTGCCATTCTTGGTATGGACGAGCTTTCGGAGGATGATAAGCTGGTGGTTTCCAGAGCGAGAAAGGTTCAGAGATTCCTCTCCCAGCCGTTCTTCGTAGCAGGACAGTTCACCGGACTGGAAGGTAAGTATGTTCCGATCAATGAAACAATCCGTGGATTTAAGGAAATTCTGGATGGAAAGCATGATGATATTCCGGAAAGCTATTTCCTGAATGCAGGAAGTATTGATGATGTCCTTGCCCGTGTGAAATAGAGGGAGGGTGAAAAATGGAACCATTTACACTCAGAATCATCACACCGGACCGCGTGTTCTTTGAGGAACCTGTAGAGATGGTAGAGTTCAATACGACAGAGGGCGAAATCGGTATCTATCCGAACCACGTACCGACTACGGTGATCGTGGCTCCCGGAGTCCTGACAATCACACAGGAGGATGGACAGAGGGAAGCAGCTCTTCATTCGGGCTTTGCTGAAATCCTGCAGGATGGGGTCACTATTTTGGCTGAGATCATTGAGTGGCCGGAGGAAATTGACAAGGAGCGCGCCGAAGCGGCTAGGGAAAGAGCCGAAGGGCGTCTGACAAGCCGCACGCCGGAGACGGATGTTGCGCGTGCAGAGACAGCTCTGCATAGGGCTATGGCACGTATTGAGGTCCTGAAATAGAATAAACGAAATAAAGTTTTTGACATGAAAATCCCTTGTAAGCAAAAGACTTACAAGGGATTTTGTGATTGACGGAAATGCGAAAATTTGTCAGGTTTGACGAAGAAAAAAGAGTTGAAGTAGAACGGCACATCGCTTACAATAGCTCTATCGATAAATCTAAAGAACATGTTCGCATCATCAGATGCTCAGGGAGAGTCTCCAATTTTACCAAAGGAATGAATTGTTATGGGGAAGGAGTTTTTGCATGGAAACAGGGGAAATGCGCAGGCAGATAGTAGGGGATGCCATTAAGGCGGTCGTGGCAGTCGGAATGATCGTATTGATCGGACTTGTTCTGACGGCAGGAATTTTTGGAGCCAATTATGGAGCCGGAAAGGTGTCCGCACAGACTAAACAGCAGATTGAAGGTATTTTGGAAGGCTATGGTCTGAGTGACGAACAGAAGGAGGAATTGTATCAGGAAATTTTAAAAAGAGTGAAGGAACTGCTGGAGACGCAGCAGGCTGCATACGAGGGGGGCTTCACTGAGGAGGCGGCACAGAAGCTGAGGACTGAGATAGAGGAAAGCTTTCTGAAAAGGATGGAGGGGCAGGTATCTCAGGCACAGCTGCAGAAAATCGTAGATGCAATCTTAAAGACATTTGAACAGAGGTCGCAGAGCCAGGAGGAGCTGCTTGCACAGGTGAGCAGCATGTATCAGCAGTATGTGAAAAAGAACGAGCAGGACATAAACAGGCTGCATACCATGCTGACAGAGATGAAAAAGGAATTTAACGGAGAACTGGCGAAGGAAGTGGTTTCCTTGAAGGAAAAGCTTTCCGAGCAGATACGGGTACACAGTAAGGAAATTGAAAATCTGCAAAGCAGCCAGAAGGAGCAGGACGGTAATATGTCTGCGCGGCTTACGGAGACAGATAAACGACTGACGATTCAGCTTACGGAGATGGCTTCCGGTCTGTCACAGCAGCTTACGGAGGCTGTGTCGCAAATGAATGACCGGTTTACGGAGACAGTGGCACTAATGAACGGCCGGCTTGCAGAGACAGAAGCAAAACTGACAGAGCAGCTTTCCGAACAGGACAGGCTGCAGGGGATGAAGCTTACGGAATTAAAGGACTGGATGCTGCAACAGATTGGGGAACTGACAGGCAGGATGGAACGGAATGAACAGACGATGACAGAGGTTTTTCAATCAGTCAGTAATGGAAAAGCTGCGATTGCATCCGCCATTACTGACAAGGGCGTCATAACACAGAAGGATGCAGAATTTCAGACCATGGCAGAGCATATCCGAAGGCTGGCAGAGCAATGCTACAGGCAGGGACAGGCTGATGGCAGTATACAGGTACAGAGCCTGCCCGGAAAGGCAGAGACAGCTGGTTCGGCATATCTGATTGGAATTTTTAAGTTTCATGTGAATGATACCGGTACCGGTGAGAAATACCGTTATTCTGCGGATGTGCTCCAGAACGGGAAAAGCATCTGGGGAACGGGTACCCAGGAAGGAATCGTTGTCGGTCTTGGCAGCAGCTCACCGCTGCATGTCTGTATTCTACCGGTCAGCGTGGAAAAGGGGGATCAGTTCAGCTATACGACCTATGTTCTGGAGGAAAAGGGAAAGAAGGGGCATTCCGGCTATGGAGGAGGTTTTGAAAACATTCAGATGTATCTGATGTATTGCAGTCCTGCCGGAGCCATGTCAGCCAGGAGCTTCCTGCTGAAACCAGACGTGCCGGAGAAGTCTATGGTAGTGGAAGAAATAGAGGAAACGGAAACGCTGCCGGAAGAAATGTCTGTGGAGGAATGTGCGGAAAAGGAGGAAGCTACGGCATCCGAACAAAAGACAGGAAAAACGGAAGTTGCGGTGGCAGACGAAACAAATGCGGAGGAAATTTCTGATACGAAAGAAGAGGAAGATGTGAAAGAAGAAACGGATACCTTAGAAGAGTCAGAAACAGAGGACATGGCAGGAGAAACGGACGCGGCAGAAGAGCCTGTGGCTACCGTGGAATAACCTTTTTGGTATCTGGAACATATACTAGGAAAAAAAGGGAGCTGCCAATATGGATCAGCACAAAATATTACCCTTTTATATGACCTATCCTTTGCCTATGTATTATCAGAGAGAGGATACGGTGATGCGGGACCTGGAATATTTACAGCAGATGTACCCGAATGAGGCCAAACGATACCAGAGAAGAATTGCGGCTATTCTGGATAAGATGGATTATGACGGAAGTGTCATATATGATGAATATCCGGACCGCTGGACGCTGTATCGCATGAGCGAAAGCATTTTCCGTATCCTCAAACAAGAGGAGATGCAGAACAATCCTGGAGATGTTTCGGAGGAAAAATGGGAGTGGATTTCGGATATGATACAGATACTTCTGTTTTATGAAATCTATAAACGGAGACATACACATAATCGAGGTTTTATAAATTTTTAGCCGGGCAGTTTCTTTTCAGTTCACACCCGTCTCAGCCCTCCCCGGCTCTGCCGCATGGAAAATTTCGGAACATACAGCAGGACTGAGCGTTTTCTTAATGGAGCATTCAAAGTCATAGGGAGAAATCGGCAAGGATGCCGATTTCAGGATTCCCTGCACAGGGAGGTGCATGGAATCCGGCCCAGTCGGGGTTCATATTTTCCAGCTCCATTTAGAAAACTCCAGTCCGAATGTCGTTCCGAAATTTTCCATGCGGCAGAGCCGGGGAGGGCTGAGACGGGTGTGGACTGAAATGCCATGCCGGAAATTTGGCGTATGGATAACAAAGTTGAAATGCTGCTGTCAAGCGATTATAATATACAGAGAAATTTTACTTGAAGCGTGAATCTGAACATTGTAAAGTGTTAGTGTGAGAGGAAATCAGAGGAGTACAGAGGATTATATGGAACAGATCAGGACAGTCCTGAAAGAAGGAATTGGAAAAAATTTATATCAGATCATACTGAGCAATCCGCGAAGCCAGAGCGAGGCATCCAAGGCGAGGATTCGCCCTGTGATACTGAAAGGAGAATTGCTGTTTCAGGAAAGCCGCTTTGTAGGGCCAAAGGTATTTCACAGGAATCTGTCGGTAGAGGAAACCGTGCAGGCTGTTTTAAAGAGTCTGGAAACAGAGTTTAAACAGATGGAGATGCAGACTGCAGAGCTTCAGGCTACTGTCCTAATCAGTAAAAAGGGAAAGGTCACCTTGAAGAAGAAAAGGCTGAATGCAGCGGAGACAGGAGGGGAAAAGGCTGCGGGACATGAAATCAGAAGGCCGCAGCTGTCCCATAACCGTGTCAAACATTATATTCTCAAGGAGGGTATACCGGTCGGTTTTCTGATGGATTTGGGCGTACAGAACGCAGAGGGACACATCATACGTCAGAAATATGATAAATTTAAACAGATCAACCGTTTTCTGGAATTTATTGAAGATATTATGCCTATACTTCCTAAGGAGCGTACCATTCATATTATTGATTTCGGATGTGGAAAATCCTATCTGACTTTTGCGATGTACTACTATCTGAAGGAGCTGCAGGGTCTGGATGTCCGTATTACCGGACTGGATCTGAAGGAGGATGTGATTCGCACCTGCAATGCTCTGAAGGACAAATACGGATATACTGGGCTTACCTTTATTCGCGGAGATATCAGTACCTTTGAGGGAGAGGATCAGGTAGATATGGTTGTGACCCTGCATGCCTGCGACACAGCAACCGATTATGCGCTTCAAAAGGCAGTTTGCTGGGGGGCTTCGGTGATTCTGTCGGTACCGTGCTGCCAGCATGAGCTTAACAGGCAGATTTCCTGTGAAGAGCTGTCCCCCATCCTCAAATACGGACTGCTTCGTGAGAGGATGTCTGCGCTGGTTACGGATGGACTGCGGGCCAATCTGCTGGAGCAGATGGGATATGAAACACAGATATTGGAATTTATTGATATGGAACATACTCCGAAGAATATTCTGCTCAGGGCAGTCAAAAAGAGAGAGAGAATGGCAGAAAAAGAGGAGATAAGACATCTGATGGAAATGCTGCATGTTTCGCCGACTTTGGATATGCTGCTGAACGGAGAGACGATGGAGAGGACGGAATGAGGAAAACAGTAATAAAGGGTATTGTATTTGTAGCAACCTTTTTCACAGCCCTGTTTGTAATCAGCGCATTGCTCAATCAGGGAAATACGGATATGACGGTAGAAATGGGGCCTGCGACCTTTCCGTTAGTATATATGAAGGTTGACGGACAACAGGTCAACTGTCTCCATGGCTATCGGGAGCAGATGGACAGCAGTAACCTCAGAGATACGATCACGCCGCTTGGCGAGGGAAGGACACTGTCGCTTGTCGTGCAGAAATTTGATGCCGTGATACAGGGGATTTCCTTTGAGGTGAGAAGCCTCGATGGCAGCAGGCTGGTGGAAAATACGGTACTGAAGCATTATGAAGAGGAAAAGGATTACATCCGGTGTGATTTTTCCATCAAGGATCTGATTGAGGAAAATGAGGAATACATGCTCGTTATCCTGGTGGAAACCAGGGATGGCAATATCATACGCTATTATACAAGGATTATTCAGGGGACAGACTATCATGTAGCGGAAAAGCTGGCTTTTATCAGGGATTTTCATGAGAGAAGCTTTGATAAGGAAGCGGCGAAGGCGATCACGAAATATCTGGAGAGTAATGCAGAGGGAGATAATTCCAGCTACAGCCATGTGGATATCCACAGTAATTTTAACCAGATTACCTGGGGGGAACTGGACCCGGAACGGATTGGTACGGAGAATATTGATATTAAGGAAATGGATACACAGACGGCTTCCTTTAAAATATCCTATTGTGTCCGGCTGAAGGAGGGTAAAGAGAACAGGGATTATCGTGTAGAGGAATTTTACCGGGTGCGTTATACCACGGATCGTATGTATCTGTTGGACTTTGAGCGGACTATGAACCAGTTTTTGAATGAAAACAATGATATTTTTACCGGAAATAAAATCTCATTGGGCATTATGCAGCCGGATATTACGCTGGTAGAAAGTGACGGCGGAAACATGTTTGCTTTTGTGGCAGAGGATCGCCTGTACAGTTACAATGTAACGGATAATAAGTTTGCCGTACTGTATGGCTTTTATGATGAAAAGAATTTTGATGCACGCACCATCTATAATGCCCATGACATTAAGATTTTAGGAGTGGATGAAACGGGAAATGTACAATTCATGGTTTATGGATATATGAACCGGGGCAGACATGAGGGTGAGGTCGGAGTGCAGATATTCCGGTACAGTAGCCTGATGAACACGATTGAGGAAGAGGTATTTCTGCCTTATCATGATTCCTATGATATTCTGCGAAATGATGTGGAAAGGCTTTCCTATATCAATAAATCGGATGTGCTGTATCTGATGCTGGAGGGAACGGTGTATGCTGTGACTCTGGAAACCAAGGAATATGATATTATCGTGTCTAATCTCTCGGAGGAACAGTTCAAGGTATCGGACAGCGGCCGGATGCTCGTATGGCAGGAGGGAGAAGGCATATATCTGTCAGAGAGGCTGAAGCTGATGAATCTGAATACCGGGAGGGTCAATGAAATCAATGCGGGCGCAGGACGTTATATTGCTCCGCTTGGTTTTATGGAAGAAGACCTGATTTACGGTGTAGCATACAGGGAGGACGTGGTAAAGGACAGCAGCGGCAGAATCATATTCCCGATGAAGACAGTCAAGATTGAAGATGAAAACGGTGAGATTTTAAAAACCTATGATCCGGAAGGTATCTATGTGACAGACTGTACGATTGAAAAGAATCAGATTACGCTCAAGCGTGTACGCAAAGCAGAGGAAACAGGCGGCTATACGAATATAGACGATGATCAGATCATGAATAATGAGGTAGCGGATTCCGGCAGCAATGTGCTGGAAACGGCGGTTACGGAAAATTATGAAACGGTAGTGCAGATCGCGGTCAAAAATGAGATCAACGAAAAGAACATGAAGATACAGACACCAAAGGAGGTGCTGTTTGAAGGCGGCCGTGAAATTTCGCTTACCAATGAAGAAAACCGGATCGAGAGATATTATGTCTACGGTAAGGATGGGGTAGAGGGAATCCATACGGATGCGGCAGCCGCCATCCATGAAGCGGATGATATTGCGGGGATCGTGACGACGGATAAAGGATATATCTGGAAAAAGGGAAATCGTCATACCAAGAACCAGATTATGGCCATTGAGGGCAATGCGGTCACAGAAAAGAAAAACAGTCTTGCAGTGTGTCTGGATACCATACTGCGCTACGAGGGAATCTCCAGAAATACGGAGCAGATGCTTGGAAGCGGTTCCACTGCCCTGTTGATTCTGGAGCAGCAGATGCCGGAGGCCACGGTTCTGGATCTGACTGGCTGCAGCCTGGATGCGGTTTTGTATTTTGTAGACATGGATATTCCGGTACTTGCCATGCTGGAGGATGGCAATGCAGTGCTGATTGTCGGTTTTAATGAGCTGAATACAGTATGGATGGATCCGCAGACAGGAACGGTGTATAAGAAGGGTATGAATGACTCCAGAGAACTGTTTGAAAAGGGAGGAAACCGATTTATCACTTATATGCGTTAAAAAGTAAAGTTGATGGTAAAAAAACATTTGATTCACGATAAAAAGCGTACTATAATTATTTTTATCGTTAAAACAAACACAGGATAAATCGGAGGAGGAACGCAAATGACAAAGGAGCAGTATAAAAGGGCCAATACGGCTGTATTTACGATACTGGCATGCGTATTGGGGTATCTGACATTGATTATGGCAGCATCCATCATGCAGGAACAGATTGGTGCAACGGTTTGGGTACAGATGATCAGTGCACTGGTTGCATTGATTGGAAGCGTGATTGTGTTTCTTGCCAGAAAAGAGACGAAGCTTTGTGCAATCGTGATGCTGGGACTGGCTTCTGTGGCATATGTCGTCATTGTACTGGTGGGTTCCAGAGATTACAATTTTGTCTATGCGTTTCCCATTTTGCTGGCAGCAGTGACCTATCTGAATGAACGGATTGTGATCGTAGGCAATATCGTGGTAGCCGTTCCTACACTGCTGCGGATCATTCTCCGTCATAATGCCGAGGGAGTGGATCAGTCTTTATTGTTTGTTGCCGTCTTTACGATTGTATTGGCAGCGGTTGCTTCTCTGAGAGTGACGTTCCTGCTGCAGCGGTTTCATAAAGAAAATATGTCTGAAATTCAGGATGCAGCAGATAAGCAGGAAGACAGTAATCAGAAAATGACACTGGTAGCTGATAATATCATGAAGCATTTTTCAGATGCGATGGTTATGATGGATGCCTTGAAGAACAGTGCGGATACCAGTAATTTTGCAATGGAAAATATAGCGGGCAGCACGGAAAGTACGGCTGTTTCCATTCAGGAGCAGGCTCAGATGTGCCAGGAAATCCAGCAGAATACCGACACTGCAGAGCATGAGACAGAGAGTATGATTGATGCGGCCAGACGAACCGACCAGATGGTAGGAGAGGGTACGAGCGCTGTACGGGAACTGAAGGAACAGGCAGACAATGTTGAAGAGGCCAGCCGTGTTACGGTAGAAGCCATTGAAAACCTGACGGAGAAGGTAAAACAGGTAGAAAGCTTTGTTGGAACGATTTTAAGCATTTCCAGCCAGACCAATCTGTTAGCATTAAATGCATCGATTGAGGCAGCCAGAGCGGGAGAAGCCGGCAAGGGCTTTGCGGTAGTGGCAGATGAGATCAGACAGCTTTCGGAGCAGACGAAGGATGCTTCCAATAAGATTACGGCAATCATTGGCGAACTCAATACAGATACGGAGCGGGCAAATGACAGCATCAATCATTCCGTGGAGTCTGTTGGCAGACAGAATGAGCTGATTGAGGAAACCAGACAGAAATTTGAAAAAGTCAATGAAGAGGTACGCGGATTAACAGAGAATATCGAGAAGACAAGCCAGGTCATCCACAGTATTTTAAATGCTACGGGAGGTATTGCAGATCATATTTCCAACCTGTCTGCAACCAGTGAGGAAATTGCGGCATCCGCCTCGGAAGGCCGAAGAACCTCCGAAACGACTGTGGACGAGGTCAATAAGTGCAGACAGATTTTTGAAGCTATCTACTGTCTGGCAGAGGATCTGGGCAGGGTATAAAACGCACGGTACTTCTCCAGTGAGAAAAGAAGCAGCATACCCAGCACACCACAGGAAATGATTTCTCCGATGCCTACTGTGATGCGGAAATAGGCAAGGGATCCCTCAAAGTGATAGACATATGCAAGGATATAGGGTACAATCAGGACGTTTGCAGCGATAGGCGGTACGGGAGTCAGCCATTTGTGTTTACGGAGGGCATAGGTGCCAAAAGCACCGGCCAGAGTGGCAAGACTTCCAAAGAACACATCAAGCGGTACACAGCCTGTCAGAAGGTTGCTTAAGACACAGCCGATAAACAGACCGGGAATTGCAGCCGGAAAGAAATACGGCAGGATCGTCAGCGCTTCCGAAAAGCGAATCTGGACAGCGTAGTTGGCAAGCCCGAGCGAGTTTGCCAGAAGGGTCAAAATAACATAGAGGGCCGCAATCACGGCTCCCTGGGTCATAAAGATTACTTTTTTATTTCTCATATGAAATTCTCCTTAGTTTTATTTAAGGTCAGGATGGTTCCGAACTGACCGTCTTGGTATACGCAATTTAAGAAGAGTCCGCAAGCGGACTCTTCTTTTATTTATCGGTGGATTTCACCGGCTTTATATCTGGCAACCAGCGATTGGATCCTGTCATTCGGATTCAGTAAATCGCTGATAGAGGTATCGTGATTCAGCGTGTCGATAATATAGGCAATATACTTGCTCATATCACAGTTGATATACCATTCGCGTTTTAAGAGCTCGTCCGTCTGATAAATCAGGTTGGTGGTCAGGACACGGTGAATGATTCCCTTTTCAAAGGCATGATCAAATTTGTCCAGACCGTTTGTAAACAGACCGAAGGTAGAACAGATAAAGATTCGATTCGCCTTCCTCTCCTTCAGGGCGGCGGCTACTTCCAGAACACTTTCACCGGAGGAAATCATATCGTCAATGATAATCATATCCTTACCTTCTACGCTGGTACCGAGAAACTCGTGTGCAACGATCGGATTGCGTCCGTTGACAATACGGGTATAATCCCTTCTCTTGTAGAACATACCCATATCAAGGCCGAGCACATTGGCAATATAGATGGCACGGCTCATTCCACCCTCATCCGGGCTGATTACCATCATATTCTGTGAATCGATTTTTAAATCCGGAACGTTATAAAGCAGCCCTTTGATGAACTGGTAAGCAGGCTGTACCGTTTCAAAGCCGTGGAGCGGTATTGCGTTCTGTACGCGGGGATCGTGTGCATCAAAGGTGATGATGTTGTCTACTCCCATGCTGACAAGCTCCTGCAGCGCAATGGCACAGTCTAAAGACTCTCTGGAGGTTCTCTTATGCTGTCTGCTTTCATATAAAAACGGCATGATGACGGTAATGCGTCTGGCCTTTCCGCCGACAGCCGCAATGATGCGTTTCAAATCCTGATAATGATCGTCCGGAGACATATGATTCTCATGGCCGCATAAAGAATAGGATAAGCTGTAATTGCCGACATCTACCATCAGATAAAGGTCAGTACCGCGGACGGATTCCAGAATCACGCCCTTAGCTTCACCGGAACCAAATCTTGGAACCCTGGCATTTAAAATATACGAATCCCGTTGATAACCTGCAAAGGCAAGGCTGTCCTTGTGTTCGCTTTCACGTTCGGTTCTCCATTTGACCAGATAATAGTCTACCTTTTCCCCCAGGCTTTTGCAGCCTTCCAGGGGAATCAGCCCGAGAGAGCCGACAGGAATCGTTTCCAGATTTCTTTTTTCTTCACGTTTTGCCATGAGAAGATCCTCACTTTCTGTTCAACATTCGCTTTTTATACATTCGGATATCGGGGCCTGTTATCTTACAGACCTCGTAGTTGCTGGTAATGCGGGAAAAGATACGATCCGAGTACCGGTCGCGCAGCTCTTCCAGAGAGAGATTGGTGGAAATCAAGGTGGATTTCCGGCGCAGATGACGTTCGTTCAGCAGGGAAAAGAGCTGAGAGGATACAAAACTGTTGGTCAGCTCCGTGCCGAGGTCATCGATAATTACCAAATCACAATTATATATGTCCTCATAAAAACTGTAAAGCTCTTCTTTGGATTTATGCTCAAAAGTCATTTGTGAAAGCAGTTCAAACAAACCGGCAGCACTGAAATAGATTACCAGTCTGCCGCGTTCGATCAGTTCTTTGGCAATACAGGAGGAGAGAAAAGATTTTCCGGTACCAACCGTGCCGTAAAAGAAAAGATTATGGTATTCGGAACCGAATGCTTCTATAAAATTCCGGCAGGCTCTGACCGCGCCCTGAAAACGGGTCAGGTCTTCTCCGGTGTAATATTCAAAAGAAAGTGTATCAAAGTTTTCCGTGCGAAGCAGTTCGCGGATATTGGACTGCTCGTAGAGAAGGGTAATGATTTTCTGCTGAAAACAATGACACTTTTTGCCGTTTTGATATCCGGTATCCTTACAGTCGGGACATTCATAGACCGGCTCCAGATAATCTGCCGGAAAGCCGGCATCCCGCAGCAGAGTATACTTTCTGTCCGCCAGATCGGCCAGCTTCTCATGAAGCACACAAACGGCATCCTCTTCACCGGATAACAGCCTTTTTCCCTGCTCTACGCTGATGGAGGCAGTCTCATGCTCGAGCGCTTCATAGGAAGGAATTTTTGTGTAGACTTCTTCGCGGCGGTCGTTCAAAAGGCGGCGGCTGCGATTCTGTTTTTCTTCATAAGTACGAAGAATGGAATCGTACTGTGCATTGGTCAGGGACATGGGATACTCCTTAATTGCTCAGGATCTCATTCTCTAAGGATGAGAAATCATAAGCGTTCTGCTTGAATTGATTGAATTTATTGGATGCAGAGCGCGTAGTCCCCTGAGAGGAGCGGCTTCTTGCATAATTTTCATCGGCAGTCTGTACGTCGGCAAGCTGCCTGACACCTGCCCTGCTCCAGCTTGTCAGGATGCGGTCGGCATATTCAAAGCGATGCTTGTCCGTGGCAAGCACCGTGCGGTCACAGGCCTCCTTGATGACATCGGAGGGGAAGCAGAACTGCTTATTCCAACGGTCGATAAACTCCATTTCCTTGTCGGTGGGGGCACCGCTTTTTCCGAGGGCATTCATAATACCGTATACATTTTTATCATATTTTTTAATCAGGGCAGCTGCCTGTTTGGGAGTCGTAATATGATCCTCCGCCCAGTTGATGGCCACCTTTTCGATATAACGGAAGTCCTTCTTGCCGCGGCCGACACAGTACTGCACCAGATAGTCTACGAGATCTGCGGAAAAATGCAGCTTATCGCAGATAAACAGAATCGTGCGGATATCACCGGCGGTCAGAGGCTTTCCGAGGTATGCTTCAATGATGAATAAAAGCTGTTCAGTATCCTCCCTGTTTCGGAAGGCTTTGATGTCATCCAGAGAATAGGAAGGCTTTTCAAAGGCATTCCGGTCAGGCTCTGCAGAAGCTGTCTCAGCCGGTACAGATTTCTGGGAAGAAATCGTTAATGCGGTTTTGAAAACAGCCGGTGCCGTTTGTATGATTTCCTGCGCGGGCTCTACAGCGTCGGATTTCAGTTCCTTTACGTGAATACCGGTCAGATTTTTGGAATCGTCATAATCCAGACTCAGAAGCTTCTTTTTTTCCCAGTATTTTAAGGCACGCAGAACATCCTTTTCCGTATGGTTGAATACATCGGCCATTTCGGAGATGCTGGTGGACATATGTGCACTCATGGCACGGAGCAGATAGAGATATACCTTAATCTGTGCATCGTTTGCATCCTTCATATATTCATCGATAAAACGATTCGATATGACAGTACTGTCGGAATAATGATCCTGATAAATTGTTAATTGTTTCATATGTACCACCTCATTTTTCAAGTGCCCGGCCAATCCTGGAGCAAATGAATTATATCATAAGCATTTCCAAAAAGGAATACCCAAATTCGGCGCAAACCCTTGAAAATACTGGACGTAAGGGTTTGTGGATAATGTGGAAAATGTGGATGGAAACCATTCATATTTTGTAAGGGCACAGGCATATAATAGATTAAACCACGGGTTTGAGTGTCCTGTGGGACGGAGGTGGACAATGGCTGAAAAAATAGAAATATCCACATTTTTTCTTCCCTCAAAAGGAATGAAAAATGTGGATATTGTGGACAAACTATTTGCCAAGCAAATTTTCGCCGATTTTTACAACATCTCCGGCCCCCATAGTTATCAACACATCACCGTTCCTGCAATTTTCCAATAAAAAATTTTCAATCTCATCAAACGAAGGAAAATAAAAGCAGTCACAGCCGAGCTTTTGCAGCTCCTCTAACAGTGTTTTGGAGCTGATACCGAGATTGTCGGTTTCTCTTGCAGGGTAAATGTCAGCCAGCACAACCTTGTCGGCCAGAGACAGTGCCTGTGCAAATTCTTTCATAAAAGCCTTGGTACGTGTAAAAGTATGGGGCTGGAATACGCACCAGAGCGTTTGGTGGGGATAATTGGCGGCAGCCTTTAAGGCGGCTGTGATTTCCGTCGGATGGTGGGAGTAATCATCAATGATCGTCACACCGCCGATGCTTCCCTTGTATTCAAAACGTCTGTCGGTTCCGGTAAAGTGCAGCAGAGCGGTGTCGATGGTCTCCACCTGAATTTGAAGAAGCTCTGCCAGTGCAATGGCGGCCAGCGCATTCATGACATTGTGCTCTCCGGGAACGCTTAAGGACAGACGTCTTGTGCCTGAGATCCTGCTGTTTACGGTAAAGGAGGGATGTGCCAGCTCATCGTATACGATATCCGAAGGGTAATAATCGCAGTCCTGATCATGGCCGAAGGTGATGACACGGCAGGGAAGTCCGTCAAAGATTTCTGCAACATTTTCAATATCACCGTTGATGATCAGCGCTCCGTCGTCCGGCAGAAGGGAAGCAAAACGGCGGAAGGAAGAACGGATATCGTTTAAGTCCTGAAAGAAATCCAGATGGTCGGCTTCTATATTCAGTATCACGCTGATTTTGGGGTAAAAATGCAGGAAGCTGTTGGTGTATTCACAGGCCTCCGTAACAAAATAGCCGGATTTGCCGATGCGCACATTGCCGTTTATGGATTTTAAGATACCTCCGATGGAGAGGGTGGGGTCTGCCCCTGCCTGCATCAGAATTTCGGATACCATGGAGGTGGTAGTCGTCTTGCCGTGGGTACCGCTGATGGCAATCGGTGTTTTGTAGTTACGCATCAGCTGGCCCAGCAGCTCAGCCCGCGAGAGCATGGGAAGGCCGGCAGACTTAGCAGCGGCAAACTCGGCATTGTCCGGATGGATGGCAGCCGTATAGACCACAAGATCGATATCAGGGGTGATGTTAGAGGCTGTCTGTCCGATTCGGATGATGGCACCCTTTGCAGCAAGCATTTCAGTCAGCTCGGAGCGTTTGGAATCGGAGCCTGATACGGGAAAGCCTTCCTCTAACAGGATTTCGGCCAGTCCGCTCATGCTGATACCGCCGATACCGATAAAGTGTATATGGAGCTTTTTCTCAAAATCAATCTGGTACATAGCGCACTTCCTATTCTTTCTTTATATTTTATGGATTTATTTTATGTTTCCTGTCTCCTTAGTATTATACGCATATGGGAAAATAAAACCAAGAGAAATTTGCAGGAAATGGAAAGAAAAATTGCGGTGGAGCATCAGAAAGAAAAGACGTGGAAAAATTACAAAAACCAATCGAAAAAAATATATAAAATGCACAAGTATTGGAAAATATGGAAAAAAATAATTGTAAAATATTTACATGAAAAATGCAGCGAATAGGGAATTATCTTGTAATAAATATTCACTTTTCAAGAAACTTATGATATACTATGGATAACGGGTAGATTAAAGTCCTAAAAAATGACTAGTATGAGGTGATGACATGATTAAGAAAGAAATGATTGCCATGCTGTTAGCCGGCGGACAGGGAAGCAGGCTTGGTGTTCTGACCTCCAAGGTAGCCAAACCGGCGGTAGCCTTTGGCGGTAAGTACAGAATTATCGATTTCCCACTCAGCAACTGTATCAATTCCGGCGTCGATACGGTCGGTGTACTGACACAGTATCAGCCGCTTCGGCTGAATACGCATATCGGAATCGGTATTCCGTGGGATCTGGACAGAAATATCGGTGGAGTGACGGTTCTGCCGCCATATGAAAAGAGCACGAACAGCGAATGGTATACGGGAACTGCGAATGCAATCTACCAGAATATTGATTATATGGATACATACAATCCGGATTATGTGCTGATACTTTCTGGTGATCATATTTATAAGATGGATTATGAGGTCATGCTGGACTTCCATAAGGCAAACAATGCGGAGGTAACGATTGCCGCTATGCCGGTGCCGATTGAAGAAGCAAAACGTTTTGGTATCGTAATCACCGATGATAAGCGTAAAATCATAGATTTTGAGGAAAAACCGGAAAATCCGCGCAGTAACCTTGCCTCCATGGGTATCTATATTTTCAACTGGAAAACTCTGAAGGAAGCTCTGCTTGTCAATGCGGAGCAGCCGGGTCTGGACTTTGGAAAGCATGTGATTCCGCACTGCCATACAGCCGGAAAGCCGCTTTACGCATATGAATATAACGGCTATTGGAAGGATGTGGGAACTCTTCATTCTTATTGGGAAGCCAATATGGAGCTGATCGACCTCGTACCGGAATTTAATCTGTATGAGGAATACTGGAAGATTTATACCAAGAGCGATATTCTGCCGCCTCAGTACATAGCGGATACCAGCGAGGTAGAGGGAAGTATCATCGGTGAAGGCAGCGATATTTACGGTAAGGTATATAATTCCGTAATCGGCTGTGGTGTTACAATCGGTGAAGGAACGGTGGTCAGAGATTCGATTATTATGAATGGTACGGTAATCGGTAAGAACTGCTCGGTTCAGAAGGGCATCATTGCAGAAAATGTGGAAATCGGCAATGACGTGAAGCTCGGTGAAGGCGAAGAGGCAGAGAACGATACCGCTCCGCATATCTATAACCATGGACTGGTAACGGTTGGAGAGAAGAGCTATATACCGGATGGTATCACCGTTGGAAAGAATACCGTAATCTTCGGAAAGACAACGACAGAAGACTACAGGGATGCTTGTCTTGCAAGCGGAAAATCATTGATTAAGGCAGGTGACGAGGCATGAGAGCAATCGGAATAATTTTAGCAGGCGGAAATAATCACAGAATGAAGGAATTGTCACAAAAACGCGCGATTGCAGCGATGCCGATTGCAGGAAGTTACCGGAGCATCGACTTTGCACTCAGCAATATGTCCAATTCACATATTCAGAAGGTCGGCGTATTTACACAGTACAATGCCCGCAGCTTAAATGAGCATTTAAGCTCCTCCAAATGGTGGGACTTCGGACGTAAGCAGGGCGGTTTGTATGTATTTACCCCTACCGTGACAGCGGATAACAGCAATTGGTATCGCGGAACGGCAGATGCGATGTACCAGAATCTTTCTTTCTTAAAGAGCAGCCATGAGCCTTATGTAGTCATCGCTTCTGGTGATTGTGTCTACAAGATGGACTATAATAAGCTGTTAGAATATCATATTGCAAAGAAAGCGGATATCACACTGGTTTGCCGTGACATGCCGGCCAATGTAAATGTAGAGCGTTTCGGTACGATTAAGATGAACGAGGAGAGCCGTATCGAGGAATTTGAGGAAAAACCGATCGTAGCCAAATCCAATACAGTGTCCTGTGGTATCTATGTCATCCGCCGCCGTCTGCTCATCGAACTGATCGAGCGCTGTGCGGAAGAGGACAGAACAGACTTTGTAAAGGATATCCTGATCCGTTATAAGGATATGAAGGGAATTTACGGCTATAAGATTAAAGAATACTGGAGCAACATTGCAACGGTGGAGGATTACTTCAGGACAAACATGGATTTCCTCAAGCCGGAGATTCGCAATTACTTCTTCCGTCAGTATCCTGATATTTATTCCAAGGTGGACGATCTTCCGCCGGCGAAATATAGCCCGGGAGCAAAGGTCAAAAACAGCCTGATTTCCAGCGGCTGTATCGTGAACGGAACCGTCGAGAATTCCGTCATCTTTAAAAAGACCTTTATCGGAAACAACTGTGTGATTAAGAATTCCATTATTCTCAATGACGTTTACATCGGGGACAATACGCATATTGAGAACTGTATCGTGGAGAGCCGCGATACCATTCGTGCGAACTCTTATCATGTAGGCGAGGATGGCATTAAGATCGTGGTAGAGAAGAATGAGAGGTACATTCTTTAATACTTTGACAGATATGGGATAGAAAGTACAGCAAAGGATTGACTGGAAGGGGGCAGCATAAGTGAAAATTACGGATGTACGTGTAAGAAAAATTACCAAAGAAGGAAAAATGAAGGCCATTGTATCCATCACACTGGATGATGAATTTGTAGTTCATGATATTAAGGTGATCGAAGGCGAAAAGGGATTATTCATTGCAATGCCAAGCAAAAAGGCGACGGATGGTGAATATCGGGATATCGCACATCCAATCAATTCAGAGACGCGTGATACGATTCAGAGGATGATTCTGGCAAGCTATGAGAAGGCGCTTGCAGAACCGGAAGAATAAGCGTAAATACAGGGATTAGCAGTCAGGCAGGGGTGTTGTTTCACCCCTGCTTTTGTGTTATACTAAATGTTCGGTAAAAGGAAAAGGAACAAAAGGAGATTCAAACATGTTCATCATAGCGGGTCTGGGAAATCCGGGCAGAGATTATCAGAATACAAGGCATAACGCAGGCTTTGGAATCATAGATGTAATAGCAGAAGAGAATGGGATCGGAATGCTGGAAAAGAAGCATAAAGCAGTGATTGGAAAGGGCTACATGGACGGGCAGAAGGTCATTCTGGCAAAGCCGCAGACCTTTATGAACCTGAGTGGCGAGAGCATCCGGGAGCTGGTTGACTATTACAAGATAGATGAAAAGACAGAGCTGGTGGTCATTTACGATGACATCAGTCTGGATGTGGGACAGCTTAGAATTCGAAAAAAGGGAAGTGCGGGAGGGCATAACGGTATCAAAAATATTATTGCCCATCTTGGACATGATACATTCCTGAGGATCAAAGTCGGAGTCGGGGAAAAGCCGAAGGGCTGGGATCTTGCAGATTATGTTCTGGGACATTTTACGCAGGACGAGCAGAAAATCATGGAAGAAAGCGGAAAGAAGGCCGCAGAAGCAGTCAGGCTTCTGATAAAAGACGAGGTGGATGCGGCCATGAATTTATATAATAAGAAAGCATAGTGCCGATATAGGGAGCGTGGGTGCCCGTGTACCGGCAGGGAGACAGAGGTATTGGAATGAGAGCATTAACCGCACCGCTTAAGGATCTTGCCGGATATGAGGAGATGCTTAAGCAGCTGCAACAGGAGCACACCGTGCTGGCATTGTCCGGCTGTGTGGATTCACAGAAACTGCATATGGTATATGGACTTTCGCAGGATTTTCCATGCAGGCTTCTCGTCACGTTCAGCGATCTGCGCGCGCGGGAAATCTATGAGGATTACAAATTTTATGACAGAAATGTCATGTTGTTTCCGGCAAAGGATCTGATTTTTTATCAGGCCGATGTGCATGGAAACCGTCTTACCACGGAGAGAATACGCAGTCTCAGACGTATCCTGGAAGGCAGGCCGGTGACGATTGTGACGACCTTTTCGGCATTTATGGCGCCTCAGGTGCCGCTTTCGGTACTGCGTGACTGCGTCATTTCCATTCGCAGGCGTGGTACGGTCAATGAGAGTGAACTGGCAGAACAGCTTGTGGCCATGGGATATGAGAAAAATTATCAGGTGGAGGCTCCGGGGCAGTTTTCCATCCGGGGCGGTATTGTGGATATTTTTGATCTGACGGAGGAGAATCCTTACCGTATTGAGCTGTGGGGAGAAGAGGTAGATTCCATTCGCAGTTTTGATATCCTGAGCCAGCGTTCTGTGGAAAAGCTGGAATCTGTGAGCATTTACCCGGCGACGGAAATGATTCTGGATAAAAAGCGTCTGGAAAAGGGTATGAAGTCGATTGAAAAAGAGATGATACGAACGGTCAAAACCTTAAAAGACCAGTTTAAAACAGAGGAAGCACACCGGCTTTCCACGCAGGTTAAGCAGCTGAAGGAGGAGGTTATGGAGTTTCAGTCCATGGCCAATCTGGAAGGCTATGTGCGTTACTTTTATGAAGATGTGGCTTCCTTTCTGGATCTGTTTCGGGATCGCAGAACCTGTATCTTTCTCGATGAACCGTCCAGAATCAGAGAGCATGCCGACGCGGTAGAGCTGGAGTTTCGGGAAAGTATGATGACCCGTGCGGAGAAGGGCTATATTTTGCCGGGCCAGATGAATCTGCTTTATTCGGTGGAAGAGACGAAGGCCAGAATGCAGCATTATCCGGTCGTGACGCTTTCGGCCATTGATATGAAGGACTCTATTGTGAAGCCGGAGAGCCGTTATGATATCATGGCAAAATCCATGCCATCCTATAATAACAGCTTTGAAATGCTGTTAAAGGATTTGAAGCGGTATAAAAAGAACGGCTTTCGGATTCTGCTCTTATCCGGCTCCAGAACCCGTGCCAGACGTCTGGCAGATGATTTGACGGAGCAGGAAGTGACCGCCTTTTACAGCGAGGATCCGATGAGGGAGCTGGCGCCGGGCGAGGTCATGACCTGCTATGGACATGTCCTTCGGGGCTTTGAATATCCGCTCCTAAAGTTTGTGGTCATTTCGGAAAGTGATATTTTTGGAGCCGAAAAGAAAAAGAAGAAAAAGAAAAAGCGGTACGAGGGTCAGAAGATCAATGATTTTAATGACCTGAAGGTCGGGGATTATGTGGTGCATGAGACACACGGTCTAGGAATTTACCGTGGAATTGAAAAGGTAGAGAGCGACAGGATCGTTAAGGATTATATGAAGATTGAATACCGGGACGGTGGAAATCTCTATATTCTGGCGACGGGTTTTGATGTCATTCAGAAATATGCTTCGGCGGATGCGGCGAAGAAGCCGAAGCTGAATAAGCTGGGCACACAGGAATGGAATAAGACCAAGGCAAGGGTCAAGGGCGCGGTATCGGAGGTTGCGCAGGATCTGGTGCGCCTGTATGCCATCAGGCAGGAAAAGAGCGGCTACGCTTTTGGCAGGGATACGGTCTGGCAGCGGGAGTTCGAGGAGATGTTCCCCTATGAGGAGACGGCAGACCAGTCGGCTGCTATTGAAGCCACCAAGAAGGATATGGAAAGCAGCAAGATCATGGATCGTCTCGTTTGCGGGGATGTGGGCTATGGTAAAACGGAGGTTGCCATCCGTGCGGCCTTTAAGGCGGTACAGGACGGAAAGCAGGTCGTATTTTTGGTGCCTACGACGATTCTGGCCCAGCAGCATTACAATACATTTGTGCAGCGTATGAAGGATTTCCCCATCCGGGTAGACCTGATGTCCCGCTTTAAGACCCCGGCAGAGCAGAAAAAAACACTGGAAGCGCTGAAAAAGGGCCTGTGCGACATCGTAATCGGAACGCATCGGGTACTTTCCAGGGATATGCAGTTTAAGGATTTGGGGCTTTTGATTATTGATGAAGAGCAACGTTTCGGTGTGGCGGATAAGGAGAAGATTAAGAAGCTGCGTGACAATGTGGATGTACTGACGCTGACGGCGACGCCGATTCCGAGAACACTTCATATGAGCCTTATCGGCATCCGGGATATGAGCGTGCTGGAGGAGCCGCCAAATGACCGTATGCCGATTCAGACCTATGTCATGGAATACAATGAGGAAATGGTACGGGAGGCGATCGTCAGAGAGCTGTCTAGAAATGGTCAGGTATATTATGTATACAACCGTGTCAACAATATTGCCGATATTGCTGCCGGTATCCAGAAGCTCGTACCGGAGGCCAATGTAGCCTTTGCGCACGGACAGATGCGGGAACGGGAGCTGGAGCGTATCATGTATGAGTTTATCAGCGGTGAAATCGATGTGCTCGTATCGACCACGATTATTGAGACGGGTCTGGATATTTCCAATGCCAATACGATGATTATTCATGATTCCGATAATATGGGTCTTTCCCAGCTTTATCAGCTGAGGGGACGTGTGGGACGTTCCAATCGAACTGCTTACGCCTTTCTGATGTACAAGCGGGATAAGATGCTAAAGGAAGTGGCCGAGAAGCGTCTGCAGGCCATTCGTGAATTTACGGATCTGGGCAGCGGCTTTAAGATAGCCATGCGTGACCTGGAAATCCGCGGAGCGGGCAATCTGCTCGGCATGAGCCAGAGCGGACATATGGAGGCTGTCGGCTATGATCTGTACTGCAAGATGCTGAACGAGGAGGTCAAAAAGCTCAAAGGCATCGAGACGGTGGAGGATTTCGGCACGACGGTCGATTTGGACGTGGATGCCTTTATTCCGCCTTCTTATATTGTCAATGAGGTGCAGAAGCTGGAAATTTATAAGCGGATTGCCGGTATTGAGAATCAGGCGGAATGTGAGGATATGAAGGAAGAACTGCTGGACCGCTTTGGAGAGATACCCAAATCAGTGGATAATCTTCTGCGTATCTCGCTCATCCGTGTGGCGGCACATAAGCTGTATGTGACGGAGTTAAAGGGTAAAAATGAGGAAATCGTCATGACGATGAAGGAGGATGCTCGAATCCATGTGGATAAGATTCCGATTCTGCTGGAAGCCAGTGGAAATCATCTGAAGTTTTCTGCCAAGGGGGTTCCGGTGTTTACGTATCATTATAAGAAGTATGGTATGGTGGAGAAGGATGCGGAGCTTTTGCTTTCACTGGTGGAGGAGCTGGTAGAGCAGATGCAGATGTTGGTATAAAAGTATAGAATGTGGGAGGCAGTTCGCCCCCAGCCAGCCGCCATCCATTGCAGACAGGCTCCCCGGTTCAAATTCGGAGACGACAGAAGGACTGAGTATTTTCTAAACAGAGCAATATAGTATTACGAATCCGTCCGGGTCGGATTCCATGCGCGTCCCTGCGCAGGGAATCCTGAAAGCGGCATCCTTGCCGCTTTCTCCCTGGGATGATGATGGCTCTGTGAAGAAAATACTCAGTCCTTCTGTATGTCTCGAATTTGAACCGGGGAGCCTGTCTGTAACGGATGGCGGCTGGCAGGGGGCGAACTGCTGGTTGATTGTATTATCTTTGTCTTTTTATTTTGGTTGATTATAGAAAAGGGTTTATCTGGTAAGAATAAAAGGAAGACTGTGTAAACTCTGAAAAAGGAGAGAAAAGGAAGATGAAAGATAAATTATTTGGTGTGTTGCAGCGTGTCGGGCGTTCTTTCATGCTGCCGATTGCGATTCTGCCGGTTGCGGGGCTGTTTCTTGGCATCGGGGGATCTTTTACGAATGAAACGATGCTTCAGACGTATGGATTGAGTGGAATCATGGGGCCAGGGTCGTTTGTTTATTCGATTCTGACGGTTATGAGTCAGGCGGGAGATATTGTCTTTGCCAATTTGCCGATTCTGTTTGCTATGGGAGTGGCAATCGGTATGGCAAAACGGGAAAAGGAGGTTGCGGCGCTTTCGGCAGCGATTGCCTTTTTTATCATGCACGCTTCCATCGGTGCGATGATCCGGCTTCATGGCGGAGAAGAAGCTCTGTTAGCCGGTGCGGCAGCGGATGTACTGGGTATTACATCCTTACAGATGGGAGTATTTGGCGGTATTATCGTCGGTCTGGGTGTGGCTGCGCTGCATAACCGGTTTTATAAGATTGAGCTGCCGCAGGTTCTGTCCTTTTTTGGCGGAACAAGATTTGTACCGATCGTCAGCTCAGTGACCTATCTGATAGTCGGTATCATCATGTTTTATCTGTGGCCGCCGGTACAGAGAGGCATCTATCTGGTCGGGGATGTGGTGTTGAACTCGGGCTATGCGGGAACGTGGATTTATGGTCTGATGGAACGGGCTTTGATTCCTTTTGGACTGCATCATGTGTTTTATCTGCCGTTCTGGCAGACAGCAGTAGGCGGAACTGCCATGGTGAACGGGCAGCTGATAGAGGGAGCGCAGAATATCTTTTTTGCAGAGCTTGCATCTCCCGGAATCGAACGGTTCAGTGTGTCCGCTACGAGATTTATGGCAGGTAAATTCCCACTTATGATATTCGGTCTGCCGGGAGCGGCGTTTGCCATGTACAGACAGGCCAGACCAGAGAAACGGAAGCAGGTAGGAGGCCTTTTGCTTTCGGCTGCGCTGACTTCCATGGTAACAGGTATCACAGAGCCGTTGGAATTTACATTTCTCTTTGTGGCTCCTCTGCTGTATGTGATTCATTGCATTCTGGCCGGAGCGGCATATATGCTCATGCACCTGTTTCAGGTGGGGGTAGGCATGACCTTTTCCGGCGGGTTGATTGATCTGTGTTTGTTTGGTATCCTGCAGGGTAACGACAAAACCAATTGGATTTATGTAGTCTTTGTGGGGGTTGCTTATTTCTTTGTATATTATTTCCTGTTCGGCTTCCTAATCCGCCGGTTTGACTACAAGACACCTGGACGGGAAGAGGGAGATGCGGATGCGAAGCTTTATACGAGGGCAGACGTGGAGGCAGAGAAGGCAGGAGGAAGAGCCGGTTCAAAGTCCGGACTGTCCGGCGGAGAGGCCGCAGATCAGATTTCTCCGCTCATTGTAAAGGGTCTGGGTGGTGCGGACAATATCCGGGATGTGGACTGCTGTGCAACGAGACTGCGGACGACGGTAAAGGATGCTGCAAGAGTGGATGAGGCGGCATTGAATGCCAGCGGAGCAAGGGGTATAATCAAAAAGGGCAATGGCGTACAGGTCATTTACGGCCCAAGGGTAACGGTCATAAAGTCCAATCTGGAGGATTTTCTGGCATCTCCGGCTGCAGAGAAGATTATGGGAGAGCTGCCAACAGATGTGTCAGGTACAGAAGATGGTGATGCGAAAACAGTAGTACCGGAAGTAGCAGCTCTGGAAACAGCGGCTCCGATGACCGGGGAAGCGATGTCTCTGGAAAAGGTCGCTGACGGTGTCTTTTCAGAAAGGATGCTGGGTGATGGCGCTGCCATAGAGCCGGAGGATGGAATGGTCTACGCGCCCTTTGACGGTGTTGTGGATATGGTATTTGAAACGAAGCATGCCATAGGGCTTCATTCGGATTCGGGAATAGAGCTGCTGATTCATATGGGAATCGACACGGTCAGGCTGGAAGGTAAATATTTTGACGTAAAGGTAAAAGACGGTGATTTGGTAAAGCAGGGGGATTTACTCTGTGTGATGGATTTGGAGGGAATCCGTCAGGAAGGATATCGCACGGTTACTCCGGTGATTGTGACCAATACGGAACAGTATGCGGGGATTCGTTTGGAGAAAGAAGGACGGGTTCGGGCTGGAGAACGATTTTTGATTTCTGATATTTCTTGACGTTATGCGGTACAAACCATTGACGAAGCTATGAAGTGCAAGGAAACCGGAGAAGAGAAGAATATCGTATTCGGCCTGACCGGAACGGGATATTTTGATATGGTGGCTTATCAGAGATTTAACGATGGCGAGATGAGCGATTATATTTCGACAGACGAAGAACTGGAAAAATCGCTGTCCAAGCTGCCGAAGGTGGAGTAAGGGTATGAAAAAATAGTGAAATAAAATATTAAAATCCATATATTATATAGTATAAAGGTATAGATTTTTTGATGAATGAGGAAATGGTAGAGGAATTTCTCCTGCTGGAAAGCTATGATTCCTGAGAACACTTATATTTTAAAAGGTTGCAGACAGAGCAAACCGGATATATTCGGTTTGCTTTTTGTCGTATAACCCGAATGATTTATATTCTAAATGAGACAGGTGCGGTCTGGACTGTTTCGTTTCAACAAACTTTGTTCGGAAAACGCTTGCTTAACCGGACAAACAAACTATATACTATAAAAAAGGAATATCACTTTCAGGCAACGATTATGGATGCCTGCAGCTTCACATAAAAGTCAAAATGATCAGTATGACGGAGCAATTGGATCAGAAACGACAGTAGGAAAGGAAAATGGTGAGAAAGATGTATTATGTGCCGGATGGAACAGTAAAATGTGGCTTCTATGAATGTGAGGAATGCGGAGAACGTTTCCTGTCACTGCATACGGAGTCTGCGATTCCGTGCCCGACCTGCGGCGAGGAGCCGGATATGGAGCTTGGCCCGGACGAAGAGATACCTGAGGCAGCAGAAACAGCGAAGCTTCTTCAAATTGTGGAGGGAGAAGAGGTGGAGAAAATGGATGCTCTTCTCAGCCTGGCAATTACCGGTGGAGATTACGAATGGATTTAGGGTTAGGAGGTATAGACGGAACGGATGAAAAGAGAGAAGGTATTGGAGGAAAGCAAGAGGAAATGCTTTTACGATAAGATATTTTCTGCGATTGAAGAAAACATCGCGTGTATTTTGCAGCTTGACCATGAAAAACACATCTATCATGTTGCTGAATGGGATGAATATTTTCAGGAAATATTTAAACAGGATGGCTCCCTGAGAGATTTGTATTGTGTTTTGTTTTCAAGGTGTGCACAGCAGTCCGGGGACAGTAAGAATGATTACGAAAGGTTTATTGACGAAGAGGTATTTAAAAAGGATAAGTACCAGGGTGGTATTCGCTTTCAGGTCAAAGGAGAAGAAAAGAACTATTTTTTCTGCTTCTTAAAAATTTCTTCAATCGAATCGATTATCCTGTTTTTTGAGGAAGATGCTTTTACGCAGAGCAATATGTTAGAGATGGAAAAGATTGATACCATTCAGGAGTCCTACCTGTTTTCCATGATGGTCAATCTTGCAAATGATTCCTGTGTGAATCCGAACACAACAGAGGTTAATGCGTCCAGGCAGGATTATATGAACATTAAGTATTCTGATTGGAGAATCATGATTTCCAATATGTTCAAGGATGAGGACAAGGTGTTGTTTTTGCGCGCATCTTCACCGGAGAATGTCATTAACACGCTGGAAATGCAGAATCATTTTCATATAGATCTTCAGATGATGAATATGCAGGGCGAGTTCATATGGTGTCGGTTGATGTTTTCCAGAATGAAGAACTTTTCAAGGGAAAGTCCCCGATTCGTATATACGGTTCATGATATCTCGGAGGATATTGCCCGGCTGATCCGCCAGGAAGGTTTGATTCAGGCGATTGAGGAACAGAATGAAAGACTTCAGGAAGCAGATAAGAATAAGACAAAATTCTTTTCGAACATGTCTCATGAGATTCGCACTCCGATTAATGCCATTATGGGAATGAATGAGGTGATACTGCGTGATTGCAGGGATGAGGTCATTAGAGGATATGCGAAGGATGTCAAGGCTGCAAGCCAGTATTTATTAAGCCTTGTAAACGATATTTTAGATTACTCTAAAATAGAAGCCGGAAAAATGGAAATTGTTCCGGTAGAATATAATATGAAAGACCTGCTTGGGGGAGTTTGCAATCTGGTGAAACCCAAATTGGCAGAGAAGTCCCTGGAATTTGAACTGAAGGTGGGAGAGGACGTGCCTTCCAGATTATTTGGTGATGAAATAAGAATCTCCCAGATTCTGACAAATCTTCTGACGAATGCAGTGAAATATACCGGACAGGGGAAGGTTTCCTTTTGGGTGGAACGGGAGGCTGATGTGAATGGACAGGCAGCCATAAAGTTTACTGTAAAAGATACCGGTATCGGAATCAGGCAGGAGGATATGGAAGCGCTTTTTGAGGAATATGGCAGACTGGATCTTTTGAAAAATCGCAATAAAGAGGGAACGGGCCTTGGAATCAGTATCGTACAAGGACTTTTGTCTCAGATGAACAGCCAATTAAAGGTAGAAAGTGTTTATGGAAAAGGTTCAACATTTTCCTTTGTATTGTTGCAAAAGGAAGTGACGGAGCTCCCGGTTTGTGGTTCGGCTTCTCGGAAGGAAATCCCGGAAGCAAAGTCGGATGTGCCGGATATAAGCGGTAAAAGGGTACTTGTGGTAGATGATACCGTGGTGAATCTGCATATATTCGAGGCATTAATGGCACCCTATGAAGTAGAAGTCAGCTGCGTAAACAGCGGTGAAAAGGCCCTGGTTATGATGAAAAATAATACATATCACATGATTTTTCTGGATCACCTGATGCCGGGGATGGATGGAATTGAAACATTGAATGAACTGAGGAAGATAGACGATTATTATAAAAAGGTTCCGGTCATTGCCTTAACGGGAAATTATTCGCCAACTGCAAGAGCGGAGTATATCAGCCTTGGGTTTACGGACTATATGGAAAAGCCGGTTATTCCTGACTGTCTGGATGAAATGATTCACAAGTATATATAGGTATATTATCCCACCATTTACAGATACTAGAACCAAACTATTAATTTGTATATGGAGGAATTTATTTATGAAAGCAACAGGCATTGTTAGAAGAATAGATGATCTGGGACGCATCGTCATCCCAAAGGAAATCCGCAGAACGCTCAGAATACGGGAGGCAGACCCGCTGGAAATTTTTACAGACCGCGAGGGGGAGATCATCCTGAAAAAATATTCCCCGATCGGTGAAATGACAGCATTTGCCAAGCAGTACGCGGACAGCCTTGCACAGGTATCCGGCCATGCGGCAGTCATTGCCGACAGGGATCAGTTCATTGCGGCAGCAGGCGGTTATAAAGGAATTGTCAGCAAGCCCATCGGAAAGTCACTGGAAGATAAAATGAATAACCGTGAGACCATCATGGCAACCAGAGGTGACCGCAGCTTTATCGAAATCAGCGATGAGGAAGAAAAGGAATATGTCCATGAGGCCATCTGTCCCATTATTTGTGAAGGGGATGTAATCGGTGCAGTCATTCTTCTGGAAAATGATAACAAATCCCGTATGGGAGAGGTGGAGCAGAAGCTGATTCAGTCTGCAGCCGGTTTTCTGGGAAGACAGATGGAACAGTAGATAGGAAGAATCAAAAATGCCCCTCCGGCTCAGAAATATTTCAGCCGGAGAGGGCATTTTCGTTATGCCTGGCTCATGCGGTCAAGCAGCTCGATTTTAATGTCATAAAGCTTTTTGGAAAGATCCACATAAATCTGGTGCGGGTTGACCAGACGCTTGGTTTCCTCCCACAGGGTATCCAGCTCTTTCTGGCAGTAGGCACGGATATCCATGACCTTCGGAGATTCATAGCAGCATACTCCGTTTTGGAAAACAGGCACCATCAGCTCCCGAAGTGTATAGGTTCCGGCGGCAAGCCGCGTCTTCTTCCATGGCTCTAACGGATCGAAGAGAAGCATAGGCTCGTCTTCGTGGAAGATTTCGTCTACCAGACAGATGAGGTCGGCTTTGATTTTGCCGCTTTCCTTGTCGTAGATACGGTATATCTTTTTATTGCCTGGATTGGTGACCTTTTCCGTATTTTCGGAAAGCTTGATTTTGGGGATAAATTCACCGTTTTTATCCTGAATGGCAGCCAGCTTGTACACACCGCCAAAGGAAGGGCAGTTTCTGGAAGTAATCATATGTGTGCCGACACCCCATGAGGTGATGGCAGCGCCCTGTGCCTTTAAGCTGTCAATCAGAAATTCGTCCAGATCGTTGGAAGCGGAAATGACTGCATCCGTAAAGCCTGCCGCATCCAGCATCTTACGTGCTTTTTTGGAAAGATAAGCCAGGTCACCGCTGTCCAGACGGATACCATAAAAGGTAAGCGGAATCCCTGCCTCGCGCATCTCGGTAAAGACGCGAATTGCATTCGGAACACCGGATTTTAACGTATCGTAGGTATCTACCAGAAGAATGCAGGCAGAAGGATACATGTTGGCATATTCCTTAAAGGCGGTATATTCATCCGGGAAGCTCATAATCCAGCTATGGGCATGAGTACCCTTGACCGGCACATCAAACAGCTGACCTGCCAGTACGTTGCTGGTGCCGATGCAGCCGCCAATCATAGCAGCGCGGGCGCCGTAGGTTCCGGCATCCGGACCCTGTGCGCGGCGTAAGCCAAATTCCATGATTCCGTCACCTCTTGCGGCATAGCAGACGCGGGCAGCTTTGGTAGCAATCAGGCTCTGGTGGTTGATGATATTCAAAATAGCGGCCTCAACCAGCTGGGCCTGCATAATAGGCGCTATGATCTTGATAAGCGGTTCGCGTGGGAAAACCAGAGTGCCCTCCGGAATCGCCCAGATGTCGCCGGTAAACCGGAACTCTCTTAGATAATCCAGAAAATCCTGACCGAAGATGCCAAGACTTGCCAGATAATCAATGTCCGCAGCCGTAAAGTGCAGATTTTTGATATAATCAATGACCTGCTCTAATCCTGCACAGATCGCATATCCCCCGTCTCCGGGATTGTTACGGTAAAACATATCAAAGATTACCGTCTCGTTCTTGTCCTTGTTCTTAAAATACCCCTGCATCATTGTCAGCTCATACAGATCTGTCAGCAGGGTCAGATTACGCTGATCCATTTGGAATCCCTCCATAATAAATGCAAAATACATAATATATCATGAATCTTTACAATATTTATAGTAGATTATACTCCCACCTTTCCAAAATCTCAATAGACAAATCAAGTGACAAGACATGGATTAAAAGTACATTTCATCAATAGTTTATAGCAGGAGTATATCAGATATGCTACAATGAACAGGAACAACAAATTCGCAAGGGAAGGGAGAAAAGCAATGCAGTTCGATGAAGAGATCCGGTTTACACACTCTGCTGTGCTGGCAAAGGATAATAAGCCGTATGTGTCGGTTCGGTTTGAACGCGGGAAGGACGTAGCGGAGGGAAGCGTACCTGCCTGCAAGATTGAGAGAAATCAGGGATTTTCACAGGAAGAAGTGATGGGGCTGGAAGGTTATCTGGAACTGAATGCAAAAGAGATTTTAAGAAAAGCAAAGGATATTTCGGGAATCAGACATTGGTTTTAGGAACATCGGGAAGGGAGTAAGATAACAAAAATGAAAATGAAGATGAAGCTGGAAACACCGCAGGAGGTGTATGAGGCAGGAGCGGTTCAAAAGGGAATGCACTGGATGGTGGAGCTGTTAGTAGCTGTGCTCCTGTTTGCAGTTGTAACAGTAGGACAAACCATATTGCTGCTGCCGGTTCAGATTACGCTGATGTTGAACGACAGTGACTTTATGGCAGCGGCGCTTGCAGGGGATGTGAACGGGGTCACAGCATTGTCGATGCGGCTGGTAAAGACGGATACCATGGGCATTGCTATGCTGTTTACCAACATTGTCCTGACAGGTATGGTATTTCTGTTCTGCAGGCTGATACAGAAGAGAAAGCTCAGAACACTGGGCTTTGTCAAAAAGAACGCTGCCCGGGAATATCTGATTGGGCTGTGCGTCGGGTTTGTAATTTTCAGTGCTGCGGTGCTCATTTGTGTTGTGACCGGGGCATTAAAGCTGACCGGACTTTCAGAAAAGTTTTCTGTGGGAGTATTTTTCCTGTTTCTTTTAGGCTATCTCATTCAGGGGATGGCAGAGGAGGTGTATTTCCGGGGATATCTGATGATATCGATAGGAAGGCGCTATCCGATGTGGACAGCCGTATTGCTGAGCTCTGTTTTCTTTGCATTGCTGCATCTGTTCAATTCCGGTATCAGCCTGTTTGGACTTGTGAATCTGACTCTCTTTGGAGTGTTTGGAGCGGTTTATTTTATCAAACGGGGCAATATCTGGGGCATCAGTGCTGTCCATTCCATCTGGAATCTGGCGCAGGGGAACCTTTACGGCATCCGTGTCAGCGGAAGAGCATCAGACTGTACCGTGTTTACCAGCAGTGCGGCAGAGGGACGGGCGTTCATCAACGGCGGAGCCTTTGGTCTGGAAGGCGGCTTTGCAATAACGCTGGTATTGCTTGTGGGCATTTGGCTTCTGCTGTCCCGTCCGGCGAAGGACAGTTTTGCGAAGGAGTACAAAACACTTGACAATGCGCAGGATGGCGCACTATAATCAATATCAAATAAGAAGCAAAAGGCGTAGACGAAGACAGTACATATTTCTTCAAAGTATTTCCTGACAGCATTGTCTGAAAGAAGCAGCGAGCCGGAGAGGGTGCGAGACCGGTACGAGTAGAGAAATGTGGAAGATCACTTCTGAGCCGCAATGCTAAAATCCTTGCTCTGGTTTTCCGGTGCCGTGCTGCTGTCGGAAGGTTTCTGATGGGGCTTTGCAGAGGAAAGGCAGAATGGAGAGTAAGCGTTGACGCAGTTCCGGCGTTAGGGGAAGCCATATTGATCCGTGGCCATGTAACAGGCTACAGAAAGATTTGACCGATTCTTTCGTAGTTGTACAGGTTCGGTGCGTATGATGTAACAGGTGGTATCACGAGTAAATTTTGACCTCGTCCTTTTACGGACGGGGTTTTTTGTTTCCCCGGGAACTTCGGCGAATTTTCCGGGAAACGCAACGCTTCGCGTGGATGCGCAGCTGGCAGAAAGGAAGAAAAAGATGTATCAGAAAGTATCAACAGATTTGAATTTTGTGGAACGCGAAAAAGAAGTGGAAAAGTTCTGGCGTGAAAATGACATTTTCCGTAAAAGTATGGAAAATCGGAAGGAAGGAGAGACCTACACCTTCTATGACGGCCCGCCGACTGCAAACGGTAAACCGCATATCGGCCATGTGCTGACCCGTGTCATCAAGGATATGATTCCGAGATACCGCACGATGAAGGGCTATATGGTTCCGAGAAAGGCCGGCTGGGATACTCACGGACTTCCGGTAGAGCTGGAAGTGGAAAAGCTTTTGGGACTCGACGGCAAGGAACAGATTGAAGAATATGGACTGGATCCGTTTATTACAAAATGTAAGGAAAGTGTCTGGAAATACAAAGGCATGTGGGAGGATTTCTCCGGCACCGTTGGTTTCTGGGCAGATATGGATGATCCCTATGTGACCTATCATGATGATTACATCGAATCCGAGTGGTGGGCATTAAAGGAAATCTGGGACAAGGGACTTTTGTATAAAGGCTTTAAGATCGTGCCGTACTGTCCGCGCTGCGGAACCCCGCTTTCTTCGCATGAGGTGGCACAGGGTTACAAGGCAGTCAAGGAACGCTCTGCTGTCGTTCGGTTCAAGGTGGTAGGCGAGGACGCTTATTTTCTGGCATGGACCACAACGCCGTGGACATTGCCGTCCAACGTGGCTCTCTGCGTGAATCCGGATGAGACCTACTGCAAGGTAAAGGCAGCAGACGGTTATACGTATTATATGGCACAGGCTCTTTTGGACAGAGTACTCGGCAAGCTGGCTGAGGAAGGCAGTGACAAGGCAGCTTATGAGGTGTTGGAGACTTATACCGGTAAGGATTTGGAATATAAGGAATATGAGCCGCTTTACCAATGTGCAGGCGATAAGGCAAAGGTACAGAATAAGAAGGGACATTTCGTGACATGTGACACATATGTCACTATGACAGACGGTACCGGCATTGTACACATTGCACCTGCCTTTGGTGAGGATGATGCGCAGGTGGGACGCAACTATGATCTGCCGTTTGTACAGTTCGTAGACGGCAAGGGTAACCTGACAGAGGAGACTCCGTATGCCGGCAAATTCGTGAAGGATGCCGATCCGCTTGTATTGCAGGATCTGGACAAGCAGGGGCTGTTGTTTGACGCTCCGAAGTTCGAACATGACTATCCGTTCTGCTGGAGATGTGACACTCCGCTCATCTACTATGCGCGTGAATCCTGGTTCATCAAGATGACTGCCGTCAGAGAGGATCTGATCCGCAATAACAATACCATCAACTGGATTCCGGAATCCATCGGCAAGGGACGTTTCGGTGACTGGCTGGAGAACATTCAGGACTGGGGTATTTCCCGTAACCGTTATTGGGGTACACCGCTGAATATCTGGCAGTGCGAATGCGGACATATGCACTCCATCGGAAGCCGCGAGGAGCTCGAAAAGATGAGCGGCAATCCGGATGCGAAGAGCGTAGAGCTGCACAGACCGTATATCGACGAAATCACTATCAAGTGTCCGGTCTGCGGCAAGGATATGCACCGTGTGCCGGAGGTAATCGACTGCTGGTTTGATTCCGGTGCGATGCCGTTTGCACAGCATCATTATCCTTTTGAAAATAAAGAGGTGTTCGAGAAGCAGTTCCCGGCACAGTTTATCTCCGAAGCGGTAGATCAGACAAGAGGCTGGTTCTATTCTCTGCTTGCGGAATCTACCTTACTCTTCAACAAGGCACCGTATGAAAATGTTATCGTTTTGGGACATGTGCAGGATGAGAACGGACAGAAGATGAGCAAATCCAAGGGAAATGCGGTCGATCCGTTTGAGGCGCTGGAGACGTATGGCGCGGCTGCAATCCGCTGGTCTTTCTATATCAATTCCGCTCCGTGGCTGCCGAACCGTTTCCATGGCAAGGCTGTTATGGAAGGACAGCGCAAGTTCATGGGAACCTTGTGGAATACCTACGCATTCTTCGTACTGTATGCGAATATTGACAATTTTGATGCAACCAAATATACGCTGGATTATGACAGGCTTCCGGTGATGGACAAATGGCTTCTTTCCAAGCTGAATACCGTCATCCAAGAGGTGGATGACAACTTAAATAATTACCGTATCCCGGAGGCAGCAAGAGCGCTGCAGGGCTTTGTGGATGAGATGAGCAACTGGTATGTCAGACGGGGACGTGAGCGTTTCTGGGCAAAGGGAATGGAGCAGGATAAGATCAATGCTTATATGACTCTTTACACGGCGCTTGTAACGATCTCCAAGGTGGCTGCTCCGATGATTCCGTTCATGACAGAGGAAATCTATCAGAATCTGGTACGCAGCGTGGATAAAAACGCACCCGAAAGCATCCATCTGTGTGACTTCCCGGCAGCAGATGAGAAGCTCATCGACAAGAAGCTGGAAGAGGACATGGAAGCTGTACTGGAGATTGTTGTCATGGGACGTGCGGCTCGTAATACGGCCAACATCAAGAACCGTCAGCCAATCGGAACGATGTTCGTCAAATCCGATGTGAAGCTGGGAGAGTTCTATCAGGAGATCATTGAGGATGAGCTGAATGTGAAGAAGGTAGAGTTTACGGACGATGTACGTGCCTTCACCTCCTACAGCTTCAAACCACAGCTTAAGACGGTCGGACCGAAATACGGCAAGCAGCTTGGCGGTATTAAGAAGTATCTGGAGACGTTGGATGGCAATTCTACTATGGATGAGCTGAATGCAGGCAAGGCAGTGACCTTTGAGGTAGACGGTGTCACGGTTGAACTTTCCAAAGACGATCTGTTGATCGAGATGACCCAGAAGGAGGGCTATGTATCCGAAGCAGATAACTATATGACGGTTGTACTGGATACCAACCTGACCGATGAGCTGATTGAGGAAGGCTTTGTATACGAGATTATCAGCAAGATTCAGACCATGCGTAAGGATGCAGGCTTTGAAGTGATGGATCACATTAAGGTTTCCCTGAACGGAAATGCAAAGCTGGTTTCTGTGGTAGAGAATAATAAAGCCATGATTGCCGGAAAGGTACTGGCAGATGAAGTGACAGAGGGTGAGGCTCTCGCAGTGACAAAAGACTGGAACGTCAACGGTGAGAACGTGACCATCTCCATTGAGAAAAAATAAGATTATAGGATAAAAACCGCTTCCGGCACAGGAATGTTCCTGCCGGAGGCGGTTTTTTGCGAAAACATTTTTATTCTTCAGAAGGCTTCTCTCCTACAGCAGAGTAATCGACCGATATATATGCCGTACTACGGTCGGGAAGCTGTATGGCATAAAAGGACGGAGTATCCTTTTCTGGTATATGAGGAAAGAATGTTCCGGTATCCGCAACGCGGAGGATATTTTCAGAGGAACGCCAGTCAGGAGTGCTTCGGATATAGCAGCCCTGTTTGATGATAATATAATCGGAATTGCTGTTCTGTATGGAATCCGGCTCATCCTCCGGGGAAGAAGAAGCGGTGAAGGAATCGGATTGCACTGTGTCATGCTCTGTTTCAATTTCAGGAAGTTCATATTCCAGATAACGGCTGGCACAGTAGCCTGTGATATCCTGATAGTGTACAGCTACCCAATTCTCGTCTATGATATCGGTTATTCCGCCCTGCTCTCCCGGCTTGATTTTGGCTATGACTTTGCCCTCCATAGAAGGTATATCACGGACATTCAGTTGCAGGGTTGTCTTGCAGGTAAAGGGAATCGGTGTAAAGGAAGGCTCTGTATCTTCCACTATTTGCGGTTCTGCCGGGGAATCGGGCTCCGAAGCGGTTTCCGTTGATGGTGGCATATCACTTTCAGCGGGGGCCGTTTCAACAGAGCATGTTTCATCAGAGACTGCTTCAATGGATTCGGCTTCCTCAGATTCTGTTTCATCAAAAAGCTCATCAGAAGCCGTGTCTGGTGAAACAACTGCAGGAATTGTTTTAACCGAAGAGACAGAGGTATCATAAAGCAGACATCCCCCAGCAGCTATTCCGTAAAAAATGCAGAGTGCACATAAAATAATCTTACGCTGTTTCATTTGTGTCCTCCTTTTTGGAAAGGCTGTTTTCCGGGTGGCCGGTCAGTTCTGGAAGCTGCAAATAGACCGCAAAACCAGTCCCGGGCGAGCTTTTGATTTGAAGAGAACCCTGTAGGATATTTACCGCCGCTTCTGCCTGAAATAGTCCCAGTCCTGTGCCGCTGATTCGGTTGGAACCCTGATAATTGCGTGTTGTCAGATTGGGAATTTCAGCAGGAGAAACTCCGCAGGTATTATTGCGGAAAATCATGATGATAGCGGAATCCTGTTTGGAAAGCGTCAGGGTAAAACGCGCTGCGTGACGGGAATCGTATTTTACATATTTTGCTGCATTGTCTATTAAATTTTGTATGATAAGAGTAAGGAGCGTTTTTTTGGTAGAGAGTAAAATGCTCTTTTCTTCACTTAAAATTTGAACCTGAGATGGAAAAAGTCCGTATAGATGAATGAATTCCTGTACCATGGTTTCACAGAAGGAAATCAGGTTGAGAGTGACAGGTTCTTCTGTCTGGCAATCCGGCAGAACCGATAAGGTTTCCGGCAATCTGTCCTTGATTTGGTCAGAAGGATGTACAGTATCCTGTGTTATATTGTGAATGGGTATGTCAGGAACCGGAATGGTCTCCGGTTCGGAATAGCTTATGGTTTCTTCGTCAGCCAAAGAAGCAGAATTGTCAGGTGCTTTTTTGGTCAACAGGAAAACGGGAAGGGACAGTCCCAGCAGCAGTATAAAGAACAGACAGAGTGGAAAAAAGCCGTTCAGAGAGAAAAATAGAGCCGCTAAAAAGCAAATACTGTGAAAGATTAAAAAGGTAAGTTCTGTTGCTGAAAAGAAATGTGATTTCAAACGCGTATCCTCCCAAATATTTGTTTCCCATTATATAAAGTAAGAATTGATATGTCAATATAATTGGTACCAATGACATGCTTATCGGTACTAATGACGTTGTTGTTGAATGGGCAGTCAATCAGTCAGGCACTTGCCGGCAGGCTGCGTAAGAGTATGACTCCGCTTTATGATATGTGAGTTCTTCTGCTTATTATTTCCTGTAAATCCTGTTTGACCTGCGTATAAGTCAATGAAGGAATGGGAATGGAGATGCCCGAAATCAATTCCGCTTCAAAACGTCGGATGGCAACAATATACTGGGTATTTACCAGATATCCGCGATGTAGCGGATAGAAGATTTCCGGCAGTATTTTTGCAAGATCTCCAATCGGGCTGTTACAGGAAATAACCCGGTCAATGCAGACGAACTCTGTACGCTTCCGCTGGCTCTGCACATACAAAACAGTATGGAGATCGATAAAAATCGTCTGTCTTCCGCTGCGTATGGGAATACGTTTGCCGGAGGGCTGTTGTAAAAGCAGGTTGCGGACGAATTGCATGGTGTTGACATCCAGTTTCACCACATCACTTTCTTCCTGCCGCATGTATTCATAAGAATTATGTTGATGTACCAGCTTAATTTCCCCGTCGAACAGGCGATAACCCATGGTAAAGTGCGTAATGGCATAGAACTGGCCATTTTGACTTTTGATTATGATATGTCCGCAGACTTGCGCCGCCTGGTCAACTAATGCAATGGGAAAATATTCTTCTTTCATAATATCTGACTGTTTTGCGCTATAGTGCATGAAATGATTCCGAATGGCATCGCCACCGAACAAAATCGGCTCTCCGGTGCCTAGATAAACGCTGTCGGGACAGAGGTAGGAAAACCACGGTTCCAGATTTCCGCTATAATAAGCGTGAAATAATTCCTTTGTTAATGCAACAAGTTCTTCTAAATTGATTTTTTCCTTTGACACAGACAAATCTCCTTGCGCACTTTTAATTTATTAAAGTTTATTTTAGCAAAGAAGGGCCAAAAAGACAATAACAATAGATTTTCGTACCCAAAAACGTGTCATTGGTGCCGATGTTATTGACGTATTTACCACTGTTTTGTATAATGATAGAAAATTGTCGATTCATGTTTAAAATAGAATGACAATGTAGTTTTTCGGAGATTGATACTTGAGGAAAGATAGTGTGTGAAGGAGACGGAGGCATACGGATGAATAACAAACAATTACTTCCTTTCGAGAGAAATCGTTATTATGCAGGAAAGATGCTGGCTTCCATGGATTTTAAAGCGGAGCAGCTTTATATGAACAATAAGAGAAGATTTTTGAATAGTATGCTGTTTGGTCCGGGGGTCATATGCGGACTGGAGGTCAGCAGCCTGGATGATCTGACTGTTTTGATTGAAAGTGGTGCGGCTCTGGATGAGGGAGGCCGTGAGATTGTGTTGGAATCGTCTGCAGTGAAGAAGCTGTCGGCGATGGAAGGATTTGAAAAGCTGAGCGGGGAGCGTGCGCAGCTCAGGATTCGCTATACGGAAGAAAAGGTACACCCTGTTTATGCCATGGGGAATGGTGAAAATGGGGAGGAATACGAGTGTAATCGGATACGGGAAGGGTATGAGCTGTTTTTGACAGATTGTATACAAGAAAAGCAGCATACAGTCCCGTTCTTTTTTCATGAAGCGGTGTTTCTGGAAAATGAGGACTATAGAGCAGTAATCCATATACCAAAGACAGTGTGTAAGGGACATTATGCCAGACTGACTGTGAAGGCCATAAAGCTGTCTGATCGCAAGAAGGCTCTTTCCTTTGAAGGAATTTTGCAGCTTCCGGCATTTGTGACAGAGGATGGAACACATGAACTGTCGGTCGGAATGCAGGATATCCTTTTGGAGAAGGGGCAGCAGTATAAGAAGGATTACTGGATTCTGGCGGAGAAAACTGCGCAGGATATGAGCAGTATTATGTGGAAGCAAGGGAGCGGTCAGGCTTTTGTGGGAGAGTACGATGTTCCGATCAGGCAGGATATTGTCATCAAAACACAGCTCTGTAAGGAGGAGCCGGAACAGATGGTACTGGCTCAGACGGCAGTGGATAATCTCGAAGCAGCAAAAAGCGATGGAAGAGAGGGAATTCTGCTGGCGGAAATCCAGATGTTTCGGACGGAGGGCGCTTATGTCATTGCATCTGTATCGGATGAACGCAGCTATATCGCACCGCCGGCCAGATCGGCAGAGCGGCAGCAGTATCTGGCATGCTTCGCGGAACCGTCTGCGTATGAAAAGCGTGAAAAGGTGCAGACAGACAATATAGTAAACGGGCAGGCGGAGAAGGGCTTTGAAATGCCGCTTATGACAAGCGGAACACTGGAAATTCCGCTGGATGTCAATATGAAAAAAGGAGATGTCTGTTTTTCGGAAGAAATACTGCACGGACTCGGAAGCGGAGATGTGTTTGTACAGGCCGGTGTCGCATGTCTGGAGGAAACGGATGGTATGGGCGGCAGCGTGAAGAGTACCATATATGGTGACAGTGATTTGTTCCGTGAGCAGGATCACAGCTGGATGAAGACAGCAGTGAAGGTGTTTCATGACAAAGGCAGTTTTCAGGTTGCGGCGCGTCTGGAGGGGGAGCAGAAAAGTATCGTACTGCTAATCAACTGGGTGGCAATGCGTTTCAATTCTTCACAGGAGAGCAGACTGACAGAGGACTATTCGGAGATGAGCATAGCGGCCAGAGTTCCTACGGTCAGACTTGGGGCAGGCAAAAGCTGCCATATTGACATTTTATTTCGCGGGATGGCACCATGCAGGCTGGTATACGAGCTGACGGAAAATGGCAGTGGTGAGATTACGCAGGACGGTATCTATACGGCACCTGCTTCGAAAGGGCTGTATGAGATTCATGTTTACTGTGCGGATATTCCGCAGATCGATACCTATGTATATACAATCGTAGAAAAGTAGTCAGAGGAAAAGAGGAAGACTATGATACTGGAAACAGGCACGATGCGTCTTCTGAGTATCCGTGAGGTACGGAAGGGAAATATAAGTGATGTACTGGTTTGTGCGGCAGAGGGCGCTGCTGCACAGACTTATTATACAGTCTGGATGATTAAGGATCACAAAACAGCCAAAGCGGTTCTGGAAGATTTCTGCCGCAGGAAAGAGGAACGTCCGGAACTTCCTGCACCATATCTGGAATGCTTCACAAAAGGCTCCTGCATGTGCTTTTCGTTTCCATATTATCAGGAACGGTCGTTAAAGCGTTTTTACCGAAAGGAGGAGTATGATCGGGAAAGCAGGCGCAGGATTTGCCTTCAGCTGGTTGCCGAATGTATGACGTCGGAACTGCCGTACTCATTACTGTATCTGGCGCTTGTGCAGGATCAGATACAGCTGGAGAGAGATGGAACGGTACGGTTTCAGTATATGCTGGATCTGCAGGAATACGAACAGGATTGTGGAGAGCAGGATTGCATAGAAGCGTGTGCAGAGCTGATCCTGTCGATGCTTGAAGAGGAAGGCAAAGACGGCTATGAGGGGAAAAGGCTTATTGAGCGCAAACTCGAGAGGGCAGGCTATGAGAGCTTCAGGGAATTGTATCAGGATATGCAGATTCTGGGGCGCACAACAGGCAAAGGAAGAATGTTAAAAAAATGCCGGCCTGTTGTGAAAAAACACAAAAAGAAGCTATTCAGAGTATTTATGATTATTGTCCTCTTTTTGGCGGTTATAGCGCTGTGCATGGCTGTTTCAGAACTGATTTGGGGCGAGATCCCGTTTCTTCGGGTGTTTAGCGATGCTTTTGAGACGATAGGCACGGAATCACTGCTGCAGTAGAAAAGTGCAAAAGAGTGACTGCAAGGATGAACAGGAGAACGAAGGATGAAAAGGATGATAGCAGTGGCTGCGGCCGTTTTAGGATACATTGGTATATTGTTTTATATCCTTCCGAATTTTATGCCTGACTTGGGCGGTATTGTACCTTATATGGAGACCACCAGTGAGGGAAATATTATATTGGCAGAAAATAAAAGTTTTTGGGGCAATTTATATGAAATTGACCGGGAAGGCAGCATTATCAGGGCATACAACCGTTTACAGCTGAACGGCAAGAAGATTGTCGGTTTTGAGGTTGTACGCGATGGCAGGATATTCTGCATCACACAGGAGGGCAGTACGGGGACCAATCGGATTACGGTCAGTCTGCTTGACCGCAACTGGGGCAGCGAAGAGGTTCTGGGAACCGTGGAATATGCAAGTCAGCTGATCGTTACCTCTTCTACCGTTGTAGAGGATAAGCTGTTTTTGACAGCGCTGGATAATGAAAATTGGAAAGTGATTCTGTATTCCTGTGATCTGGCAGGAAAGGAACCGGCAGAATTGAAAGAAGAGATACAGAGAGATCTGCCGGAAATGCATAAGGTGGCAGACGCTGCCTACGACGGTACTTATTTATATATTTTGCAGAATAATGGGGAGCTTGGTCATTTTGTAAGGGAGTCCTACCGTTATTTTCCACAGAAAACAGAGGGAAGGGTGCTGTGGATGGAGGTGGCTTCAAACGGACTGCTCTATACGACAGAAACACAGGAGCAGATATGGTTTCTGGAGGATGGCAAAAGTACGGTATCCTGTGAGGTGTCGGTAACAGGATTGCTGGATGCGGACAGTCTGGAGCATGGGACACAGTCGGCTGCACTGGCAAGAAATGCTGATTACACGTATTCTTTGCTGTGGAATGACATCGAGACCAGTATACCATGCAGTGAGATTACTTATCGTTTCCCGATTGTGTGGAGCCTGATCTGGAAGGTGGTTGCAGCGAGCAGTATTTTGTATGTACTGTTTGTCCTGGGAATATTCGGTATTCTGCGCAGCCGGAAAAGCTTCCGGCCGGTGATATATACCATGATATTTAATGTCATTCTGATCAATACGCTGTTTGTAGCCCTGCTCACGATATATATTTACCGCAATTCCAGAAATTATCTGGAACAAAGCCGGGGAATCAGCAATAAAGTGTATATGATTATGGAAATGTATGATCTGGTTTCGAATAAAGGAATCAGCCTGGAAGGTGTGAGTCTGGATAATTTTTATGATACAGAATGGGCAGATACAGTAGATGACACACTGCTTGGAGTAATAACAGATGCATCCGGTACAGGGGGAATTGTAAAATTTCAGATGGAACTGGTCTATGCGGATGAGGAGAAAGCCTATGTACTCAATGCAAGAGAGTGTGTGACCGGAAGAAGCCTGTATGCTTATTACAATAAAGAATTGGCAGAATTGGTTGCAGAGGCGCAGGAGAATGTGGAAGGAGCACAGGGAGTATGCAGCTTTCTGGGTCATGACTATTTTGTATGTGTTGTACCGGATGATGTAAAGAATATTTATTATGTGGGAAAAGCTACCCTGGATGATCTGGATGAGAGAAGTCGTACGGCATGGGGAACCAGTCTGAAATGGGCGTGCATATATGGTGTGGCCTCTGCCGTTTTGATGGTATTTGTGCTGTATCGTGTTATGCGCCCGGTGAAGGCAATATCCGGCTATATGGAAAAGGTGGCAGGAGGTATCTATGATCTGCCGGAGAAGGTTTTTCCGAATAATGAATACGGTCGGATGTGGGTGGCTTTGCATAAGATGTGCAAGGCGCTCAGGATGCAGGAATATGCCAGAGGCAATGTGGTAAAATACTATTCCAGATTTGCACCAAGGGAGTTTGAAAAATTATTTGGTAAGGAAGCACTGCAGCAGGTGGCAGTAGGCGATACAGTGCTTGTGGATGGAACAGTAGGCATTGTTTCGGTAGTGCAGAAGGAAAAGATTCTGCAAAATAGGGTCATGGGAGATTACATACGTTATATCAAACGTCTGCTGGAAGGTGTCAGTGCATGCAATGAGAAATCAGGAGGAATCCTTCTGACCAATGATAATAAGCTGGAGTCTATTAAGGTCATTTATAAAGAGCCGGAGGTGACGGCGGACAAAGCTGTGGAATTTGGAATTGAAAGTCTGGAGAGCCTGAGAACATGGGAGGACGGGCGGTATGATACAGTGCCGTTAATCCTTTTGCACAGCGGCAAATTTATCTGTGGTCTGGCAGGTACGCAGGCACAGACTTATCCGTTTGTCATGTCGCAGGAATTAGAACTTTTGGGTACTTATGTGAATCGCTTGAAAAGTATAGGAGTGCACGTAGTTGTGACGGGACAGACTCTGCAAAAACAGGGGGAGCGTTATCATACCCGCTATATTGGTTTCATCACACCCGGACAGGGTTATCGTTTTGAACTGTATGAGGTGCTGGATGCCTGCACCAGAGCGGAAAAGGAGCAGAAGATGGAGATGGCGGATGCTTTTGGACGTGCGGTAGAGCAGTATGAGCATGGTATGTTTAAAGAAGCAGGAAACCTGCTGCTTGACATCGTAAAGAAGTGTCCCGATGACCTGGCTGCGAAATGGTATCTGTTTGCATGTGAGGAGAAGCTCAACGCAGATGTGCCCGCCGGAGAGGCTGCGTATGGATTATTTCAGTAAGGAGAAGCTGCATGGGTATATTTGAAGCGGTTTTAGCCACTATAAAGTCCAAAATTTCACCGCTTTTTTCCAAGCTCAGGCTTTGGACAAAACCGTCTTATATTAAGAATCATCTGCTGGTAAAAATCAGAGAATATCTGAACCATCTGTTTAATTTAAGACCGGAGCATAAACAGGATTATTACTGTTTCGGCAGATGGATGGTCAGCAGAAAGCTGGCAGCTTTGCTGATTGTTTTTACGGCGGCAGTCAGTCTGTATGTGATTTTTGCATTGAAACCGGAAAGGACGGATCAGGCTTTCGGGCAGATTGAGACTTACCGGTACAATGCAGTACCGCTGAAATTTAAAAGCGGCAGGGTCGCTATTTTGGGAAAATCCGGTTATCTGGCTTACGAGGGAGAGGTGGATGGCGGGGCTGCTAACGGAGAAGGCATACTGTATGCTCCTGATGGAGATGTAGTTTACCGCGGAGCATTTGTGGAGAATCAGTACAGCGGTGAAGGAAAAAGATATTATGACAGCAATTCTTTGTGGTATGAAGGAAGCTTTGCGGAAAATCAGTTTGCCGGAGAAGGGAAACTGTATCGTGAAAACGGTACGCTGGAATATGAAGGGAGCTTTGCCGCCGGATTAAAGGATGGTCATGGAATCCTGTATGACGGGAGCGGGAGCCGGATTTATGAAGGCAGCTTTCACAGGGATTCTATCGTATATGAGGAGCTTTTGGGCAGAACGGCTTCGGAGCTCTCCGCTATGTATAGCGGCAGAAAGCTGGTATACACATCGGCTTCGGAGTACTGTGTGTATTTGCCGGAAATCAACGCCGTTTACAGAGCACACAGCGGAGAAAATACTCTGGAAGGGGAATGGACGGCAGATGGCATTTATGTATTAAAACAGTCTGTTGATTTGGAAGGAAATATCCTGGATGGGATTCCGCAGGTCAGTACTGCAGTCGGAACACCGGTATACGAGGGAAATACTGCAGTAACCCTGCCGGATGCAGTAGCTATAAATGCGATTGCAGGAAAAGAGGGAATACAGAACAGCGGAGTGCGGATGGAGACAACGCAGCTGTTGGAGGATTGCATGCGGGTGGATGCCTATGATAATTCTCATTTGACTTATCTGTACCGGTTTGATACCGAAAAATATGTTTATACGTTTTTTTGCACGGAGAAAAACGGTGGCTTTGATTTTTATCTGCTGGAAGAAAAGGACATCCGATAGGGAGGTACGGTATGAGAATGCAAAGACTCAGATGTATGGGAATGGCCCTTATCATGCTCCTGCTCACTTTCCTGCCGTATCAGACAGCAGAAGCGGCAGGAGAAAAGAGTTTGACGCTTCAGCAGGCACAGCAGCTTGCGATAGCCGGCAGCAGGGAATACAGAAGCATACAGTCCAAGATTGAAATGCAGCAGGTAAAATATGTGGCGGCAGTGAAATCCATCCAGATGAAGAAGAAAAATATGGCAACCTTCCGCTGGACACCGCTGCTCAGCTTTAAATTTCCGGAGCAGCCTGCGCTGGCGGATGAGTATGAATGGCAGTATAAACCATTGCAGATCAGCAGCAAAATTGATGTGCTGCAGCATCAGCTGAATGATGTGCTCTATGGAGTGCGGGAAGAGATATCGTTGCTGTATATACAGGCCTATGTCTGTCAGGAAAAGATCAGTTATATTGAGCAGCTTAGACAGGAAAAGCAGGAAACCCTGAACCGGAATCAAATGCGGCTGATTACAGGAGAGGCTTCTCAGGCAGATATAGATAAGATGACGAAGTCGGTGGAAAAGCTGACCTCGGATCTTGCGGCACAAAAAAGAAATTTTGAAAATATCAAGCAGAAGCTTTCCAGGCTGATCAAGCTGGATGTTACGGCAGGCTACCGCTTTAACGATCCCTTTGTGGAAGCAGATATTCCAAGAAGTGCTCTGGATTCCCTGACAACCTATACGCTGGAAATGGATCAGGGCTTTTATGAGACGAAGATGAATACCGCTATCAACCGGATCGGTCTGAACCTGAATGAAAGCCTGATGAGAAATCAATATGGTTCCAAAATGAACAGCATCCAGTCTTATGTGAACCAGGCCAAAAACGGTCAGGAGCTGGATGGATATTCTTTCAGGAAAGCCTATAACGAATTTTTGACGAGGATTGACGAGCCGTGGAATGGAAAGAAGAAAATATTATTTATCCGAATCCCCAGAGAATGGTTCAAGGGAGAAATCGACGGCTCACGTTATGTGGAGGATGATCCTTACGCATTGTATACATCGGCTTTGGACTATGCAGATGCATATGCAGAGCAGGAAAAGGCACAGAGCCAGCTGGAGACCAGTGTACGGGACGGCTACGAAAATCTGATTACAGCCCAAAACGCTTATCAGGCCATGGTAAAGAGTAATGAAAAATTGAAAGCGGAGCTGGAAAGAGCAGAAATCAGGAATCAGCTGGGTGAACTGCCCTATGAAGAGCTTTCGGATATGCAGGAGGAATATGCACAGTATCAGCTGGAGGAAATGGATATGCTGGCGGAATACAGCAGCCAGCTGTATGCCTTTGACAGGCTGACCTGCGGGGGAGTAAGCAAATATCTGGAAGCAGGCGGCATATCAATGGAGACGGCTTCCGGGGGTGACAGCTTTGTACAGGTAGATGAGATAGAGGGAGCTTACTATTATATCCAGACGAAAATAGAAGATAATATCTTTCTGTTTGGTATCAGTATACCGGATGATTTTACGATACAGATTACGGATTATGAACTGTGGGTGAACGGAGTTCAGATTGGGGAACGAATGCCGTCGGATCAGGAGATACGGCATCTGGCATTGGATTTTGAAAGTGTGGAAAGTGCGCAGGTACGTCTATATGACGGAGAAAAGCTGGTACAGGTCTGTGAGATTGATTCACAGGTAAACCGCGCACAGCTGGAGCTTTACGGAAATTATCGTGTAGAGACGGACAATCGCAGAAAGGCTGCGTCCTATACCTATTCGACGAATCAGATAACCGGAACGACGGAAATTTCCATTTCGCCGGAAAGCACAGAACCGATTGTGGCATACCGGATACAGGATCCGACAGGAAAGAATATTTATTCAGAAGAGTTGATTCCGATTGAAGAGAGCTTTGTTTATCTGGCAGCGATAACGGCAGATTTGGGAGAGCTTGTCATTCAATTTTATGATGAAGGCGGAACGCTGCTGTACGAAGGTTATTTGGATACACTTTCCGGTAATGTTTACGTGGACGAATAATACAGGGAGAAAGGCAGCCGGCAGGGCATGTGGTGGCAGAGTGAGAAGAAGATGGGCAAAACGGATGAAATACATAATAGGCAGTCTGGTGATCGTGGCAGCTGTTTTTGCCGTGGGTACAAGGCTGTTTCGCACACAGGCAGTATTTGATGGAGAGGGTGTCCATATTGATGCGGAGGCAGAGCAGAATTCCATGCTTATCATAGGAACACATCTGATCCATCTGAGCAGTCTCACGGATGAGCTGTATCAGATTGCAGAGACCTCGGCATCGGATTCCAATCAAATGAACCGGTATTATAAGTCGGAACTGGCAGACGGAAAATGGATCGATATTACCGATGCAGCTTCTCTTTCCGACATCATGGAAACCGGAGCTGTTGTAGACGATGAAGAGATTGAAGCTCTTTATCTGACGCATCGCACGGGTGCGGATGGTATTACGCATGACCTGCGTACCGGGCGGACAGTATCTGTTTTTGACATCAGACCGCTTTATGATCTGGAGAGTCTGCCGGAGCTGGAGCCGTTAAAGCTGCAGTATGATATGCTCTCACAATCGGAAGGCGGAGACGATACGGAAAAAAGAAACAGGAAGCTGATTCGGAATTTCTTTGAAGAGACGAATACCAGAGACAGTGAAACAGCGCGTTATGACAGACAGCTGGAAGCGCTTCAGATCTATTATACAGTGTTGTGCCAGTATAATGCACCGCAGCAGGAGAGAGAGGCAGTGCAGGAGGTGCTGGGGAAGCTGGATTCGTCCAGAAGAGCTGTAGTATATGAAAAGGTATCGGAGTCTTTACAGGTACTGGAAAGTCAGGTGGGAGATACACAGACGGAGGATGAGGAAGAATCATACCGGATGGATCAGGCCCTGATGACGGCAATACAGGACAGTGATAAAAATCTTGCAGAAAGTATTATAGAGGCGCAGGGCAATGAACTGAATGCCGGTGATACGGTTATGGGCAGTCTGCAATATCAGATCAGTGCGGATTTGATCAGTCAGGCAGAGGCTGGCAATCATACTGCCTGTGATGGAGATGTGCAGGAACTTTTAAAGCTGCAGCGTATTATGGCTTCCGAGATTTACGATCAGGCAGGTGAGCTTGCTCTCTTAGAGGAGAAGCTGCTGCCGCAGATGGATGATCAGTATACGGCAGCGCTTTCCATGGGAGTGAGTCAGGAGTATCGGGAGGCAGTGCAGAAAAATTCCTCACATGTAATTCTGGAAAACATTATGTCACGGGATACGGCAGCATATGATATAGACCGCAATGAACTGCAGTTTTATATACAGGCGGCGGTAGAACGAATGGAGAAGGACGCGGCCCAGGAGTATGTCAAACAGAGGATGGAACGGGTAGAGAGCTTTGGCAATGCCATACCGTCAGATGAATTTGAGCAGACAGCACAGACTTCGGTAGAAAGCCATCTTCTCTGGCTACAGAAACTGCTTTCAGATATAGCAGGCGGAAACACAGGGGTGCCGTTAGATCGTCTGTATGAAGAAAAGGCAGATTTGCAGGAACAGCTCCTGCAGGCTCTGGACGATCTGGATATGGATGCGGCGAACCGCCTGGAGGCAAGAATTGCAGCCAAGGAAGACGAGATACAGAAGGCGGCAGGGGAGCAGGAGGCCCGGCTGAATGAGTTGTATGAGAAGAAAGCAGCTTTGGAGTCATCTGCAGGGCGGGATGATGCAGGAACCAAAAGTCAGATAGCAGCATTAGAAAGACAGATTGCTATTGCCGGTGCAGAGCTGAAGGATGGCACAGAGGCTTCCAATATTCAACAGCTGAAAAATGATGCAAAGACAGTTTTGCAGAGCAAAACCGGCTCGCAGGAGGAGCTGGTCAGTCTGGAAGCCAGTCTGGATGGTCTGATCTCTTTACTGGGATCGGGTTCTTCTATGGCAGGCAATGTATTAAAAGAGCTTTACAAGGACATGGTATCTGCCAGCTTTCTCTCAGATAAGACGGAATATGACGATTTGATCGAGAAAACAGAGGAGGCTGTTGCACAGTACAGTGATGTGATACGGCCTGTAGGAAAAACTCTTTCTCCCACACAGGCGCTGGCAGTGCTGGAGACGGCACTGGGAGGCAACATCCAGAGTCAGACAGCACAGAGCGGTGCAGCCCGGGAGGAAAATGGACAGGGTACTGCGTCAGACAAAACAGCTGTGTCAGAGACAAACGCTGCGTCAGAGAATCCGGCTTCACCGGAGGAAATGCTGGCAGCCGTAATGGCGCTGGCAGCTTATGGAGCATCGGAAGATGATTCACAGCTGGAACAGAGTGCAGCGACGCTTGCGGCTTCTCTGGAGGCAAACACTGATTTGTGCATATTTAAACAGAAGTCAGGGGATGGATTCGTATCCGTTTCGGCACTGGCAGCTTATACCGGATACCGTTATTTATGGAATGATACAAAAAAGACGGCAATTCTTTCCAAGGGCAGCAGTTACTATCAGTTTACCGCTTTTCAAAAGCAGGTGAAACGAGAGACGGACATCACAGAAGAAATGGAGTCAGCCGCCGGCTATGGCGGGGTACTTTATCTGCCGCCGGAATATGTCTTTGAACAGTTTGGCTGCCGGGCATATGCAATAGAGGGCACAGAGTATGCCGTGCTTGCAGAGGAAGATATTATTGAAACATCGGAACAGTTAACGGAATTATTGTTGAGACAGACACAGTGACAGGAAACCTGTGGGAAAGGAGGAAGGAATGAATGCTTTGGTAGTATCAGGAGCGGTCTACAGGTGTTCAGGAGGAGCGGGGCCGGGGACATTGAAGGCGACCAGTCAGCAGAAGCTGGTTCTGGAGGCAAAGCCGGCGCTGACGATAAAGGATGGTGCGGCATTTGTCAATATTGTGCCGTGTAGCTCATGTGTCTGTCCGACCCATCCGGCAATCGCGCCTGTTTTAAGTGCGACAGGGGTTATCGTGCCGCAGCCGTGTACACCGCAGACCTGCGGAGTATGGACGGAGCTTCAGAGCAGGGTATTAGTGGAAGGAATTCCATGTCTGACAGGAGAGGCTAAAATTACGTGCACCTTTGGAGGTGTCATTTCCATTGCCGATCCGGGACAAAAGAAGACAGTATTATAAAAAATAAGAGCGTCAGCAGAAAGGAGAAAAATATGGCTGAATATTTATCACCGGGAGTATATGTGGAGGAATACGATAATTCCCCCAGATCAATTGAAGGAGTAGGAACCAGTACGGCAGGTTTTGTCGGAATGGCAGTAAAAGGTCCGACTGTGGGTGCGCCGACCTTTATTCCCTCTTATGCTGAATTTTTAAGAACCTTTGGAGGACCTTTAAGTGAATTCACACATGGAGAGTACCGTTATCTGGCAAGCGGTGTAGAGCAATTCTTTATGAATGGAGGAACCCGCTGCTATGTAGTCAGAGTAGTACCGGAGGATGCAAAAAAAGCATCTGTTCAGAAAGGAATTCTGCACGTGGAGGCGGCGAATGAAGGAAGCTGGGGAAATCGTGTACAGGTAACCTTTTCGACGGTCTTAAAGAAAAAGCTTCAGCTGGTAGACAAGAAAGGCGATAAGACTTATACGGCACGTTCCGCAGCAGGCTTTGCAGAAGGGGATATCGTGGAGGTGGATGGTACATACAACCGTATCAGCACGATTTTTGACAACGATATTACCTTTGAAGAGGCCTTTGAAAAAGAGGTTGTGGACAAAGCGCTGGTTCCGCAGACGGTATTATATCTGGTAGAAACAGAGCTGCAGGTGCGCTATAATGAAGAGGTAGAGGTTTACAGCGGCCTGAGCTTTAATGTGGCTTCTCCGAATTATTTTGTAGGGAAGCTGGAAAAGAGCCGTCTGATCCGTGTAAAGGCAGAGCAGTTGATGGAAGCCGGCAATCCGGTAGAAGAAATTCTGGGTACAGGTATCAGTTCCGGAACCATTATGCTGGAAGGCGGAAGCGACGGAAGCATGGCGAAGGTCAATGCAGGAACCTTTATCGGCGTGGATAAGGGAGCCGGAAAGCGTACAGGCATTCAGGCCTTTTTGGAAAACTCTGTGATCAGTATGCTGGCAGTACCAGGCGTTACCATCCCGGAGGTTATGGTATCCCTGGTAGCGCATTGTGAAAATACAGGCAGTCGTTTCGCTGTTCTGGATATGCCGAAGGGTATGTCCGATACGAAGGAACTGACAGAATACAGGGAAATGATCGACAGTACCTATGCAGCTATGTACCATCCGTGGATTCAGAATTTTGACCGTTCTACCCAGAAGGAAGGCTATTTCCCTCCGTCCGGTGCAGTGATGGGCATCTATGCAAGGACAGATATTTCCAGAGGCGTACATAAGGCTCCGGCCAATGAAACGGTAATGTGCAGTGGACTGGATATTTCCTTTACCAAGCAGGAGCAGGATATTTTAAATCCGGTGGGAGTAAACCTGATCAGAGCGCTTCCGGGACAGGGAATCCGCGTATGGGGTGCACGCACGGCCAGCAGCAACAGTGCATTTAAGTATGTCAATGTCAGAAGACTGTTTATTTATGTAGAAGAAAGTATTAAAGCCAATACAAACTGGGTTGTATTTGAGCCAAATGATGCATCGCTCTGGACGAGAGTAAGCATTACGATCAATACATTTCTGGATACTTTGTGGAGAAGCGGTATGCTGGCAGGGGCAACACCACAGGAGAGCTTTTTTGTAGAAATCGGACCGTCCACCATGACAAATGACGATATTAAAAACGGCAGACTGATCTGCAACATTGGTATAGCGCCTTCACGTCCGGCAGAATTTGTAATTTTCCGTGTTACACAATTTACGGCGGAAGCAGCAGCGTCAGAAGAATAGAAACAGAGAAAGAAAAGGAGTAGATGACTATGGCGACATATGATAATGGTGCAGGACTTGCATATCCCTTAACAAAAATGAATTTTCTGGTGACCGTGGAATCGGTCAGCGGAACAGCCGCTTTTACCGAGGTCAGTGGAGTGGAGGCATCTGTGGACGTAATTGAATTTCGTCAGGGAAATGCCCACAGCCTTGCTCCGGTCAAGATTCCGGGACTGGTAAAGCATGGAAATGTGACTTTAAAAATGGGCTATACCATTGATAATGCGTTTAAAACATGGATCCAGCAATGTGTCAGTGAGACGAGAGGCGAGATGCCGCGTTCGAAGGTATCCATCGAACTGATTGATACGAACGGAGGCGCACCGTCAACACCGGTAACGAGCATCAGCGGGACACGCGTATGGGTTTTGACGAATGCATGGGTAACCAAATACAGTGCGCCGGATCTGAATGCAACTGCCAATGAAGTGGCGATTGAATCTGTAGAAATCGCATATGAAGAATTGGTAATACCAAATTAGAAGGAAGATATAGAGAATGACAACAATATATGATTTTAAACTGCCCCGGGGTTATCTGAATCAGGCGGGTGAAGTATGCAGGAACGGAAAGATGCGTCTGGCTACGGCAGGAGATGAAATCGGAGCTGTCAGAGATCCAAGGGTACAGGCAAATCCTTCGTATCTGTCTATTGTGATCTTATCAAAGGTTATTACGGAGTTAGAGGGAGTAGAAACAGTTACTCCCTCCATTGTAGAAAAATTTTTTACTGCGGATCTGGCTTTTTTGCAGGATATGTATCAGAGAATCAACGACTGTGAGCCTCCTGCTATGAAGGTCGTATGTCCTCAATGCGGAAAGGAGCATGAGGTGCCTCTAAATTTTACGGGAGAGGGCTGAAGCTCTACCCTGAGGATCAGATGTATGAGGAAATGGCATTCATTTCGTATTATTTCCATTGGGAAAGTGCGGATGTTATGGGACTGGATCATAAGAGCCGCAGAAGATGGTGCCATGAAATTTCCGAGATCCATAAGAGAGTGAATCCCTCGAAGGAAAAGCAGGAAAAAAGTATTTTTGATTTAAAACCGACCAGATAACAGGAAAAGGAGGGGCCTATGGCGGCAGCAAAGACAGGAAAGGGTGTCCAGGGAGGAATAATGCAGAATCCGACTGTGAATTGTAATTTTCTGCTGCGTGTGGACGGAGTTTATGATCTGCCCTGTAAGAAAATAGGTACGATTTCTCAGGAATTGGAATATGAAACGATTCAGGAGGGCGGTATCAATGATTATGTGCATTTGCGCAGAAAGCCGGTCGCCAGGCCTTTTGTTCTGGAAGTGGAACGTTACGTATGTGTCGGTTATTTTGATCCGCTCCCATTGGGAAGGCAGTTGGAAATGCCGCTTGTTTTGTATGTTTCGGGAAACTCCGGTCAATTTGGAAATCCGGTGAGGACCTTTACCTTTTACGGCTGTACCGTTACAGGGAAAACGTACGGGGAAATGGATGCTTTCGGCAGCGGCCTTTTGATGGAAACGGCTAAAATTGCCTATCAGAGGCTGGAGATAGAAGATCAGTAAGACAGAAGTGGATGTGAGTAGAGAATGCTGATATTAAAGGAACCGTTAAAGGCAAAATGTCTCAGAAGCTTTGAAAGAACAGGCAGCCGGTTTTGTGAAAAAATAGAGGGAAACTATTGCTTTTTTACAAAATATATCAGGCCGCAGGAGCTGCTTCATATGACGATGCTTCCTCCGGAAATATTGTTGTTTGATGGAAATGAGCCGGTCACGAGATTAGTGGGGGATACAGTCAGTAATCATATTCAGATCGAGCTGATTAACCAGCTGTTTAATCGTCTGCAGTTCTACGGAACGGAATCCTTTACGTATCAGGATGCAGTTTTTGTGACAAACCAGCTGTTAAAGGCCGGTGTCAGACGGGTAGATGTGTTTTTAAAGAAGCTTGCGACCTTCCGGGAGGAAAGCAGTCTCGTGGCAGAGCTGGCAGAACGGTATGAGCACAATGAAGCGACTCTGGACAGGATTGTGGAGCAGGTGCGTCAGGAACTGCGTGTAATACAAAAGGATACGGCTGAGGCGGAAGAAGGGGAGAAACCGACAGAACGGTATTATTTGCAGGATTATGTCTATGACAGGCTGAAAACAGTGGATGCGGTGGAGATTCTGGATCATTATGCCGGTTTAACGGCCCCGGTAAATCAGGTACAGTATGTCAGGGAGAAAGCAGGACTGTCACAGTTTTCCCGGAGCATCAGGGCGCTTCAGTTAGAAAAAATCCGACATACGGTGTTTGGAGAAAGCAGCAGGGTATCTTATGCGGATACGATGTATCCACAGTGGTCGTTTGAAGCGGTGGAGCATATTACGATGGAGCAGGCTGAAGAAAATCTGGCAGCAGCCGTGCTTTTGCGGCTGGCGCAGAATATCTGGTATGAAAGCAGGACCGGATATGGTTCTGTATCGGAATGGCAGAATTATTCTTCTGTTCTTTACAGGGGAGCCGAACAGATACTGGAAGAAATTCACTCGAGCCAGAAGTGGTATGAGACAAAGCCGGGAAAACAGGTCTGGCAGAGTCAGTTAAACCGCACCTTTTACCGGGAAGAGGAGCTTTTGCTGTATTACGAAGAGACAGCATACCAACAGGCAGAGGCCGGAGAAGAGACAGGCGGAGAAAGAGAAATTGTATTGGCGCTTGTGAAGCTTCAGAATATGCAGAGACAGATGAATGAGCTGATTCACCAGTCCATTATGGAAAGTGGCAGATGGACAGAGATACAGAACCGGTTCGGGGACACGGAGAATGTGAATATCTATCTGCAGCATCTGGAGCGGGAAGCGGAATGGATTGACCGGGTATCCGAGGTCTGGATGGAACAGAAGGAGAAGCAGCATGAGGAGGGCTCTCCCACAGCAACTGCGAAAATGATTCTGGAACAGGCAAAACAGGATGTCAGTCCCGGGGAGAGCGGAGGTACACAAGAGCTGTACCGGAAGATGCAGAAAGAATATATCCGGGAAAAGAGGATAGACAGCGCACAGATGCAGCCAGTGGATGAAGGGGCGGCAGAAACAATACTGCGGGAGCATCTGCAAGATACAGCAGCTGCAGAAAGCAGGGAAAACCAGACAGAGCAGGAGATGGCAGCCTGGCGGCTATTCCTGGATCAGGTTAATGAAAAGAATCTTCAGATGAAGCAGTTGGTGGATGATTACCGGACGGAGGAGCGAAGTGCGGGGCAGGTGATTGTACCCGACCGGAAAGAGATACAGAAAAGCGCTCTCTTTTTTTTGGAGCATCCCGAAGAGGTCATGAAGGATATTACCGAACGAAGCGGATTGCCCGAGCGGGGACAGAATGCCTTTGAAAGGATATTGGAGAGCACAGACCGGAAAAGGTATGAGGAATACCGCAGAATGAAGGAGAGGCTGGAGAGGGTATCGGAGTCTGAGCCTGAGCGGCAGCAGGAAATGGCACTTATGTTGCATTCGGTACTGGAAGAGGCAGCAGGGGAAACGCAGAAACAGCCACAGATGCCTGGAACGGAGGAAGAGCAGATAAGGCAGGAACCCTTCCTGAAGGCTGAAAGAGTATATCCGGAAGCGGAGTACCCGGAACCGGACAGGCTGTCTGTAAAGCCGGAGTCTCGGGGAGAAGAGCGGATTTTTCAAAGCACCAAAAAATATGCAGAAAATATCCTTTCTGTTCTGGAGAAAGAAACGAACAGGCAGCAGCTTTCTTCTGCGGATATCAGAGAAGACAGGATAGAGGAAATTTACAGAACGGAAGCAGTGAAGAGCATTCTGAGGGAACAGGAAACACGTCTGGAGGAAGAACACAGGAATCAGACGGATAATACGAGAAGACAGACGGAAAACAGGATATCACAGGCATATATGCTGCATAAAAGACAGGAATCCATAGTGGAGGAAGAGCTTTTGGAGCAGCTTCGCCAGATGAAGCAGAGGAACGTACTGGAAACAGAACAGTCCTCAAGGGAGCAGCACAGAAACGAAAAAAGTCAGACAGTGATCCGAAAGGTCAGTGTGCAGAATGAACAAAATGTGCAGGAGCTTTATCGGAACAGTCTTCAGAGCCAGATCAATCAGATTACCGATCAGGTGTATCAGAAGCTGGAAAAACGTTTGAGCAATGAGCGCAAAAGGAGAGGCTACTAAGCAATGACAGAGACTGCATACATGGAATTTTATGATTATCGGGAGCAGGCAGCAATGCAGTCCGGAACAGACAGTCAGATTCTGGGACAGACCGGGAGTGTTTTGAATAATGGTCTTATGGGAAAAAATAATGCGGCATCTGAAAGCAGAATCATTGCAGTACAGTTTCAGCCATCCAGTCTGCAGTTTCAGGCTTCCGCACAGGCAATGAGCTGTTTTCGGGGGGATATTTCCAAACCTGCGGATGAAGGCAAGGAGCGACGGGAAAATGCAGAGCCGGCATCGCCCGGAAATCTGACCATGTCGGTGTCGCTTATTTTTGACCGTACGATTTATGAAGACAGTGATGTGACACCGCAGGTGGAGGGATTTCTGGCTGCTGTGCGCAGCCCGTTTACCAGACAGGTGTCCTTTAACTGGGGAGAATTGTATTATAAAGGACGGATTACAGGGATTCAGGTAAGCTATGAAATGTTTACCGGAAGCGGTGTTCCGATGCGAGCCAAAATGGATATTACGATGGCGCTGTCGGATACCTCGGCTCAGATTGGGTAAAGTGTAAAAACCGGAGAAAGACGGATGAACAGTAGTACAGCAAGTGGAAATATAGCAAAGGCAGTCATACAGATTTTAAATCCCGCTTCCGCAACAGGGCTTCGGAAAAGACAGCCGGAACGGGGAAGCCAGTTTTCAGAGTGTACGAGGAATGCGCTGGAAAACGGCGCCGGATTCGGCATGCAGGATAATAATAGTGAAGCGGGACGATTTGAGGTACAGTATAACCCGTCTACACTGCGTATCTCGGAACAGGTTTCCGAGCAGGCCGGCAATGCGGCGGATGGCTTAAGTATGGAAAAAAATATCGGCGGCAACTGTACCAGAAGCGTAAGTGTTGATCTGGTATTTTACAGGCAGAGTGATATGGCAGAGGACTCTGTCAGAAAAAGGATTGAAACCTTTCTGGCGCTGATGATGAAAAGTCCTGACCGCAGAATTTCATTTTCCTGGGGGAAAATGGAATGTGTAGGCTGTGTTACTTCGGTCAGTGCTTCCTATGAGATGTTTGATGAAGCGGGGAATCCATTGTTCGGTACAGTGAAATTATCTGTACAGGAGGAAATGGAGCGAATGGGAAAGGCATTTGAGAAAGCGGATGCACCAAGAAAGGACCGGCTGCGCAGTGCAGAAGACAGAATATAGGGTGAGACAGAAATGGCGGATACTTATTCGTATGAGACGTTGAAAACTCAATACATGGATTTTACCTACCCCCTGGCACAGGTTTTTATACAGGAGAGGGATTTCGGGGAAAATGCAGATGGCTTTCGGCTGAGCGAGCTGGAGGTCGAGTTAAGCTGCGGCTTTGAAGCATCTGCGGTCACGTTTTCCATTTATGGCTGCTATGATGTGACAGCCAGACAATACCGGATGGATAAACTCAAAAAATATGCCTGTCTGGGATATCCTGTCAGGGTGCTGTTAGGCTATGGAAGCAGGATGACTGAGGTGTTCAGGGGCTTTATAGCTCAGGTATCCTATGTCAGTAGAGAGGGAGATCCCCATCATGTTCAGGTCATTGCCGTGGATGTAAAAGGAATGATGATGTCAAATTGTTATGCGAGGCAACTGCGGGCCGACTGTTACAGTGATGCGGTCAGGGAAATCTTTACGCAGAGCGCATATCAGCAGATGAATTCCTATGGCATTTACGACAGGCTGTCCATTGAGAATACACCCGATAAGCGACCAGACGGCAGAAGCGGGCAGGTCAGCGCTGAAACGATCGAAATGGTATCTGAGAGTGACTATGAATTTGTAGTTAAGGCAGCGAAACGGTTTAATTATGAGTTTTATGTGGATAACGGAGTCGTTATTTTCCGAAAGGCAAAGGGCGTAAGCGGGTGTCTCATTAAACTTGGGGTATCGGCAGGCATACTGGAATATGACATCAGCTACGATGTCACCGGACTGGTACAGACGATAGAAGCCAGAGGGATGGATACCGGAAGCGGCAGGGTATTTTCAGCGTCTGAGAAATATACGAACAAGATTTCTATGGGAAATCGTGCAAGGGCATTGATTGCCCAGACGAAAAGGGTTTATGTGGATGCAGGAATTACTTCGGCAGAGGAGGCACAGTACCGTGTCAGCTCCCTGTTGGAGGAAATGGCATACCGACTGGGCAGCTTAGAGGCGGAATGTGTAGGACTGCCGGAATTAAAACCTGGCTATTTTATAGAGATCACCGGACTGGGAGAGCCGGCAGATAACCGGTTTTATCTGACAGAGGTACGGCATTTTATCAGTGATACGGGAGGCTTTCGGACAAGGATTCGAGGAAAAGCAGCCAGCATTACACCATAGAATGAGGCAGGGAGGAAGAAATCATGGCTTTACTGGATATCATGGATGCGGTTTCCCAGAAGCAGGTCACAAAGACGGCGCTCGGAGATGAGAGAATTACAGGCGTAGTTGTGGGTATCGTAGCGGAGAATTACGACGAGAAAATGCCCGGGCGGGTATGCGTGAATGTTCCGGTGCGGGATGAGGGCGCCAATGAATTGAAATGGGCTAAGGTAGCGGCTTTTTCCCGCGGGAAGAACTGGGGAGATTATTTTATTCCGGAGAAACAGGATCAGGTACTTTTGGCCTTTGAGAATGGAAATATTGAGAAGCCCTATGTCATCGGCTGTATATCAAGGGATAACGATTCCTTCCTGCGCAAATGTGCAGATGAGAAAAATAAGAATAAAAAAATTGTGACCAGAAACGGAAGCTATATCTTATTTGAAGACGGAGGAGAGGAAAAAGGGGGAGAGCAGGACCGCATTACCATTGCAACCAGTCAGGATACCCATAAGATGGTACTGGATAATGAGAACCAAAAGATGATTCTGACGGATAAGCAGAATAACTGCCATGTGGAGATGTTTACCGAGGATGGCAGGATGGAAATTAAGGCGGCCAAAAAACTGATTTTTGAGGTTGGAGACAATATCAAGGTCATTTTGGATGGCGACAGCGGAGCCATACGGGTGCAGGCCGATAAGTTCGTTGTTGAGACGAGTGGGAATATCGGGATGGAAGCAGACGGCAACATTCGTATGTCGGGCGGTCAGATTATGGCAGAGGCTTCCTCGGTTGTGAAACTGGACAGCAGTGAAATGGTAAAAATAACCGGAAATCCCATTAAGCTTGGATAAGGGAGGAAGCGGATATGGTAGGACAGGAATTTTTGGGAACAGGAATGAAATTTCCACCGCAGATTGACAAGGCAACCGGCCGTTTTCAGGTTGTAGATGGAGGAACCAGCGTAAAGGAATCCATCTATATTATTCTGATGACTCAGAGGAGTGAGAGATGGCTTCATCCCGAATTTGGAAGCAAAATCATGACATATACCTTTATGGATACTTCAGCCACCCGACTGAATATGATGGCAAGGGAATTGAAGCAGACTATTTTGGATCAGGAACCGAGAGTTGCAGATGCAGAAATTCGTATGGAACCGCGGCTGGATAAAGGATGTCTGATTGTTCATATAGATTATACGCTGGCAGCAGATTATACAGAGGGAAGTATGGTATTCCCATTCTACTTATACGCTGAGACAGAGGGTGAAGAAAATGGCAGCATGGAATGAATATATGCTGGATGAGAGAAAAGCAGAGGAAATCGGAGAGCAGTTTAGAGAGTTAGCCAGATCCTATGTACCGGAATGGAACTTTTCAGAAAACCAGCCCGACATCGGCTCTATTATTGCGTTGATTTATGCGGGGCAGACGGCAGAAAATATCCGTCTGTTCAACAGCTCTTTTTCCAGATTTCGAGTTGCGTTTGCCGAACTGCTCGGTGTGTCCCTAAAGCCGGCGAAGGCAGCAGAAAGTATCGTGGTGATGAGTCCGGCTGATCAGGATGTATCCGGCATTACGGTAAGGAAAGGCAGCAAGCTGACAGCACAGACGGAGGATGGAGAAAATCTGATCTTTGAGACCATGCACGATCTGTCTGTATCGGGAGCTTTGCCCACCGATTTGATTGGAATTTCGGAAAGGAGCAACAGCATTATTTCTTATGCAGGGGAACTGAGGGAAGCGACTCTGTTTCCGGAGGATTTGCCGGAGAAGAATGAACAGGAAGAAAACGAGCAGCGGGAAAACGGAAGCGAAATCTGGAAGCAGGAGCTGGTATTGTATCATGAATATCTGTTTGATCGTGCAGGCGCACAGATTGGAATCCGTTTTCAGGGGGATCGTTCCTCAGAGGAGCTTGCCGGTTTATTTTCGAATCCCTCCGGATATCGCTTTTTCTATTATAGTGAGGAGGGATTGACAGAGGCAGAGCAGGTACGTAAAGAGGGCGACCGTATCCTTGTGTATAAGGCCGGAGCAGCTAAAAAGGTGGTCAGAGACGGCCGCGAGATGGGAGCGCTTGTTTTGAAACAGCAGGGAGCTGCCCAAAAGGTGTGTCTTAAGTCAATTGAATTGTTTGGAGATTCTCTCAGCACAGGAGCTGAATATATCTATGATGGTACGGCAGAGCAGCAGACAGGGTGCTTTAGACCGTTTGGAGAAGAGCTTGCACTGTATCAGGAGTGCTATATCGGGCAGGATACCGTTTTTTCCAGAAGAGGAGCACAAATTGTTCTGGAGTTCGGCCTGTCCTTCGAAGAGAAGAGGTTTGCGTTTCGTGAGGAGGAGGCGGAAGAAAAACTGCCTATCGTTCGGAAAAGACCGAGATATCAGGAATATGAACGGCCGTTTTTGTGCATGGCAGGGGAAGTGAGCTATGAGTATTTTAATGGAACCGGCTGGAAAAGACTTCAGACAGAGAGACAGACGGACCGGATGTTTGGAGCACGGGAGAATGCCGGAAGACAGCAGATTGTGTTCCAGGCACCGCATGACTGGCAGGCGGTACAGATTGGAGCATATGAAGGACACTGTCTGCGGCTTCGTGTCGTTCAGGCAGAACACTGTTATATGCGTCCGGCCATTCATTATATTCCGGTGATTCACGATCTGAAAATTGTTTACAGCTATAACGGACAGGCTATGCAGCCAGACGGAGCAGGGCAATTGAGCGGAACCTGTTACGAGGATTTGACTCCATTTCTCAAAAGAGGGGAAAGGTGCAGTGCGTTTCGGACATTTCCCTATTCCGGAAATGCTCTGTATATTGGATTTCAAAAGAAGTGGCAGCAGGGACCGGTCAGTCTTTTTTTCAGACTGTGTGAGGAGGAATGTGCGCAAAACGGCAGGATTGAATGGCAGTACAGCACCGGAAACGGCTTTAAAGAGCTGCGTATGTCGGACTACACCGGAAATCTGAGGCGTTCCGGTATTGTGGTGTTCGAGCCGCCGTCAGATCTGGGACGGCAGGAGGTGGAGGGCATTTCCCGGTACTGGCTCCGACTGGCAGACCCTGCAGGAAACCGGGAAGAACTGGAACATTCGGGAGATTTCATCAAAGAGATTTTGCCAAATGCGGTTATGGTACATAATGTGGAGACTTCCAGACCGGAGGACTACTATATGGATGCTGTCGTACCGAATATGTCGTTCCCTCTTTATGGCGAAAATACATTGAGCGCTGATGTGTGGGTCAATGAGTGGCAGGAATTGAGCCGCGGTCAGATGGAACAAATGCTTCGGGAAATGCCGGACAGAGTTCAGGCAGAATATGACTATATGGGTGAAATTTCCGAATTTTATATCAAATGGGAAGAGGCTGACAGCTTTTTAGAGGCGCAAAATGGTGCCAGGCTTTATCAGATTGACCGTGTCAATAACCGGATTGTTTTCGGAGATGGAATCCGTGTCAGAATTCCGCGCAATACATCGGATACGGCTTTCCGCGTCATACGGCACAGCTGCAAAGGCAGTCAGGGAAATGTGTCTGCAGGCAGCATAAACGGTTTCCATGGAAACATGCTGTTTATATCGGAAATATATAATCCGGTTGCCGGTTTTGGCGGGAGTGATCTGGAAAGCATGGACAATGCACTCAAAAGGAGCAGCAATATCGTCAGTAGCAGAAAACGACTGGTATCGGAAAATGATTATGTCAGAGAGACGCTTACCTTCTCTGAAAATGTGGCTCAGGCGGCATGTGTATGCGGAGTGGACCGGTACGGAAAAAGGATGGACCGCCTGATCAATCTGGTTGTTTTGATGAAAGATTACAAAGAGGGGACGTATTCTTTTTACAGGCTGAGACGTGAATTGCAAAAATATCTGACAGAGCATTGCGAATTGGATTGTCAGGAAACGGAAATCCGCATTGAGGAGCCGGTTTTTATACAGGTCAGTATTGAACTGTGGCTGAGTGTGCCGGATATAGGAAATGGACTGGAATTGCGCAGACAGTGGTTAAGGAAGATTGAGGCATATCTGGAGCCGGGAAATGAGCCGGGACGGGGCTGGCAGATTGGTAATTTCCCAAGGGAGGAACAGATCGGTATGATGCTGCATGCTATGGAAAAAGGGTGTCGTGTGGAATGCTATTCGATTACGGCAGCCTGTCCGGACGCCGGTGGTGTACATGAAATACCGTTTGAGAAGGCGGGAGGCAATCCGTTTGCAGTATGCTGCAATGGAGAGCATCACATCTATATCAATGGAGGAATGCAGGATGCTGAACGTTAGAAAGAAGGAAGAAGGAGCGGATGCAAAGGAATTTGGGCAGATGATGCAGGCCGCAATGTCACAGATTCTTTTGTATGACAGTGAATGGACAAATCATAATGTTTCAGATCCGGGTATTACCATATTGGAAAATCTGACCGCTTTTCAGGCGCTGCAAAGAAGTGGTTTTGATACGGTCAGTGATGCCGTATTGGAGAAACTCTGCGCCATGGCAGGCTTTACCAGACAAAAAGGGCAGGCAGCAACCGTTTATCTGTCGGGAGAGAAAAAAGCAGGATCTGACAAACTTCTTCCAAATCAGAAGCTGTATGCAGGTGATTTATGCTTTGAGACTGAGCAGGAGCAGGATACGGAAGGAAAAGAGATTCTTGGGATTTTCCGGGAAACGGACGGGGAGCGGTGTGAGCTTACCGAACAGCTTAGGGAAACGACGCCGGGTAGCATTGAACTGTTCGGCAGGCTGCCAAAGCAGGGAGACTGTCTGTATCTGATTATGCGGTCCATTCCATCTGCTGGAGAATGGCTTCGGATATTGGTACGAACGAAAAATAAATTTCCAAGAAACCGGATGTCCGGCGAAGCAGGAAAGCTTTTTGCAGATCTGGAATGGAGTCTGTATACAAGGAATGGTTATCAGCAGATTGAGTATTTGGATGAAAGCGGAGCCTTTTTGCAGGATGGTATGATTGCATTTCGGATGCCGGAGGCAGAGAGCTGTCCGGATTTAAGGCTTGCAGAGGAAGGCTGTGTACTTCGGTGCAGACTGACCAGAGCAGAATATGATGTGTCTCCCAGAGTCATTTCGGTTACAGAATCCCTATTCCCTGTCAGGCAGAAGGATACGCTGGCAGCTACACTCTTTTTGGAGCAGGGAGAGCAGGCTACTGTAAGAAATGCCATGCTTGAGAACCACTATCTTTCGGTCTATGGCTTGGAGCAGGATGGTTTTTACTATGAGTATTCCGAAACAAATCAGGAAGAAACCGGAAAGGAACGGAGCTTTTGCTGGAAAAAGGAAGCAGATGGCATATACCGGTTTAGCCTGTCGGGAAGCAGGTTTGCCGGAAAGGGATCGGAGGACAGGCCATGTGCTGTTTTAGTGCTTCGAAGCAGCCAGATGATGTTGCACTATAAAATTGGTATCGTATATGGGTACAAGGATCAGATTCTGTCATTAAGTCCGTTTCGGCATATCCTTTCGGAGAGCTTTTTTATCGCTGCATGCCTGAGGAAATCGGACGGTCATGAAAAATATCAGTTCTTCCGCCCTGGTGAGAAGGGCGGGGGCGCGTTAGAATATACGCTGCTGGAAGAAGAGGGAGCCATTCGGATTGAGGATGCCGGCGATTATGAGGAAGCGGAGTTGTTCGTGTGCGGCTGTGCGGTTCACATGGGTGAGAAGGGAAATATCCGATCCGGTAATACATTTCATTGTACCTCAAAAGAAGAAACGGCGGTATTTTATAATCCGGTTTCCGGCTTTGGCGGAAGGTGGCAGGAAGATATACGGGAGACAGGAAGACGGTTTGCGGAAGATATACGGAAACCGGCCGGACTGGTAAACCGGACGGATTATGAGGAGATGATCCGGAGTATTCCGGGTCTTGGTATCCAGAAGGTAAGAGCCTTTGCCTGCGCAGGAAAAAATGAGGTCTGTATTGCAGTTAAGCCATATGGAACAGAGCCGTTTCCGAAGCTTCCGGCAGTGTACCGGAGGGTAATTGAAAAGGAAATTGCAAAGCGGAGGATGCTGTCTGTAAAGGTCAGATTGCTGGAGCCGGTTTATGTGCCCGTGGATGTCAGCGGTACGATTCATGTAAAGCCCTTTTATGAGAATTGTAAGGAACAGGTGGAGGAAGTGCTCTGCAAGATGTTAGACTGCGTATCGTCGGATCGCGATTTTGGAACGACCATTTCCTTTCATGAAATATGCAGCAGGCTGGAGGCGCTTGACTGTGTGGAGGAGATTTATCACCTGGTAATTCAGCCACAGGTATGGAATAGCGTAAGCATGCAGGGAGCGGATATACAGATGCACGGAAGCTGCTTATGCTGTCCGGGCAGACTGGAGTTGGAGTACAGCAGAAAGAGGTAATCAGAGAGACAGGGAGCGCGACAGATGGGAAAAATGAAAACCTATGAAATAGGGGACAGCAGATTGTCCAAAAGCAAAATAACCGGCATGCGGACAGGAAAGGGCGGCATACTTTTTCTGGAGAAAGATGTATTTTGCCGCAGAATATTCCTGCCCGCACTTGTGGCAGAGAAAAAGGGACACAGGTGGGGCAGGCTGCATCTGGAATATGAGCTGTCAGAGGAAGCTGTCTGCAGAGTCTGGGCTTTTGCTGCGGATGAGAAAGAGGCAGTGGAGGCCTGTTTTGAGGACGCAGAGGCGTCAGAACGAAAGTTGCTGTTTGAGCGTGAGGGACATCTATGTGGAGTAAACTGTCAGGATATGCTGCTTTATGAGCTATGTGGAAAATATCTGTGGATTTTGATCGAGGTTTCCGGCAGCAGCGGCGGAGTCTTACGCAATATTCGTGTGGAAGGAATCGGGGATTCCTTTCTTAACACCTTTCCGGAAATATACCGGGAAGAGGGCGGATTTTTGCATCGCTATCTCTCGGTATTTTCGACGCTTTATCAGGATTTTCAGAGAGAAATCGACGAGGTGCATAAATGGCTGGACCTTGATACGGCACCGAGGCAGTTTTTGTACCAGTATGCAGAATGGCTCGGCATGGAACTGGACGGGGAATTTCTGGAGGAGGAACTGCTCAGAGAGCTGGTAAAAAATGCTTATGCATTGAATCGGATCAAGGGCACCAGAGAAGCGGTTTCCAGACTGGTGGAAATGGTGCTTTCCAAAGAGGCGGTCATTGTAGAGCGGGGGCTTTTGCAGGTGAAGCTGGAGGAAGAGGAAAAAGAGGTCTATAACAGGCTCTATGGTGATTCTCCTCAGGATGTTACAGTATTGGTTCAATGTGACGGGCAGGAGAAGGAAAAGGCAAGACTTTTGTTCCTGTTAAAGCAGTTTAAGCCGGTAAGAACCCGGTTGAGCCTTGTATTTTTGAGTGAACAGAGCCGCATGGATTCTTACTGTTATATGGATCGGAATGCAAAACTCTATCAGGCATCGGAAGCTTCTATTGACAGAGGGGCTGTGATGGATTCGTATTATATACGGTAAATTGCGGAAGGAGAAGGAGAGCAGTATGATAAAATATACGGGGATAGCGGATACCAGTGAACGGCTGATCGGTTTATTGCAGAAAGAACTGGTTCCGGATGTTCTGAAAAATGAAAGTGATATCGGGCTTCGCAGTCCTGAGGAGCATGGAGATGTATCACTGGGCCTGTTTTTGTATGATATACAGGAATGTGAGGAGCTGCATCAGAGAGGCATGTTGAATACTCATGTCAACAGACAGATGTATCCACCGGTGTATCTGAACCTTTTTTATATGATTACAGCATATTCTGCCGGAGACTTGAAATTCAGAATGGCGCAGGAAGAGAGAATTCTGGGTGGTGTGGTACAGATTTTCCATAATAATACATTGATACCTGCAGGAGAAGGGCAGGAAAATGGAGGAATGGATCTGCATATACAGCTGCTGCGCATTTCCACGGAGGAAAAATCGAGAATCTGGAATTTTCAGGGGGTGCCCTATAAGCTGTCACTTTTCTATAAGGTGTCGCCGGTTATGATAGAGTCCGGAAGAGAAAGGGCAGTTAGCAGGGTTACGCAGACGGATATTACAATATCCCCTATTTTGGACGCAAGAAAAGGAAGATAAAAGATGGATCGGATTCTAAGAAGGGTGAGCGTTGTGCTCGCAGCAGTGGATGCCTGTACCGGCCAGGCGGTGGATTACAGACAATGCCGGGCGGGAGTCGCAGACGGAAGGATGGCGCTTGCAAAGCCGGGTGGCTTCTTTGTCCTGACAGATTTACCGGATGAACCGGTCAGTGTCTGGATTGGCGGAAAAGGGTATCAGACTGTAGAACTGAATATTACCGGAAAGGATGCGGCATTTTTTCCTGTTTTTCTGCTTCCGACCAGAGAGCAGCAGAGTGTGGGCAGACGGATCACTGCATTGAGCGGCCGATGCAGCGGAAAGAAGCTGACGGTTCTGACCCAGAGAAAGGGCACAGAAGGAAGGATAGCGGCCGATGCAAAGCAGGGAGAGCGTACGCTGGTATTGTATCCTTCGCAGGAAATACGAGAGGGAAGGCAATTTTATCTGTTGGGAGAGAATGGTGCACAGGAGAGGATTGTGCTGCAGGAGGAAAATGAGCAGGAGGGCTTATGCTATACGCTGGAGGAGCCGCTTAAGTACTCCTATCAAAAGGGAAGGACGCTCTTGTGCAGTCTTTTTGATGTACCGGTTGAGGCAGATGGGAGCTATTATCTGCCGTTTTCTTTATTTCCGGAGGAAAATGGCAGATGCAGAGTCTGGGTAGACGGAAAAGAGAAGCCGGTTTCCGGTATCAGGGAAGGGCAGGAGAATCGGCAGGATTACTGACAGGGGGAAGGAGAGTCACTTGAAACTGTTCTATGAAAATTTTTTTGATGAGGACATGCGTATATGGGGATATACAGACTGCAGCGGGCTGATGGAAGAATTGTATCTGGCGCTTGATGTCTTGTTTTCTATGGCAGAGGATTTGCAGGAGCAGAAGGGAATCGGGCTTTGGGAGCTGCAGGAGTCCCAAATAGCCCGGCTGGCTGCGGATGAGACAGCACAGTACCGGAGAGCGGCAAAACAGATTGGGGAACATATCGAAAGCCGTATTCGGGAGACTGCGCCGGATGTCAGGCTGCCTTTTGCAGAATTTGCAGAACGGATGGGACTTTCCGGATGGCAGAAGCTGAGTCTGCTTGTGGGGAGCATCTGTGACCGGAAAGCAGGATACGGCAGGAGGCTTGCACAGCTTCAGGGAAAGTCAGGGCGGCAGTATGCGGTCAGGGGACTGGTGTGCAGCCTGATCGCTATGCTGGGAGGAGACTGTGCGGAAGTATATCAGGATATGCTGGCAGAACAGGAATTTTTAAGAGTATGTTTTGAGACAAGCAGACCGGTTTTGGGAGAAGCCTTATTGGAGGAACCACTGGTACTGAAAAAGCGGCTGTTTCAGTATTTTTACGGACAAAGGGCCGGGACGGATGCGGGAACCCCCATTACCTGGTATGAACCGGACGGCAGGAAGCTTATCAGTTTTCATGAGCAGAAATCCCGGGAGCTTTACAGAGTGATTCAGGCCTCTCCCGGACCGGATATAGTGCTGCTTCAGGGGAGAGAGGGAAGCGGCAGAAAATTTTTATTAAAATGTCTGAGTGAAGAGAATGAGAAAATGGTGCTTTTTGTAAAGCATTCCAGTCTTCAGAGGGCGACGGATATAAGAGAGGTATGCGATCTGCTTTATCTTGAACTTTTATTGGAGGATGCTTTTCTTTGCATTACAGACTGTCCGGAAAGGAAGGAAGAGGAGGATAAGAAAGCTTCGGAACAGGAAGGGGATATACTGGTGGAGCTTCTTTCCTACATGAAGAGACGTGGCGAGATGGTTTTTGCTACGACCACGGGCCGGCTTTCCAAGCAGCTTGGAGAGCACCTTCAAAGTGCGGAAATTGTCCTGAAGGAGTTAGACGGCAGAAAACGGAGGGAAGCATGGCGCTTCTTTTTGGGAGAGTTAAAGGCAGAGTTTGATATTTCCATGCTGGGTAACCGTTATGTACTGAATGCTGGAGAAATCGAACAGGTAGTCCACAGCACTGAGTTTTATCGGATTGGGGAGGAAAGAGAAGCTGTCAGTGAAAGGGATATTCTCCGGGCACTCAGACAGTACCATGCAAACCGTTTGAGTGGATATGCGCAGCTGCTGGAAGCAGCCTGCAGCTTCGAGGATCTGGTGATAGCGGATGGAACCAGAGAACTTTTGTCTGCACTTTGCAGCCGTATGAAGTTTCGGAATTTGGTAGGAGAGGACTGGGGATTATACGGAAAAACCACCTATGGCAAAGGAATATGCGCCTTGTTTTACGGACCTCCGGGAACCGGAAAAACGATGGCAGCGCAGGTGCTTGCCAATGAGCTGGGACTGGATTTGTACCGCATTGATTTATCTAGGATGATGAGCAAATATATCGGAGAGACAGAAAAAAATATTTCAAAACTGTTTGAACGGGCGGCCAATATCAATGCACTGCTTTTCTTTGATGAGGCAGATGCTTTCTTTTCCAAAAGGACACAGGTGAATGATTCACATGACCGGAGTGCCAATGGAGAGGTTGCACATCTGCTGCAGAAGCTGGAAGAATACGAAGGAATTTCGGTTCTGGCAACCAATCTGAAGGACAATATGGATGATGCGTTCAAACGCCGTATCAAGTATATGATTCCGTTTCCATTTCCGGATGCAGCCGCAAGGAAGCTGCTTTGGCACAAGATGCTTCCGGCTTCAGCTCCCAGAGAGGAAGAATTGGAGCTTGACTGGTTTGCTGAAAATTTTGAAATGGCGGGCAGCGAAATCAGAGAGGTTTTGATGCAGGCGGCGGTTCAGGCGGCAGAGGAAGGAAGCGGAATACGGAACAGTCATATTGCAGATGCAATCAGGCGGTGTCTTGAGAAATATGGAAAGATAGTGACCGATGAGGAATTTGGATATCTGTTATAGGGAGAAACGGTATGGGGAAAGCGAGTAAACAGGAGCAGACAACCGATCAGAGAGCCAGCAGAAAGCAGGTGGATCCCTGGGAAATTTTGAAACTGAACCGGGTAGAGGCAGGACAGATTCTGGAAATGCCCGAGGTAAGGCAGACCCTGGAAGAGGAAGCGGCTGAGGAACAGAAGCTGGGCTGGCTGGAGCGGAGACGGCGCGATAAAAGTGAGGATTTTCGGATGGAGTTTGAGGGAACTCAGATTCTGGGCAAGGACGGCTATCAGGTAAGGGGAGGCATGATTAACGTTTTTGAAGGCGGTGCACTGAATCTGGCGCCTGCATTTTTGACAGGCAGCCTTCAGAAAAAAGGAGCGGGCATATTCCAAAGAGTTACCGGTGCAAATGCCGTTTTCCTGACCATACCGAAAAATGCTCAGAGTGCGTCAAATATTCGTATGAATGAAGTCTTTCTGTCAAAGGATGAAAACGGGAATACGTTTCTGGATGCACACAGTACCACGGCATTTCAGATTGGCGGAGCAGATGGCGCAATCTACAGGGGACAGGATCTTCATGTCATGAAGGGACGCGCCATTCTGGCCGGAAATGTAACAAAGCAGTATCAGGATGGTACGGAAAAGCATTTTGATGTGGTGCAGATTGATAACAGCGGTATCTATGCACCCCAGGAGGAAGCTGCCAGGAGAGCAGAGCAGAGGGCAAGAGAGGCAGAAGAACTGCAGAATCAGGTGAATGAAGCCGGAAACGGACAAAGTCAGACAGGGGGGAATGAAGTAACAGGAGCAGAAACAGGAGGAACAGAGGCGTCTGCACAAGCAGTCCTTTCAGAAGAGGCTTCGGGAGGAACTGCTGTCGAGGAGGCGGCTCCTCTTGCGCTTCAGCTTTTTGGGAGACAGGGAAGCAGTGAAGATGAAGAAGAGCAGGAGGATGATGAGGAGGAGGATTCCGGTACACTGGAGGGTGCGATAGAAGACGCAAAGGAATTCTGGGAAAAGCTTGGTCTGGCATGGGATGACTTTGTAAAATTCTGCAAAACAGGGGAACTGCCACCCGAGGAGGTACCGGGTACAGAAAAGCAAGATGAGGATTCTGAGGATATTTCCCTAGAAATTCCCTTGTTTCCGGGTATCAATTTCGTACTGGAGCTGGAACCGTCCTATGAATATCAGTTTGCACTGAATCTTGTAAAGGGACAGTCGGAAGAGGGGCTGGAGCTTTCGTTGCAGGCAGCTTTGTTTGGCAAGATTGCCCTCCGCGTTACGGCGGCCATTGAGGCGGGGCTTGGCTATCTTTTTTCGATAAAGGGCGGTTTGTTTGCGGAAGGGGCACTGGAGGGAAATGTGGAGACAGGTCAGACTTTTCAGGCGGCGCCTACTGAGGCAGAGGGCAGTCCGGTGGCTTATGGGGATATCGGCATCAAGATGGGAAAGAAAGAGGGGGAGCAGGGAGGAAAGCAGAAAATCATGCTGGAGGCGCCCGACAGGATACTGATGGACGCCATGGCGGGAGTGGATCTGAAAATGGCACTGGGCGGCAGCATTACAGCAGGCTCCAAGCTTTTCGACTGGGAGAAGGACTGGGAATATAATTTTGAAGAGTGGACTCTGGCAAGCCTGGGCGCCGGAATACATGCCTCCACATCCTTCCGTGAGCCGCTTAAGGGATGGAAGATTGACAGTACGACGGAAACAATGAAGGGAATTGCTGCCTGCATCAAGGAACGGAAGGATGAAAATTTTGGTTTTCGGATGAAACAGCACCAGACCTTTGCCGCTTATCTGAACAACAGCACGGACAGGCAGACGGAGGAAATTGATTCCCTGATACAGCAGTATGAGGACTGTAAGGCGGTGCTGGCTGCGGAGCAGAGCGGTAATATGGCGGCAAAGCCGGAAGAGGCGCAGGGACTGAAAGACCTTTGGGGCAAGCTGGAGCAAATCGACATGCTAATTACACGCAGAATCAGCTCTTCCGCCAGCATATTAAAGCTGATAGAAGATGAAAAGAGTGTTTTTCTGGGTGACAAAAAAATCCAGAAGGTCAGGGATAAGCTGACCGAATCGGTAAAAAAGCATACAGAGAGACTGAACAAGCTGGAGCAGTGGTCGGCTGGCTTTGAAATGGATGAAGAAGGACAAAAGCAGCGGGATGAGGAGGCGATGTCCTTCTATCAGAAGGAAATGAGCGCGAAGGGAATCGAAAACGAGCAGAAGGCCGCAGCAGAGCTTTCCGCAAAGAAACAGGTCGCAGGTAAGGACGCGTTGATTGCCTATGAGACGCAAAGACGCAATGAGTCGGCCAGAATGCATACTAAGAGACTGAATTCGCTCAAACAGAAGGCCGCTGAGATGGGAATGCTGAATGAGCAGGGAGATTTTGACGAGACAAAGATGCAGGTCAAAAATCCGGATTTTTGTATGTATTATATTGATAAGCTGGGCGGCAGTAATATGAAGAAACAGCTCAGTCTGTATTCGACGGATAAGAAGAAGTTTATCGAGTATGAGCAGAGCCGTCTGGCGGACGTGACACAAAAGCATCGAACCAGGCTTGAACAGCTGAAGAAAAAGGCAGCTGAGGGAGTGACCGGGGCAGAATTTGTGAATTATTATCACAAAGAAATGCACGGCAAGCAATTTTTTAAACCGGAAACCCTGCTGCGATATCATAACAGTGCGGAAGAAATTCTGGATTATGAAAGAGAAAAGACAGGCGAGGAGGCAGTAGAGGAAACGATGCAGCCTGAAAATACCGCAGCGAAGGAAAAAACCGGAACGACAGGCAGACATATCAGGCGTCTGGATAAGCTTTTAGGTTATCAGAAACGTTATCAGGAAGCGGCAGAGGGGGAACGGGAAAAAATCGTACAGGAGGCAAAGAACTGGTACTTTAATGAAGAGGGTGCCTCCAAGATAATGAAAGACGGTGATGCGTGGCATTATGCTTCCAAGGAGGATATTCTGGAGTATGAGAATACACGCAGTCAGATAAAGCAGCAGGAGGGCGCAGGAGCTATGGACCGCATCAAGAAAAAGCTTGAACTTGGCGATAGCTCTGAAAATGCGTGGAAGGAGGAGCTTGCTAAAGAAAAGGAGTATATTCAGAAGGCAAAGGAAGAGGTCGGACACGGAATTGCCGCAGAGATACGCATAAGAGGAAGGAAGATGACGGCTGTTGAAGCAGATGAACTGAAGCAGAGAAATGTGGCGGCAGCAGCAAAAGAAGACATGAATTTGTCTAACTATAAAAATTTCCTGCAAATGTGGATCCAGAGGGAGGATGTGGATGATCACATTGTGGAAACACTTTCTTTGGAGGAAATCCGGCTTTATGAGCTCAAACGAAAAAAAGAGTTATCGGAAAAATTATTCAGTTCTGCTTCTGAGGTACAAAAGCATGAGAATCGGATCAAGGCCCTGGAGGAGGCAATTCAGGAAAAAAATGAGATTACCGGAAATGATGAGGTATCGGAAGCAAAAAGACAGCAGATCATTTTGGATGCCAAGAATAGTTACTTTGGAGTGAAAGATGCGAAGGGCAAACGGCAGCATGATCGTCTGATTGAAGAGATAAAATCCGGTGATTTTATCAGTACCGGTATTGCGGAGAGCGTGCTGGATGAGCCGGAGGCGGTCATGACAAAGCATCAGGAGCGTCTGGAAAAGCTGAACGCGCATAAGGATCAGTATACAGATGCCCAGTTTTATTCCTATTACATGGCATTGGTGGAGCAGGATAAGAAGCTGGGAGGATTATTGAAGTCCGGCTTTGAAAGCTATTGGAAGGATAAAAACAGTGACCGCACTAAGGACAGCTTTTCTCTGGACGAGATGATCCGATATGAGCAGAGCAGGGCGAGAGAGCTTTCCAAACAAGGCTGGCTTGTGCGGACAAAGAAAAAGCTGCAGGGTAAGCTTACCAGTCCGGACGAGGATGAACTGGAAACCATCGTAAAGCTGGAGGGTGGACATTACGACCGGTATATGGCTTTAAAGCAGCTGCGGCTGGACGGAGCTTCGGATGCGGAAATCGTAAGTCAGTATCAGCAGATGGGTGGAGGAAAAGGTTTTGTAAAGAGTCTGGAGGATGGTGGTTTCCAGACGGTAACAGCTCAGGAAATTCTGACCTACGAGGAAAGCAGAAAGGAAGAGCTTGGGAAAAAGCACAATAACAGGCTTGCCTTTCTGGAAAGCATTGAAGGAGATACGATGCCTCCTGAAAAGGCCAGAGAATACAGGGAAATGGCTCAGAAGGACGGCGACAGTGGATGGGAGCGGGTAAAGGCATTTATGAGCAGCTTCCGTAATGTCGGCATTGGGTTTGATAAGACTCTTGATCCGGTAGAGGTACTGACTCCGATGGTGATTATCCGGTATGAGCAGGAGCGGGAGAAGGAGACCGGAAAGAAGCATCAGGAACGGCTGGATCAGCTTATGGGTGCGGCGGATGATGAGGCGGCATGGAAGCTGTACATGGAAGATAACGGTCCGAAGAAGAGATTTTTGAGGCAAAACAGGAGTCTGGTAAAGCAGAAAGCAAAGGAAAATGCAGAACAGCAGAATTGGGGCTATGAAGAAATCGTAGACTATGAGACAAAACGCCAGAACTATTATCAGGAAATGTTAGATGAAGTAAATCAGCCGCTTAAAACCCTGGAGGCGTCACAGACCAGACTGCAGAATTCCATTGATGGGGCAAAAGAAATGCAGGAGGAACTTGCAGATCTTCTAAAAGACCAGAAGGAGGGAAATCCGCTGAAAAGCAGGAGCGTATTCCAGGAGAAGCTGAATGGCCCGGTTGCCAAGCTGAAGGATACGTCCAAGGAGGCTCAGCAGAGTGAAGAGAATGCAGAACAGTCGACTCAGGATATGGAAAATCTTCAGAAGACCACAGAGGAGCTTGACAAACTGGCGGATGAAGCAGAGGCAGTGGAAGAGATGGAGCGGCTGCTGATGCAGGAGGCATGAAAAGAATTGGAGGGCAGAGATGAATATAGCAGGCATTTTTATGAATCTGATGCAGCGGCTTAATGTTCCGGTTCTTACTGTGAAAAGTAAGGAAGGTCCGGAGCAGTACAGAATCCGCATGATAGGGGAGAAGGGGCAGTGGGAGGGAGTTGCACGCTGCTTCGAGGAAGAAAAATTGTTTTTATTTTACATTTATTTTCAAGTCAGTGTTCCACCGGAGAAAAGAGATTCGGTACGGGAAGTAATGATGCGGATCAATTACAGACTCAAATGTGGTGGATTTTATCTGGATGAGGAAACGGGATATGTATTGGCAAGGGTATCTCAGTTTATAGTAGGGGATGAAGAAGAACAGGCGGCTCTGGTAGAAAGTATGGTAAGAATCTGTGGTACAATAGCAGATTCATATTACAGTGACATTATGAAGCCCGTGTTTTGTGATTGATGAGAATATAATATCAGACAACAAATCTTTGTGAAAAAAAGCACGAAAAGTTTTACAAGCAGCTTAAAATGCGGTATACTATCAAAGATAACCCTGTAAATTGCACAGAAAAATTTATCAATATACGGAATCAGGAGGAGATAGCGATGGCAAAGAAACCCGCGTTGAAGTTTGACAAGGAATTGTTCAAGAGAAGCGTTTTATACAATATCAAGACGCTTTATCGTAAGAATCTGGAAGAGGCAAACAATCAGCAGATTTTCCAGGCGGTATCCTATGCGATTAAGGATGCAGTGGTAGACAACTGGTTAAAGACGCAGAAGGAATACGATAAGAAAGACCCTAAGACGGTTTATTATCTGTCCATGGAGTTCCTGATGGGTCGTGCACTCGGCAATAATATCATCAATCTGCAGGCATACGATGATGTGAAGGAGGCTCTGGATGAGCTGGGTCTGGATCTGAACGTGATTGAGGATCAGGAGCCGGATGCGGCGCTTGGAAACGGAGGCCTGGGCAGACTGGCAGCCTGTTTCTTAGACTCTCTTGCAACACTGGGATATGCGGCTTACGGCTGCGGCATCCGTTACCGTTACGGTATGTTCAAGCAGGAAATTCGTGACGGTTATCAGGTAGAGGTGCCGGATAACTGGCTGGAGAACGGCAATCCGTTTGAGCTTCGCCGTTCCGAATATGCAAAGGAAGTCAAATTCGGCGGTTATGTTTCTGTGAAGATTGATGAGAAGGGCAGACAGAACTTCGTGCAGGAGGGATATCAGTCTGTTACAGCCATTCCGTATGATATTCCGATTGTAGGCTATGGCAATGGTATCGTCAATACGCTTCGTATCTGGGATGCACAGCCGGTAGAGTGCTTCAAACTGGATTCCTTTGATAAGGGAGATTATCAGAAGGCCGTAGAGCAGGAAAACCTGGCAAGGAACATCGTCGAGGTGCTTTATCCGAATGATAACCACTATGCAGGCAAGGAGCTTCGTCTGAAACAGCAGTACTTCTTTATTTCTGCATCTGTTCAGGAGGCAGTTGCGAAGTATATGAGAAAGCATACGGATATCCGTAAATTCTATGAGAAGGTGACCTTCCAGTTAAATGATACTCATCCGACCGTAGCTATCGCTGAGCTTATGAGAATCCTGATGGATGAATATTATCTGACCTGGGATGAGGCATGGGGTGTAACGACAAAGACCTGTGCTTATACCAACCATACCATTATGGCTGAGGCACTTGAAAAATGGCCGATCGAGCTGTTCTCCAGACTGCTTCCGAGAATCTACCAAATTGTGGAGGAGATCAATCGCCGTTTCATCATGCAGATCGAGCAGAAGTATAATGGTGTACCGGGTGTAAACGTACAGGAAAAGATTCGCAAAATGGCAATCGTATACGACGGACAGGTCAAGATGGCTCATCTGGCAATTGTGGCAGGCTTCTCCGTAAACGGTGTGGCAAGATTACATACGGAAATCTTAAAGAAGCAGGAGTTAAGAGACTTCTATGAAATGATGCCGGAGAAGTTCAACAATAAGACCAATGGTATCACACAGAGAAGATTCCTGTTACACGGAAACGAGCTGTTAGCTGCCTGGGTAACGGAGCATGTGGGAAGCGACTGGATTACAGACCTTCCGAAGATCAGCAAGCTGAAGCTGTTTGCAGACGATGAGAAGGCACAGCAGGAATTTATGAATATCAAGTACCAGAACAAGGTTCGTCTGGCGAAATATATTTTAGAGCACAATGGCATCGAAGTGGATCCACGTTCCATCTTTGATGTTCAGGTAAAGAGACTGCATGAGTACAAGCGCCAGCTTTTAAATATCCTGCATGTCATGTATTTGTACAATCAGTTAAAGGATCACCCGGATATGGAGTTTTATCCGAGAACCTTTATCTTTGGTGCGAAGGCGGCTGCAGGCTATAAGAATGCAAAGCTGACCATTAAGCTGATCAATGCCGTTGCAGATGTGGTGAACAACGATCCGGCCATCGGCGGCAAGATTAAGGTCGTATTTATTGAGAACTACCGTGTATCCAATGCAGAGTGGATTTTTGCGGCAGCAGATGTTTCCGAGCAGATTTCGACTGCCAGCAAGGAAGCTTCCGGTACAGGTAACATGAAGTTCATGTTAAACGGTGCGCTGACCCTGGGTACGATGGACGGTGCAAATGTGGAAATCGTGGAAGAGGTCGGAGCAGAGAACGCCTTTATCTTCGGTCTGTCTTCGGATGAAGTCATTCAGTATGAGAACCACGGCGGCTATAATCCGATGGATATTTTCAATAATGATGCAGAGATCCGCAGAGTCCTGATGCAGTTAATTAACGGAACTTATTCTCCGCATGATCCGGAGCGTTTCCGTGACCTGTATAATTCTCTTTTGAATACACAAAGTACTGCAAAGGCAGATACTTATTTTATCTTAAAGGATTTCCGGGCCTATGCAGAGGCACAGGAGAGAGTGGAAGATGCATACCGTGATGAAAAGGGCTGGGCGAGAAGCGCCATCTTAAATGTGGCCTGCTCTGGTAAGTTCACATCCGACCGTACCATTCAGGAGTATGTAGATGACATCTGGCATCTGGATAGGGTGGTGCTGGATACTACCAAACCGGATAAGAAGATCTTTTGAAGTCAATGGGAGGACAGATATGGTAACATTACTCGAAGGCGGCGCCTATCTGGTAAATGGCACGGAAATCGTACCAGACACCGCAGAAGCGCAGGCAGCGATTAAAAGTAAAACAGGAAAAGAGATAACAAAAGCTGAGGCCGCAAAAGAGACCATTGCCTATGGCATTTTGGAAAAGCATAATACGTCGGGCAATATGGAGAAGTTAAAGATCAAATTTGACAAGCTGACTTCTCATGACATCACTTTTGTCGGCATCATCCAGACAGCGCGGGCATCGGGACTTACGAAGTTCCCGATTCCGTATGTACTGACCAACTGCCACAATTCCCTTTGCGCAGTCGGCGGAACGATCAATGAGGATGACCACATGTTTGGCCTGACCTGTGCCAAGAGATACGGCGGAGTGTATGTTCCGCCTCATCAGGCAGTCATTCATCAGTACGCGAGGGAGATGCTGGCCGGAGGAGGCAGGATGATTCTTGGCTCTGACAGCCATACCCGTTACGGTGCGCTCGGTACGATGGCAATGGGCGAGGGCGGCCCGGAGCTGGTAAAACAGCTTTTGTCTCAGACCTATGATATCAATATGCCGGGTGTGGTCGGTGTCTATCTGACCGGCGAACCGGTAAAGGGCGTAGGCCCGCAGGACGTGGCACTTGCTATTATCGGTGCGGTATTTGCAAACGGCTATGTCAAGAATAAGGTCATGGAGTTCGTAGGGCCGGGTGTTTCCAGCCTGTCCGCTGATTTCAGAATCGGAATCGACGTCATGACGACCGAAACAACCTGTTTGTCTTCTATCTGGAGAACAGATGATAAAATCAAAGAGTTTTATGAGATTCACGGCAGAAAGGAAGAGTATGCCGAATTGAATCCGGGCGAGGTGGCGTATTATGACGGCATGATTACGGTAGATTTAAGTAAGGTAAGACCGATGATCGCTATGCCGTTCCATCCGAGCAATACCTATACGATTGAAGAGCTGAACGCGAACCTGATGGATATTCTGGCAGAAACTGAGAAGCGTGCGGCAGTCAGCCTGGATGGCGCTGTTGACTATACACTGAAAAACAAGGTGCGTAACGGTAAGCTCTATGTGGATCAGGGAATCATTGCAGGCTGTGCAGGCGGCGGCTTTGAAAATATCTGTGAAGCAGTAGAAATCCTAAAGGGCTCCTACATTGGCTCCGATGGATTTACCTTAAGCGTATACCCGGCTTCCATGCCGATTTATATGGAACTGATTAAGAATGGCTGTGCTGCAGCGATTTTGGAGACCGGTGCTGTTATGAAGACTGCTTTCTGCGGCCCGTGCTTCGGCGCAGGTGATACACCGGCTAACAACGCATTCAGTATCCGACATTCTACCAGAAACTTCCCGAACCGCGAAGGCTCGAAGCTGCAGAGCGGTCAGATTTCCTCAGTAGCGCTGATGGATGCCCGTTCCATAGCGGCAACTGCAGCCAATCAGGGAATTTTAACTCCGGCAACCGAGTTTGCAGGAGAAATCCGTAAATATCCGTATCACTTTGATGCGAACATCTATGCTAACCGCGTTTTTGATTCCAAAGGGGTGGCAGACGAGAGCGTAGAGATTCAGTTTGGCCCGAATATCAAGGATTGGCCGGCAATGTGTGAGCTGCCGCAGAATCTGGTGCTGCGTGTCGTATCCGAAATTCATGATCCGGTTACGACAACGGACGAGCTGATTCCGTCTGGCGAAACATCTTCCTACCGTTCCAACCCTCTGGGTCTGGCAGAGTTTACCCTGAGCAGAAAGGACCCGAACTATGTGGGACTGGCAAAAGAGATGAGAGCGGTGCAGGAAAGCGTTATGAGTGATACCTGTCCGATTGAAGCGAATCCGAACCTGGATCTGACACATGTATATGAAGTGATTCGTACCAGATACCCGGAAATGAGCCGGAAGAATACAGGCTTCGGTTCTACGATTTTTGCCGTAAAGCCGGGTGATGGTTCTGCCCGTGAGCAGGCGGCATCCTGCCAGAAGGTACTGGGCGGCTGGGCGAATATTGCAAATGAGTATGCGACCAAGCGTTACCGTTCCAACCTGATTAACTGGGGTATGCTTCCGTTCCTGATTCAGGAAGGCGAGCTGCCGTTCCACAATCTCGATTTCATTTCCTGCCGGATATCCGTAAGGCAGTAGAGGAGAAGACAGATGTGATTACCGCTTATCGTGTCGGTGAGAAGGAGCTGGAAGAGTTTACACTGACCCTTGGTGAACTGACCGATGAAGAGAGACAGATTATTCTGGACGGCTGTTTGATCAACTATAACAGAGTTTCATAAATTGTAAGGATAAGCAGAAAAATCTGCTGCATGGGATTCATGGGATCGGTGCAGCAGATTTTTTGCCATGATATAATACTATTATACGGGAAGGAGGAAAACAACATGGTAACTTTACTATTGGCTATTATCTATTTAGCATTTATCAGCCTTGGACTGCCGGATTCCCTGCTGGGATCCTGATGCCACCGGTATTCGGACTCATTGCCAATCATATCAGCGTGGCACTGTTTCCGGTGTATTTATTTATGATTTTGTTTATCATGACAGTCATGTATGAAAGGTTGTTGAAAAATCATAGCAAAATTGCAGGATAGTGATTGAAATTGCGATTTGCAAGGGATAATAATGCAAGGTATAAAACTGATTTTAAGAAAGGAGGAGAATGAACAGTATGATGAATCCGGTAGCACTTATGAAGCTGATGAGCGCCAAAAACAAATTTACAGAAAATCACCCGAAATTCGTAGCCTTTTTAAGCACGGTTTTTTCCAGAGGAATCGAGGCAGGAACGATTATCGAAATTACCGTCAAACGGCCGGGAGAAGAGGCGATTACTTCTAATATCAGAGTACAGCAGAGTGATCTGGATCTGATGGAGGAGTTGAAGGGTTTGGCTAAGTAGGGGGAGAGGAAAATCGTATAGCCGCCCCGACACTGTCCCCCGCGACGGCTGTACGATTTTCTGGTGTCATGTATAAAGGGAATAGCGTGGACTCAGCCGGACATATAATAGGCATATAGATCATTTGGTGTATAGATAGTATGGGGGCGTTGTATTTGAAGCATAGACTGAAAAATTTTTCTGCCTTGTTTCTGTTTTGTATTCTGCTTCCGTACACTCTGGCTATGCTGACGGGAAAGGCGGGCAGGGTGGAGGAGAAGGTGGAAACGGATGGGATTTATGTAACGGATACCACCTCGCACGGAACGGAAAGGATTTCGGAGGAGGCTTATCTGTTGGGGGCGATGGCGGCCAGTATTTCTCCGAAATTTGAGATGGAGGCTTTAAAGGCGCAGGCGGTATTGCTTCGGACGAATCTGTATGAGGCATATATCCGGGAAGGAAATAAGACGGAGCGGACGGTGGAGGATGAGGCAATCGGACAGCAATATCTGGATTATTGGCAGATGCGCGACCTATGGGGCGAAAAGGAGGAACAGTGGAAGGAACGGTATATGCAGGCAGTCAGGGAGACAGCCGGAGAGATTATGACTTATGAAGGGATTCCGGTACAGGCTCCTTATTTTTATGTCAGTGCCGGCAGGACACGGGATGCTTCGGAAGTGTTCCGGGCGGAAGAACACCCTTATCTTACGGGGGTGGAATGTCCACAGGATATGCTGTGCCCGGAATTTTCAGTTCAGTATACCTACAGTGCACGTATTCTGGACAAAAAGCTGCAGCAGTTTTGGGAGGAGCAGGGAGCAGCGTCGGAGGAAGGGATATTTGCCATGGAGCTGACAAGGGATAACAGCGGCTATATCCTACAGGTTACAGACAGGAAATCAGGCAAGAGCTGTTCCGGTGAGGCAATGCGTACATTTTTAGGACTGCCGTCCTCCTGCTTTGAATGGAAGGAGGAAAACAACAAGATTATCATTACCGTAAAAGGAAAGGGCCATGGCATCGGCATGAGCCAGTTCGGGGCAAATGAGCTGGCGAAACAGGGGGAGGACAGTTCTGCCATCCTGAATCATTTTTTTCATGGAATTGAGATACAAAAAAGTGAATAAAGCATTCTAAACCGGAAAAGATAGTACTGAGGTGATAATAATGCGTAGAAGAGATAAGAACAGCATGAAAAAAGAAAAATTAATCATGTTAATGTCTTCCGTATTTGTACTTTCAGCACTGACTGTGACCGGAGTTTATGTGCGTGAGAAGAATGCGGCAGAACAGGACGGCTATATAGTAGATCTGAGCGAAATGGAAGATCAGGTCACTCAGAAATCCGAGGATATAGCTGCACAGCAAAAGAAGGATCAGGCATTGGAAAATGATCTGGATTATGATCCGGAATTTTATGCGGCAGATTCTGCGAATGTACAGAATCCGGGTTTGACAGAAGCAGAAGCGTCTCCGTCCCTGTCAGAAGAGGAGCAGGCAAAAGCAGAAGAAGAGGAAACAGAGAGTATAGAACAGACGGTTTCCCAGACCTCTGTTCCGGCAGCACAGGCGGTTCATTTCAGTGAAGCGGACGGACTGCAGTGGCCAATCAGCGGAAATGTGCTTCTAAATTTCAGCATGGATAAGACCATCTATTTCCCGACCCTGCAACAGTATAAATACAATCCGGCCATTGTCATTCAGGCAGAAGAGGGCGAAAATATCGTAGCGGCAGCAGAAGGTGAGGTCATTCGGATTTATTCGGATGCAGAGACGGGACAAACTGTCGTCATGAATCTCGGTGACGGATATGAACTGACCTATGGGCAATTGGACAATATACAGATCTATACGGGGGATTATGTGGAAGCCGGAACCGTGCTCGGAACTGTGGCAACACCGACCAAATACTATAGCGTGGAGGGCTGCAATGTTTATTTTAAGCTGACAAAGGATGGGGTTCCGGTCAACCCGCTTGGGAAATTAGGGTAAAGGCATGTTAATCATAGAAAACGGAACTGTCCTCACTATGGCAGGCAGAACGTATGAGAACGGAAGTATACTGATACGGGACGGAAAAATTGTCAGGGTCATGCAGGGGCAGATGTCAAGACAGCTGCCGGAGGCGGAACGAAGGAATCATATGATTCTGGATGCAGAGGGCGGTATCATTATGCCTGGTCTGATTGAAGCGCATTGCCATATGGGAATTACCGAGGAAAAGAAGGGGGCTGAGGGGGATGACAGCAATGAAACGGTCAATCCTCTGACCCCTACCCTGCGTGCGGTGGATGCCATCAATCCGATGGATGCAGCCTTTGATGATGCGGTCAAAGCAGGAATTACCTCTGCGATGATTGGCCCGGGAAGCTCCAATGTGGCAGGAGGACAGTTTGCATTTGTCAAAACCAGGGGACGGTGTATTGATGAACTGATTGTTCTGGCGCCTGCGGCGATGAAAGTGGCCTTCGGAGAAAATCCCAAGACAAATTATGGTGGCCAGAGTAAATCCCCGGTTACGAGAATGGCCATTGCAGACCTTTTGCGAAGGGAGCTGTTCGAGGCCAAAGCCTATCTGGAGGATCAGGAGGCCAGACCGGATTATCGGTATGAATGCTGGCGCCCTGTTTTTGAGAAAAAGATTCCTCTGAAGGCGCATGTACATCGGGCAGATGATATTTTTACGGCGATCCGTATCGCCAGAGAATTTGAGCTGGACATGACTCTGGATCATTGCAGTGAAGGACATTTGATTGCAGAGCAGATTGCAAAAAGCGGCTTTCCGGCCATTGTCGGCCCGGATTTTGCAAGCCGGAGCAAAATCGAGGTACAGAATATGGCATTTAAGACGGCAGGCGTGCTGGAAAAGGCCGGAATACGTCTGGCTATCACGACAGACCATCCGGTTTCCCTCATACAGTCTCTGCCTTTATGCGCCGGAATGGCAGTGAAGGCAGGTCTTTCTGAGGGGGGAGGACTGAGGGCGATTACCATTGATGCGGCCAGAATATGCCGTACCGATCACAGGGTAGGCTCTCTGGAGGAGGGAAAGGATGCGGATATAGCAGTCTTTTCGGATAATCCGATGAAAATAGCTACCCGGACACTCTACACGATTATCGATGGAAAGCTATGCTATGATTATCGAACAGAGAAGTAACCGTTCAGCCCACGCCAGCCTCCGCGTTCCCCGGCTCTGGCAGACCGAAAACATTTCAAGACATACAGCAGGACTGAGCGTTTTCTTAATGGAGCATCCATATACACAGGGAGAAATCGGCAGGGATGCCGATTTCAGGATTCCCTGCGCATGGATGTGCATGGAATCCGACCCGGTCGGATTTGATATCTTGCTGCTCCATTTAGAAAACTCCAGTCCGAATGTCGTCTTGAAATGTTTTCGGTCTGCCAGAGCCGGGGAGCGCGGAGGCTGGCGTGGGCTGAACGGTTATCGGAAAAAAGGACATGATGCAAAATGTCCTTTTTTTATGTGTAAAGAAGGGGTATAATAAACCAATAGTGGGTTTCGCTGTCGTTTTCATAGCCATGGCTGTGTGGTGGCAGAGGGGCAATAGGAGGATGACAGTTGAAAAGGACATGCAGCTTATGTCTGGTTCTGATCATACTGCTTTTGAGTGGTTGCGGCAGGCATCCGGACTTTTGGGAAAGTGCAGAGAGCGGAGAGGTATCTGCTATGCCGGATACTTTGGGAGAGTCCGGCAGCATTTCCTATCCGGTGGTAAAGAGCAGAGTCAATATTCTGGTAGATCAGGCAGGATATCGTCCAGGTGGCCGAAAGGTGGCGATATTTTGCGGAGAGACCGGGCAGACACAGTTTCGTGTGATTGACCGCGAAACAGAAAATGTGGTTTTTACCGGAAGAATTGAAGAAAAGGGTATGGATCAGGCGAGCGGAGAATATATCAGTTATGGAATATTCACTGAGCTGAACGTAGAAGGGACTTATTATGTAGAAGCGGATGGAATCGGCCGGTCTTTTCCGTTTGAGATTGGAAAAGAAGTGTATGGAGAGGTCTTTCAGAAGCTATATGGCGCGCTGGAGCAAAGCAGTAATCGGTGGAATGTGGAGCAGAATGGTTATGTGCTTGTGAATCTTCTGACCGCATATGAGCTGTATCAGCCGGTCTGCGTTTACGCATTGGCAGGAAATCAGGAAGAGAATCAGGCAGAGGAGCTGCCGGTACTTCTGTCTTTTGTGAAAATACAGATGGAGAAGCTTCTGAACGGACAGATGGAGGATGGTTCTGTCGGCGGAAATCAGATCAGGGATCGTGCATCAGCAAGTATGCTGTTTGCAGGAGTGGCAGGGCAGTTTGCCAGAGTATATAAAGAATATGATGCAGCCTTTGCAGCACGTTGTCAGAAGGCTGCAGAAAGCGCTTGGAGATTTGCAGAACGGGACGATGCTGGGACGGATGAGAGCTACTTTGCGGCCGCACAGCTTTTTCGCCTGACCGGAAATGCAAAATACCGCAAGGCTATCACCGATTATCTGAATCAGGAGGAAAGACCGGAGCCGGGCAGTCTGGATATGGCAATCTATGGAGATGTGACCTATCTTATGACGGAAAAAAGGGTGGATGTGGAGCTGTGCCGGAGCCTGATGGCAGAGCGGATGAGTGAGGTGGAGGGGATTGCGGAACAGTCACACCGGAGCCTGTACCAGATTGCAGGGGAAAGCGCTTCCGAAGCGGAGAATACTTCCGGGGAAGTGGGCAAAATGCTGCAGCAGATGGTAAAGCTGGCTGTCATTGATTATGTTATTACCAACCATGAATACGCTACCGTAATGGAAAATCATCTGCATTATCTTTTAGGCAGGAATCCGCAGGCGGTCAGTTATCTGAATGGTCTGGGAGATTCTTTTCAAACGGATTCGAGACAGGATATCTTAAGGAGCCCGGAACGCAGCGCACAGCTTTTATTCATGATGAGTGCTGTAATCAATCATGAGATGGACGGACAGCAGTAATTGCAATATGATGAACAGGATATAAGAATTTATTTTAAATAGTGCTGTGTAAAATAGAACATAAGCGCAGCAGAAAATCGAGAACAGGGAGGCAGAAACATGAACATAGCAGTTTTGGCAGGAGGAATCAGTACGGAGAGGGATGTGTCCCTGATTTCCGGCAGGATGATTTATGAAGCATTGAAAAAGAAAGGACATCGCCCGGTACTGATTGATGTATATTTAGGATATGATCATGAGGATTATGCGGAGGTATTTGAAAGGGACGAGGACTGGGCCAGGGAAATACAGGCTATTAAGACGCAGAACCCGGATATTTCCGTCATCAAAGCGATGCGCCCGGATGGGGATAAAAATTTTTTCGGGCCGCATGTCATAGAGATCTGTCAGCTGGCTGATATTGTATTCATGGCATTACACGGAGAGAACGGAGAAAACGGTAAAATTCAGGCGGCATTCGATCTGATGGGAATCCGTTACACCGGAACAGACTATGTCAGCAGCGCTCTTTCCATGGATAAGGCTCTTTCCAAGGAACTGTTTCTGCAGCACCATATTCCGACTCCGGCCGGAATCAGCGTGGAGGTGGAAAAGGCATTAGAGGCGGATGTGTTTTTTCCAGGTGTGGTAAAGGTATGCTGCGGAGGCTCCAGCGTGGGAGTTTATATCGTAAACAATGTGGAAGAGTATAGAGCGGCGGTAGCGGATGCAAAGCAGTATGACAGCCAGCTGATTGTGGAGCAGTATATTAAGGGAAGGGAATTTTCGGTTGGTGTTATTGACGGCAGAGCGCTTCCGGTGATTGAAATTGCTCCGCTGCAGGGCTTTTATGATTATAAGAATAAATATCAGGCAGGAAGTACCGTGGAGACCTGTCCTGCAGAAATAAGTGACGAGGTGCGTGTGAAGATGCAGCAGGTGGCAGAGGATGTTTTCCGTGTCCTGCGTCTGAAATCCTATGCACGGATGGATTTTATGATGGATGAAGCAGAAAATATCTATTGTCTGGAAGCCAATACTTTGCCGGGCATGACTCCGACATCCCTGCTTCCGCAGGAGGCGGCTGCGGAAGGAACTTCTTTTGAAGAGCTTTGCGAGAAGCTGATACAGGTATCTCTTGCAAAATATCAGTAGGAAGGGAAGGAAGGCAGGATCAGAAGTCCAAATAGCAGGAAGAAATAGAGGAATGGACTAAAAGGATGCAATGGAAAGACGAAATGGAAAGGCGGAAGAGAGGATGGCAGCAGGAATGAGAGGAATGACACCGGAAAGAATGGCACAGGCGTGTGGCGGTGTCTATACCGGGCCGGCAGAAGCAGCAAAAAAGGAAATCACAGGTGCGGTATTGGACTCCAGAAAGGTGGAGGCAGGCTATCTGTTCATTGCGACCAGAGGAGAGAGGGTAGACGGTCACTCCTTTATTGACAGTACATACGAAAAGGGAGCGCTCTGTGTACTGGGAGAGGAGCCGCCAAAGGATATGGAACGTCCTTATATTCAGGTAGAGGATTCCTTTGCTGCATTGAAGGCGATCGCTGCATATTATCGGAGCTGCCTGGATGTAAAGGTGGTCGGCATTACAGGAAGTGTCGGTAAAACGAGTACGAAGGAATTTATTGCTTCGGTTCTGGCACAAAAATACCGGGTTTTAAAGACGGAAGGAAATTTTAATAATGAGGTTGGTCTGCCTCTTACGGTGCTCAGGCTGAGAGAGGAGCATCAGATTGCAGTACTGGAAATGGGAATCAGTGATTTTGGAGAAATGCACCGGCTGAGTCAAATTGCCCAGCCTGACATTTGTGTCATAACTAATATCGGACAGTGTCATCTGGAAAAGCTGGGGGACAGGGCAGGCATCCTCCGGGCCAAATCGGAGATTTTTGATTTTATGAAAGCGGACGGAACGGTTATCGTTCAGGGCGATGATGATATGCTTGCGACCGTGAAGGAGGTAAAAGGTAAGGCTCCGGTTCGTTTCGGTAAGGGTGAGACAAATCAGGTCAGGGCAGACGGGATTGTGAACAGGGGCTTGTTTGGCAGTGAAGCTTTGATTCACACAGGCTGCGGTGATTTTCAGGCACAGATACCGCTTCCGGGAGAGCATATGATTCTCAATGCACTGGCGGCAACGGCAGTGGGGCTGGAACTGAAGCTTTCATTGGAGCAGATTCAGAGTGGCATCGAAAAGGCGCAGGCTGTAGGCGGGCGCAGCAATATCAAGCGTTTGAAGAAGCTGACGGTAATTGATGACTGCTATAATGCCAATCCGGTTTCCATGAAGGCTGCATTGGAGCTGCTCTGTACAGCGGAGGGACATAAGACGGCAATTTTGGGAGACATGTTCGAGCTGGGTGAGAATGAAGTATCCCTGCATGAAGAGATTGGCGCCTATGCGGTGGAAAAAGGAATTGACCGCATCTGTCTGGTAGGCAGCCTGGGACGGCACATGTATGAGAAGGCTGTTAAGACTGCTGCTTCACCGGAGGTGCAACAGACAGGTGAGGGGCAGCAAAACAGTAGAAAAGAGAGTGTAATCGAGTATTATGCGACCAGAGAGGAGCTGCTGGAAGAACTGAAAAAGCATCCGTTGCAGCAGACGACCGCATTGGTCAAGGCCTCCCATGGTATGGGCTTTGATGCAGTAGTAAAGCTGTTAGAGGAACTATAAAAAAGAACCGGAGTCATACGAGGCTCCGGTTTTTTGTATACATTTCAAAAATCGCATCTTCTGCCAGCTTCGGCAGTTTTTTCTTATCTTCCTTTGGCAGCTCTGCCGGAAAAATAGGTTTTCCGTATTCAATGACAACATGTGCCTTTTTCATTCTGGGGAACTGGTCCTCCCAGATGGCAGAGGAATTGTTAATGGCAATCGGTACGACCGGACAGCCGGATTTCTCAGCGATTTTAAAGCTTCCGGCATGGAACGGAAGAAAATGCTCCGGATCCTTGTTGCGCGTTCCTTCGGGGAAGATGCAGATTGACACACCATTCTTGACCTCTTCTGCACCGGTCAGTATGGTCTTTAAGCCCTCTTTGATGTTCTTTCGATCCAGAAAGAGACAATGCAGGTTTTTCATCCACTGTGCCAGCAGAGGAGCTTTCAGCATTTCCTTTTTGGCTACATAGCCGGTCGGTCGGGGTACTCTGACATAGGTTAACAATATATCAAAATAGCTTCTGTGATTGGCTACGTAAAGAACAGCCTGATCCCTAGGTACGTTTTCCTCCCCCTTTACGGTGACGGAAACACCTGCCAGGAACAGGCAGCATCGAAAGGCCCAGTTTACATTCGCAAGGGAGCTGCGGTTTTTCAAGTCCATATTAAATTTTCCGATAATCCATTCTGCAATCAGAACAGGTATGCTGAATATCAGAAACAGAACAACGAAAGCTGCCACAACCAGAAATCTTAACATATTTAGATGCCATCCTTTTCTATAGTAGTATGCCGGAAATGAAGCGTGCCCGTGAACACTCCATACCTTTACTCATTATAAGGGACGAGGGGGACGAAATCAATAGGAATAGGAAGAAACCGCCAAACATAAGCTAATAGTAACAAAAAAGGCGAAAGGCAGACAGGATGAAAGAAAAGAGAAGGTGGATGCTGCTTTTATGTATGATCGGCATGGTTTGCATGCTTTTGACCGGATGCGGTATGACAGAGGAAAAGACAGAAAAGGTCAGGGATCTGGAATTTACCGTGGTTGGCGAAGACCGACAGCCGGAGGAATTGAAAAAGATTCTGGAAGAGAAAAAAACAGAGGAATTTAAAATGACCTATACGGATCAGGAATACCTTTACATCTGCGTAGGCTATGGAGAACAGTCCACAGGAGGCTACAGCATTGCGGTAAATGAGCTGTATCTGACGGAAAATGCCATTTATGTAGATACGAATCTCATTGGCCCGTCTCAGGAAGAGAAGGAAAAGCCGGGAGCCTCTTATCCGTATATTGTTTTGAAAACGGAATATCAGGAGCTTAGTGTGATTTTTGATTAAAGCCTGGCAGCGCCATTGCGTAACGGTTCAGCACATGCCAGCTTTAAAATGAAATTTGTTTGTGGATTTCTCCAAAATGCGGTATGCTAAGAAAGGCAAAGGGATAAAAATTTAGTAGGGAGAAATTATGTTATGGAAAAGCTGAAGGAATTTTTGAAACGAAAAGACATTGTCATTTCGGTAAAACGGTATGGGATTGACGCGCTGGGGGCGATGGCGCAGGGGTTGTTTTGTTCGTTATTGATTGGTACGATTATCAATACGCTGGGAACGCAGTTTCATATTCCATTTTTGACGATGACGGTTGCAACGGTGAACAATGCAGAGTATACGGTGGGCTCTCTGGCAAGTGCGATGAGCGGCCCGGCTATGGCGGTTGCCATTGGTTATGCCCTTCATTGTCCGCCGCTTGTTCTGTTTTCACTGATTACGGTAGGATTCGCTTCCAATGCGCTGGGAGGTGCCGGAGGCCCGTTGGCGGTGCTTTTTATTGCGATTATTGCATCCGAGCTTGGAAAAGCTGTCTCCAAGGAGACGGAAATTGATATTCTGGTCACTCCGCTGGTGACAATCGGTGCGGGAATAGCGCTTTCTGCATGGTGGGCTCCGGCGCTTGGCAGTGCGGCCATGAAGCTGGGAGGTCTGATTATGTGGGCGACCAATCTGCAGCCGTTTTTGATGGGAATTTTAGTATCCGTGTTGGTTGGAATCGCGCTGACTCTGCCGATTTCCTCTGCGGCAATCTGTGCGGCACTGGGATTGACAGGGCTTGCAGGCGGCGCAGCGGTGGCAGGCTGCTGTGCTCAGATGGTGGGCTTTGCGGTGATGTCCTTTTCTGAGAACCGCTGGGGAGGTCTTGTATCACAGGGAATCGGAACCTCCATGTTACAGATGGGTAATATTGTAAAAAATCCCAAAATCTGGATTGCACCGATTCTGACGTCTGCGATTACGGGGCCGTTGGCAACCTGTGTATTCCGGCTGGAAATGAACGGGACACCGGTATCTTCGGGCATGGGAACCTGTGGCTTTGTAGGCCAGATTGGCGTGTATACAGGCTGGATGAACGATATTGCACAGGGAACAAGGGCAGCGGTAACAATGTCGGACTGGACAGGCCTGCTTCTGATATCCTTTGTGCTTCCGGCAGTGCTCTGCCCGCTGTTTAACAGCATTTTGAAAAAAATGGGATGGGTAAAGAGCGGAGATATGAAGCTTTCCTAAATCACAGGGCTATTTCGTATTCAATACTTCCGGTTATTGTTGGGAAAGTCCAAGTATGGTAAAATATTGAGGAAATGGATTGCGTTTGAGGAGGTGTTTTGTCCGCTTCATATGCAAAAATAGAGATATAGGAGGTACACCTCATGCTACTGTTAAAAAACGGTTTTGTATATGACCCTGCGAGTGGTCTTCAGGCAAAGCGTGATATATTGATTCAGGATGGAAAAATTGCAGAAATTGCAGAGCCGGGTGAATTGACGGAAGAAACGGCTGATGCTTATATGGAAACGGTGCAGGAAAATGGTCTGACGGATCTGAAGGTACTGAATTTGGAGGGCTGTCAGATTGCTCCGGGGTTAGTGGATGTGCATGTGCATTTCAGGGACCCGGGCTTTACGCATAAGGAGGATATCGAAACCGGAGCAAGGGCTGCAGCAAAGGGCGGTTTTACGACTGTAGTGCTGATGGCAAATACGAAGCCTGCGGTGGACAATCCCGAAACGCTGCAGTATGTTTTGGAAAAAGGACAACAGACCGGAATCCATGTGGAGAGCTGCGGTGCGATTACCGAGGGCTTAAAGGGTGAAAGACTGACGGATATGCCGGCGCTTTTACAGGCGGGTGCAGTCGGCTTTACGGATGACGGCATCCCCATGCTGGATGAGAAGCTGGTAAAGGAAGCGATGAAGCAGGCAGTAGCTCTGGATGTGCCTTTAAGCTTTCATGAAGAGGATCCGAAGTTTATACAGAATAATGGTGTGAATGCCGGAAAAGCTTCGGCCTATTTTGGCATCGGCGGTTCGGACAGGCAGGCGGAAATTTCGCTGGTAGAGCGGGATGTCAAGCTGGCGGCAGAAACGATGGCAAAGGTCAATATCCAGCATATCAGTACCAAAGAGGCAGTAGAGCTGGTCAGACAGGGAAAAAAGAAAAATCCGGATATTTGCGCTGAGGCTACGCCGCATCATTTTTCTCTGACAGAGGAAGCGGTGATCGAGCACGGCACATTGGCAAAGATGAATCCGCCGCTTCGGGAGGAAGCGGACAGGCTTGCCATCATTGAAGGCCTGAAGGATGGAACGATAGATTTTATTGCGACAGATCATGCACCCCATAGTGCGGAGGAAAAGGCGCAGGATATTACCAAAGCACCCAGTGGAATCATTGGACTGGAGACGGCCCTTGCCCTTGGCATTACCAATCTGGTGCGGACAGGCGAATTGTCGATGCAGGAGCTACTTGCAAAGATGACCTGCAATCCCGCACGCTTTTATCAGCTGGAAGCCGGAGCCATCCGGAAAGGTGCACCGGCAGATCTGGTGGTATTTCAGGAGGACGAGCCGTTTGTCGTGGGAGACTTTGCATCCAGGTCGCACAATTCACCGTTTACAGGGCAGACGCTGTACGGAAAGGTAGTCTATACGCTCTGCAAAGGAAAAATCGTATATTCATAAGTCTTCCCAAGAGTTGTCTGAGAATATTAAAGAAAAAGTCGGGATGCGGAGCAGGAACTGAAAAAGAAATGCAGAGGCAGCGAATAGAAAGGAAAAGTCAGTAGGGAGGAAACGGAACATGGCACAGAAGAAGAAAGTGACAGCAGTGGTGTACTCGCAGAAGGAGCTTGCACCGGATATTTATGATATGTGGCTAGAAACAGAGCTGGCAGAGACGGCAAGGGCAGGAGCCTTTATTGCACTGTATCCGAAGGATAAGAGCACGCTGCTGCCAAGACCGATCAGTATCTGTGAGATTGATCGGGAAAACAGAAGGCTGAGAATCGTATACCGGATTGCGGGGAAGGGAACCAGAGAATTTTCCGCTTATCAGAAAGGGGATACCGTGGAAATCCTGGGAGTGCTCGGCAACGGCTTCCCAACCCAAAAAGCAGAGGGGAAGAGAGTTTTTCTGATGGGAGGCGGCATCGGTGTTCCACCGTTACTGGAAACGGCGAAGGCGCTTGCGGCAGCAGGAACAAGGGCAGACATTATTGTCGGTTATCGGGACAGTAAGCTGTTCTTAAAGGAGGATCTGGAGCAGTACGGCAGGGTATATGTTGCAACGGAGGACGGCAGTGTGGGTATCAGGGGAAATGTCATGGATGCCATTGCGGAAAACGGCCTTCAGGCAGATGTGATTCTGGCCTGCGGCCCGATGCCGATGCTGCGTGCAATCAAAAAATATGCAGAGGAGAATGATACGGAAGCCTATATTTCTTTGGAGGAGCGTATGGCCTGCGGTGTAGGTGCATGTCTGGGCTGTGTGTGCAAAACAAAGGATGTGGATCATCATTCCCATGTACACAATGCCAGAATTTGTACAGACGGGCCTGTGTTTGATGCAAAGGAGGTAGACATCTGATGAATACAAAAGTAAAGATTGCAGGAATTGAATTTCAGAATCCGGTCATGACCGCTTCCGGAACCTTTGGCTCCGGCATGGAATATAGTGAATTTGTGGATTTGAACCGTCTGGGCGCAGTGGTGACAAAGGGTGTGGCAAATGTGCCGTGGCCGGGAAATCCGACACCGCGTGTAACCGAGGTTTACGGCGGTATGCTCAATGCCATCGGACTGCAGAATCCGGGCATTGATGTCTTTATAGAGCGGGATATTCCGTTTTTAAAGCAGTACGATACGAAAATTATCGTCAATGTCTGTGGAAAAACCGTTGAGGATTACGTTGCGGTTGTGGAAAGACTCGGGGATACGGAGATTGATATGATGGAAATCAACGTTTCCTGTCCGAATGTGAAGGAGGGTGCGATTGCCTTTGGCCAGAAGGCAGACTGCCTCTATGATATTACCGCAGAGCTGAAAAAGCATGCAAAGCAGCCTATCATGATGAAGCTCAGTCCGAATGTCACGGATATTACGGAGATGGCAAGGGCAGCGGAGGCAGCAGGTGCGGATGCGATTTCCCTGATCAATACGCTGACCGGTATGAAGATTGATATTCACAGAAGATGCTTTGCACTGGCGAATAAGACAGGCGGCATGTCCGGCCCGGCGATTAAGCCGATTGCAGTCCGCATGGTTTATCAGTGTGCTAATGCGGTAAAGATTCCGATTGTGGGAATGGGAGGTATTGCGAATGCAGAGGATGCCATTGAATTTTTGATGGCGGGTGCAACAGCAGTCTCCGTGGGAGCGATGAATTTTATCAATCCGTATACGACAACGGAAATCGTGGACGGAATAGAAGAGTATATGAAACAATACGGCATAGAGGATGTCAACGAACTGATTGGTGCCGTAAAATAAGGCATATTTCCGGTTTCCATATCATACACTATAGCAGTAAACCCGCTAAAAGGAGAACGTGATATGGAACTGGTAAAAAAGAATATACATATGGACCGTGTTCGTGCCAAGGCGGCAGATCAGATCGCCATGGATGATGATATCAATATTTCGGACAGTATGCCGGATGCTCAGACCATTATTTTAGATAAGGCAGATGTAAAGATTGATGAGGTGAAGGGCACGACCGACCATGTGACGGTAAAGGGCACGCTGCTTTTTTCCATCCTCTATCAGACGGATGAAGAAAACAGCTCCCTGTACTGTATGGAAGGGAAGCTTCCCTTCGAGGAACAGATTTATATGGAGGGTGTAGCCAATACCGATACGGTCAATGTGGCATGGGAGATAGAGGATTTTTCCTCTTCCCTGATCAATTCCCGCAAGCTGAATATACAGGCACTGGTGGCTTTGAGGCTGACGCTGGAGGAGCTCTATGATGAAGAGACAGCGGTGGAGCTGTGCATGGAGGAACCGGCAGAATTTTGTAAAAAGCAGATGGAGATTGCAGAAATAGCGGTCAGTAAGAAGGATATCTTTCGTATAAAGGAGGAAATCCCGCTGCCGCAGAACGAACCGAATATTTTTCAGACGCTTTGGAAGAGTATACAGCTTTCCAATCTGCATTTTGTACCGATGGAGGAGAAAATCGGCATACAGGGGGAACTGAAGCTGTTTCTGCTCTATGAAGGTGAAGGTGAGGATGCACCGGTGCGGACCTTTACGACAACGGTTCCGGTGCAGGGAACCATGGAATGCCATGGCTGTATGGAGAATATGTATGCGGATATCCGAAGTACCGTGTCTCATCAGGAACTGGAAATACGACCTGATTTTGACGGAGAAGAGAGGGTCATCGGCCTGGATCTGGTGCTGGATCTGGATATCAGGCTCTATGAGCAGGAAAATGTGGAGATTCTGTCAGATGTGTACGGAGTGACAAAGGAGATTGAGGCGGTGACCAGGCAGGGACAGTACAGGCGCTTTTTACCGGCAGAAGGAGCACAGCACAGGATTTTGGATAGGATGAAAATTCAGGCCGGCAGTCCGAGGATGCTTCAGCTTCTTTGGAGTGAGGGTACGGTACACATGGATCATATCCAGCCGGTGGAAAACGGCATTGCAATAGACGGAAGTGTGGAAATCAGAGCACTGTATCAGACCAGTGATGAAAAGCTGCCCTACAGCGTTTTAAGCGGAACCATTCCCTTTGAGTATACGATGAAAATTCCCGGTATGAGTGTAACGGATACCTTTCATGTGAATGCGAATCTGGAGCAGCTTGCGGTCAATATGGTGGACAGCGAAGAACTGGATGTGAAGGCAGTACTTTCCTTTGCGGCCATGGTCTTTTCACAGGTGTATGAGGATGTGATTTCGGATATCAGAGTCAGCGAGCTGGATGCAACAAAGCTGGCAGAGCTTCCGGGTATCGTAGCCTATGTTGCCAGAGAAGGGGATACGCTCTGGCAGCTTGGCAAGAAATATTATGTGCCGATTGCACAGATTATGGAGATGAATAACCTGTCCTCCGATAAACTGGAGGCGGGCGCAAAGCTTTTGATCGTAAAATAATGCCAATGGTAAAATAAAGTCAATGGTAAAAGAAAGAAAATTGTGAGACAAAGCAAAACGGACTTCGGGAGAGGACTTTAGTCCCCTACTCCGAAATCCGTTTTTTCGTATAAAACCTCGACAGAAGGGTCGTCTAAAAGAGCGGAATATTTTTCCATAAACCAGGCAACCAGTTCTTCGTCACGCTGTACGTCTGTGCTGTTGTTGGTAAATACATTGACCGTGCCGAGCTGAAAGTATTTTTTAAGCATTGCCATATCGTAGTCGATCATTTCACGGGTCTGTCCTTTGATGCCGACCATGAGACAGGGAGAGTCAAAGTAGCGGCTGACCTCCTCGGGAGAGGAAAAGTCTGCATGCTTATTCAGATAGCGCTCTCTGAAATCATAGTCGAAGGTCTCCACGCCAATCTTGAAGGTAATGGGAATCCCCATATAATCCCGCATTTCCTGTAAGCGGTCCCTGTAAATCCAGTGTGCTTCAAAGAACAGCCGTTTTATATTTTTCTCCTGTATGATATGCCGGATCTGTTCCAGTGTTTTAGGCGGCAGTTCAAAGCAGCTCCCAGAGTTGATGACCTCCAGCACACCGAAGCATCCGGTCACATGGGAGAGAACCTCACTATTTAAGGCAAGCATAGCGTTTTTATCCCGGGAATTGTCCAGTGTGTAATCGCAGAAACGGCATTTTCCCCAAAAGCAGGGATAGGACTGCAGGAGGACAATTTCACGGCAGTTTTTCCTGGTAATCCGATTATAACGTTCCATGGCTGTTTATCCTTTCTGAAGAGAGGCTTTCAGGGAAGAAGGTACGGCTGAAAGTACAGCGGCAGCCAGAACAAGGGCAATGAGCCTGTCCAGATAGTCGGTGGCAGCTTGTACGATACAGACGCTTGCGGTCATGCCGAATCCCGCATGGTGCAGAAGCTGTACCAGAATCGTGGAACCGGAGGAGGTGATGCCTCCGAATAAAAATGCCGTGATGCAGGAGCTGACCAGTGTTCCGGGCAGTGAAATCAGGGCTGCAGCCGGAATCAGCCTAAGGCCCTGCGGATGAAAAAGGCGGGATACGATTCCGGCCAGAAAGCCGGTTATGAGCTGTACCGGAATATAGTAAAGGGCATAAATATCGCTGGTAAAACCGCTGATCAGGCCGCTTAATAATCCGGGAACCATACCGGCAAAGGGTCCTAAGAGGATGCTGGCCAGCAACGTTCCGATGGTATCCAGATAGACAGGAAGGCGCAGGAGCAGGGCAAGCGTACCTCCTATATAGTTGATGCCGGCAGCCAGAGCCAGAAAGCAGAGGATGGATGGGGATTTTGTGATGGTTTTCATGAATTTGCACACTCCTTGTTTTGTTTAGGTATAGTCGGGTTTGTTCTGACAGGGTACGGTTACAAGCTGATGCAGTACCGTATCAGAAAGAGGATTCTGTGCATTTATCACTCTGGAAAGAAAGAACTTCATAAAACTAAAATGGTCTGTTTCAGTCAGAACGTAGCTGTTGGCGGGCTTGTTCCAGAAGCGGTAAGCATCTACGACGCTCTGTCCCAGACAGATCCCTTCTGTTTCGATGGCAGTGTAGGCGGCAAAGCCGTCACACAGACTGCGGTCGATAAAATAGGCGACCGCCAGAGGATCGTTGATAACACAGCCGATGATGCCCTCCTGGTTCCAGTGGAAATCAAAATAGAAACGGGTAATATCCGCAAGCCGCTTTCCCATGACGGGATCAAGCTGTCGGATGTACTCCAACAGATTTGGTGTCAGCACGATTTTACGGGTCACATCCAGTCCTACCATATGCAGAAGTCTGCCGGAAAGCATCGGTTCTGTGGAAAAAGCTTCATAGACAAGCTGTGCTGCATGGGGATCGCACCAGTAGTTATACTCTGCGACCGGAGAGCAGTTTCCGTGGCTCTTGTAGCAGCCGCCCATGCTGACAAATTCGTCCAGACCGGAAAGGGCATCAGGGGCAGTCTGTATCAGCCGGGCTATATTGGTAAGCGGGCCAAGGGCAATGATGGAGACCTTTTCCTCCCGGCGCAGTGTATCTGCAAGGAAGGAAACTGCATGTTCCTTTGGACGTATACTGGTGATAGGGGGATAGGCGGATTCGCCGAGACCGTCCTCTCCATGGGTGTCCATGGCGTCTACATAGTCACGGACAAGAGGAAGCGGCTCACCGCAGTAAACGGGAATATCGGTGTGGTTCATCCAATCGAGAACCTTCAGGGCATTTTCGGCCCCTTTTTCTACCGGGACATTCCCAGAGACAACTGTAATTCCCAGAATTTCAAGCTCCGGTGAGGCCAGTGCCAGCATAAGGGCCAGAGCGTCATCGATGCCGGGATCACAGTCAATGATGACTTTTCTTGCATTCATTCTCCAATCTCCTTTGATTTGAATCGTTATAGCTACGAGATACTTGGTTTTTTATACTGGGAAGTTCGCGAACCAGTCCAGGACTCCGGGGGAGTGCCTGATTGTATAAATGCACGTGGAAAAGTATAGCACAGGAGAAAAGGTATCGTCAATGAAAAAGAAGGCTATGGATGGTTGCCATAGCCTTCTTTTTGTAACGTATTTGGTTTAAACGGAAATATCGATATTGCCGCCAAGATAAGGTGTTACGGAACGCTCCATTGCAGCGGAATCAATCATTGCTACCATGCCTTCGCCGAGGGAACTGCCTAAATCGATTGCCTTGTCCAGCATTGCGACACCAATATCCGTCTGCAGATTGGTCTGCGCCATTGCCATAGATAATGCAGGAATATCCATATGAATACACCTCCTGTTTGTGAAATAACCGTTACCTCTTAAGTTTAGTATAAGGCTTTTTCGGGAAAGGTGCAATGGTTTTTAGGAAAACAGAGTACATATTGACAAAGATCTTTCAAAATATTATTATAAAACAAACGTTACAAAACATGCGTTACGAAAGGGAACAGAACATGCCTCCAAAACCTAAATTCACGAAAGAGGAAGTGATTGATGCAGCGTATGAACTGATGGAAGAAAAGGGAATTGCGGCTGTTGTCGCCAGAGATATTGGAAAAAAACTAAATACGACAACAACACCCATTTTTACTTACTTTTCCGGTATGGACGAGTTAAAGGAAGCAGTATATCAGAAGGCGCTGGCTGAGAGCACGGAGTATATTAAGGAATGTCTGAATTATTCGCCTGCATTTAAGGAGTTTGGGCTGAGATGGATTCGTTTTTCAAAGGAGCATCCCAATATTTACAGGCTGGTTTATATGCTGGAGGGAGTATCCCGACCAACAGTTGGGTTTGTCAATCAGGATTTTCTGGAAGTGCTTAGTCCAATGGTGGATGAAGTGATGGGTAATTTTGGATTAGCGAGAGAAAATGCCGAAACTCTGGTAAAGGAAATGAGCCTTCACGCACAGGGGATTGCCTCCTTCTGTGTGAGGAATGCGGAGGTGTTTCAGGAACAGGAAATTAGTGAATCACTTGGAAGAGTCTGCCTGTCACTGGTCATGGGCTTCAAGATACAGGATGGCTCCTATAATGAAGAAATGGCAAGATTTATGCTGGCTCACACAGGAGATATGCCAAAACGCAGGAAATGAAGCAGTTTATACAGAGCTGCTACGGTACGAAGGTAAATCAATTGATAAGGGATGGAGAAAACGGGTATGGAAGAAAAAAGTGGTGTATTGGTTCAAAATGAGAAACAGGCTAACAGAGCAGTGGCAAGGGTGATGAGAATTACGTTCCTGATTTTTACACTTGTATATCTGCTCAATGTATTTGGAATTTTTGTGGTTGATATGGGAATCATGACTCTGGCATACATCGCAGGCTCTGCATTTTTGTGGATCCCTACGCTGGTTGTATGTATCGGAAAGCAGCAGAAAAGCTATGTCAAATATGTCCTGATTTTGTGTGCGGTTGCATTCGTCACGATTGCGGCAACTACCCTGGGGTATCATGTGGTGCTTTTGTATATGTATGCCATTGCGATTGCAAGTCTTTATTTTTCCAAAAAGCTGAATATTCTGACTACTATTTTGTCAGTGGCAGGAGTTTCTGTGGGACAATGGCTCGATTTTGCTCTGAATACGCTACCGGATAAGAACTTTACGACTCCGTATAAGCTGATTGTTTACGGGATGGTGCCAAGGGCACTGGTGCTGATTGCCATTGCTGCTATTTTTACCATGCTCTGTGAGAGAACGGCAGGAATGCTTTCCAATCTGCTGAATGCCGAGGAGCAGGAAAGAATGATGAATGAGATGAGGCAGATGCAGGAAAAATCAAGACAGACCTCGGATGAATTGTTTACTATGGTAAAAGAACTGTCGGTGATTACAGAGGCTTCCATGAAAGCAAACGGGCAGATTGCAGAGGAAGCAAACAGCGTACTGCAAAGCTTCAGTGAAAATACAGATGAGATTACCGGCATGAACGGAAGGACGCAGGACATCAATGCCCAGCTGATTGCGCTTGGAACCATGAATGGACAGGTTGCTGACCTTGCCGGACAGATCAATGAAAGAACGAAAGAAAATCAGAAAAAGATGGATGATGCAACGGACAGCATGGGCCAGATTCATGCCAGTACCGATCAGTGTAAGGATATCATATGGCAGTTGGGTGAAAAATCCAAGGAAATTCTGGGAATTACGCAGGTCATTACCGGTATTTCCAATCAGACCAATATTCTGGCGCTGAATGCTTCCATAGAGGCAGCCAGAGCGGGAGAACACGGAAAAGGTTTCGCAGTGGTAGCCGGTGAGATTCAGAAGCTGGCTGAGCAGACAAGAGCAGCTGTTGATGATATCGGAAAAATTGTAACGGAAGCGGTACATCATACTGAAAATGCAGTGAGCGTTATGGAACGGAGTGTGCAGCTGACAAAGGCGGGCATGGACAGTATCCGTGAAGTCGGCAATTCTACCGCAGCCATTACCTCTTCCAACAGTCGCATGTCGGATCAGATTATGGAAATGGACAGGACGGTTGAGAAGATCAGAGAACAGAGCGGTGAGGTGGCAAAAGGCATGGAGCAGGTCAATTCCAATACACAGAGTAATTACAGTGCAATTGAACATGTGACAGCGGCTACTCAGGAGAACAGTGCCGGAGTGGAGGAGATTGAAAACATGGTGGAAAGAATTAAGGAGCTTGCACACAGAGCAGTGGAAAGCTGAGAAAAACGGATAAGCAAAGGCTTTTATGATTTAGCCAAAGCTTATCCGTTTTTTGATAGCTATATCATATCGATTAATATAGCCATGCTCATCTGTCCGGATACTCCGTCTCTACGAAGCGTTCCAGCGCATCCAGCGAGCGCACTACCTTTTCCGTATCGATGCAGTAAGCCATACGGAAATAGCCGGAAACGCCAAAGCTGTCGCTTGGTACAAGGACAAGGTCATATTTCAGCGCTTTCTTACAGAATACCTTTGCATCGTCCTCCAATGCCTTCGGGAAGATGTAGAAGGTGCCGCCCGGACGGACTACCGTGAAGCCAAGCTCTGTCAGCTTATCGTAAAGAAGGTTCATATTCGTTTCATAGACGGACATATCCGAGGTTAAGTCTACCACATCCTCCACACCGCGCATGATAAGGGAAGTAGGGCAGTTGTGTCCGATTCCGCGGGAAATCTGTGCCATGATGGGAACTAACAGCTCTGCATCGGTACATTCGGGATTGACTGCCACATAGCCGATACGCTCACCCGGAAGGGAGAGGGATTTGGAATAGGAATAGCAGGACAGAGTATTTTTATAAAATTTTGATACATAAGGAGCTTCAGCCCGGTCAAAGATAATTTCCCGGTAGGGCTCGTCGGAGATCAGGAAAATATCGTGTCCATAGGCAGCAGCCCTTTGAGTCAGAATATCTGCCAGTCTTTTTAAGGTTTCAGCAGAATAGACGATGCCGGACGGGTTGTTCGGTGTATTGATGAGGACTGCAGCGGTCTTTTCGTTCAGCATTTCCTCAAATTCTTCAAAGTTGATCTGGAAGGTTTCCGTGTCAGCGGGAACGACCTTTAAGACAGCTCCGGTGAGATTCACGTAAGGATTGTACTCCGGAAAGAAGGGAGCAAAGGTCAGTATCTCGTCTCCTGCTTCGGCAACACAGCGGATGGCGTGTGCCAGAGCTCCGGCAGCTCCTGAGGTGGGAAAGATGTGGGCTGCGGTATAGTTCATGTCAAAGCGTCTGTTCAGGGATTCCGCTACTTTGGTACGGAAGGAAGGCAGTCCGACACTTGGACTGTAGCCGTGAAGCTGGTTGGATTCCTGGGTCTCAAGCAGCCTGATCGTATGCTCCGTAAAGGCATCCGGTACCGGGACGGATGGATTTCCGAGGCTGTAGTCAAAGACATTTTCATAGCCGATTTCCTGCCCGCGTCTGGTGGCAAATTCAGCGCATTCACGGATAACGGATTTGGCCTGTAACATATTTTTATAAGTCTGTACAATCATTTGTAGTTCCTCCTGCATTTGAAAAGTGGTGCAAATTATAAGGTTAGTGTATCACAAAATCTGCAATACGGCTACGAAAAGCAGACTCCGGGCGAAAAGATTCCGCCCGGAGTCTGCTTACTTCTATGAAGGAAGGTCCTATACACCCAGATAGGCTTTTCTGACGTCGTCATTTGACAACAGTTCTTTGGCATCGCCGCTCATTTTGATGCGGCCTGTTTCGAGAACATAGGCACGGTCAGCGATGGACAGCGCCATTTTGGCATTCTGTTCTACCAACAGAATGGTGATTCCCTGCTTATGGACCTCTTCAATGATTTTGAAAATTTCCTTGACAAGCAATGGGGAAAGTCCCATGGATGGCTCATCCATCAGAAGGATTTTCGGACGGCTCATCAAAGCCCGGCCGACAGCTAACATCTGCTGTTCACCACCGGAGAGTGTACCGGCGGCCTGTCTGCAGCGCTCCTTCAGACGGGGAAAGCGTTCATAGACACTTTTTAAGTCTTCTTCTATTTTTCCTTTTTCACGATTGTGGATAAAGGCACCCATCAGAAGATTCTCTTCCACGGTCATTCCGGCAAAGACATGACGCCCCTCGGGCACATGTGCCATGCCGAGTGTGATGATCTTGCTTGGCTCGGTACGCATCAGATCATGTTCTTCCAGCAGGATGGAGCCGGAGGTGGCCTTGTGGAGACCGGAAATCGTATGCAGTGTTGTCGTTTTTCCGGCACCGTTGGCACCGATCAGAGTAACGACTTCACCTTCGTTTACTTCAAGGGATATGTCGTGCAGGGCGTGAATTGCGCCGTAATGTACATTCAGGTTCGTAACTTTTAAAAGACTCATCCTGACACCTCCTAATCATCGCCCAGATAGGCTGAAATAACCTTCGGATTCTGTGAGATTTCCTCCGGTGTGCCGGTGGCGAGAATCTCACCGTAGTTGAGCACTACGATACGTTCACAGATGTTCATGACGAGACTCATATCGTGCTCGATGAGCAGAATGGAAATCTTGAATTTCTCACGAATCAGGTTGATGGATTCCAAAAGCTCGGCGGTCTCGGTCGGGTTCATGCCGGCTGCCGGCTCATCCAACAGCAGCAGCTTCATATCGGTTGCAAGCGCTCTTGCGATTTCCAGCTTTCGCTGCTGTCCGTAAGGGAGGTTTGCCGCCTGCTGGTCTGCAAACTGTTCCAGCTTGAACAGGGAAAGCAGTTCGCGGGCCTTTTTGTCGATTTCAGCCTCCTCCTTCCAGTAGGACGGAGTACGGAAAAAAGCGGAAACAAGATTATATTTCATGCTTTTGTTAAAAGCAATCTTTACATTTTCCAGAACGGTCATCTTTTTGAAAAGGCGGATATTCTGGAAGGTTCTGGCAATGCCTGCAGCAACGACCTGATGGGATTTTTTGCCGTTCATTTTCTCGCCATTTAAGAAGTAGGTCCCTTCCGTCGGCTGGTAGACACCGGTCAGAAGATTGAAGACGGTTGTCTTACCGGCACCGTTTGGCCCGATCAGGCCAATCAACTCTCCGTTATCAATGCGGATATTGAAATCATTGACAGCCTTTAAGCCGCCAAACTGGATACCAAGCCCTTTTGCCTCTAATACAGGAGTTTCGTTACTCATTTGCGGCACCTCCCTTTTTATCCTTTTTCAAAAGTCTGTCTATCAGTCTGCCCAGGGAAAATTCCCATGTACCGAAGATACCCGAAGGCTTGAAGATCATGACCAGTACCAGCACTACGGAGTACATCAGCATACGATAAATCTGGAAGTTACGCAGCGCTTCCGGGAGTGCGGCAAGTACGGTTGCACCAATGATGGAGCCTGTCAGGGAACCGGTACCGCCGAGGATGACCATGGTCAGAAATTCGGAAGATTTCATGAAGTTGAAGTAGGTCGGAATCATGGCAGTCATATAATGCGCATAGATTGCGCCGGCTACTCCGGCAAAAAAGGCAGATAAGGTAAAGGTCATTACCTTATAATAAGTAACATTGATTCCCGATGCCGCAGCGGCAATATAATCCTCGCGGATAGAGATGACAGCCCGGCCGAAGCGGGAGCGTACAAACATGTAAATCAGGGTCACGCTGATGACCATGGTAAAGAAAACATAATGGAAATCGGAAATCTTGGGAATACCGCTCAGCGTCTTTCCACCACCGGTAATCTGAAAGTTGGTAAATGCTACACGGACAATTTCAGCAAAGGCAACCGTTACGATAGCAAGATAGTCACCTCTTAAGCGCAGAGCGGGAATACCGACTAAGAAGCCCATAATGGCAGAAGCGATACCGCCCGCAAGAATCGCAATGATAAAGTAGAGGGCCGTAGGAAGGGCGATGCCAAGCTCTAGCATTTTCATGGTGACAATGGCTGAGGCATAGGCACCGATGGACATAAAGCCTGCGTGCCCGATGGAAAATTCCCCCATAAATCCGGTCAGCAGATTTAGGGAGCAGACAATGATGATGGTCATCATACAGATGATGGATACTCCGAGAAAATAACCATTCTTTTTCCCGAGAAGTCCGGTATCAAAAATTCCGCATAATATGGCAAACAGGACGAGTACACCAATCAGGTTCAGTAAATAGTTTCGTTTCATTTTCTTTGGCATCCCGATCACCTACACTTTCTCGCCGACATTCTTTCCAAGAAGTCCGGCAGGTTTTACCAGTAAAACGACAATTAAGATTCCGTAAGTGATAGCCTCGTACCAGCCCGGTGCGATATATACTTTTACGAAAATCTCAAGCAGGCCGACGATGATGCCGCCGACCATGGCGCCGGGAATGGAGCCGATACCGCCGAGAACGGCTGCAATGAAGGCTTTCAGACCAAGCATGGACCCCATATCTGTGGTACATCTGGGATAGGTGGAGCAGTACATCAGAGAAGCAACGGCTGCCAGACCGGAGCCGATGGCAAAGGTAACGGTGATGATTTTATTGACATTAATACCGACCAGGGTAGAAGCCTGCTTATCCTCCGGCACGGCACGCATGGCCTGGCCGAGAGTCGTGTATTTTACAAAGAAGGCAAGACCTGACATCATGACAATACCGATAATGAGTGTCACGATGTATTTGGACGGTAAGATTATTCCGGCTATGTTTAAGATCGGCATGGAGAAAATCTCCGGAACCGCCTTCGGGTTTGCGCCGAATAATACCAGTGCAAGGTTTTCCAGAAAAAGGCTCATGGCAAGCGCTGTAATCAGGGCTGACATGGAGCCTGCACCGCGTACAGGCTTGTAGGCGATGACTTCTACGGCCACACCGATGATGACGCAGACCAAAATGGCAATGATGACGGAGAGCCATGCAGGCATGCCCATGGATACCATTAACGGAATGGTGTAGAACAGGGTATAAGCGCCGACCATGATGAAATCGCCGTGCGCAAAATTGATCATACGGATGATACCATAGACCATCGAATAGCCAAGTGCGACAAGTGCATATATTGCGCCCTGGTTCAGGCCATTTATCAGGCTTTGGATGAACAATGACATATAGGGCACCTTCCTTTCCTTCTTAATCGATCCTTCATTTGATTTTGATTGGTTTGGGTGTTATGAAGTAAGTAAAATAAAACGCGGCACAGGGAAACTGGCCTCTGTGCCGCGAAAAAATCAGATTTTATTCGGGTTCTACGTTAGCTTTCCATACCGGCTCGCCATCCTTAAATTCTACGAAGGTAATCGGCTTGGACGGATCACCGTTTTCATCCAGTGTAAAGGAACCGGTTACGCCTTCATAGCTCATGCCTGTCATAGCCTTGATGATGTCGGCTGTTGCGCCTGTACCGGAGGCTTCAATGGCCTGTGCCACCATCTTGGTTGCATCATAGTAGCATGCTCCGGCAGAGGTTAAGCTGTCTGTACCGTATTTTTCCGTATAGGAAGCAACAAAGTTCTGTACTGCTTCGGACGGATCCTGCGGTGCATAGTGGTTGGTGTAGTAGGTATTGTTGAAGTATTCTTCCTTGCCTGTCGTATCAGAGCAGTCCCAGGCATCACAGCCTACGATTGCACCGGTAAAGCCGGCCTCTCTTACCTGCTGTACGAGAATCGGAACGGTGTCTAAGAAGCACGGATAGAAGAGTACATCTGCACCGGAGGCAACAACCTGTGAAGCCTGTGCGGAATAGTCAACATCCTTTGTGGTACATTCACCTTCATAAACCATATCCAGTCCGTAGTCAGCCCACGCCTGAGTGATCGATTCATGAAGACCGTTGGAATAATCATCGTCCTTTGCGTAAATGATAGCTGCTTTGGAAGCACCTAATTCTTCCTTGGCGAATTTGGCTGCCATAGGGCCCTGTACCGGGTCAATGAAGCAGGCACGGAAGATGTTCGGGCCAATCAGTGTCAGCTTGGCGTTGGTAGCGCATGGGGAAATAAGAAGCATTCCTTCTTCCTGTGCACGTTCGCCCATCGGAATGGAACAGGAGGAGGTGTAGGTACCGATGATAGCAACCACATCCTCGCTTACCAGTTTATTGTAAATATTAACGGCCTGTGTGGAATCACCCTGATCGTCACCAAATTCAACGACCTCGAGCTGCTTTCCGAGTACACCGCCTGCTGCGTTGATTTCTTCCACAGCCATTTCTACGGAGTTTTTACCGGATTCACCGTAAAGCGCAAGGCTGCCTGTAATCGGGGCAGATACACCAATCTTAATGGTATCACCGGTCGGCGCCTCTGTGGAAGCGGCGGCTTCGGTGGATGCCTCGCCGGAAGCCTCATCGGCTGCAGTTGTTTCTGCTGTGGGCGTGTCGGCTGCCGTGGAAGCGGAATCGCCGCCTGTGGTTGCACAGCCTGTCAGTGATGCAGCCGCCATTGCGGAAGCAAGTAACACAGATAGAACTTTTTTCTTCATAATATTCTCCTCCTTTTTGAGTCTGGACTCCTAACAAATAAAAAGGAGCTTCACCGTCTGGGTGAAACTCCTTCGTTTCTGTTATTGAGTCGTATTATAATGAAAGAATTTTGAAAAATCAATAGAAAGATTGAAAAATAATAAATAATTGTGCTCTAAAACAAAAAAGTCAGATAAAACGCACGAAACAGACACTATAATATACATCCTTTCAGCCGTAAATAGGCTTTGATGTATTCTACGCACTGTGCGTAGGTAAGATTCCCTGTATTCAGGCACAAATCATAGTTGTATGGATTTTCCCACTCACGGCCTGTATGATATTTATAATATTCCCGTCTGTATTTGTCCGTGGACAGAATATGCTTCTCTGCCTCTCTGCGGTTGATGCCCAGTCTGGACATTTCCTTATCGATACATTTCTCCAGTGGTGCATAGATAAAGACTTTCAGACAATTCGGATTATCGCGCAGAATATAGTCGGCGCCGCGTCCGATGCAGATATAGGATTCACGTTCTGCCAGCTCCTTCAATACTTTGGCCTGATAAGCAAACAGATTATCATTGGAGGTAAAATCATCGCTTTCCGGTGGAATCAGTTCTCCGTTATATACTTTTTTGGATACCCGGTAGAGCAGGGAATTTTTGACATGTTCATCGGCCTTTGCAAAAAGTGCTTCGTTGATACCGCTTTCATCGGATGCGAGCTGCAAAAGCTTGCGGTCATACATGTCGATGCCCAGATCGTCTGCCAGCATTTTGCTGATGCTGGTTGCGCCGCTGCCGCAGGTTCTGGTAATAGCCACAACAAATTTTTCCATAATAATACAGCCTCCTTGAATAAATGTATGAATTTTATATTAAAACAAGCAGAATAAAATGTCAATTCAATGCGTTATGACATATATTTGTGTCAATATAAAGCACGGAAACAGGAAAAATCGCAAAAAAATCGGACAGGAAGCTGCTTTATGCACTCCTGTCCGGTCTGTATACCGTCTCATTATGAAATTTTGATTTGGCAGGAGAATCCTTACTGCTCTTCTATCACAGTGGTCTTGCCGTTTGCTTCCTCTGCCCAGGCATCGAATTTGTCCATAACGGCCTGATAGGTCTTCTGGGAAATTTCCGGAAGCTCTCTGCCCCATGTTCCGGTAGCCTGCTTAAAGCCCTTTTCAAAAGCAGCACGCATTTCTTCAATCTTGTCGGGATCGCCGCCGGTCAGAGCCTTGGCAAAATCTAAAATACGGTCGGAGGTCTGTTCCACACCCCAGTAGCCGTCCTCGGCGATATCTGCCTGTGCCTGTGCTTTTACCTCAGGGCTTACGGTAAAGTTTCCACCTGCTAAGAAGGACCAGATATCATCGGCTTTTCCGATGGTGACACCCTGTTTGGACATCATCTGCTCTACCAGAGTCCTGAACTGTGCGGTACGTGCCTCTGCGTCAGCCTTGAGTTTGGCAACCAGCTCGGCATTCGGTTTATATTTCTGTGTCTTTGAGGCTTCGGACTGCTCGTATACGACACCTTCGTTTGTTGTGGTTTCGGATGCTGACTGTGACTCTGCCGTCTTTTTCACGGTTGTATTGCCTGTGGCAGTATAGGTAGCAGTTAAAGCATCGGTAACTCCGTTTACACTCATGGTTAACCCTCCTTGGTAACAAAAATAAAGAAAAAAATAGTAATTGGCTTCATTACATATATCGGCAGTACAGGTTCGCGAATTTAGCAATTCCATTGATTTTTCATAAGAAATTGTATATAATTTAATACAATCCTTTGTATACAAAATGCAGAAGAAAGTACAAAGCCATGAAGCGGGAGGGACAATCATGAATGAGATAAAAATAAAAGCAATGGGGAAGATCAATTTGGGGTTGGATGTACTGCGCAGAAGACCGGACGGTTATCATGAGGTTCGGATGATTATGCAGAACGTGGAATTGGGAGATACGCTCCGGTTCGTAAAGACAGAGGAGGAAGGTATTTCGATTCGGACGAATAAGAAGGATCTGCCGGTGGATGAGCAGAATCTTGTTTATAAAGCAATTCGGCTGATGCAGGAGGAATATCAGCTTCCGGGCGGTATACGGGTCAGTCTGGAAAAGCAGATTCCGGTGGCGGCAGGTATGGCAGGAGGCAGCACGGATGCGGCGGCATCGCTTGTTGCCATGAATCGTCTGTTTAATCTGAAGCTGACGGAGGAGCGCTTAAGAGAGCTGGGCCTGAAGCTGGGAGCGGATGTGCCGTTCTGCATTATGGGCGGGACTGCTCTGGCAGAGGGAATCGGCGAGATGCTGACCTCGCTTCCGAAGGCGCCGGCCTGTTATGTACTGATTGCCAGACCGGATATTTCCGTTTCCACCAAAGAGGTTTATGAAAGCCTTCAGGAGGAAGGTATCGTATCCCATCCGGATATTGACGGGATGATTCAGGCAATCTGGAAAAAGAATCTGAGCGGCGTGGTGGAACGGATGGAAAATGTGCTGGAGGCTGTCACTGTGAAAAAGCATCCTGTCATTGAAAAGATTAAGGATAAGATGCGCCAGGAGGGTGCGTTGGAGGCTATGATGAGCGGCAGCGGGCCTACCGTATTTGGTATCTTTGCAGATGCAGTAAGTGCAGGAGAGGCATATAAGCAGATTGTGGCAAGCGGGCTGTCTGCCCAGACCTATGTAACGAGATTTGCGGACTGCGGACAGGTCGTATTGGCGGAAGAATAAGGATGAGCGGTGAAAGGAGCAGGATCATTTATATGAGTGATAATTTACAGGTAAAGATGGATGAATATCTGCCGCTTCGGGATGTGGTGTTCAAGACGCTCAGGCAGGGCATCCTGACCGGAGAGCTCAAGCCGGGTGAAAGACTGATGGAGATTCATCTCGCAAACCGTCTGGGGGTAAGTCGTACCCCCATCCGGGAAGCCATCCGAATGCTGGAACTGGAAGGTCTGGTGACAATGATACCCAGAAGAGGGGCGGAGGTATCACAGATTACGGAGAAAAATTTGAGAGATGTGCTTGAGGTACGTCGTGCGCTGGATGCTCTGGCGGTGGAACTGGCCTGTGAACGCATTACAGAGGATGAGAAGGGTGCTTTGAAGGAAGCCTGCGAGGAATTTGAACGGGCAACCGTGACAAAGGATGCCAAGACCATAACGCAGGCAGATGTGAAGCTGCATGATATTATCGTGGCGGCAGCAGGAAACGACAGATTGACCCAGCTAGTCAGCAATCTGTCGGAGCAGATGTACCGATATCGGTTTGAATATATTAAGGATGAATCCAAGCATCAGAGCCTGATTGAGGAGCACCGGATCATTTATCAGAGCATTATCCGCTGTGATAAAAAGACGGCGAGCGAGGCGATTAAGACTCATATCGATAATCAGGAAAAGAGCATTATCAATTATATTTATGACCGAAAAAGATAAAAGAGGTGCATAATTTTTTCATATGCGGAAATGACTTACATAAAATGTAAGGAGGCAGGCGATGAAAAAATATTTGCAAATCGGTATAACGGTGATGGCTTTTTTTGCATGGTGTGGTATGATGTATCCTGAGCTGTCCTTTACGGAGGAGGTTCTTCGTGTCATTACGGAGGACGGCACAGAGCAGGAACAGAGCGCAGTGGAAGCCTATTATGGTTTTTTGCAGGCAGAGCCGGGGCAGATTGAGGTAAAGAGCAGGCTCGTGGAATTTGTGGAGAATATGCGATAACAAGGGGTAATCATGGAAAAGAAAACAAACAAGCCGGATAAATATGCGCCGATTGGTGTGTTTGATTCCGGTGTCGGAGGTCTGACCGTAGCAAGAGAAATCATGCGTCAGATTCCCGATGAGAAAATCATATATTTTGGAGATACGGCAAGAGTGCCTTACGGCAGCAAGTCAAAGGATACCATTACCCGGTACTCCAGGCAGATTGTCCGTTTTCTGCAGTCCCAAAACGTGAAGGCCATCGTGGTAGCATGCAATACGGCGAGCGCGTATGCACTGGATGAGATTGAAAAGGAAACCGATATCCCGATGATTGGAGTAGTCAAGCCGGGTGCGAAGGTAGCTGCCGAAGCGACAAGGAACGGCAAGGTCGGAGTCATCGGAACGGAGGGAACGGTCGGCAGTCAGATTTATTCCCGGTACATACAGGAGTTAAAGCCACAGGTAAGCGTCATCGGAAAGGCATGTCCGCTTTTCGTCCCTCTGGTGGAGGAAGGACTGTTAAAGGATCCGGTAACGGATGAAATTGCCAAACGTTATCTGAGCGAGCTGATTGATATTGATATTGATACCCTGATTCTGGGATGTACCCATTATCCGCTGATTCGCTCGACCGTAGGCAAGATCATGGGAGACAGGGTGACCCTAGTCAATCCTGCCTATGAGACGGCAAGAGAGCTGAAGGAGCTGTTGCAGCGGGAGGAGCTTTTGAACGACAGCAGTCCCAAGCTGGGAGATAACATGTATCAGTTCTTTGTCAGTGATGCAGCAGAGAAGTTCAAAAGATTTGCCAATTCGATTATCAAATACGGAATACTGACAGCGAAGATTGTAAATATAGAGGAGTACTAAAGCATGGAAAAGGATGTCTTATTGTCAATCAAAGGTTTACAGTTTGAGGGGGACATGGACAGCGAAAAGATTGAAACGATTACCTTTGGGGAATACTATAAGCGGGATGACAGTCATTATATTATCTACGACGAGGTCGCAGAAGGAGGAACGGATCCCGTTAAGACGATTATCAAGCTGAAGGGAAGAGAACTGAATCTGACCAAACGCGGCGCTGTGAATACGCATATGGTATTTGAAGAGCATAAGAAGAATATGAGCAGCTATAAGACCCCGTTTGGAGATATTCTGGTAGGAATCGATACCAGACATATCGGTCTGAAGGAACAGGATGAAAGAATTGTCATCAAGGTGGATTATGCTCTGGAGATGAATTATCAATTTATTTCGGACTGTACGATTACGATGGATATTCGTGCAAAATCGGCTGGAAGCGGTTTCTCTTTGTCGGCCGGAAGCGATTCGTAGATTTTCTGAAAGCCGTAGAATATACGATTCATAATAAACGCTTCATCATGAATTATGAATATGAAATAGAAGAACAAAAAAACTCTGTCAGGCAATGCGGTGACAGAGTTTTTTAAAGTCTGATTTTGCAAGAAGCTTATTTTACCGGCTTTGCTCCGGCCTTCTCCTGAGCTTTTTCCAGTGCACGCTTGAAGAAGCCTTTCTTTTTCTGCTCCTGTGGTTTGATGGAGCCATGAAGTCCCTTTACACCCGTAATATAGATGCCGCTGACAACAGCCTTGACTTCTTTTTTTACCGGAATGCTGTCAAAAATGCTTGCATCACAGACAAGGGATAAGATTTGCGGCCCAACCTTTGCCTTGACGATCGGCAGCTTGGAACCTCTCATCAGCTTCGGGGTCTGATCAACGACGATCTGCGGCAGTCCGGCATCCTTGAGCTTCATTCGTTTCTTATCAATAATGAGCATGGAGACGGTCTGTTTGTTTGCATCAATCTGTGCCTGCTGCTCGGCCTGCTTTTTCTGTGCCTTCTTTCCAAGAAAATATAATACGATTACTGCAATCAGCAGGATAGCAGAAATGACCAATAATACAATAGTTAATGTGTTCACGGTTTATCCTCCTAATATGATCTAGCATGGAATATTGTAGCAAAGATTGGGGGAGAACGCAAGGCAGAAGTCAGTTTTTGGTGGACTGTTGCAATTGAAATAGGTAGATGGATATAATTGAACAGGGGTTGAAAATGGGGTATACTAGAAAGCAGGGACAAAGGTTTTTATGAGCTGGCCGGGAAGGGAAGGAAATAGGCAGGTATGGAAGAGGTGTTTCGGAATATTGCGGTAGTATGGGACTATGTTATGCGCCATCTTTTGATGATTAATATGCTGCTTGCCGTAATTATTGTATTTTTTCAGCGAAAGGAGCCGAAATCCGTTTGGGCATGGCTGCTCATTCTGTATTTTCTGCCGATTGTCGGTTTTATTTTTTATCTGATTGCCGGAACGGATATGTATAAAAGGAAGAAGTTCAGAACCAAGGAGGCAGAGGATCAGATCAGTGAAGCTATCCGGGAGCAGGAGCACAGCATCCGCACGAAGGAGCTTGCCCGGGAAAGACCGGAGCTGGCAGGTTATGCGGATTTGGTCTATTATAATCTGGAAAGCGCCGGAGCCGTGCTGACGGGTGATAATGCGGTGGATTTTTTTACGGACGGGAATGAAAAGTTCGATGCGCTGATAGAAGATATGAAAGCAGCCAAGGACTTTATTCATATGCAGTATTATATTATTAAAAATGATGTGCTGTTTGAACGTATTCGTGCAGTATTGGAGGAAAAGGCCAGAGAAGGCGTGGAGGTGCGTATCCTGTTCGATGCCATGGGCTGCCGGGGCGTGAAGCACAGCTATTGGAAAAAACTGCGTGAGGCCGGTATACAGACTGCGGAATTTTTTCCGGCTTCCTTAAGACGTCTGCATCTGCGCATCAATTACAGAAACCATCGGAAAATCGTAGTCATTGATGGCAAAAAGGCCTATTTGGGAGGCTTTAACATCGGTAAGGAATACATCGGACTGGATCCGAAATTCGGCTATTGGAGAGATACGCATCTTCGGATTGAGGGAACGGCTGTATTGGGCCTGGAACTGCGTTTCATCATGGATTGGAATTATACGGCAAAGGAAAATCTCTTCCGGGAAGAAAAATATTTTGTGCTGCCCGAAAAGCCGTGCGGGAATACCATCATACAGATCATTGACAGCGGGCCGGATACCAGTCTGCAGAATATACACAATAATTATCTGCGGCTGATTGCCAAGGCAGAGAAGTCCATTTACATCCAGACCCCGTACTTTGTGCCGGATGAGGCGATTTTAAATGCGCTTATCATTGCGGCATATTCGGGAATTGATGTCAGGGTCATGATTCCGTGCAAGCCGGATCACCCGTTCGTATATTGGGCAACCTATTCCTATATCGGCGATCTGGTGCAGGCCGGAGCCAAATGCTATACGTATCAAAATGGTTTTCTCCATGCCAAGGGTCTGATTGTGGATGAGAAGGTGCTCTGCTATGGCACGGCCAATATGGATATCAGAAGCTTTCAGCTCAATTTTGAGGTCAACGCGGTGATTTACGGGCAGCAGGAGGCGAAGAAGATGACGGCCGTTTTTGAAAACGACCTGAAGTACTGCAAGCAGATTACAAAGGATCTGTATAACAGACGTTCTCTCCTGATTCGTGTGAAGGAGCAGTTCTGCCGCCTCCTGTCGCCTGTACTGTAGAGGAGGAAGGCAAGTCGTTTTCTGCCAGTCCCGTCCACTATCCGTCCCTTCCGGCCCGGCGGTAGAAATTTCAATACTTACAGCAGGACTGTGCGTTTTCTTAACGGAGCATTCATTGCATAGGGAAAACTCGGCATGGATGCCGAGTTTAGGCTTCCCCGTGCATGGAGGCACGTGGAAGCCGCCCCGGCCGGACAGCAATATCTTTCCTGCTCCGTTTAGAAAACACCAGTCGGGGTGTTGGATTGAAATTTCTACCGCCGGGCCGGAAGGGACGGATGGTGGACGGGACTGGCAGAAAATGACATGTTAATTCTTTATGAAGTCTTCTGAATGGCTTTCTTTCTGGTCTGATTTATGGTATAACTGATGTATTGCTTGAAAATTTTGAGCTTGAAATTTGATAAAGGAGTATGGAAATCAGGATGAGAAAGAGACTTGTAATATTAGCAGCGGCGGCTTTGACAGCAGGGATGCTGGGAGGCTGTGGCAGTGAGACGGCGGATTTGTCTCAGATGAAAACAGAGAAGTATGTGGAACTGGGAGAGTATACAGGGCTGAATGCTTCCGCTCCGGCGCCGGAGGTTACGGAGGAGGATGTACAGGCATATATTGATTATATGCTCAAGACGAGTGCAGAACAGGTAGAAGTGACGGACAAGGCGGTAGAGAGCGGCGATACGGTCAATATCGATTATGAAGGAAAGCTGGACGGTGTTGCATTTGACGGCGGTACGGCGCAGGGGTTTGATTTGGTCATTGGTTCGCATAGATTTATTGACGGTTTTGAGGATGGTCTCATTGGGGCAGAGCTGGGAGAGACAAAGGAATTGAATCTTAATTTCCCAGACCCGTATGAGAACAATCCGGATCTTGCCGGAAAAGCGGTCGTATTTACCGTAACGGTAAATTCCATTAAAACGACCCCGGAACTGACCGATGAGGTGGCTGCTGCGCTGGATGAGGAATGTGAAACGGCAGAGGCCTACAGGGCAAAGGCTCTGGAGCTGTTGGCTGCAGATGCCAAGGCAGAGTTTGACAATTCCATCGAGACATCGCTGATGGAACAGCTGTCGGCCAATGCCACATTCAAAAAGGATCCGCCGGATGAAATGGTAGAGCAGTATATGGAACGTATCAAATCCAATCTGGAGTCGGCTGCCCAGTATTACAATATGAGCTTCAGTGATCTGCTGACACTGCAGTACGGTATCACGGAGGAGCAGTTTGAGGAGGAAGCCAGACCGGGAGCCGTGGAATCTGCTCAGGAGTCCATTATGCTGCAGGCCATAGCCAATCAGGAGGGTCTCAATCCGACCGAGGAAGAGATACAGCAGGCTATGGAGGAGGAAGCGGCAGAGCGGGGCTTTGAGTCGGTTGATGCCTTCAAGGAAGCCATCAATGAAGTCAATTACAGAGATTACATCATGGTACGCAATGTACTGGATTTCGTAAAGGAACATTCTACCATCGAGGAAACAGCGGCAGAATAGGAATGCGTCTGCTGTATCAATAAAGAAAAGGGATAGAGAAAAAGGAGAAAAGGTATAACTATGGAACTGACAGACATCAAACAATTATACCGTAACAAGGAGCAGTATATCGACAAGGACATCACAATCGGCGGATGGGTGAGAAGCAACCGTGATTCCAGGACCTTCGGTTTTCTGGTTGTGAATGACGGAACATTTTTTGAGCCGCTTCAGGTTGTTTACAGTGATACACTGGACAATTTTGATGCAATCTGCAAGCTGAATGTAGGCTCTGCCGTCATCGTTTCCGGCAAGCTGGTGGCTACACCGAATGCAAAGCAGCCGTTTGAGATTCAGGCACAGGAGATTGCCGTGGAGGGAGAGTCCACAGCAGATTATCCGCTGCAGAAGAAGCGTCACAGCTTTGAATATCTGAGGACAATTACGCATCTGCGTCCCAGAACCAATACCTTCCAAGCTGTTTTCCGTGTGCGTTCCCTGATTGCTTATGCAATCCATCAGTTCTTTCAGGAGAGAGGCTTTGTCTATGTGCATACTCCGCTCATTACCTCCAGTGACTGTGAGGGAGCAGGAGAAATGTTCCAGGTAACGACTCTGGATTTGAATAACATTCCGAAGAAGGAGGACGGCACGGTAGATTTTTCACAGGATTTCTTTGGCAAGCCGACCAATCTGACGGTCAGCGGACAGCTCAATGTGGAGACCTATGCGTTTGCATTTAAAAATGTATACACCTTTGGGCCGACCTTCCGTGCAGAAAATTCCAACACGACACGTCATGCCGCAGAATTCTGGATGATTGAGCCGGAAATTGCATTTGCTGATTTGAAGGACGATATGATTCTGGCAGAGAGCATGATTAAATATATCATCCGTTATGTGCTGGAAAACGCACCGGAGGAAATGAATTTCTTTAATCAGTTTGTCGATAAGGGCCTGATTGAGCGTCTGAAGCATGTCATGGAATCCGATTTCGGCCATGTGACGTATACAGAGGCCATCAAGATTCTGGAACAGCACAATGATGAATTTGAGTACAAGGTATTCTGGGGCTGTGATCTGCAGACCGAGCATGAGCGTTTCCTGACGGAGAAGGAGTTTAAGCGTCCGGTATTTGTCACGGATTATCCAAAGGAAATCAAAGCATTTTATATGAAATTAAATGAGGATGGCAAGACCGTTGCTGCAATGGATTGTCTGGTACCGGGTATCGGTGAAATCATCGGTGGCAGCCAGAGAGAGGATAATCTGGAGGTTCTGGAGAAACGTATGGAGGAGCTGGGACTGAATAAAGAGGATTATGAGTTCTATCTGGATCTGAGAAAATACGGCTCTGCACGTCACGCAGGCTTTGGACTCGGTTTTGAGCGCTGTGTCATGTATCTGACGGGCATGGGCAATATCCGGGATGTCGTACCGTTCCCGAGAACTGTAAATAATTGTGAACTTTAAGGTTTGAAAAAAGGGCTTGCAGTGAATCACTGTGAGCCTTTGTACACAAGATTGAAGCAAAGGCAGGAGAGAGCAATGTACAAAAGAGTCATGACAGTGATATTGGTGGTTTCTTTATCTTTATCGATGTCCGTTCTGGCATATGCGTCTACGATTTCTGATTTGAAGAAACAGAAGGAGGATGCACAGAATCAGTTGAATGCAATCAGCGGCTCTCTGTCTGACTTAGAGGATATGAAGGCGGGTATCGATTCGGAAATCGGGGATGTCCGCGCCCAAATCGTAGAGATTATGGCAAGCATCGATCTGATGAAGGAGGATATCGCAGCCAAGGAGGAGGAGATTGCGCAGGCTCAGGTAGAGTATGAGAAAGCGCAGGCTCAGGAACAGGAGCAGTACGAGGCAATGAAAAAAAGAATCCGTTTCATGTATGAAAAGGGAGATCAGACCTACGTGCAGCTTTTTTTTGAATCCCGTGATCTGAGTGATATGCTGAATAAGGCGGATTTTATCGAGCGTCTGTATGAATACGACAGAAAGATGCTGGAGGAGTATCAGGCAACGAAACAGCAGGTCGCAGAGCTGAAGGAACAGCTTGAGGTGGAAAAGGATGAGCTGGAAGCCCAGAAGTATGAGCTGGAGGAAGAGCAGTCTGCCGAAGAAGAGATACTGGCAGAGATGAAGTCTGAGGCCAGCAATTATGAGGTGCAGATTGCGCAGGCCAAACAGCAGGCGGCAGCCTATAAGGCATTGATCAAAAAGCAGGATGCCGAGATCAAACGGCTGGAGGAAGAGGAGGCCAGAAGAAAGGCGGAAGAGGAAGCACGGCGAAAGGCAGAAGAAGCGAAGAAGAACGGTGGTTCATCCTCCGGTAAGCAGACCTATACACCGACTGCAGCTTCAGCATCCTTTGATACGAGTCAGATCGATCAGGCATCCGGTAGTGCCAAAGGCAAGGAGATTGCAAAATTTGCCTGTCAGTTTATCGGCAACCCCTATGTGCCGGGTGGCACGAGCCTGACAAATGGTGCGGACTGCTCAGGCTTTACGCAGGCGGTCTACAAGAATTTCGGGTATTCCATCCCGCGTAATTCCAGTGCACAGCGTGCCTATGGAAAAGAGGTTTCCCTAAACGAAGCGGAACCGGGAGATATCGTATGCTATGCAGGGCATGTGGCTCTTTATGTCGGCAACGGAAAAATCGTACATGCCAGTACGCAGCGTACCGGAATCAAGATCAGCTATGTGACCTATCGTCCGGTACTGTCCGTGCGCAGGATCATATAAGTGCATCGGTCGTGTGAAAATATTTTTCCATCCAGTAGTTGATCTGCAGAAGGTAGGCAATCAGCTGCGGGCCGGCCATAAGCTGTCCGTAGAAGGGCCTGCCGTAGTCTGAGGGTGAGAGCAGAAAGGCTTCGGTCTTTTTCCGGTCAATGTAGGTGTTGATGGGAGCGGAAGGAGAGGAAAGAACCTCAAGAAACCGTTCCTTTAACAGTGCCTCATATTTTGGATGGTAGGTTTTGGGATAGGGACTTTTGCGTCTGGTACGGATGTCTTCCGGCAGCCAGCCTTTGGCGGCCTCACGCAGAAGTCCCTTGACGTTTCCACCATAGCATTTCAGATTCCAGGGGATGTTCCAGAGGTATTCCACGATACGGTGGTCGGCAAAGGGGACACGGGCTTCCAGACCGGAATACATGCTGGTGCGGTCCATGCGGTTTAACAGAGTAGCCATGAACCAGCGCAGATTCAGGTAGGAAATCTCCCGGCGCCGTTTTTCAGCAGCATCCTCCCCGGGCAGAAGCGGCACTTCTGAGAGTGTATTTGCATAAGCATTTGCGGCATATTCTTCTAAGGCCAGTTCTTTTGCCACGTCATCACGAAGCAGCATGCTTCGGACATCCATATCCATGGACCAGGGAAAGATAGCGGCATCAAAGCATTCTTTTTTATGAAACCATGGATATCCCCCGAAAATTTCGTCCGCGCATTCCCCGGTCAGTGTGACCTTATTGTAGTCTGATACCTGAGAACAGAAGTAAAGCAGGGAGGAATCCACATCAGCCATACAGGGCAGGTCGGCGGCATCCACCGAGCGGGAAAGCCAGTCAGCTAATTGCGTATAATCACATTCCAGATAGATGTGTTCTGTACCGCAGCCCTCTGTTTCCAGATATTCCCGCATATGGTCCACATGGGGACGGTCCTGTGAGGGCTGAAAGACATTCGACTGGAAATACAGGTCATTGCCCTGAAAATCAAACGAAAAAGTACGCAGCTTTTTTCCTTTTTCTGCCAGCCGGTGTGCGCAGATGGAGGTGACAAGGCTGCTGTCGATACCGCCGGAAAGGAAGGTAGAAATCGGAATGTCGGACAGCATTTGTGCCGATATCGCATCTTCCAGCAGCCAGGTGGTTTTTTCTATGGTATCGGAGACAGAGTCGGTATGAGGCTTACTGGTCAGAGACCAGTAAGCGGTATCCGTCATTCCGTTCGGACAGAGCTCCAGCATATGGCCGGGCAGCACTTCTCTGATGTCTGCAAAGACACCGCAACCGGGTGTGCGTGCGGGTCCCAGACCGAACAGCTCCTGAAGACTCTTTTTTTCCAGTTCAGGGAGCACTCCCGGATGGCAGAACAGAGCCTTTGGTTCGGAACCAAAGATTAGGGTTTGGTCTGCTGAAACGGTATAAAAGAGCGGCTTGACTCCAAGTCTGTCACGACAGAGCAGCAAAGTATTCCGGGAACCGTCCCAGAGAGCAAAGGAGAAGATGCCGTTGCATTTTTTGACAAAATCCTTCCCCAGAGAAAGATAACCCTCTAACAACACTTCCGTATCGCTGGTGGTCGTAAAAACGGCACCTTTTGCGAGCAGTTCTTCTTTTAACTGATTCATGTTATAGATTTCCCCGTTGTAGCAGAGCACGAAATCATGGCCGTTTTGTGTACGGCGCATAGGCTGTCTGCCGAGAGCCAGATCCAGAATGGAGAGACGCACATGGGACAGCCCTGCATGCTCTGTCAGATAAGTGCCTTCTCCATCCGGCCCGCGGTGCTTCTGTACATGATTCATGGAGTCCAGAATGCTGCGCCAATAGGGAGCGGCCGTAAGATAATTCTGTTGAAAATGGCAGAAGCCTGCTATTCCGCACATAGGCTGCCTCCTTTGTGGCTGAGAATGACCGGCTGATACTGCTTTTCGTCCAGAGCTGCCTCCAGAGAGGGTATCAGCAGCTTCGTGTGAGCAGTCATGGAGTTGGGCTTCTTGAGTGGATCATCCTGTCCGAAGGGGACAAAATAGATATGGCGAGTATTTAATAACAGACCGATATTTTTCATATTCATGCCAAGGGCATCGTTAGTGGAAAGGGAAAGCAGCAGGGGACGTTCGTTACGCAAATGTGCCTTGGCGGCCATTAAGACCGGAGTATCCGTAATGCCGCAGGCAAGCTTGGCGGCGGTATTGCCCGTGCAGGGGAAAATGACAAGGATGTCAAGTAATGCTTTGGGGCCGATGGGCTCGGCTGCTTCAATCGTCAGGATCGGCGGGGTATCGGTCAGAGTCTGAAGCCGGTTCAAACAGTCCATCGGCGTTCCGAAGCGGCTTTCGATGGAAGCAGCATTTTCGGATAAAATGAAGATGAGCTGTGCCCCCTCCTCCTTCAGCTTCTCAAGCTCTCCCCATATTTTACCGTAGGTGCAGAAGGAGCCGGTCAGAGCGACTCCGATTGTTTTTCCATGCAGATTCATGGCAGTCACTTCTTTCTTTTTGGTCTATGATTTTGCAAACCGGTTTATGGATTGGAGCTGAGAAAGTGTAAAATGGTCTCTGCATAAAAACGTCCGGCGGCCTTGGGCGCAGTTTTGCCGGGGAGTCCGGGCAGGTGTACTGCCTGAATGCCGAGGGAGGCGGCAGCTTTCCAATCGATACCGCCAGGAGCGGATGCAATATCCAGAAAGAGAGTTTTTTCCGGCTTGGCATCCTGTAAAAGTGTCTGGTCGAAGATGACAGCAGGTGCGGTATTGATACAGAAATCAAACGTCCTTAAGCGGGAGGAAAGCTCTTTGGGAAACAGTACCGTAAAGCTATCTGATCGGGCGGCCTTTACGGCAGCAGGATCGGTATCGCAGACAGTTACAAGGGCGGAAAGAGCCTTCAGCCTTCCGGCAATTTCCCGCCCGCAGTGTCCATAACCGGTCAGCAGGACAGAGCTTTGATGGATACAGTCCTGAGAGAGCGTAAGCAGATGCGATAACACGCCTTCTGCGGTCAGTATGGCATTCAGGCGGATAAATTCCGTCTGCTCCATGACATTGCAGATCCGTATGCCGGCCTTTTGCAGTGCGGAAGCATCCGGTCCAGAAAGAGGGCCGGAAAAGAGCAGCTTTCCGTTTAAGGATTGGTCGGCAGGAGCATCCCGAAGACAGTCCTGTACGGAGCAGAACGGAGAAAAAGGAATGGGCGCTACCAGCATATCGGATTGTTCGATCAGCTCCTTCCTGGAAGAACTCTGTGAAATGGCATATGGCGTGTTTGGATGTGTCTCATCCGCGATACCGGGAACCGAATAGGATGTTACCGTATATCCATGTGCGGATAAGGTTTCTGCAGTAAAGAAAAGTCTGGCATCTCCTCCTAAAATGCCAAAATGGTATTTTTGCTTTTTCATAATAACTCCTCATCCGAAATCCATAACATAATATATGTAGCGCAGAAAAGAGTGTGAATGTGGAAATTTCCCTTGCAGATAGAGACTCGGTGGGGGATAATAAACATATGCAGTCTTTTGACTGGCAGTGTAAAAGCTGCTGTTCGCTCAGCAGTCAGATACTGAAAAAGAAGTGCAGAGAAGTAGGGGGAATCCTGATGAAGATAAAGTTGAAGAGCAGTCTCCATGGCAAACTGATTGTTATGACGGTTATTCCGCTGCTGATTTTGGGGATGTTTATTACGATATATTCCACCTGGAAGCTGACCAGCATATTACAGGCGGAAGTAAAAGATAAACTGGAGGACTTGTGTGTCCTGCTGGGACAGAGGTACGATGCCAGAATGCCGGGTGATTACGTTCTGAATATCAAGAATGGAACGGAAATGTATCTGACAAAGGGCGGCAGGGATATCAGTGAGGCATATGATATTATGGATGGAATGCAGGAGCAGACGGGCATTGATTTTTCCATATTCTTTTATGATACCAGGATGGCAACCACTTTGCGGGATCAGAATGGAGAACGGATTGTCGGAACCGCGGTCAACAGTAAGGTACTGGAAGAGGTATATCAGGAAAAAGAGGAGCACTTCTATACAGGAGTAGATGTACACGGAATCAGTTATTTTGCCTATTACCGGCCTCTTTATAACGAGGACGGAACCTGCATCGGAATGATATTTGCAGGTAAGCCGGCTCAAAAAATTGAAGCCATGATCTATAAGGCGGTGCTTCCGATTTTGTTTACTGTGGCAGCAGCAGTGCTTCTGACCGCCTTTTTCTGTCTGCGGTTTGCGTCCAGACTGGTAAATTCCATCGGAAAGATTGAACGGTTCCTGACGAATGTGGCCAAAGGTGAATTTACAGAGAGCATGAGCATGGATATTCTCGCCAGAAGTGATGAACTGGGAAATATGGCACATTCTGCCGTGCAGATGCAGAAAAACCTAAGAGACATGGTGGATAAGGATGCGCTGACGGGACTCTATAATCGAAGATATGGAAATCTTCATCTTCCAAAAATGATGGAGCGAACGATTCGCAAGGAAAGAGTTTTTACCGTTGCCCTGGGAGATATTGATTTCTTTAAGAAGGTCAATGATACCTATGGACATGAGGCTGGGGACGAGGTACTGAAAAATGTTGCCGGATGTCTGACAGAGGCTGTGCAGGGAAAAGGAACGGCAATCCGTTGGGGCGGAGAGGAATTTTTGCTGGTATTTGAAACGGAGGATGCTGCAGAGGCGATGGAGCGTCTGCAAGGTACAAGAGAAAAGATCAGAAGCATAAAAACGGTACGCGGAGAAAATACCATATGCGTGACGATGACATTCGGTGTGATGCAGCTTCGGAAAGAGATGGACACCGGAGAACTGTTAAAGCAGGCGGATGAGAAGCTTTATTACGGAAAGGAAAATGGAAGAGACCGGATCGTGACGGCCATGCGGGGAGGGCAGCCTTAAACCAAGGCTGTCTTTTTTGTTGTGCGCCTTGCGGCGCACGTTTCTAATGGGTGAAAGTCCCTAATCCGCCCTAGTAGTGGGAAGGATACAGCCAAAGACAAGGGTGTCCATCGTGAGGTGGAATCTGAAGGAAGTCGGATGGCAAATCTCTGGT
>JAGANL010000012.1 GCA_017624235.1 Lachnospiraceae bacterium | reverse complement strand
TGGAATGATAACAGCTTTCACCGGCCTTCTGATCGCCGAACTTCACAAAGGAACGGTCGAACCAGGAAGCAATCAGTCGGTAGACACGGTCCGGCAGTCTGTTCAGTACATCAATCAGTTCTGAGCCATAGTGCGGTGTATTTATCGTAGTCAAAGAGGCTACCCGGTCTGCCATATGCAGGGTGTTAATCAGATATCGGCTGTCCAGTCCTCCCTTGGAATGAGCAATGATATTGACCTTGGGAGCACCTGTTTCCTTGCATACTACTTCGATTTTTTGACGAAGCGCTTCCGCATTTTCTTCAATAGTACCCCAGGCGTTCTGGTGGCCGTAGTATACAATGGCCCCATTTTCGCAGAGGAGCTTTGGAATTCTTCCCCAATAATTAAAATAGCGCAGGTCACGAAAGCCGATTCCATGCACCATGATGAGCGGATGTTTTAAAGAACAAATGTTATTTCCAGCTCTGCAGCATTTCAGGTCAAAGCGGCAGCATTCCTGTGAATATTCTTCTTCTGCCTTTTTACATAAATAAAAGATTAGGAAGAGATTCACGATAGGAACCTACATGTTGCACAATATTAAAATGCGCTTTAATATACCAAGCCTTCTGTATGTACAAAGAATGCGGATGGTTCCGTTGTAGAGGAAGGCTCCAAGAAATACAATCACGCATACTGCGAGATTGATGCAGAACCATTTCAGAGCATAACCATTGTCCGGTGTAAAGCCATAGGAAGCGGCCAGAGCATCGGATCCCATATCATAGAAGGAAAGCCATGTCAATCCGGCTGCCGTATAGGTAATCCGGGACAGGCGCTTTGATTTCTCCGAAAGGGAAAAATATGAAAGCGGAAAAAGACGTAAAGTACAAACAGAAGGAGGGTCAAAAAGCAGCCGTCAATCAGAGCAAAATCCCGGTCAATTCTATATATCTGGAAGCATCCAGAACGATGAGAAGAATGGCGAGAATAGAACATGACAATAATGTCAGATGATTCATCCTACAGCTTTAAAACCTCCTGAACAACCGCTACACCATCCCGGATGCAGTCTGGACAGGAGTGAAGCATTTTTCCGGTGTTAACCCCCTTTAATTCGCAGCAGACAGTAGAGCCGGCCTTTTCTTGAAAACGTGACACCAGTTCCCTGGAAAGCTTATAGGTGTCAGCTTTTGTTTTCGGATCATTGACATCACCGTCACTGTTTAAAAATCCAGCCAGCATGATTGCACCGGAAAGGGCACCGCAGGTTCCCTGCATACCGCCCATGCCAAGTCCAAAGGCTTCTCCTGCTTTGAAGAGAGTTTCCATATCGACCCCGATTTCGTCTGCAAAGGCACAGGCTACGGCCTGACAGCAGTTGTATTTTTTGTCATGTAATTCAATTGCTTTTTCTTTTTTATCCATTGCTATAATCCTCCTATTGTGAATGGGTGCAGTATGAAATTTTTTCATACTGCACCCATATAAGTTTTAAAAGAATGTCATATAAAATTTGAAAAGGACAACAGCTTAGTAAACCATCGCTTCCTCTTCCCCATTGATGACACGTAGACCACCCTGTACGAGTGCAAGCAGTTCGTCCTCGCCCGGATATACGGTAAACGGAGCAATCCACTCTGCCTTTTCCTTCAAAGCAGCAACGACAGCCTTGTCATATGCAATACCGCCTGTCACAATGATCTGGTCTACCTTTCCATTTAATACACATGCCATGGAGCCGATATCCTTGGTTACCTGGAAGATGAAGGCATCGCGGATTTCCTTTGCATTGGCATCGCCACCATCTACCATTTTTTCTACGTCACGCATGTCATTTGTACCAAGGTAAGCGTTAAAACCGCCCTTACCGACTACCTTTTTATAAACCTCATCCTGCGAATATTTGCCGGAGAAGCACATTTTGATCAGAGCACCGCTTGGAAGACCGCCTGCTCTTTCCGGTGAGAATGCACCGTCACCGTCTAAGGCATTGAATACATCGATGACTTTTCCGTTCTCGTGAGCGCCTACGGAAACACCGCCGCCCATATGTACAACGATCAGACGAAGAGAATCGTAAGCCTTTCCGGTTTCCTTGGCATAACGTTTTGCAACGGCCTTCTGGTTCAGCGCATGGAACACACTGACTCTCGGAAGCTCCGGCACACCGGAATATCTGGCAATCGGACACAGCTCATCTACAACGACCGGGTCTACGATATAGGAAGGAACACCGATGGAATCACCGATTTCTCTTGCCAGAATACCACCCAGGTTGGAAGCGTGCTGTCCCTGCTTGCCGATTTTTAAATCCTCTAACAGATCATCGCTTACTGCATAGGTACCGCCCGGAATCGGCTTTAACATACCGCCGCGGCCTACGACCATGTTCAGGGATTTGATGTCAAAATCCTTTTCCTTCAGGAAACTCACGATGATATCCTTACGGAAATCCTTCTGGTCGATGATAGAAGCATATTTGCTGATTTCTTCTGTGGAATGTCTTAAGGTTTCCTCAAATAACAGAGTCTCATCCTCGAATACACCAATCTTGGTGGAGGTGGAACCCGGATTGATAATTAAGCTTTTGATAGACATATCTCTTTCCTCCTGGTTTTCTACATATAAGTTATAAAAATATTATTTATCAAACTTTCTTTGGGACATTAGGAGTTTTTCTTCATAGCCTCAGCAACCACAGCGCCGAGAGCGATGGAATTTACCTTTACTTCAAAGGTATCGGAACGGGAGGTTAAAATAACAGGTGCTTTTGTTCCGGTTAAAATGTTGCCATTTTTGACATCGGCAGTATGTACGAGTGCTTTGTAAACCAAGTTGCCTGCATGGATATCCGGGAATAAAAGGACATCGGCATCTCCCTGGATGGCACGGTCGGTAGCTCCTTTATGCTTTGCAGCCTCCGGATCAATGGCAAGGTCAAGAGAAAGCGGTCCGTCTACGATGCAGCCGGTAATTTTTCCGTCCTTGTTCATCTGTGTCAGCTCGGCAGCTTCTACCGTAACCGGCATCTTCGGATTTACAACCTCTACAGCAGCCAGAGGTGCTACCTTCGGATTTTCAATGCCGCAGGCCTTGGTAATCTCCAAAGTATTGTTGATGATATTCACCTTATCCTCCAGTGTCGGATAGGGAATGAAAGCTACGTCTGTTAAGAATAAGAGATGATCGATTCCTTTGATATCGAATACACATACATGGGACAGTGCATTTCCGGTGCGCAGGCCGACTTCCTTATTTAAGACACTCTTTAAGAAATCCTTGGTATTGATCAGACCCTTCATATACATGTCTGCTTTGCCGTCATGTACCAGCTTGACAGCGGTTAAGGAGGCTTCAATATCATCCTCTACATGGATGATTTCAAATCCGGTCAGATCCATGCCCATTTCATCGGCAACTGCCTGAATCTTATCCTTGTGTCCGACTAAGATGGCATCTGCAATCTTACGATCCTTGGCAGCCTTGACAGCTTCTAACACAGCAGAATCCTGTGCCACTGCAACAGCTACTTTCTTCATTTCAAATTCATTGACCTTTGACACTAATTCATCGAAAGTTTTGCTCATTTGTTTACACCTCATATTTTAAGATTTGTCTCAGAAAGCGTCTGCTCGGACGGGTTCTGCGGCGTAATTTTTCTTATCGTTAAAATAATAACACTTCTGATATATAAGGTCAAGGTGTAGGATTGTGCACTTCTTCGTATCAATAACAGAGGAGTCCACGTCAGTCGCCTCCTTGTCTAAAAGCATAAAAAATTGTCGTCATCTAAATAGAAGCGACTGTTGAATAAACGTTACAAATCTGTTACAATAAATTCTGATGTCCGTATATGCGGAACAGCTTTTCAGGAAACTACATAGGAGTTAAAAGCATATGAATATTATTGATAAAGTATTTGGAACGCATAGTGAAAGGGAGCTGAAGCGGATTATGCCGATCGTGGACAAGATTGAAAGTCTGCGGGATGATATGATGGCATTGTCCGATGAGGGACTCCGGGAAAAGACCAGAGAATTTAAGAAGCGCTTTGCCGATGGAGAGACTCTGGACGATCTGCTGCCGGAAGCCTATGCGGTAGTTCGTGAGGGTGCCAGAAGAGTGTTGAATACAGAGCATTATCGGGTGCAGTTAATCGGCGGTATCATTTTGCATCAGGGACGTATCGCGGAAATGAAGACCGGTGAAGGAAAGACCCAGACCTGTCTGCTGCCTGCTTATCTGAATGCGCTGGAAGGAAAGGGTGTTCATGTTGTCACGGTCAATGATTATCTGGCAAAGCGTGATGCCGAATGGATGGGACAGGTACATGAATTTTTAGGCTTAAAGGTCGGTGTGGTTTTAAATGATATGAAGCCCGAGGAGCGCAGGGAAGCCTATAATTGTGATATTACCTATGTGACCAACAACGAGCTTGGTTTTGATTACCTTCGTGACAATATGGTCATTTATAAGGAACAGCTTGTACTGCGTGATCTGCACTATGCCATCATCGATGAGGTGGACTCCGTGCTCATTGATGAAGCGAGAACGCCGCTTATCATTTCCGGGCAGAGCGGCAAATCAACCAAGCTGTATGAGGCATGTGATATTCTGGCCAGACAGTTAGAGCGCGGCAAGGATATGGAGGATCTTTCCAAGATGGATGCCATCATGGGTGTCGTACAGGAGGAGACCGGAGATTTCATCGTCAATGAAAAGGATAAGATTGTCAACCTGACCGAGCGTGGCGTTGCAAAGGTGGAAAAATTCTTCCAGATTGAGAACCTTGCAGATCCGGAAAATCTGGAGATTCAGCATAACATCAATCTGGCCCTTCGTGCGCATAACCTGATGTTCCGTGACAAGGATTACGTGGTAAAGGATGATCAGGTACTCATTGTGGATGAGTTTACCGGACGTATCATGCCGGGACGCCGTTATTCGGACGGTCTGCATCAGGCCATTGAGGCAAAAGAGCATGTCAAGGTCAAAAGAGAAAGCAAAACACTGGCAACGATTACGTTCCAGAACTTCTTTAATAAATTTGAAAAGAAATGCGGTATGACTGGTACGGCACTGACCGAGGAAAAGGAATTCCGCGATATTTACGGCATGGACGTAGTTGCCATACCGACCAACCGTCCGGTAGCCAGAATCGATCATCAGGATGCGGTTTACAAGACCAGAAAGGAAAAGCTGCATGCGATTGTGGATGCTGTGGAAGAGGCACATGCCAAGGGACAGCCGGTACTGGTCGGCACGATTACGATTGAAGCTTCGGAAGAGCTGAGCGGCATGTTAAAGAGACGCGGTATTGAGCATAAGGTCTTAAATGCAAAATTCCATGAGCTGGAGGCTGAAATTGTAGCCGATGCCGGTATCCATGGAGCAGTCACCATTGCGACCAACATGGCAGGCCGTGGTACGGATATTAAGCTGGATGAGGCGGCGCGGGCTGCCGGTGGTCTGAAGATTATCGGTACGGAGCGTCATGAATCCAGACGTATTGACAACCAGCTGCGCGGCCGTTCCGGTCGTCAGGGTGATCCGGGTGAATCCAAGTTCTATATTTCCCTGGAAGATGATTTGATGAGATTGTTCGGTTCCGAGCGACTGATCAACATGTTCAATGCACTCGGTATCCCGGAGGGACAGGAAATCGAGCATAAGACACTGACCAGCGCTATTGAGAATGCACAGAAGAAGATTGAGAACAACAACTTCGGAATCCGTAAGAACCTGTTGGAATACGATCAGGTCATGAACGAGCAGAGAGAGATTATCTATGCGGAGAGACGCCGCGTACTGGACGGAGAGAGCATGAGGGATGCCATCTACAAGATGATTACGGATTTTGTGGAGGCATCGGTAGATACCTGTATCGGAGATGACATTGATATTGAGGATTGGGACTTTAAGGAACTTAATTCCCTGCTGCTTCCGGTCATTCCGCTCAGACCGGTCAATACGGGAAGGGTAGAGAAGCCGGAAAAGAAGAGCTTAAAGCATCAGTTAAAGGAAGAGGCAGTGAAGCTCTATGAGGCAAAGGAGGCAGAGTTCCCTGAGGCAGAGGCCATCCGTGAGCTGGAGCGTGTTATTCTCTTAAAGGTCATTGACAGAAAGTGGATGGATCATATTGATGATATGGAGCAGCTTCGTCAGGGTGCAGGCTTACAGGCTTATGGACAGAGAGACCCGCTTGTGGAATACAAACTGAGTGGTTATGAGATGTTCGATGCAATGACGGCAGGCATTCAGGAGGATACCCTTCGTCTGCTGTTCCACGTAAGAATCGAGCAGAAAGTGGAAAGAGAGCCGGTAGCCAAGGTGACGGGAACCAACAAGGATGATTCCCTGCAGAAGGGGCCGGTCAAGAGAGCACAGGCCAAGGTCTATCCGAATGATCCGTGCCCGTGTGGAAGCGGCAGGAAATATAAGCAGTGCTGTGGAAGAAACGCATAAGCAGAAGAAAGTATTTTAAAATAGAAAGAAAAAGGTGGTGACGCAGGTGGTTGAATTAGATAACATGAAGACCGAATTACAGGCCTATGAAACTCCATTAGCGGAAGTGAGGGATTCACTTTGACCTGGCTAACAAGTCAAAGAGGATAGAAGAGCTGGAGATGGAAATGGAGGCTCCCAATTTCTGGGACGATCCGGACCGCTCCAATCGGTTGATGAAGGAACTGAAAAATCTGAAGGATACCGTAGAGACCTATGAGGGATTGGAAACGCAGTATCAGGATATGATGGAACTGATCCAGATGGGCTATGAAGAGGAGCCGGAGGAGGCGGAAGCGTTGATACCGGACATCCGTTCAGAGCTGGATTCCTTTATCCAGACCTTTGAAGATATTCGAATCGGTACGCTTTTATCGGAGGAATACGATAAATGCAATGCCATTTTGAAATTGAATGCCGGAGCAGGCGGCACAGAGAGCTGTGACTGGGCCAATATGCTGTATCGTATGTATACACGCTGGGCAGAGCGAAAGGGATATCAGGTCGAGGTATTGGATTTCCTGGACGGCGATGAGGCGGGCATCAAGTCGGTGACCTTCCAGGTCAATGGTTTGAATGCCTATGGCTATTTGAAGTCGGAAAAGGGTGTGCACAGACTGGTGCGTATTTCTCCGTTCAACGCACAGGGAAAACGGCAGACCTCCTTTGTATCACTGGATGTCATGCCGGATATTGAAGAGGATCTGGATGTGGACATTGATCCGGGCGATCTTCGTATTGATACGTACCGAAGCAGCGGTGCAGGCGGACAGCATATCAATAAAACCTCTTCCGCTATCCGTATCACGCATCTTCCGACCGGAATCGTGGTACAGTGCCAGAACGAACGCTCCCAGTTCCAGAACAAGGATAAGGCTATGCAGATGTTAAAGGCGAAGCTGTATATGCTGAAAAAGGAAGCCAATGCAGAGAAGCTTTCCGACATCCGGGGCGAGGTATCGGAGATTGGCTGGGGAAATCAGATCAGATCCTATGTTCTGCAGCCCTATACGATGGTCAAGGACCACAGAACCAATGCAGAATCCGGTAATACCGATTCGGTGCTGGATGGCAACATTGACCTGTTTATCAATGCTTACCTGAAATGGAAGAGCGTGGGAAATAAAGAATAGAAAAAACAGTCAGCTTTCGGGCTGGCTGTAATTTTTTGCAAAAAAATTGAGGGTTTGTGTCTGAAAGAGAGATTAAGCATATGTAAGCAGGCATTCACAGGGAGCTATTTATCACGATAGGAAAGGTGCTCCAGAGCGAAGGCGATGCACTGGTTGATAAACTCATTCCGGCTGATGCACGCACGTTCGGCTGCGGCATCGACGGTTTTGAGCGTATCCGAATCGATTCGGATGGATATGACTTCTTTTTCCTGCTTGTATGGAATGAATGGCTTCAAGGAAAGACCTCCTGTCTGATAATCTGTTTCTATATATTACAATTATAATTATTTCAAAACCATAATTATATATTCAAAAAAGTATTGTAAAAATGAATAAAAGGAGAAGAGGAATGAAAGTAGAGGATGAAAATCGAGAGGAACTGGAACAGGCGCTGCTTCGTCTGGAGGAGAGCATCCTGAAACGGCGTCAGACCTATCGGCAAAGGAGGGGAAGCTGGTTCTCCTACTGGCTTTATGAGAGAAGGGTCAGGGAGGAGTGGAAAAAGCAGGGCTTGGGAGAAGCAGTGGATGAAAAAGAGACAATCAGACGTTTTCAGGAGGTGATTCATCAGGAAAGGATCAATCTGGATGACGCAGAAGGGGATGAAGCAGCCATACAGGCGGCGGAGGCTGCCATATGTCAGGCAGAAGGGTGGTTGGAAAAATTGGAAAGATAGAAGGATTCAAAAAAGGCTGGGAAGCCGGATGCTTCACAGCCTTTCAAGCAGATTCAAAACAAATTCATAACAAATCGGATTAGATTTCGATTCAGGCAGGCTCATTTTCCTGCATTTCATTGTGTGCAGTCTGTTTTGACTGCATCAGATCCATATAAAAGTTCGTATAAGTCATTCCCATATAAGGCGAGAGCCACAGATAGGCGATTCCGCAGGTAATCATGCAGAGCAGACCGAGCGGTACAAAGCTCAGTGAAATATAGAAATATCTGCCCTTGTGTCCGCGCATCAGCTGATGGCTCAGCCTCAGCGTTTCCACGGCACTGTAGCCCGGAAAATCCAGAACGATAAAATAGGTTAGGGCAAAGGTGATGCTGATATACAGAGAAAGCGCTTCACCGATTACCAGAAGGATACAGCCGATCAGGAAAAACAGAGCATCCTGAGTCTGCTCAAAATACTGAAAGCACAGCGTATAAGGAAGCATGAGCAGATAACTGATGCCGTTTAAAATAAAACCGATGATAATAATCTTATCTGCGTGGTTTTTAAATCCATGAAACACATCCGTTGCCAGACAGTGACCGCCTTTATAGGTAATCAGATACATATAGGTAAAGCCTGCTGTAAAAATACAGCACATGACGGACACGAGGAACATAATCGCATAATAGATCAGGGTGCCGGCTGCAGAAAACAGATCCACATGGAACATGGTGAACAGCAGGATAGCCGTTACGATGAGTCCATAGATCAGTTCTGCCGTGATAAAGATGCCATATCTGCCAAGAAGCTGGCCCTTTGCGAGACTCTTGAGCTCGGCAGAGCATTTATTTTTATTCATAAGATGTCGATACCTTTCCGTCCTCCGTTTAGCAGGCAGCATCCACGTTCATGCCGCGATAGGCAATGGCATCGGTTGCTTTCTTATCCTGCTGGTACGGATTTTCTTCATTATAATATTTGATCTGCGTATTCGTCTCTCCACCGGAAACGTAGCTGCGTCCGCATTCCGGACAGACAGAGGTACGTAAGGAAACCGTAGCGGATACGACCTTGCCGTTGTTCGTGGCTGCTTTTTTATAAGCATTGGACACATGCTCCTGCTCGTGGGAGCGGACAGCGCTGGCTGCGGCTTGCGGAGCAATATGTGCTGCGGATTTGAATGAGACCATTTCGTCAGAACCGTCCTGATATTTTCGGTTCTTGCAGGTTTCACATTCTGCAGGCGAGGACTTTTTGCCGGGAAGCTTTTCCGTGGATTCTCCCGGATTACGTACGATGCCGCTGTCGGTCCTGCCGGAAAGAGAAAAATTTTCATAAGGGTTCTGGTAACCGTTTACTGCTCCAACCATAAAGTACCTCCTTCTATATATTGATCAATGTCAAAATCTTCTCCAAACGCATCCTTTAACATATCGTCAAAATCGTCACCATAGAGCTGCTCTCCGGTTTCCTTGTAGGTGCTCCAAAAGGCGGAGCTGAACTGGTTCGGCTCCGAAGTCAGAAACAGGAAGCAAATCATAGCGACCATGATGATGGCTTCCAGAACCAGTGCAATGCTCGAGGTAATGATTCCCGTCAGGGCATAGCCGTGCATTTTCTTTTCATATCCCTTCGACAGAAGTGCGAACAGAATCGAAAGACCGGCAAATACCGGAGAAAAATAAATCATACACAGCGAAGCCAGCGCCAGAATACCCAGAACCATGGATGCCACGGATAAGGGATTGGAGGGCGCCTGCGGCTGCACATGACTGTAATGAGGAGGAAGGTTCTGATTTATGCCGGGTGGCAGATCAGGATTCCTCTGCTGTTGAACATCCATGTCAAATCTCCTTTGTTGATATGTCAATATTTTAACACTTTTCCGCTGAGAATACAAATCCTTCTTGAAAACTATATACCCTTCCATGTATAATTGAAAAGGCAGAAGGAGAGGAGTACATATCAAAGGCCAGATTTCTGCACCAGTACAGAGGAAATGGAGAGTAGAAATGGATATTATTGCAAAGCTGAAGGATGAGCTGAAGGTGGAAAAATGGCAGGTTGAGGCTGCTGTAAAGCTCATTGATGAAGGAAATACGATACCGTTTATTTCCAGATACCGTAAGGAGGTTACAGGCTCGTTAAACGATGAGGTTCTGCGTAATCTGCATGAGCGTCTGACCTATCTGCGTAATCTGGAGGAAAAGAAGGAATCGGTATTAAACAGCATAGAGGAGCAGGGAAAGCTGACGGATGAGTTGAAGGAGAAAATTCTGGCGGCAGAGACCCTTGTGGTCGTAGAGGATCTCTATCGTCCTTACAGACCGAAGCGAAAGACCCGTGCAAGTATTGCAAGAGAAAGAGGCTTAGAGCCGCTTGCGCAGATCATTCTGGCGCAGGAGACGACAGAGCCGCTTGAGATAACGGCAGAAGGCTTTATAGATCCGGAAAAGGAAGTGCCGGATGCACAGGCCGCGTTAGCCGGGGCCAGGGATATCATCGCCGAGCAGATTTCCGATGAAGCGGACTACCGTATCTATATTCGGAATATCACCGTGGAAGAGGGTGCCTTAACGAGTACTGCCAAGGATGAAAAGGCAGAGAGCGTATATGAGATGTATTATGCCTATGAGGAGCCGGTGAAAAAGGCAGCAGGGCACAGAGTATTGGCATTAAACCGCGGTGAAGCTGAAAAATTCCTGACGGTCAGGATTGTGGCGCCTGAAGAGCGTATTCACCAGTATCTTGCCAAAAAGGTCATCACAAAAGAAAATCCGATTACGACTCCTGTACTGCAGGAGGTGATAGAGGACAGCTACAGCCGTCTGATTGCCCCGGCTATCGAACGGGAAATCCGCAATGATTTGACGGAAAAGGCAGAGGACGGAGCCATCAACGTATTTGGCAAAAATCTGGAACAGCTTCTGATGCAGCCTCCGATTGCAGGTAAGGTGGTACTGGGCTGGGACCCGGCTTTCCGTACCGGCTGCAAGCTGGCAGTTGTGGATGCTACCGGTAAGGTATTGGATACCAGGGTTATTTATCCGACTGCGCCGCAGAATAAGGTGGAGGAAGCAAAGGCAGAGCTGAAAAAACTGATTAAAAAATACAATGTTTCTCTCATTTCCGTCGGAAACGGCACGGCCTCCAGAGAGTCGGAGCAGGTCATCGTGGAGCTGATCAAGGAGCTGGATACTCCGGTGCAGTACGTCATTGTCAATGAGGCGGGGGCTTCTGTTTATTCGGCAAGCAAGCTGGCAACCGAGGAGTTTCCGAATTTTGACGTGGGACAGCGAAGCGCTGCATCCATTGCCAGAAGACTGCAGGATCCGCTGGCCGAGCTGGTGAAGATTGATCCGAAATCCATCGGAGTCGGACAGTACCAGCACGATATGAATCAGAAAAAGCTTTCCGAAGCGCTGGGCGGCGTGGTAGAGGACTGTGTGAATAAAGTAGGCGTGGACTTAAATACGGCATCTGCCTCCCTGTTGGAATACATTTCCGGTATTACCAAGGTGATTGCCAAAAACATTGTGGACTACAGAGAGAACAACGGCCGCTTCACAAACCGGAAGCAGCTTTTGAAGGTGGCAAAGCTGGGGCCGAAGGCATTTGAACAGTGTGCCGGCTTCTTACGGATTCTGGACGGAGACAATCCACTGGATGCAACCAGCGTACATCCCGAGAGCTATGCAGCGGCAGAGCAGCTGTTAGATAAGCTTGGCATGACCATGGAGGACGTCAGGGAAGCGGTACGTCATGCCGGGGACAATGCGAAAAAGGCCGGAAACGGTGCAGAGAACGCAAAGCAGGACGGCAAGGGCGGACAGATCAGTGCAGCGGGCAACGCTAAGAATAATAACCGTAAGAATCAGAAGAACCAGAAACCACTTGTACGAAATACGAATACGGCTATGGGGAAGGCTCTGGCAGCAGCCCTGGCAGGCAGTAGTCTGGCAGGCGGTGGAAACGGAAAGGATTCCGATTCTGCTGTAAATGACAAATCTGTCACGGGCAAAAATGCCACAGGAAAAAATACAGCTGACAAGGATAACAGTATGGAACGGGTATCTGACACACGTGTCGGAACGCTGGAACGAAGACTGGGTGACAAAAAGAAGCTGGCCGAAGAGCTTGGTATCGGTGAGATTACGCTGGCTGATATTGTAAAAGAACTGGAAAAACCGGCACGTGACCCAAGAAGCGATATGCCGGCGCCGATCCTGCGAAGCGATGTACTGGACATGAAGGACTTGAAGCCGGGCATGATTTTAAAAGGCACGGTACGTAATGTCATTGACTTTGGCGTATTTGTGGACATCGGCGTACATCAGGACGGACTGGTACATATCTCTCGTATTACCGACCGTTTTATCAAGCATCCGTTAGAGGCGGTCAGCGTTGGGGATATTGTAGAGGTCAAGGTATTGGATGTCGATTTACAGAAGAAGAGAATCAGCCTGACCATGCGTCTGGATCAGGAGCCGGAGAAGAAATAAGAGCAGGATAAGAGTGATATTGGGAAAACGATCAGGACAGAACCGCAGCAAACGGTTCTGTCCTTTTGTAAATGGTATCTTGCTTTTCAAAGCAAAATATAGTATTATACTCAACGCAGAGTATTAAATATAAAGTATTTAAAGTAGAGTATATAGAACATTTAGGAAAAGGAAATAGGTGGTAAAAAATGACACAGCTATTAGTATTGGGATTGCTGAAAAAAGGGCCGATGAGCGGCTATGATATACAGGTGACCCTCCAGACCTCAGGTGCAGAGAGCTGGGGCGGGGTATTGGTCGGCTCCATCTATCATGCGCTGAATCAACTGGAGAAGCAGTCTTATATCCAGATTGCCTCGATTGAGCAGACGGGAAGGAGGCAGAAGGCAATTTATGAAATGACGGATGCGGGAGATCGGTATCTGGACGAATTGATTTTGAAGTCGTTGAAAGAGTCATCCGTTACTTACCCGACCACTCTTTACTCCGCGCTCTGCTTTGTGGATTATGTGCCCAGAGAAGAAAGCATTCGGGCATTGGAAAAGCAGAAAGAGCTTTTGGAAGAACAGTATTCGGAACTGCAGCATGGCTATGAAGAAAAGAAACGTTATTTTAAGGGGGAATTGCCTGCTGTCAGTGAACTGATTTTTGAGAATATGTTTGGCGAAATAAGACGGCAGATAAAATTTGTAGAAAAAATGACAGGGCTATTACAGGCATGACGATGTTTCCTACAAGGAAGCGGAAGGTCAGATCAAATCAATGGAAACAGGAGGAAATACCATGGAAATAAAAAAAACGGTCATCCAAAAAATTTCGGTTCAGACGGCAGAGCTGGCATACTGCATATTCGGTACGGGGAAAATCAATCTGGTTATTGAGATGGGACTGGGCGCTGTTATGGCAGAATGGAGACCGCTGGCAGAACGCCTGGCAAAGCATCATACCGTGCTTTTGTATGAGCGGGCGGGCTACGGTTCCAGCAGTGCTTCCACCTTAAAACGTACGCCGGAACATATCGCTGATGAACTGTACAGACTTCTACAGCAGTTAGATTGCGAAGAGAAGATAACACTGTTAGCACACTCGCAGGGTGGATTGTATGCACAGCAGTTTGCACGCATATATCCGCAGCATGTCAGAAACATGGTGCTTTTGGATCCGCTCTCCCCACATGACAGTGCCTTTCAAAAGGAACTGACAGATGCCGAATTTCAAAAGAGCGGTGTCGATAAAACCGCAGGGCTTCGGCTGAATCTGCGTCTGACAAGGCTGCATCTTGGATGGTTCGTTCGTCTGCTGATGAAGTCAGCTCCGCCGTTTTATTATTATCCTGAATTTACAAAGGAAGAGACAAGGTCTATCCTTTCGGCCATCAGCAGACCGCAAATTTATGAAACAGCGCTTGCCGAATACGAGCTGGCGCATCAGGAACAGTATTTGCAAAAGCTCCGGTCTCCTGTGGGCTTTCCACAGCTTCCGCTGATTTTGGTGACCCATGATTCCGGCATAGAGGAGCAGGAGATCAGAACCTTTGGAGGTGCATCGGAGGAAGAGGCAGCCAAAATCGAAACGCTCTGGCAGAGACTGATGTGTGAATATCTTGCCTATTCTGAGAAAAGTGTCCATATTCGTGCCAGTCAGAGCAGCCACTTTATACATCTGACGGATATGGATCTCATTTGTGAATGGTTGGAAAAGAGTGCTTTATAAGCCTCATCAGTCATAAGCTTCACCGGATAAAAAGGAGCTTGACATCAGATAGCCTAAATTATATAATCCATTTATATAAAAGATTTATGTAAAAGGTTTATATTAATGAACATAGAGTGGAAAGGATGCAGGAGGGAATCATGCCAAAGCAGAGAATTACAAAGGAAATGGTAGTAGAAGCTGCCTTTGAGCTGGCAAGAGAAGGCGGAATGGAACAGGTTCTGGTGAAAAATATTGCAGCCCGTCTGGGATGCTCCGTACAGCCCATTTACAGCTACTGTTCCAATATGGAAGAACTGAAAAAGGATGTACAGAAGCGTACAGCCTGGTTTTTTCAAGAGTATGTTGCGGCACATATCGAGAAAGAGGATTATTTTCACAGCATCGGAAAGGCATATCTGCTTTTGGCGAAGGAGGAACCTCATTTATTTGAATTTTATTTTCTTCGGAAAAGATCGGATCGTACCATTCATTCCCTGGAGGAGCTATATGAACGGGAATGCTCTACATCGACTGCGGATTTTCTGGCAGAGAAATATGCCATATCTCTGGAGGCAGCCAAAAGACTGCATCTAAATATGGTCATTTATAATACCGGCATCAGCACCATGATGATTTCAAGTAATTTCGGGATTCCCATGGAGGAGCTCGACAGACAGCTGCAGTCGGCCTATGAGATATTTTTACAGCAGATCTTGCAGGAGAAGAAGCAGAATGTCTGACCTGCCTGAGATGTAGAAACGCCAGAACAAAAAGCAGAAAAAGAGAAAAAAGGAGCAGAGCGATTAAAATGAAACGATTGGTAGTATATCAGAGTGCAACGGGTTTTACCGCCCAATATGCCGCATGGATTGCAGAAGAGCTTTCCTGCGGGGCAAAGGAATTAAAACAGGTTTCCGCGGCTGAAATAGCGCAGTGTGACAGTGTTATCTTTGGCGGCTGGATTATGGGCGGCAACATTTCAGGGCTGGAAAAGCTGCGGAAAATGAATCCGGCAAAGCTGATTGTCTTTGGGGTAGGTGCAATGTCGGACAGTGAACAGGTGAGAAACAGCCTGAAGAACCAGAATCATCTGGAGGTAATTCCCTTTTTCTATCTGGAGGGCGGCCTTGCTTTTGAAAAGATGGGATTTTTCCCGAAAATGATGTTAAAGACTCTTCACAAGGCCATTGCCAAAAAGGAAAACAGGACGGAACAGGAGGAAGACATGCTGAAGCGGTTTGAAGGCTCCTTTGATCATTCCGACAGGGAAAGGCTTGCGCCGCTGCTCAAGGAGGTACAGGAAATATAGGTTGACAAATATGTCACAATGTCATATCCTATCTTAGAACAAAATAAAGAAAATTCTTCGGGGCAGGGTGACTCCTATCGGATGAAGAGACGATGGATGAGAAATCCCGACCGGCGGTATAGCCCGCGAGCAGGATGCAGAAACGCAGGTCTCAGACACAAAATAAAAAGTCTGGAGCAAAGCAAATAGCATCCGCAGATTCGGTGAGCAGCAGCGATTCCGAAGCCGACAGTATAGTCTGGATGAAAGAAGAGAACAGGGTGTTTTTATAGAGGAAGGCAGAAAAAGCCAGCAAGCACAGGCCGGGCTCATATGAAAATGCCATATAAAGTGTAAAAGGATTTCCCCGGAGCTTTGAGCCCGGGGATTTTTTTGCATGGAAAGCAGGGCTTTACGAAGAATTTCCTGAAAAAGGCGAAAACGCAAAAAGGAGATTAAGACAATGGAACAAAGGAGTATTTTTGAGATTATCATGAACAATGCAGTTTTTGCATTAGAATTTCTGGCAGTCGTATTTCTTCTATTTATGATTGCCTATGTGGTAGAAAAGCTGGAAAAGAAGAAAAACGGTGATACCGAGCGTGTGCTGAGTACCCGCAAAATTGCCGTAATCGGTATGTTTTCTGCGATTTCCGCAGTGCTGATGCTGTTTGAAATCCCGGTGGGCTTTGCACCGGACTTTTATAAACTGGACTTTTCTGAGCTTCCGGCGCTGATCGGTGCCTTTGCCTACGGCCCGGTAGCGGGTGTGATGATTGAGTTTGTGAAGATTATTTTGAAGCTCCTGTTCAAATCCACTTCCACAGCCCTTGTGGGAGAGCTGGCGAACTTCGCAGTCGGCTGCAGCTTTCTGCTTCCGGCATCCATTTTGTATCTGGCAAAGAAGAATAAGAAAAATGCCATTATTGCCTGTATTGCAGGTACACTGACGATGACCGTATTTGGAACGGCATTCAATGCAGTTTACCTCCTTCCGAAATTTTCGGAGCTGTACGGACTGCCGTTAGATGCCATCGTCGGTATGGGTACAGCGATTAACGGAAGCATCCATAGCGTGACGACACTTGTCATCTTCTGTGTAGCACCGCTAAATCTTCTGAAGGGTGGTCTGGTTTCTGTGATTACCTTGCTGATTTACAAAAAGCTCAGTCCGATTTTAAAGGCGGCACGAAAATAAATTTCAAATGGAAGCGTAGCAGTTATTATGGCGGCTACGCTTTTTTGTTTGACAGGAAACTCGTAATTGACAAAATACAGTGATACGAGTATAATAGCGTCTAATATATATTGAACAATATACATCAAAAAATATATATCAAGGGATGTGGACCTATGGCACCTAAGAATAAGTTTACAAGAGAAGAAATGGTGGATGCAGCACTTGAGGTCGTTCGTAAGAAGGGAATTGAGGCTTTGACGGCAAAAGCACTGGCGGAGGAACTTGGTACCTCTACGCAGCCGGTGTTTACCTGCTTTCATACAATGGATAGTGTAAAAAACGAGGTGCGGGCTGCTGCGGAGAGAATCTATGATGAATACACCGACGAAGGGCTTCGGCAGAGTATCCCCTTCTTTGGTGTCGGTACGCAGTATATCCGTTTTGCAAAAGAGGAACCGGCCTTGTACCGGCTTTTGTTTCTGACGCCTGCGGATGATGGAAAAAGCGGTGCCATGGAAGCAATGAAGCATTTGCAGTCCAGAACCAGACCGTCCTTGGAAAGCATTTATCATATCAGCGCAGAAGAGGCAGACCGGTATTTCCGGGATCTTTGGCTGGTGGTGCACAGTCTTGCGACTTTGATCGTAACCGGCGGATGTCCCTATTCCGATGAAGAGATTCATGCAGTGATCACCGGCTTTAGTGTCGGCATCTGCAAGGCAATCAAGGAAATTCCGGGCTTTACTGCAGGTACGTTTGACAGGGATGCGGTCTTTCGCGCGTTTATAGAGAAATGAAGGATAGCAACAGGTTCTTATGGTCAGATTACAGTGAAAATAAAAAAAGGCATTTATCCTGTTCAATATGACGCCAATCAGGCTTTATCGGCAAATTTCCTGTATATTGCACAGGTGGGAGAGAAAAATGCAGGAACATTCCAATTTGCACTTGTATGATTGGAGAGGGAAGGAGTCGTATGGAAAAAAACATTTTAATCATCAATACCATTCCAAATGGGGAAATATTTACAAAATTAAAGGAACTGTTGAACGGCACACAAAACAACATGGATTGGGTGGATGCTTCTGTTTTCAATATTTCACACTGTATAGGATGTAATTATTGCTGGCTTAAAAATCCGGGAGTATGCACGATCAAGGATGATTACGAAATCCTGTTAAAGAAGATGGTTCATTCGGATGCAATGTGGGTCATTTCCGAAACGAGCTTTGGTTTCCTGTCGCATCCGGCCAAGAATATATTTGACAGAATCATGCCATTAGTGACCATGTACCTGCATTTTCAGGATGGGGAGATGCGTCATGTCATGAGATATCAAAATAAGCTGGATATCGGCATTATCTATTCCGGAGAGGGAAATCAGGAGTATCTGGAAAGATGGTGTAAAAGAACAGCTATCAATTTCGGCAGTCAATCTCTTGGAGTATTTTCTGAGGATAGCATAAAGGAGGCGGTTTCATGCATGTAGTGATAATCAATGGAAGTCCCAGAACCAAAAAATACAGCAACACAGATAAGATTATTCAGGCATTTGGTAAAGGAATGATACAGTCGGGAGCTACCTATGAGCTGTATTCCTTATCAGACCGGAAGGAGTGGGAGGATGCAAGAGAGGCGTTTTATACCCATACGCGGATACTGATTGCATTGCCTTTGTATGTGGAATGTATTCCGGGACTGCTGCTGGAATTTTTGGAAACATTACATAAAAAGGAAGAAAACGGAACCGAGATTTCTTTTATTTTGCAGAGCGGATTTGCAGAGGGCTGCCAATTAAGGTGTGGTGAGGAATTCTTAAAGATGCTCCCGGGGCAACTGAACTGCAGATATGGAGGATGCCTGGTCAAGGGCGATAACTTTGGAATCCGTATCGCGGATGATAACCAGCTGGAGCAGATATTGACTCCATATGAAAAAATGGGAGAGCTTTATGGAGCCTGCGGAACCTTTGAATTTGCAGAGGCGAAAAAATTCACAGGACCTGAGAAGTTTGCCTTTCCAATCAGAATACTGCTAGCCTTTCTTTTTAAAACAGTTGCCAAAAAGAAATTTATCGAGGCTGCGAAAGCATGGGGCTGCACACAGCCGCTGGATGACAGACCGTATGCAGAGTAGAGAGTGGAATATAAAAATAAGGAAAATTTAAGAACTATCACAAACATTTCTTATGTTTTATCCGGTATATATATTATTGCGAATCAATATTCAACATAAGTGTTGACAAAAATAATATAATGCATTATTGTATTAAACACACAATACAACAACACAATGGTACAAAATGAGAAAGATGAGGGAGAAGGATGGACGCATTGATTCAGATACGTGACATGTGCAAGGTCTACAATCCGGGGGAAAATGAAGTCCGGGCACTGGATCATGTGAATTTAACGATTGATGTGAATGAGTTTGTTGCAATTATCGGGCATTCCGGTTCCGGTAAATCCACGCTGATGAATATGCTGGGTTGTCTGGATATTCCAACGAGCGGCCGATACGTACTGCATGGTGCGGATGTTTCCAATCTGACGGATGATGAGCTGTCTGACATCAGGAACCGGGAAATTGGTTTTATCTTTCAGGGATTTAATCTGATTCCAAACCTGACTGCCATAGAAAATGTGGAGCTGCCGCTTATTTATCGCGGTGTTTCCAAGGCAAAACGGATGGAATTGTCGAAAATTGCACTGGAAAAGGTCGGACTGGCGCACCGTATGGATCATAAGCCGTCTGAGATGAGCGGCGGACAGCAGCAGAGGGTGGCAATCGCAAGAGCCATCGCGCAGGCACCACCGGTCATTCTGGCAGATGAGCCGACCGGTAATCTGGATTCCGGTTCCACAAAGGAAATCATGCAGATTTTAAAAGAACTGCATGAGGAAGGCAGAACCGTGATTCTGATTACCCATGACAATGAAATTGCCGAGCAGGCAAAACGTGTGATTACGATTAAGGATGGAAGGATTGAAAGCGATTCCCGGGAGGCGGGCTGAAAATCATAGAATTTCAGCCGTCCAGACTTTGAAAGGAGCATGGATATCAAAATGAATAGGAAGAATAAAAAAGAAACAACGAAAGAAAATGAACTGCTGACAGCGGAAATGACGGAGACAGCAGAGGGTGAAACAGCAGAACACAGCGGGAAAAAGAAGAAGCAGAAAAAGCCTGCCAATAAAAAGAAACTGGTAAAACGCTGTATTTTAGGCGGTGTTGCAGTATTGGTGCTTGGCGGTATCGTTTATGCAAATGTGGCAGCGAAAAATGCCAAGCTGCCGGTAGCTACCGTTGCGGTTATCCGGGGCGATATCGAGGAGAGCTTAAGTACCAGCGGTACGGTCAAGAGCGAGGTGTCCAAATCCTATTTCCCGCCGGCAGAGGTAGCGGTTAGAAATCTGACCGTCAGTCTGGGGGATGCGGTAAAAAAAGGTGATCTCTTAATGGAGTATAACACCGAAATTGCCGAATACAAACAGAAGCAGGCGGCGCTCCAGGCGAAATCCAGCAGCAGCGGTTATGCCGGACAGATGTATGACAGCCAGGTACAGGAACAGAAATATACAGATGCACAGAATAATCTTCTGAATGTAGAGCCGATGATTTATTCCCAGAAGGAATACATCAAGCAGTGCGAAAGCTGGCTGGAAGATGATATCAGCCGGAAAAAGGTGGAAATCTATCACGAACAGTATAAGCTGCAGAAGGAAATTAATTCTTTGAGTGAGGAACAGGCTCTGGCAGCATCGGAGGGACGCAAGACCGGAGAGGGCGTGCTGCAGTCCATGGAGCATGCACAGAATGAGCAGGAAAGACTGAATCTGGAGCTGAAGCTTCTGGATGAGGATACGGAACTGACTCAGGTAGAACGCGCTATCGTAGAGCAGAAAAATAAACTGGCTGATTTGGAGGAGTTTAAGACCAAGCAGGAAAGCATTCGGGACAGCGCTGAAACACAGGTATTAAATCCTTATGAAAAGAGCAGACTGAGTGCAGATAATCAGCTCCAGAAGCTTGCATTGGAGGAGGCTGATAAGGATTTGGCAGAGGCTTTAAATGGCGTAACGGCAGATTTTAATGGAATTGTGACAGAACTGTCAGTGCAGGATGGATCTCTGGCGACACCTGAGACGGCAATCCTGAAGCTTGAAAGCAGCGATCAGGTCAAGGTGACCTTTAATGTTTCCAAATATGATCTGGAAAAGATTGATCTGGGACAGAGTGCAGAGGTGGACATTTCCGGTCACAGCTATCAGGGAACGGTAACCAAAATCAATCGTATGGCAACGACAGGCTCCTCAGGAACACCGGTAGTCGGAGCAGAGGTACATATTGAAAATCCGGATGATTATATTTATCTGGGTGTAGAGGCCAAGGTCAAGGTCAATACCAATAAGTCCGAAAATGCGTTGCTGATTCCGATTGAGGTAGTCGGCGCGGATAAGGACGGCGATTTCTGCTATGTGATTGAAAACGAGACAGTAGTCAAAAAGCGGTTAAAAACAGGCATTGCTTCGGATCTGTATATTGAAGTGCTGGAGGGGCTTTCCGAGGGAGATCAGGTCATCACCGATACCATGAATATTACGGAAGGCATGGCGGTGACAGCTATGCTGACAGAGGAGACGACAGAAACCGGTGAGCAGGCGACAGAAGTGTCAGAGGATGAGACAGCAGCGTCACAGGATGCAGAAAATGCCGGAACAGAAGAATAGAAGGAGCGCAGCATATGTCACAGGTATGGGAATATATTAAAATCGCTCTGATGAATATCAGAAGCAATAAGGGACGTTCCGTTCTGACCATGCTGGGTATCATCATCGGTATTTCTTCGGTTATCATGGTTATTTCCATCGGTAATGGCGTCAAAAGCCAGATCAACGGAGAGCTGAATGATATGGCAGGCGGCATGGTGGAGCTTTATGTGGATAACAGCAATAACAAGGATAACAGCGATTATCTGGAATTTACGATGGATGATCTGGAGGCAGTTGCAGACAAGGTAGATCACATAAAAGGCGTGTCTCCGGTCTTTGGTACATGGGGAGCGGCCAGCGGCAGAAAGGGACAGTTTGATGCCATCATTTACGGCGGCACTCAGGCGTTCCAGTATTATAATAAAGAACCTATCATTGCCGGACGTTATTTCAACGAGAGCGACTATTATGCAGCCAACCGGGTATGTGTTATGCCGGAGTCTTCTGCAAGGAAGATGTTCGGTACCTCGGATGTGCTGGGAATGACGATTACCATCAGCATTTATGGAACCAGTCAGGATTTTACCATTATCGGTATCCGTAAGGATAATGAAGCCTCTCTGTTAGGCGGGATGATGTACGGTGATAACCTGATGATTGATGTTCCGATCAGTGTCATGGGATCGGCTTACGGCTATTATGTGGATACCTTTAACGACGTTGTCATCTTTTGTGAGGACCCGTCTCAGGCAGCAGTCATCGCCCAAAAATCAGTCAGCATTCTGGAAACAAGACACGGTATCCGCGGAGAGAATCTGATTACGGTCAACAACATGAATACCTATATAGATCAGTATGATACGATTCTCGGAGGCATCACGCTCTTTATCGTATTTGTAGCGGCAATCTCCCTGCTGGTAGGCGGAATCGGCGTCATGAATATCATGCTTGTATCCGTGACCGAACGTACCAGAGAGATCGGTATCCGCAAGGCACTCGGAGCCAGAACCGGGTCGATTCTTTTGCAGTTTCTGTCTGAGTCGGCCATCATTACGCTGCTGGGAGGAATCATAGGTATTGCGCTTGGCATACTTGGTGCAGTCGGTGTCTGCTCCCTGTTAGGCGTAGCAGCTCAGGTAAAGCTTTCTACCGTGCTTGGCGCGTCAGTCTTTTCCTCGGCAGTCGGAATCTTCTTTGGAATCTATCCGGCGAGGAAGGCGGCAAAGCTTAGTCCGATTGAAGCACTTCGGCACGAATAATAAAAGGGTGCAGTTTAGCCCACACCGGTTTCAGCCCTCCATAGTCCTGCCGCACAGAGAAAATCTGGGGACATACAGCAGGACTATGGATGGCTGAAACTGGTGTGGGCTGAACTGTTGTATCAATAGTGCTGATGATTCGGAAGATTTCTTTATTGAATTTGTAAAGCATAGCAGTTATAATGACGTTAGACGGAAATAAGGTGCAGAAAGGCGAATATATTTTTTTATGGAATTAGAATTTGACGTGAAAATAGATGGTGCAGTGTTATACGATTATATGATGCATCATACCTATTCCAGCGTGTCCGGACTGATGGGAACGATGGTCGGGGCACTTTTGGTATGTAGCTATTTTATGGGAATGGGTATTTTGTATTTGCTGTTGGGCGGTGTACTGTTGCTGTATCTGCCGGTAAGCCTTTGGATGAGGGCAAGGAGACAGGCCGCGATGACTCCGGCTTTCAAGCATCCGCTTCACTACCGGATGACGGAGGAAGGTGTGGAGGTATCGCAGGGAGAGGCCAGCGAGCTGACAGAGTGGAGCCGGATGTATAAGGCAGTATCTACCCGAGGAGGCCTGATTCTCTATACCTCACGGATCAATGCCTTTATTTTTCCCAAAAAGGATTTGGGAGAGAAGCTGATTCCGACGATTGAGATGATTTCAACTCATATGCCGCCTTCCAAAGTGAAGATACGTGCATAAAAAGGCATAAGAAAGCCGGATGACGGAGAGGAGCAGGGATGAGCAGAATAGTGGAAACCAATTCGCCGGAGGAAACCTTTGCGCTGGGTGAAGAGCTAGGCAGACAGGCAGAGGCCGGAGATGTCTACACTCTGATCGGTGATCTGGGTGTGGGTAAAACGGTATTTACGCAGGGAGTTGCAAGAGGGCTTGGCATTGAAGAACCGGTAAGCTCTCCGACCTTTACGATTGTGCAGGTTTATGAAGAAGGCAGACTGCCCTTTTATCATTTTGATGTATACCGGATTGGAGACATCGAGGAGATGGACGAGATTGGCTACGAGGATTATTTTTACGGAGACGGAGTGTCCTTTATAGAATGGGCGAATCTCATTCAGGACATACTGCCGGAGAAACGGACCCGGATTCAAATTGAGAAGGATTTGGAAAAGGGCTTTGATTACCGGAAGATTACGATAGAAGAACTGGAATAGAAGGAGCACGCATACATGAAGATTTTAGCTTTGGACAGCTCAGGTCTGGTCGCTTCTGCTGCGGTGGTGGAGGATGATATCCTGACAGCGGAATTTACCATGAATTATAAAAAGACACATTCGCAGACATTACTGCCGATGTTAGAGACGATACGCGACATGACGGAGCTGGATCTGGATACGGTGGATGCGATTGCGGTGGCGGCAGGGCCCGGCTCCTTTACCGGTCTGCGCATTGGCTCGGCAACAGCCAAGGGACTTGGGCTGGCATTGAAAAAGCCGATTGTTGCAGTGCCCACCGTGGATGCACTGGCTTATGTGCTTTACGGCAGCAGCAGTCTGGTCTGTCCGATTATGGATGCCAGACGGGGACAGGTCTATACCGGAATATACGCATATGAGAAAAAGGAAAGACCTTCCTGCGAAGAAATGCGTCTCGGACAGGTCTTTGAGCTAAAGACAATCAGAAAGCAGTGTGCCGTTGCCGTGGAGGAAATCGTAGAGGAATTAAACAGCCTTGGCCGGGAAGTCATTTTCCTGGGGGACGGTATTCCGGTTTTTGAGGCAAAACTGGCAGAAAGGATGAAAGTGCCGTATTCCTTCGCTCCGGCCCATATGAACAGGCAGCGGGCGGCAGCAGTAGCGGCTCTGGCAGAAATCTATTATCAGCAGGGCAGACTTCAGACAGCCGAAGAACACGCACCGGAATATTTACGGCTCTCTCAGGCAGAACGGGAGAGACAGGAAGCAGAGCAGGCAGGAAAACAGATATGATGCAGGAGTATCTCATACGGAAAATGCTGCCGGAGGATGCAGGGAATGCTGCAGCTCTGGAAGCATCCAATTTTTCCCAGCCCTGGAAGAAAGCAGATTTTGAAAAAGCGGCATCGGACGCAGATGTCCTGTATCTGATTGCTGAGCGGGATGTGGGACAGCAGAAGGAAATCATCGGCTGTTGTGGTGTACGCAATCTCCTGGGTGAGGGAGACATCACGAATGTTTCCGTGCACAGCTCCTTCCGGCGAAGAGGAATTGCGGAAGCGCTTCTGAAAAAGCTTCTGGCAGAAGGGGAAAAGATGGGGATTACTGCATTTACGCTGGAGGTCAGAAGCGGGAATCGTGCAGCCATAGCGCTGTATGAGAAGCTTGGTTTTGTAACGGAAGGCATACGTCCCCGGTTTTACAGCATGCCGGAGGAGGATGCCGTGATTATGTGGAAACGTCAGGAGAATGGAGTCTGAACTGACAGCAATTACCACCGGACTTTCGGGGTACACCCGGTATA
>JAGANL010000011.1 GCA_017624235.1 Lachnospiraceae bacterium | reverse complement strand
TATAGCGTAGTAATCTGAAACTGCAAACACAGCGGATACCTGCTGGAATTGCTCCAAATGTGATTGGTAAAATGACTGTCGCTGCTCCTTCTGCATCGGAATCAGTAAAAGCTCTGCCTTGCCGGGGGCAAAGCCCTCGGCAAATCCGCAGAATCGTTCCATATCTACGCAAGTGTCATTATCCGAGATGCACAGGGCAGTTTGGTGCCCCAACGCTCGGAAATGGCATCCCATCTGATAGCCGCCACTAAAATTATCAATGGTAATATTCAAGAGCCGCTCCGGATGCTCGCAATAACCGTCATAAATAGCAAAGGGAATTCTCATATGATTGCGCAAATACATATAATCCTGATCACAAAAGCCGATCACAACGATCCCCGCCATATTCCACATGGAGGAAAACCGAATGATCTCCTCTGTACACTTGGCCTTTTTCACCATCATAAATTGGCCGCTGGCTTCAATTTCCGTGGAAAGAAAGTTTAAGGAGGAGGCGATGAAAAAATCATCCAGAGTATGTCCTTCGTATTTTTCGTGGTCGTTGACGAAGACACCGATGATTTTGGAACTATTTCTGGCAAGGAGGATACCCGCCATGCTGGGAATATACTGACGCTCTTCCAGTAGGGCTGTTACACGCTGAACGGTTTCATCGGAAACCTTATTTGTTTTACCGTGGATCACATTCGATACCGTAGCGGTGCTTAGTCCTAATTCCTCCGCAATGTCACAAATCCGCACCCGCTGTTCCATCCTGTTTTCCTCCTGGTCATGAGATGCCTTTATTCTATTCATTTTCTGCAGTCAAGTCAAAGGTTATCCGCATAACCTAATCAAAATACGAAGAAAAACCACCCACAGAAAGCTCTCTTTCCATAGGTTGTGTGATCGTCAAGTATCCAAAGACTTGTATTCTGTTCCCGTGTTTAAAACTGCTTCTGAATCACTGGTCAACGGACAGCTAATAGCCGTTTCAACGAATCCCATATTTTTCGATGATATAATCCATATCCTTGTTGCCGCGGCCGGAGAGGTGAATGAGGATAGAGCCTTTTTTCGTCTGCTTTGCTAATTATATGCTGTAAGCCACGGCGCAGAAACCCTCAATGGCAGAGATGATTTCTTCTGTTAAGGCGTGTCGGTCAGTTCTGTATCCTGTACATAATTTCGAAACTCCTCAGCCAATTCCGGGAGCGTTTGCTGTTTGCTCCAGGCAAGCACATATTCCACTTGATGCGGAGGCTGTGAAATTGGCTTGGAGACCAGTAAATCATTGGGTGTATAGGTTGTTTGCGGAAAGATGCTGATTCCTACCCCTTGTTCTGTCAGTGCCACAGCATCGATGTAATTCGACATTTCACAGAGAATATCGGGTTCTTCCCCGATTTCATGGAACCAGCGTCGGATCGCCTGAATACGGGATCTGCGGGATGGGACGATCAGCGGCTGGCCGACCAGCTTCTTTAGAGGAATATCGCTTTCCGGTTCCTGCGCCAGAGAATGTTCACGGGGAATCAAGGCAACCCATGGCTCTCGTTCAACAGAAAATCCCTCCACACGCTCATTGTCATAGGGAGTTGCGATAATGGCCAAATCAGCCAATCCCTTGTGCAGGCGCTCTAGCACATCGTCACTGCTTCCGTTCCAAAGGTTGTAGCGAACCAAAGGAAATTCCTCCCGAAATCCGGCAATCCAACGTGCGGCCAGATAGGGCGCTCGTCCTTCTACCAATGCCAGATGGAGTGTTCCGGACATGCTGTTCCGCATGGAGGAAATTTCCTGCACGGTTTTTTCCTCCATGTCCAGAATTTGCCGTGCCCTGCGCAGCAGAACCTCTCCCTCTGCCGTCAGAGTAAGATGCCGTTTTCCTCGAATGAACAGCTGTACACCCAGTTCTTCTTCCAGATTCCGCATCTGGTTACTGAGAGGCGGCTGGCTCATATTCAGTATTTCGGCAGCTCGGGTTATATTCTTTTCCTGTGCTACGATTGTAAAGTAATGCAATGTGCGGAGTTCCATAATAATCACCTTTCTGCTGCATCATACATTTTTTGTATGATAGGCACAATAGCATGCGTATTTTATTTTTTCGCGCTTTC
>JAGANL010000001.1 GCA_017624235.1 Lachnospiraceae bacterium | reverse complement strand
AGGAAGGCGAGAAGGCTTTCGTAACCATCGCTGACAGCAATTACGGTCCGGCTGCAAAGGCATCCTTGGAGAATGCAGCAGCAGCACTCGGCGCTCAGATTGAGGCAGTATTGGACATCAACATGGGCAAGCTGAATGCAAACGGTAAGTTTGAACTGGTTAAGAACGCTTCCAAGCTGGTAGAGTTCAGGCTGGCACCGAAGGGTACCTTAAAGGCTGGCTATGAGTGGGCTATCGTACGTGTACAGGCAGGCGGTGCAGTTACCGTTCTTCCGAACTGGAGCAGCAATGCTGGCGAAATCCAGTTCTTTACAGACGGATCCGGTGTATTCGGTCTGACACAGGTACCGGCTGGTTCCCTGGACAATGTAAAGGTTGCACAGTATCAGCAGGCAAACTCATAAGAGTGGCACAGGTGAAGGGATAACTGGCGCTTCTGCCAGTTATTTCTTTATCTCACCATGAAACAAAAGTCTTTGTGTGGATGTGTAGCACACGGAGAATGAAAAATGTGTAAAAGGAGCATCGAGATCAATGAAAACCAGAGCCTGCAGCTGGTATAAGAGGATTCTTTGTCTGGTGTGCATGATATTTGCCGTGTGCGTGCTGCCAAAGCTGCAAGGCATCATCTTCCCGCCGGACGAATATGGATATTGGACGAATGCCGCAGCCATGAGTGGACATGACTGGACCAGTGTCAATGCGCTCAATCCATACTACGCCTTTGGCTACAGCCTGTTTCTGGTTCCGATCCTGGGAGCGGTGGAAGCCTTGCAGAAAGCCGGAGTGCTTTCGTGTGCGGAAACGATGACAGCGGCATATCGCATCGCTATTGCAGTAAATATTTTGCTTGCTCTGATGCATGGCCTGCTCCTGGGAAGAATCCTTCGGAAGCTGTTTCCAAAGGCGGAAGAGAAGAGGCTGGTACTCATCAGTCTGATTGGGGCTTTCTATCCGAGTGTGCTGGTCTACATGCAGTATACGCTTTCTGAAGTGCTTCTGAATCTGATGTTCCTGATTACCGTATGGAGATTTTTCTGCTATCAGGAGAATCCGGGAAGGAAAAATGCTGTTCTGCTGGCATTGGCTGCAGGGGGCATGTATCTGGTACATATGCGTTCCATTGGAATCTGGGCAGCGTTAGGAGTGGTAATACTGGCAGAGCTTTCGGGCAACGGTCGGACGGTACAGAAGTCGGAGACAGAGAAAGAGCAGACCGGACAGAATCGGAAGAGTCAGGCAGCTTGGATTTTCCTGTTCCTGTCCATCATGGTCTTTGCCGGGGCAGAGCTTGGAAAGCGTTGGATGCAGGCTGCGGTCTATGGAGATACGGCACTGGCTATTGCGAGTGTAAATGATTATGGCGGTCAGTTTGGAAAGCTGTCCAGACTGCTGACGTTTTCTGGATGCCTGGATTTGACCATCAGCTGTGCCGGAAAGCTGTTCTATCTGGGAAATACCAGCTTTGGGCTGTTCTATTTTGCCCTGTTTTTTGTGTGGAAGAGGGCGAAGCGATTTTTTCAGGAGCTGTGGAAGGCAATACGAGAAAGGAACGGAAGTGTCGTATTTGCAGAGGACGGTTTCTGGGCATTCCTGCTTCTGACGGTGGTGTTCCACTTTTTGATATCCGCCGTGGGACTGATGGGAAACGGACGTATCGATGCAATCCTATACGGCCGATACAACGAAACACTGATGCCGTTATGTATCTGCCTTGGGCTGGTGGAAATGCTGCGGGAAACGGGGCTTTGGAGGAAAGCGGTGTATATCCTTGTCCTGCACGGTGCCTTGATGGGAGCCGTGGGCTGGT
>JAGANL010000010.1 GCA_017624235.1 Lachnospiraceae bacterium | reverse complement strand
GAAGGATTGCTTCCCCCTGGTGAACCATTAGCTTCCTGACCTAATTCGCTATATCTATAACACTTCACAAAGTTGCCTGATTCAGACAGCTTAATAAAGTGCGCCCATGTATGGCTGTCCTCTACTTTCTTTCACACTAAACTCCTAAATCATATATATCAATACATATAATTGAATTACTGCCGATATATATTATACCACAGCTTTCTATGATTGTCCACACATCGGAATGCGAATCCTGTTTTACACACCAAATGATACAGTGCGTCATCATTCCATCCGCCCAAAATGGCACCTGATAACGCAAACGCAACAGCCTGAAAATCCCCTCAACCCGGAAATCCCAGGTGAGGGGAAGGCGCTGTGTTCGCTATTTACTTCTTATTTCGGAAGGCACTGTTGCCGTCCAGATTCTTCATCAGCACTCTCCGTGCCGCCTTGTACGCATCCCCGATAAATCCCAACCGGAGCAGGAAACACCGAAAAGCATACTTCTCGTTGTCTACTGGCCGCTCCTTTGCGGTGATCCGCTTGCTGTTCTTCGCCATCTCTGCAAGGGCAGTGACCAGCTGTGTGTAGGCGGTGACTTCCTCTGAGCTGCCGAAAATGTGGAACCAAGGGAATCGCACCTTGCCATCGGTTACTTCGTAGGAAAGAGTATCCGTACCCAGTGCCTTTCGCAGCAGATTTCCTTTACTCTCGATGATTCGGTCAAGGTTTGCACGGGCAGCATCTGAGAGTGTTTCCTCCGGCAGCTCAATGCAAAAATCGTAGGTGTCGGCATCTGGCGCTGTTTCTACCTCTGGCACTGGTATCTCCTCATCCGTTGAGGGGTATTCCGGCTGCGTTTCTTCGGTCACAGCAGTATCAATCACGATGGCATAATTCCATCCTCTGGCGGTCAGTGCTTGTAAGAGAACCTCTGCATCCGTCACATCCGCTCCCCAGGTGAGTGTGCCGTCCTTTGCAACGGTGTAACCGCCAATCCGGTAGGCGCAGGTCGGCATCCTCATGTATTCTGCCTTTTCGCTCAGGATTTCACTGATGGCCTTCACCAGTTCTTTCCGGTCTTGTTCCCGAAGGTCAAAGCTGACTGGTTGATTCTGCTCTATGGCTCGGCAGAATTCCTCAAATCCCATGTGACCATTCTGCTTCATCATCTCGCTTGCTGCGTTCAGTTCTTCTCTCGTCCAATCTCTGCTCATCTGCAAAACCTCCCATTTCGTTTTGGTAGGTGTATATTGGCTCTGATTTTGCAGAATAGCAAGTCAATGTGACCACATAATTGTCACAAAGATGCGCGGTAAAAGCTGTGTAGAATTCAACTGGCTATCATCCCACTGACAATAGCCCTATTGTCTCAACAGTCGAAAAAGCAGTTTCTTGTCTCAACTATACGAAAACCCAGACGATAGAACGATTGTCAAAGCAAAAAGAAAAGGGATTCCGGGAGACTGCTAATGTCAGCAAATCTCTCGGAATCCCTTTATTTAAGCCTATTTCTGTACTTTTTTACTTGTTTCGTGACAGTAGACATACCGTCTCGACATGCACCGTCTGTGCAAACTGATCCACCGCCCGCACACGCTTGATCTCATACCCGCCCTCGCACAGGAATTTCAAATCCCTTGCCAGAGTAGCCGAATCACAGCTCACGTACACAATCCGTTCCGGTCTCATTTTCAGCATGGTGCCAAGACATTTCTCATCGCAGCCCTTCCTTGGCGGATCAACCACAATCACATCAGCATATATGCCGTTTTTCTCATACTCACGTGGCAGCACCTCCTCTGCCTTTCCTACGAAAAACTGCGCATTCTCAATATGATTGAGCTTTGCATTTTTTCTGGCATCCTCGATTGCCTGTGGTATGATTTCCACGCCGTAGACCTGCGCTGCATGACCTGCCAGAAACAGAGAAATCGTACCAATTCCACAATACAGATCCCATACGGTTTCCGTGCCGGTCAGTCCCGCATAATCAAGCGCCAGACTGTACAGCTTTTCCGTCTGCACCGGATTGACCTGATAGAAGGAGAGCGGAGAAATACAAAAGGTTACACTTTCCCCGGTTGCTGTAAACTCAGTTTTCACCTCACCGCATGCAGATTCAGTATCCTTTTCCTTTCGGCTGACCACCTCATACCTCTGCAAAGTATCTGTGATGGTCTCGCTACCCCACAGCGTCCTGACCTCTTTTCCCATAATGACATTCGTCTGCTCCATATTGATGCTGATGGAAATTGACGTCATTCCTTTTATTTTTATTAAATCATCAATTAACTTTTCTTGTTTTGGTAAGCTTTTCCCATTGATTACAACACAAACCATAAGCTGACCGGATTGAAAGCCCTTTCGGATCAGTACATGACGAATCAGACCCTTATGAATCTTCTCATCATAGGCGCTCACATGGTTTTCCTTCATATAGGAAAGCACACAGTTCAAAACTTCCTCATTTTCCTCCACTCCCAGCACACAGTTGGTATTAGAAATGATAGAATGAGTCCGTCCGGCATAGAATCCGGTAATACAGTTACCCTCCCGATCGGTTCCAAACGGAAACTGTGCCTTATTGCGGTAGCGATATGGCTCTTCCATTCCGACAATCGGCTCCATAACCTGATTGATGAATGCTTCCTCAAAACCACCCAGACGAATCAGATTGTTCCGCACCTTCTTTTCTTTAAATCGTAATTGCTGTTCATAAGAAAGCGCCTGTATCTGACAGCCGCCGCACTGTCTGGCATATGCGCATTGTGGCTGTACACGAAAAGGAGAAGGTGTAACCACCTTCTCTAGTCTGGCATACGCATAAGCTTTTTTGGCCCTCATGATCTTGACCTGTACAGTATCTCCGATGACCGCATCCTTGACAAACAGGGTATAGCCTTCCACCTTGCCGATTCCCTCTCCGTCATGTCCAATATCCTCTATCGTGACCTCCAGCGTATCATCCTTCTGAAATTTTCTGTTTTCCTGCATACCTCTGACATTCCCCTCTTTCTGTACTCTCCCCTGCAAACTGTCTCTCCACTCCGTTGCGTCCGGATTTATGTTCCACACTCCCGTCAACATTTTGCCTGTCTTATCACTTTCACCTACTCCATCTTCGTCATACGAAGATTGGATTCAAACAACCGATTGAAGCCAAGCCATCCCTGTTCTGTCGTATTCTGCATGATTTCCGTAAAGGTCTGAAGCTTCGCATCCGTATTGTCGGCAAAATTCAGTGCCACCGCTTCCATCAGCGCCGGCTTTTTCGGTGAGCCATACTCATATTCTCCATGATGAGCGAGAATACAATGCTTCAGCTCCCCTGCCAATACCTTCGGAAAACCGGGAATCTCTCTAATCTTGTCACCCACCATCTCCGTACCGATTACAATGTGCCCTAAAAGCTGCCCGTCATCTGTATAATCATTCTCCGGGAACAAGGATAACTCTCTCGTCTTTCCAATGTCGTGGCAAAGAGCGGCACTCAAAAGTAAATCGCGTTTTAACATTGGATATGCCTTGCAATAATATTCGCATAATCTGGTCACGCTCAGCGTATGCTCCAATAGTCCGCCGACAAAACCATGGTGTACCGTCTTCGCTGCCGAAGACTGACAGAATGCTTTGACAAATGCTTTATCCTCCACAAACAGCATTTCCAGCATTTTCTTTAAATAAGGATTCTCCATTCCGGCAATAATCGCCTTGACCTCCTGATACATCCCTTCAATGCTCTTGCTGCTCACGGGAAGATAATCAGCCGGATCGTATTCTCCTTCTCTGCACAGGCGCACCCGCTTTACATTGACCTGCAAGGCTCCCTGAAAGCTGTTGACTTCTCCATATACCTCTATGTAATTCAGGGAATCAAAGTCATCGATTCCCGCACTGTTCGGATCCCAGATCTTTGCATCCAGAGTTCCCGTCTTATCCTGCAAAATAACATTCTCATATGGTTTTCCGTTTTTGGTGACCGCAGACTGCTTATGCTTGCACAGATAGATGTCAAAAACTCTGTCACCCTCTTTATAATCCCTGATATATTTCATTCGTGTCGCTTTCCTTTCTTATACACATATTTTTTGTGAAACTCTGAAACCGGGGCAAATCCCCCGGGGTAAATCCCCGTACCTACTCTGCCGTCTTCGTCGTCACCTCGATATCCAGCTCATGATATTCGCTCTGTCCCTGACGCATCACGGTCAGCGTAGCTGTACTGCCTGCTGCAACATGCCCAAGCTGGCTGATATAATCACCATATGAGGTGACCGTCTCTCCATTCAGCCTGGTCACAATATCTCCGCTCTGAATGCCTGCCTGCATCGCGGGAGAATCCAGCTCAATTTCCGTAACATAGGCTCCGAGCGGCACTTTCAGTTCTTCCTGCGCCTGCAGTGTCACATCCGTTCCGTAAATACCGATATGCGCCTGATCCTTTCCGTTGGAAAGCCGCTCAATCACATTTTTCAGCTCCGAAATACCAATAGCGCTGATCTGATTTTCCATGCCCTCTGCGTTAAAGCTTCCATTTACCATGCCAATGACCTGCCCGCGCATGTTCAGAATAACACCGCTTGCGTCAGGGCTTCCGTAAATATCGGTCGTCACCAGCTTGTAAATCGAATCCGGAAGATGCAGAATGTTTCCCATGGATGTGACCATGCCGTAAGCAATCGAATTACTGTTACCATACGGGCTTCCGAGAATCAGCACCGGACTGCCCAGCACGTTCGGATTGTTGGAGCTTCCTAAGGTTGCTACTGCAATCTGCCCCAGAGCCTCATCATCCAATTGCCCCTGTGCCACACCGATAATTGCCAGTCCCGTAATCGGGTCTGCCTTCTTTAGCACCGCTCCCGCCTGAGCTCCATCCCGGAAGGTAACCTGTATGCTTTCCACCGTTTCAATCCGCTTCTGATCAACCAGAATCAGATATTCCCTGCCGGTATTCGCTACGATCACTCCAGATGTCCTGTCACGGTTTTCGTAAGGATTGTTGAACCAGTCAAGATCGGATGTAACGCCTGTTACCGTCACTATGGATTTACTGTTTTCCTGTGCCAGAGTATACAGCTTATCATAGAGGATCTGATAGTCCTCCACCTCCAGCTCAAGCTCCACCGGCTGGGGATTCCACTCTGCTGCCGCGGTTTCCTCCTCAGTCTGCGTCTCTCCGACCAACATATCCTCCGGGAGCATTTCATCCTCCTCCGGTGGAAAGGTCACCTGCTGCGGCTCCTCCTCCGGATAAAGCCAGTTGCTGAATAGCGGCTCCAGCACCAGGAAGGTCAGACACGCCACCAGCCCAAAGATCACCGCCATGGAAGCCGTAATGATGGTTCGCCTGAGCAGCTTTTTCTTATTGACCGGACGATCCTTTATTTTTTCCTTCATAAAATCAAAATCCTGCTTTGGATCCTTTTCTTCCATTGTCCTGTTTTCCCTTCTTTTCTCCATTAGCTTATAGTATATCCGATACGAAATCTATTGTAAAGTTGTTGCTGACCCCCTGGGAAAATGTTATGATATAAAGAATGAACGTCACTGGAAAAGTGCTGAACCGTAACGAATAAACTATGTGAAAACCGCATAAAGGAAATAGGATGATGAATGAAAAAGCTTTACACAAATTAGAATTTGATAAAATCATAAATTTACTTACCGAACATGCCACGTCCCAGCCCGGTAGGAAGTTATGTCGTGGTTTAACTCCTTCCACCCATTTGTCCGATATTGAGCAATGGCAGCTGGAAACCAGTTGTGCTCTTACCAGAATCTTCCAGAAAGGTTCTCTGCGTTTTGCAGGTCATACCGATATTCAAAGCATTCTGCGTGCACTGGAAATCGGCAGCATCCTGTCAGCATCCGAGCTGATGCAGATTGCTTCGTCGCTGGAATGTGCTGGACGTGCGAAAGCCTACGGCCGCAAAGACAGTGACGATGCCCCGGAGGATATCCTGAATGAAGCGTTTAACAGTCTGGAGCCCCTGACTCCGCTTTCTACCGAAATACGGCGCTGCATTCTTTCCGAAGAAGAAATTGCCGACGATGCCAGCAGTACCTTAAAGCATATCCGACGCAGCATTGCCTTGACCGGAGAAAAAATTCATACTCAGTTAAATTCCATGGTAAACGGCTCCTATCGGACTTATCTTCAGGATGCTGTCATCACGATGCGTAACAATCGTTATTGTATACCTGTCAAGTCGGAATACAAAAGCCAGGTACCCGGAATGGTACACGATCAATCCTCTACCGGATCTACCCTGTTTATCGAACCGGCCGCGATTGTCAACCTCAACAACGAGATAAAGGAGCTTTCTTTAAAAGAAAAAGAGGAAATCGAACGGATTCTGGCAGATTTAAGCGCACAGACCGCAGAGCACACAGAAGCTCTTATGGAAAACATGAAAACGATGACCTCTCTGGATTTTATTTTTGCTAAGGCATCTCTGGCCATGGAACAGAATGCTTCCAGACCGGTGTTCAATACCGAACACCGAATCAAAATCCGCAAGGGACGCCATCCTCTGTTAGACAGGAAAAAGGTCGTACCGATCGATGTCCATTTAGGGCAGGATTTTGACCTGTTGATCGTAACAGGTCCCAACACTGGTGGAAAAACCGTTTCCTTAAAAACAGTCGGTCTGTTGACGCTGATGGGACAGGCAGGACTTCATATTCCTGCTCTGGACCGTTCGGAACTGTCCGTATTTCATGATGTATTCGCTGATATAGGAGATGAGCAGAGCATCGAACAGAGCTTAAGTACCTTCTCCTCTCATATGGTAAATATTGTATCCATCTTAAAAGAGGCTGACGAAAATTCCCTCTGTCTCTTTGATGAGCTGGGTGCCGGAACCGACCCTACCGAGGGCGCAGCCCTGGCCATCGCTATTTTGAACCATCTGCATGACCGCGGCATCCGTACCATGGCAACGACCCACTACAGCGAGTTAAAGGTCTATGCCCTTTCTACTCCCTTTGTGGAAAATGCCTGCTGTGAATTTAATGTCGAGACGCTCCGTCCCACCTATCGCCTGTTAATCGGCATACCGGGAAAAAGCAACGCATTTGCAATCTCCTCCAAGCTTGGTCTGCCGGATTCCATTATCGAATCCGCCAAAACGCAAATCAGTGAAGCGGACGAAAGCTTTGAGGATCTTTTGGCTGATCTGGAACAGAGCCGAGTTACCATCGAAAAGGAACAGGCTGAAATTTCAAGCTACAAAGCCGAAATTGCTTCCTTAAAGGAACAGCTCACCCGCAAACAGGAAAAACTGGAGGAAAGCCGGGATCGTATTTTACGGGAGGCCAACGAACAGGCCAGAGATATTTTGCAGGAGGCCAAGGAGGTTGCCGATGAAACCATCCGCAGCTTTCAGAAGGCCGGTCCGGGAGCATCCATGAAGGATCTCGAAAAAGCAAGGCAGAAGGTACGGGGCAAAATCAGCGAAAAGAACGAAAAGCTGACCCTAAAGGCTGCCCGGCCTGAAGCTGCCAAAACCATCAACCCCAACACCCTGAAGCTGGGCGATTCGGTCAAAATCATTTCCATGGGCTTAAAAGGAACCGTAAGCTCCAAACCGGATCACAAGGGCAACCTGTTTGTACAATGCGGTATCATCCGCTCTCAGGTGAACCTGAAGGACCTGATGCTCATTGACGATGATCCGGCTCCGGCAAAATCCCTGAAACGTACCGGCTCAGGTAAAATTAAGATGTCCAAATCCTTTGGAGTTTCTCCTGAAATCAATCTTCTGGGCAAAACGGTGGATGAAGCTATTGCAGAATTAGACAAATATCTGGACGATGCCTATCTGGCACATCTTCCGACCGTCCGCATCGTACACGGCAAAGGAACCGGTGCACTTCGCAAGGCTGTCCAACAGCACTTAAAGCGTGTCAAATTTATCGATTCGTACCGGCTGGGCGAATTTGGAGAAGGTGACGCAGGTGTCACAATTGCTACCTTTAAATAGGAGGACATTATGGTAAATAAACAAAAAATCTTAATCGTGGATGATGACAATAATATTGCAGAACTGATTTCCCTTTATCTGACCAAGGAATGCTTTGAAACCCTGATTGTCAATGACGGTGAATCAGCTCTGACCGCTGTAGATACCTTTGCACCGAACCTGATTCTGCTGGATCTGATGCTGCCAGGCATTGACGGCTATCAGGTATGCAGAGAGGTACGCGCCAAATCCGCCACACCGATCATCATGCTCTCTGCCAAGGGCGAGATATTTGATAAGGTACTCGGTCTGGAGCTTGGTGCCGATGATTATATGGAAAAGCCCTTTGATTCCAAGGAGCTGGTAGCCCGGGTCAAGGCCGTGCTGCGTCGCTACAAGCAGGCTCCGGCCGCTGCCGTGCAGGAGGATGTCAAGGTCGTGGAATATCCTGATCTGATTATCAACCAGACCAATTATTCCGTCATCTATATGGGAAAGCATATTGATATGCCGCCAAAGGAGCTGGAGCTCCTTTATTTCCTGGCTTCTTCGCCAAACCATGTGTTTACCCGCGAGCAGCTCTTAGACCAAATCTGGGGATATGAATATATCGGCGATACCCGAACCGTAGATGTCCACATCAAACGGCTGCGTGAAAAAATCAAGGATCATGCGTCCTGGAAAATTTCAACCATCTGGGGAATCGGCTACAAATTTGAGGTGAGACAGTCATGAGGAAGACCCTCTATCTGAAATTCATACTGGCCTATCTGATCTTTGGCTTCTTTGGCTTTGTCGTGGTAGCTACCTTCGTGTCCGGTATGACCTTAGAACATCTGAAAAGAGAAAAAGCGGATGCGCTCTATCGGGAAGCGACCCTGATTGCAAATACCTATGCGTCGGATCTCTATGACAGCAAGACTACCTTAGACACGGTAAAAACGCAGTTGGAAGCTCTGGATACCTATTTGGACACCAATATCTGGATCATCAATCCGTCCGGTCTTCTGATTCTGGATTCCAGCGCTCCGGTAGATGTGGAAAATGCAAAAACCGTTGAGAACTTCGATCCGACCATTACAGCGGGTTCCTACTATACCATCGGGAATTTCTTCAATATGTTTAACGAAGATATGCTCAGCGTGTTTGCACCGATTACGTCCAATTTTAAGGTAAACGGCTATGTAGTCATCCATACCTCCATGCAGGATTTACGTGAATCCTCCGAGAGCCTGTTGAACATTTCATACATAATGCTTGTTATTTTATTTTTACTCTCCCTGATCATCCTGATTTTCTTTACGGAAATTGTCTATCTTCCGCTTCGTAAGATTACTTATGCAACGGAACAATACGCAAGCGGCAATATGCACTACGAATTTCAGGTGGAAAGTGATGATGAAATCGGCTATCTGGCTGCTTCACTGAATTATATGGCAAGCGAGGTCGCAAAAGGAGAAGATAATCAGAAAAAATTTGTTGCGAATGTTTCACACGACTTCCGCTCCCCGCTCACCTCGATCAAGGGATATCTGGAGGCCATGCTGGACGGCACTATCCCTCCCGAAATGCACGAAAAGTATCTGACCATCGTATTGAATGAAACCGAGCGTCTGACCAAGCTGACCAACAGCCTTTTGACACTGAATAACCTGAATACCAAGGGAATGATGTTAGAAAAAACCAACTTTGACTTAAATCAGATCATACGCAATACCGTTGCCTCCTTTGAAGGCACCTGCAAGCAGAAAAAAATCGGTATTGAGCTGGTTCTGACAGGCGATGAAATGTTTGTTACCGCAGATATGGGCAAAATCCAGCAGGTTCTGTACAATCTGCTGGATAATGCCATCAAATTCAGTCACAATGACTCGGTCATCAAGATCGAAACAACCGAGCGTAAAAGCAAGGTCTTTGTCTCCGTCAAGGATCACGGAATCGGCATTCCCAAAGACAGCCTGAAGCTGATCTGGGATCGTTTTTACAAGACCGACCTCTCCCGCGGCAAGGATAAAAAGGGAACCGGCCTCGGCCTTTCCATCACAAAGGAAATTATCCATTCCCACGGAGAAAATATCAACGTAGTCAGCACCGAAGGCGTAGGAACAGAATTTATTTTCTCCCTCCCAGTTGCTGATCTGGATGATGAAATTTAAAATTCATTCCTTCCAATGCAGTCTATGAAGCTCGCCCTCTGTCTGCATATGGGAAAAACCGTTCTGTCTGAGTGCCTCGTACAAGACCACTGCCACGGAATTAGACAGATTCAGCGAACGAATCTGAGGCAGCATCGGAATACGGATGCAGCTTTCCTCATAATCCACGAGAATCTCCTCCGGAATACCGGCGCTCTCCTTGCCAAACATGATATAATCATCCGGGCCGAAGCTCACATCCGAATACACATGCTTTGCCTTCGTAGTGGCCATCCAGATTTTAGCGCCCGGATTCTTCTCCAGAAATTCCTCAAAATTGATATATCTGGTCACATCCAGATGCTCCCAGTAATCCATACCGGCTCTCTTGATGGATTTCTCATCCAGCCGGAAGCCAAGCGGCTCAATCAGGTGAAGTCTGGCGCCCGTCGCTACACAGGTTCTCCCGATATTGCCTGTATTGGCCGGAATCTCCGGCTGATGAAGTACAATATTTAACATAGATTTAATTTTCCTTCTTTTTATCCTTTAATTCCTGCACAAACTCTGCCAGCCTGCCAATTGCAATCTTCAGATTTTCCAGCGAATACGCATAGGAAATACGCACAAATCCCTCGCCGCTTTCTCCAAAAGCCGTACCAGGCACCACTGCGACCTTCTTTTCCTCCAGGAAACGGGTTGCAAACTCATCGCTGGTCATGCCAAATTCCTTAATGCACGGGAAAACATAGAATGCTCCATACGGCTCAAAGCAGGGAAGCCCCATCTCCTGAAAAGCATGCAGCAAATAACGTCTTCTCTGATTATAAGCCTCGCGCATCTGTGCCACATCCTCATCCCCGTTTTTCAACGCTTCCACTGCCGCATACTGGCTGGTGGTCGGCGCACACATGATGGCAAACTGATGAATCTTTACCATCTGCTCTATGATCTCACGCGGGCCGCAGGCATAACCCAGACGCCAGCCGGTCATGGCATAGGCTTTGGAAAAACCATTGATGAGAATGGTTCTTTCCTTCATTCCCGGTAAGGATGCAATGGAAACATGATCTCCGTTATAGCTTAACTCCGAATAGATTTCATCGGACATGACAAAAATATCTTTTTCGATAATGACCTTTGCGATTTCTTCCAAATCCTTACGCTCCATAATGGCTCCGGTCGGGTTGTTCGGGAAAGGAAGGATTAATACCTTCGTCTTATCGGTGATAGCTTCTTCCAGCTCTTTGGCTGTCAGGCGGAACTCATTTTCCGCTTTCAGGTCGATAATAACCGGAACTCCCCCTGCCAAAACAGCACAAGGCTCATAGGAGACATAGCTCGGCTGCGGAATCAGCACCTCATCGCCCGGATTCAGCATAGCGCGCAGACCGATATCGATTGCCTCCGATCCTCCTACCGTAACCAGTACTTCATGGTCTGCATCATAGTCAACCTGTACTCTTCTATGTAAATAACGAGAAATTTCTACCTTCAATTCCTTCAGTCCGGCATTGGAGGTATAAAAGGTGCGTCCCTTTTCCAGAGAATAAATACCCTCATCCCGGATATGCCACGGCGTATCAAAGTCCGGTTCGCCTACACCCAGGGAAATCGCATCCTTCATCTCACTTACAATATCAAAAAACTTACGAATGCCGGATGGTTTAATCTCAACCACCTTATCTGCTAATGGATTTCTCATGGTGTAATCTTCATCCTTTCATCATCATATTTTTTCGTCAGAATCGTTCCGTGATCCTTGTATTTTTTCAGGATGAAGTGAGTCGCCGTACTCAAAATGGATTCCTGTGTGGAAAGCTTATCGGATACAAACTGGGAAATTTCCTTCAGGCTCTTTCCCTCCAGCGTTACCAGCAGATCAAAGCCACCGGATATCAGGTATACCGAATTTACCTCCGGATATTTGTAAATTCTTTCCGCAATCGAATCAAAGCCCTGTCCTCTCTGAGGGGTGACACGTACCTCAATCAGCGCAGATACCTTCTCAATGCTTGTTTTTTCCCAGTCAATCAGTGTATGATAACCGCAGATGACGCCCTCTGCTTCCATCGCTGCCATCTCATTTACCACATCAATTTCTTCTACACCCAGAATGACTGCCAGCTCCTTCACATCCACACGGCTGTTCTTCTCAATAATTCCCAAAATTTTCTCTCTCATGATTTTACTCCTGTTTTCCTTTTTATTACGCATTATATTCGTCCGCTAACACTTTATATAACGCATCCGTTTTCGGCGGCTCCAGAAAACGCCTTTCTTCCTCATTTATGACAACCCTGTCATTTCCGTTCATGACCTTTCCGATCACACTTGCATGTATGCCATCCTTTTCTAATGCCCTGACCAGATCATAACCGTTATCCGCAGTCATCAGCATCGCTCCGCTGGAGATCAGTTCATACGGATTGATGTCCAGAAGGTTGCATATCTCTATCGTTTCCTGCTTCACCGGAATTTTTTTCAAATCGATTTCCAGTCCGACGCCCGAGCTTTCTGCCAGTTCCCAAAGAGCTCCGAAAATACCGCCCTCCGTCACGTCATGCATCGCACGTACGCCGGACTTAATGGCGGTGGCGGCCTCCGGTACGACCGACAGAAAACGTTCAAATCCCTTTGCTTCCTCTACCAGATATGCCGGAAACTTCTGAAGCAGGAGGTTTTCCCTTTCCCTGGCCAGAATCGAAGTGCCTTCCAGTCCAATCCATTTGCTCACGACCACATCCTGCCCCGGTTTCGCACCTCCGGTTCGCAAAATCCGGTCTTTTTTTACCTTTCCGACACCCGTTGCGGTCAGCACCGGTCGATTGACTGCATCAGTCACCTCTGTATGGCCTCCGCACACTTGCATATGCAGCTCCGCACAGGTCTCTTCCACCTGTTTCATCATATCACGGATTTCTTCTTCCGTAATATCTGCCGGAAGCAGCGCCGATATCATGATGGCTACCGGTTCCGCACCCGCAGATGCAATGTCATTTGCCGTAATCTGTACCGCCAGCCTGCCGACATCCTGCGTCGTTCCGGTAATCGGATCCGTAGACATCACAAAGGCCTCGTCTTCTGCAAACGCTAAAATGGCGCAGTCTTCCCCTACGTCTGCGCCAATTAACACTTCTTCTCTTTTTGTATGGATCTGTTTCAGAATGGAACGTTTCAACACGTTCTCCGGTACTTTTCCTATTTTCATAGTAATGCTTCCCTTACTCTGCTGCCTGCTCCACTGACTGTGCTGCAGCAGCCGCTGCCGCTTCCTGCGCTGCCTGCGCCTGTGCCGCCATCTGCTGGTTGGCTGCTACAATCGCACCGGCCACAGCCTTGACCTGATCGATGCTTCCGGTTGCAATAGCTGCATTGATAGCTCCCTGCGCAGCCGGGTCGGAGGTTGCCGTACCAACCGTCGCTGTACGCGGAGTCATCTTATAGGAACTGGAGTTGACCTGCTCCCTGCTGACCTCGACACCGTTCTCCTTTACGATCTTCCAGAGCTTTGCCTTATAACCGATATGAGCGCTCTGTACATCAATAAATCCAATCGGCTGAGAAGCATTGGCAATAATCGTTTCCGTTGTCGGCTCAATGCGTTCTATTACCTCACTCTCATAACTCACAGAATGACTCTCCGGTCTGGTTTCCACACCATAGATCGTAAATGTAATCTGTTTATTTTCCGTATGACCTTCAATATAAATCGGATAATCCGTATTGTTGACAAATTTAAAATCTTTTCCGGAGGATTCCGCAATCGCCGCATCTGCAGACGGATCCACATAGCTGACAATCATGGAATGGTTGTGACGCTCCGTAACCTCCAGCTCGGACCGCAGTACTGCATTATAAAGAGTCGTAGATACCTGACAGATACCGCCTCCCAGACTGTCCACTACCATGCCGTTCAAATAGGAGCCTGCCATAAAATAACCATTCTCCTCCGAAAACGGACTGACTGTCTCATACATGGAAAATTCTTCTCCCGGGAACAGTGTCGTACCATTCACCAGACTGCAGCCGTTTGCCACATTTCCGCTTCTGGAAGAGCCGGAGGTCTTATAGCTGGTCGTAAAGGTTCCCAGTACATCCTTTACCTGCGCCAGATCCTCCTTGCTGGCCTTGGGTTCATCTACCTCAACATTCAGGGCGATTTCACATTCGCCTCTGTTCCATTCGTTCTTTAAATAGGAAAGCACCGTATCCACGGACGCATCCACATCCACGATCGTACCTGCCTGCCCCTCCTGTATGATAAAGGACGAACCGTCTTTTACCAGAGTTGCTTCGATACATTCTTTGTTAAACGGCTCACTTTTCTCTGCGATCAGATTCTGTACCGCATCCCGGTCAAAAGAAAGCTGAATCGGGAAAACCTGATTCTCATGCTCCAAATCTCTGACCGCCTTGTAACGCTGCACGATATTTCCCTCTTTACCAAGTGCATATGCCGTATCCACCACACCGGGATTTGCCCATGCAATACCAAAATCTCCGGCTGTTACCGTAATCTCCTGATCGTCCACAGCCTTTAAATGAATCGTATTGTCCTTTAGCTCTTCCACATACTGCTGTGCGGCGTTTCTGGCTTCCTCTACCGTCATACCGGACACATCAATGCCCTCCAGATAAACACCGGAGTGTATCGTGTCAGCTCCGCTCTTTGCTTTTACATTGAGCTTATGCTGCGTTCCCGCAAACACGACTGCTGCCAGAACAGCACAGACTGTCAGAACAGCTCCTGCTGATTTTTTCATAATGCTCCTCCATCCCTTTCGGGTACACACTATTTGTTGACATTCCATGCCAGACTATGTATATAATATGGTTATATTTTTAATAAAACACAGACATTACCATTGGCACAACCATAGCCAGCACCAGAATAATGATAATAATGGATGACAGAATCCTCTGCGTCTTCTTTTTATGAACATTAAACATATTATCGCCCCATTCTCTTGTGCTTCTTCTACTGAAAGGATATTATATATGAAATTCCCATTTTTGGCAAGTTTAATCCTCTTCATCTTCTGGATGCAGTTCATGCTCTCCAAACGTCAAAGGGACTCCTCCACGCAGGAGCTTTCCTTCTGGGAAAAGGAAGCAAAAGCAAACTCCACCAGACGAAAACCGCTGGACACCTTAGACTATATTATCATACCCACAAAAGAACTTCCTATGTATATTCTGGAAGAAAACGAGGAAATCCAATCCATTCTTTCCACCATGGAAGCGCTTACCCAGAAGAAGATCGTCAATCTGACCGGCATTTCCAATACGGATCTGAAATTGCAGTACGGTGCACCAAACCTTCCTCTTCTGATGGAATACGACCAGAATTACACCCTGTTGGCACGTACCCTGCAAAAATGGGCCTCTGTTCTATACGAAGCCCAATACACCAAAGAAGCCCAGACTGTTCTGGAATTTGCCATGACCACCAAAACCGATGTCACGGCAAGCTACATCCTGTTAGCACGCATCTATCAAAAAACCGGCTATCCGTCCAGAATCGATGAACTAAAGACCCTCGCAGCCACCCTCCGCTCCGCTTCCAAAACCCTGATTCTGAAAAAGCTTGAGGAAATCAGCTGATACTTTTCTATCTTCCATATTGCTCCCATATTTTATCCATATACCGGCTGGCCTGATTACGGGTCAGCTTGTCCACGTCATAATCCACTGTCAGACCATGTCTTTCTATCAGCTCCCGAAGTCTCTCCTTCTGATGCTTCGTCGCTGGACTCTCCCGTTTGACCTTATAGACCAGCTTTGCCGGGCGAAAGATTTCAGCCGTCTCTTCCCGATAAAACTGCTCCGTCAGCTTCTCATACAGCTTCACCGTTGCTGCTGCATCCTCATAGGCTCTGTGCGCCCGGTAGGAGATTCCATAATGCCCGCACAATGCTTCCAGCCTTTTGCTCGGCAGCTCCGGCAGCACACAGCGAGCAATGCGCAAAGTATCGATTCCTTCCTTTTCAAACGACAGCTTCTGGTTGACCGCAGCCCTTTTTAAAAAGGAAAAATCAAATAATATGCGATGTCCCAGAAGCGGCAGTTCTCCGATAAAATCCAATATTTCCGAAACTGCCTGCTCCGGCTGAACCGCCTGCTCCAAATCCTTTTGTGTTATTCCGGTCAGCTTTGAAACCCTCTCAGAAAGCTGCTTTGCCGGACTGACAAAAGCAGAATAGGTATCTGCCGCCTGTCCTCCTATGACCTTGATCGCACCGATTTCGATAATACTGTCCTCCTTGGGATTCAGTCCCGTTGTTTCCAGGTCTAAAGCGACATACGTGTCACATATTCTATTCTGCTTCGTCTCATCGATTCCGGTGCTTCTTACCTCCGCTGTCATCTGTCCGGCTGTACTCCCTTCTTTTTCATCCGCTTCTGATAGTCGGCACAATATTCCGTCAGAAAGCATTCCTCACACCTTGGCGTCGGGGCCTTACAGATTTCCCGTCCCAGAGTAATCATCTGGATATTATACAAAATCCAATGATCTCTTGGCAGCTTTTTCATCAAATCCAGCTCTACCTTAGTCGGATCGTCTTCTTTGGTGATCCCCAGTTTCCTGGAAATTCTTTTGACATGCGTGTCAACTACAATACTCGGATCATTGTATATATTGCCCCGTATGACATTGGCCGTCTTCCTGCCCACACCGGCAAGGGAGGTCAGCTCCTCCAGCGTGCGCGGCACCTCGCCTCCATATTCATCCCTCAGCATCTTACAGCAGGCAATGATATTTTTCGCCTTGTTATGATAAAATCCGGTGGAGTGAATATCCTGTTCCAGCTCCTTTAAATCCGCTTCCGCAAAGGCCTCCACACTGGGATACTTTTGAAACAAATCTCTGGTCACAATATTGACACGTGCGTCAGTACACTGTGCACTTAACATCGTGGCAATCAACAGCTGCCACGGTGTCTCATATTCCAGGGAGCATCGGTACTCCGTGCCGTAGTGAGCGTCCAAAAGCTCCAGAATCGGTGGTATTCTTTTCATAGTCATTCCTCCATCTCTTCCGATATCCGATAATAAGCCGCATCATAGGTCAGGGGATTCCGGACCTTATAATCAAACACTACAAAATACGGCTGTTCCGCCCGTTGTGCGTCCGGGCAGCTTTCCGGCTTCCAGACCGGATAATAAAACGGTTCCATATGTGTCTGCTTCATCATCTGCTTCGCGGACATTCCTTCATATTGTGACAGAACCGTCGGTTTTTCTTCCTCCGACCGGTAAAAATCCCGTATGGTGTCATAGCAGGTCTGTAAATCCGGCGCAAAGTCCGGGCGGCTTTTCAAATTTTCCCGCAGATACATATCAAACAGACACAACTCCCGGTAAAGCTCCCGGTGCACATCATCATACCGGAATGCAAAATCAAGCAGCACCTGATAGCGGTATGCCCGTGCCGGAGCCATGACAAAATATCCCTCTTCCTCATAGAACTCCGCCAGCCTCTCAAACATCCTAAACGGTGACGGGAAGGCCCTTTGCAAAACCGGAAGGATATGCCTGAACTGATTGCTGTTATAGTACAGCTCGACCATCTCTTCTATCTGCTTGAGCTTCAGTACCTGTTCATAGGTTAAAAACTTTGTATACAGCACTTCATAAGGCGGACGTTCCGTATAGCAGATACCGTATTTCTCCGCCTCCTCATACATCTGCGAGCCCTTCAGCACCTTTAAAAAACCAAGCTGAAGCTGCTCCGGCTCCATCGCATATACCTCATCAAAGGAATGTGCAAACGATTCATAATCCTCATAGGGCAGCCCTGCAATCAAATCCAGATGGAGATGAATATTGTGTCCTTTTTTCAATTCCGTCACGATTCGACGCAGCTTTTCCAAATCCATATGCCGGTTGATGGCCCGAAGCGTTTCTTCATTGGTCGTCTGTACCCCAATTTCCAGCTGCGCCAATCCCGGACGGAAACCGGCTAACAGTTCCAGTTCATCCTCCCTCAGAAGATCCGCGGCAATCTCAAAATGGAAGTTTGTGACGCCATTGTCATGTTCCTTGATATAATTCCAGATACCCATGGCATGCTCATGACTGCAGTTGAAGGTACGATCGATAAATTTGACCTGCGGCACCCGTCTATCCAAAAAGAACTGCAATTCCCCATATACTGTCTCAAGGCTTCTGAACCGTACCCTCTTATCAATCGAAGACAGACAATAGCTGCACCGAAAAGGACATCCCCTGCTCGACTCATAATACACAATTCGGTTCTCAAAGCCGCTCAGATCCCGGTACAGAAACGGAAGCTCATCCATCGAAACCACCTGCCCAAGCCCCGTATATCCGGTAGGCAGATACAATCCCGGAATCTCCAGCAACCCGTTTTCCCGGCTGTCGTAGTGCTCCAACAGCCTGAAAAAAGTTTCCTCCCCTTCTCCTACCATAATGCCACTTAAAAAGGGAAGCCGTGCTAACACCGTCTGCGGTTCATAGGAAACCTCCGGCCCGCCCAACCAGAGCGGCACCTGGGGAAGCAGCTTATGTACCTCGGCCACAACCCGTTCCACCATGTCCATATTCCAGATATAACAGGAAATTCCAATCACATCCGGCTTTCTTTTATACAGATCAGCCCAGATCTGCTCCGGGCGGTGATTGATCGTATACTCCGCAATCTCAATCTGTATTCCGTGCATACTTCCTATGCGGTCCGGTGCATCCTTTTGTATACGATCCGGCATAGAATTTCGCAGCCGGCTTTCCGCATATGCCTTTAAACTGTACACCGCCGGATTGGAATGAATATATTTTGCATTGATTGCTGCCAACAGAAATTTCATGCTGCATGCTCCTGTCCGTATCATTTCCTATACAACGAAAACCCTGCCGGAAACCTATTTCCAACAGGGTCTTCTATCTCAACATCGTTTTCTCAGAACTTCCAGAAATCAGTTTCTGATTCGATTTTACAGGCTTGCTATAAATCTGTCAAATGCCGCCTGACCGTCCGGTGTACGTTTGTATACACCCGCATCCTCCAATACCTGCATAAAGACGATACCAATCTCCTTTTTCAGGATATCCATCACCGCAGCCTCGTCCGCAGGCTTTGCAAGCTCCGGATACTTCGGGGTAAACTCTGCCACCCACTCTGCATGTTTGCCGAGCATTTCGTCCTGGCTGTAGTCCTCACCCTTTACGATAGCCGCTGCAAGTGCTTCCATCTCGCCCTTTAATCTGGCAGGAAGTACGGCAAGTCCCATAACCTCAATCAATCCGATGTTCTCTTTCTTAATATGATGGAGCTTCGTATGCGGATGGTATACCCCCATCGGATGCTCCTCGGTCGTAATATTGTTGCGCAGTACGAGATCCAGTTCGTATTTTCCGTCCCGTTTTCTGGCAATCGGTGTAATCGTATTGTGAGGTTCTCCGTCTGTTTCCGCAAAGATAAATGCAGCCTCATCCGTATAACCGCGCCATGTATCCAGAATCCGGTCTGCCAGTGCAATAATGCGCTCTGTGCTTTCACCGCTTAAACGAATCACGGACATCGGCCATTTTACAACTCCTGCCTGCACATCCTCAAAGCCCTTCACCGTAAAGCTGCGCTCCACTTCAGCCTTCGCCATAGCAAAGGTATAATGTCCGCCCTGGAAATGGTCATGGCTTAAAATCGAGCCTCCTACGATGGGAAGATCCGCATTGGAGCCTACAAAATAATGCGGAAACTGCTTTACAAAATCAAACAACTTGCAGAAGGTGTCATGCTCTATCTTCATCGGCACATGCTTACTGTTGAATACGATGCAGTGCTCATTATAATAGACATACGGCGAATACTGGAAGCCCCAGTCACTGCCGTTAATCGTGACCGGAATGATACGGTGGTTCTGTCTTGCCGGATGGTTCACACGTCCCGCATAGCCTTCATTTTCCCGGCACAGCAGACATTTGGGATAGCCGCTCTGCTTTGCATTTCTGGCAGCTGCAATCGCCTTCGGATCCTTCTCCGGCTTGGACAGATTGATCGTAATATCCAGCTCCCCATACGGTGTCTCCGCAGTCCATTTCAAATCCTTTTTGATACGGTAGCGGCGGATGTAATCGCTGTCCTGACTGAGCTTATAAAAATAATCCGTGGCTTCCTCGGGAGACTCGTTTTCGTATAAATCGTGAAAGGTCTGAATGACCTCGCTCGGACGCGGCATCAGCACGCTCATGATTCTGGTATCCAGTAAATCCCGGTATACTACGCCGTTTTCTTTCAGGATTCCCTGCTCATAGGCATAGTCCAGCATTCCTGCAAGAACCTCCTCCAGCTCTTCCGTCTCCATTGTGACATCTTCGTCATTTTCTTCCAGTTCATCCAGACCGAACAGCTCCAATAAGCGGTTGGTCGTGTAAATCTTATCCTCCGGTGCCACCAGACCGGTATTCAGACCGTACTGCACCAGTTTCTTTATATATGTCTGTATCATCTTCCTTACCATGCTCCTTCTCTGTTTCACCGATATCGCTTTATAAAACGACAGGGCCGTCACCAATTTCCACTACATAAAAATCTGCCGCATAGCCAATCTTCTTCTCATAAGCTGTACCAACCTTTTCAATAAAGGTATCAATTGCATCCTCACGCACAATGCTGACCGTACAGCCGCCAAAGCCTGCTCCGGTCATACGGGAACCGATCACACCTTCCACCTTCCAGGCCTCTTCCACAAGCGTATCCAGTTCTTCTCCTGTCACCTCATAATCATCCCTGAGAGATACATGGGAAGCGTTCATCAGCTGGCCAAACAACGCTACATCGTTACTTTTGAGCGCTTCTACCGCTTTCATCGTACGCTGGTTCTCATAGACTGCATGCTTTGCGCGTCTCATACGCACCTCATCCTTGATGGCCGGCTTGTAAGTCTCAAACTGCTCCTCTGTCAAATCACCCAGCGCATTGATGCCGATGACCTGCTGCAGCTCAGAAAGAGCCGTCTCGCACTCGCTTCTTCTCTCGTTGTATTTGGAATCGCCCAGACCACGCTTCTTATTGCTGCAGGAAATGACAATCTTCGCATTTTCCAGCTTGATCGGTGCATACTCGAAGGAAAGATCCGCTGTATCCAGGAAAATGGCATGATCCTTCTTGCCCATGGCAATGGCAAACTGATCCATAATACCGCAGTTTACTCCATTGAATTTATTTTCGGAATACTGGCCAATCAGTGCCAGATCCACATTGGTCACATCAAATCCAAACAGATCTCTCAGAATAAAGCCCGTTACCACTTCTACCGATGCAGAAGAGGAAAGCCCGGAACCATTTGGAATATTTCCGTTTAACAGAATATCCATACCGCACGGAATCTCAAAGCCCTTCTCGCCAAACGCCCACATCACACCCTTCGGATAGTTCGTCCAATCGGCTTCCTTCTCCGGCTTCAGACCGTCAATCGAGGATTCCAGCACACCCAGCTTTTCAAAATTCATGGAATAGAATCTGAGCTTTCTGTCATCACGCTTACGCGCTACAGCATAGGTACCGATGGTCAACGCGCAGGGAAAAACATGTCCGCCGTTGTAATCCGTGTGCTCTCCGATCATATTCACACGGCCCGGTGCAAAATACACCTTCACACCATCGTTGTCCCCAAATACCTCTGCAAATTTCTCCAATACCGTTTCTTTCATACCCATCGTTTTCATTCCTTCCTTTATAGTTGTAAATGTTATTTTGGTTCCTTCTCCGTCCCCACCGGAGCGTATTTTTGCGCCACCGGTTGTCCTTTAAGATAAATTATACGTATTTTCCTTTTTATGAAAATATGACTTTGTTGCATATACCTGTCAAAATGTTATATTCTTCTTGTTCTGGTTGAGGAACTCCTCTACCTGCTTGAGCTGCTCCCTGTCCCTTCTGCTCTCCTCCCTCTGAATAGCCTTGCGGTAGGCCGAAGGAGAAATTCCCTTCATCTGCCGGAAGGCTTTGGTAAACACCAGCGGGTCCTGATACCCACAGGAAATCGCAATTCCTTCTACGGAAAGCTGTGTGACCTTCAAAAGCTCCATCGCTTTTGTAATCCGGCAGGATGTCAAAAACTGCTGCGGTGACATCTGAATCGAATTGTGAAACAATGTATAAAGATAGCTGCGGTTAATACAGACATAATCCGCCACATCCGTCACCTTAATCGGGTTGCAATAATTGGCCTGTATAAATTCCACCGCCTTACGCACATACTGATTTGCACGATCATTATCACTGCGCGCACTCAGCTCCGCACTTTCCGAAATCACCGACAAGAACATATGCAGCAGGCCGTTTCTGCGCAAATCATCCGTAATGCCGAACGTATTGTGCTCCATCATATCATGTACGATACGATATAGCTCATCCGACTGCGTCGAGCGAAACACCGGACTCGCTACCGACAAACCAATGCTCTCCATATACTCTGCCGCCTTAGTGCCCGTAAACCCGATCCATACATAGGTCCAGGGGTCTTTCTCATCCGCCTGATAAAATGCCAGCTCATCCGGCGTAATCAAAAAACCATACCCTTCCTCCAACCGGTATTCCTTGCCCCCAATCCGCAGAATCCCTTTGCCGTTTAGAATATAATGAATCAGATAATGCGGCTTTAATGCAGGCCCAAAGCTATGCAGCGGCTCCGTCTTGGAACACCCGCAGCAATTCGCCGACAGACTTCCCGGCTGCTCATTCATAAATTCCAGCTTATATGCCTTCTCCATACCTCTTCCCTTTCAGAGCCGATTTCCTATGCTTATATTATATCAGATATATTTCCAAAAGTAATTGACAATCTCTCATATTTCCTATAAAATACAACTTGTGTTCGACGTAGTTCGACATGCCCAGATAGCTCAGTTGGTAGAGCAGAG
>JAGANL010000009.1 GCA_017624235.1 Lachnospiraceae bacterium | reverse complement strand
CCGTGAATGGGGGTATCCCACATTCACAGAGTACTATTTGAAAATATGTGAAAACTAAAGAACCGCCTTGGTACGGAACCGTATGCCAGGTGGTGTGGGAGGTCGGTAGATAAAATAATTATCTACCTCCTACCCGATTTGTATAAAATACAATAAAGAATTGTAAATTATATGTAAAAAATGATATAATACCTTCTATACATTGAGTGCGTAAAGGAGGAACAAGGGTGAAAAGGATCATAGCAATAATCTTGTCTGTTCTTCTGGCGGTATCCATGGCCGGATGCGGCAACGGACAGGAGGATTTGACCGGAAAGGGTACGGAGTCGTCTGAGGTGCTGCAAACACGGGAGACTGGACAGACAGACGGGAAAATAGAGCTGACGCTCTGGGGAGCGGAAGAGGATCAGCAGATGCTTGCGCAGATGGCGGACAGCTTTCAAAAGCAGCATGCCGGAGAGGCTGATGTGAACATTACGGTTGCAGTACAGGGTGAATCTCAGTGCAAGGATAATCTCCTGGGAGATGTATTAAACGGAGCGGATGTTTTTGCATTTGCGGATGACCAGCTTCTGGCGCTGGCGGCTTCCGGTGTTCTACTGGAGATAGAAAATGCGGAAGCGGTAAAGGAGGCCAACGTCAGCGAAGCATCAGAGGCAGCCACGATCGGAGACAGATTATATGCCTATCCGATGACTGCGGATAATGGATATTTTATGTATTATAACAAAGATTTCTTTTCGGATGAGGATGTAAAAACGTTGGATTCCATGCTGGAAATTGCGGCGGCTTCCGGGAAAAAGGTAGCTATGGACTGGACATCCGGCTGGTATCTGTATGCCTTTTTTGGAAATACCGGAATGAGCATTGGATTAAATGAAGATGGAATTACCAACTTTTGTGACTGGAATCGTACGGATGGCGGAATTACCGGAACGGACGTAGCAGAGGCCATGCTGGCTATTGCACAGCATCCCGGCTTCGCCAATATGACAGATGAAGCCTTTGTGAGCGGTATGCAGGATGGCAGCGTGATAGCCGGTGTGAGCGGTGTATGGAATGCCGGAAAGGTGGAGAATGCCTGGGGCAGCAATTACGGAGCGGTCAAGCTTCCGACCTATACCTGTCGGGGTGAGCAGGTACAGATGGCATCCTTTTCCGGCTATAAGATGGTGGGAGTCAATGCCTATTCGGAACATACGGAGTGGGCTATGAAGCTGGCTGACTGGATTACCAATGAAGAGAATCAGAAGCTTCGTTTTACGATGCGCAATCAGGGACCCTCCAATATCAAGGCGGCGGATTCTGACGAGGTGCGGCAGGCACCGGCTATTCAGGCTGTGCTTGCCCAGTCGGAGCATGCGGTGCTGCAGAGAGTCGGAAACAGCTACTGGAGTCCGGTACAGACTTTTGGTGTAACGATGGCAGAAGGGAATCCGGAGGGAAAAAAACTTCAGGAGCTGTTGGATAAAATGGTAGAAGGGATTACCGCTTCGGTAGCTCAGTGACAGGAGGACGTATCATGACGAAACAAAAACAGAAACGGCGCATCGGAATCAAGGTAAAGGTGCTGGTTCCGGTCATCATCCTGGGACTTATTTCGGTTTTTTCCAATATGATGGCGGTATCCAATATACGAAGCGTGAATGCGGAAGCATCTATGATCACCGATCACTATATGGTCAGCATCGAGAAGCTGAATGACATTCAGACGCAGACCCAGAATCTTCATAAGATGGCGCTGTCACATATCATTGCGACAGATGTGGAGACGATGATCGGTCTGGTAGATTCTGTGCGCAGCGCAGAAACGGAACTGGATCAGAGTTTGACAGATTATCAGGCTTATCTGACCGATACCAGCAAAGCAGATTATCAGGCGTTGCTGAATCATTACGAAAATATGAAGGATGCAATGGCGAATGTCATGGCATACAGTGCCAATAATCAGAACGAAACGGCTTATCATTGTGCGAATAATGAACTGGCAGAAAGTGCCAATGGAATGCAGGACTGTATTGAAAATATGGTGAATGAGGCAACTGCCACATCCGAAGAGGCAAGGAATCAGCTGGAGCAGGTATATCGGAGTGCTCTGCGTAGCAATACTCTTTTGATTGTGTTCGGAATCCTGTCGGTGCTCATTGCGGCATATATTGTTACAGTATGTGTCATCCGGCCGATTTCCAGAGCAGAAAAGGAGATTTCGGGCATTATTCAGGGAATTGACAGGCGGGAAGGCGATCTGACGAAAAGAATCGCTATTGCCTCCAATGATGAAATTGCAGCGTTGGGCCGGGGCATCAACGTGTTTATGGAAAAGCTTCAGTCTATTTTCTGTATTATTACCGATAATTCCAAAAAGATGGATGGGGTGGTAAGGGAAGTGCTTGGAAGTGTCAATACCTCCAACAACAGCGTAACGGATCTGTCGGCGTTGACAGAGGAGCTGACGGCCACTATGGAGGAAATGTCTTCCAATGCCATGTTAATTAACGGCAATGCGGAAACCGTTCGGGAAGAGGTCAGCGTCATCGCTGAAAAGACGGGTGAAATTGCAGATTATTCCAAGGAAATGAAAGCACATGCGGACCAGATGGAGGAATCGGCGCGCACTAACATGGAGACGACGAGCAGCAAGCTGGAAGAGATTCTGAGCGTATTGAATAAAGCAATTCAGGAAAGCGACAGTGTCAATCAGGTCAACAGCCTGACCAATGATATTTTGAATATTGCAAGCCAGACCAATCTGCTTGCGCTGAACGCATCGATTGAGGCGGCCCGGGCAGGAGAAGCAGGTAAAGGCTTTGCAGTTGTAGCGGGTGAGATCAGTCAGCTTGCGGCGGCCAGCAGAGAGGCAGCGAACCGTATTCAGACAATCAATGCGGTGGTAGTAGAGGCGGTACATAACCTGGCGGAAAATGCGAATGGACTGGTTGTCTATATGAATGAATCGATTTTACCGGAATTTGGCTCTTTTGTAGAGGCAGGCGGAGAATACAGAAGGAACGCGACACATATTGAACAGACGATGGCAGAATTTAGCGTGAAAACAGATGAATTGAAGCGTTCGATGGAAGAAATTGCATCTTCTATCCAGACGATTACCAATGCTATTGAAGAAGGTGTAAATGGTATCAGCAGTGTAGCCGAGAGCACGCAGGTGCTGGTGGGAGATATGGATAACATTACCAACAATATGAATGAAAATGCAGAAATGGCCGGAGCGTTAAAGGAAGAGACGGCAGTTTTTGTAAAGCTGTAAAGAAAGCGGGATTTTCGGAGTATTAAAGTATGAGGAAGAAAAGGAAAACAAGGATACTAAAAAGAATGTGCGTATGGAAAATGGCATTGTGCATAATGTGCATTGCCGGACTGCTTTCGGGCTGTGGAAAACAGAGTGAACAGCTGGCGGGTGAAAAGGATATGGAGCAAGATTCCTATGAATCGGTACAGCAGTTTTCTTACTCTTTGATGACACAGAATCTGCAGGAGAAAAATCCGGTGCTGTCCCCTGTTTCGGCATATCTGGCGCTTGCAATGGCGGGGAATGGGGCAGATGGTGAGACGGCAGAAGAGTTTGGGCAGGTGCTTGGAACAGATATGACAAATGTGTCATGTAGCTTAATGAAGGCTCTGCCGAAAAAGGAAGAGAAAACGAAACTGTCTATTTCGGATTCTGCATGGATGGATCAGGAATTGATTCCTGAGGAGGATTGGCTGGCTGTGATAAAAGATGTGTTCCATGCAGAGGCATATAGGGCAAAGTTGTCTTCAGATGAGGCGATGGAGCAGATTAATGCGTGGGTCGAACAGAGAACAAACGGATTAATTCCCGGGATGCTGGAAGAGCCGCTTCCGCAGGAAGCAAGACTTGCACTGTTTAATACCGTATACTTCTACGCTGACTGGCAGACTCCGTTTCAGGCCGAGGCAACTTATGAGCAGGAGTTTTATAAAGAAGATGGTTCTACGGCCATGGTGGATATGATGCATCGGCGTGAGGAGTATGAGGACTATTGGCAGAATGAGAGGTTTGAAGGTATTTTTCTGCCTTATGCAGATGAGACGCTGGCTTTTGTGGCGCTGAAACCGACGGATGGCTCTACGGTCAGAGAGCTGTATGCGGAACTGACACCGGAACGATTGTCACAGCTTTTAAAGGAAAAACAGAATGGGTTAGTCACCTTAGAGCTTCCTAAATATGAGATTACCTTTGATAAGGTGCTGAATGAGGAATTGAAGCAGATGGGGCTGCAGCAGGCCTTTGATGGAGAAAAAGCGGATTTTACAAAGCTTGGAAGGGCAGAACGGGGCGGAAATCTGTACATCAGTCTGGTCAGACAAAAGGCGGTTATCCGTGTTGATGAAAAGGGGACAGAAGCTGCCGCTGCTACGGAGCTCGCCATGTGTGAAATGACGGCATTGCGGGAAACAGAGCCGGTTCATGTCTGCTTTGATGAACCATTCGTGTATATGATTTGGGATACGGAGACGGAAGTGCCTGTATTTATCGGAATCATGGATGAACCCTGAAAATGAAAGAAGCATCGGAGAAATTTTCCGATGCTTCTTTCGTTCAGCGGAGTCGGAGGGATTCGAACCCTCGTGCCCCGGAGGGCAAACGCATTTCGAGTGCGCCCCGTTATGACCGCTTCGATACGACTCCGTGCTACAAGATGGTATTATAAAGGAATTTGCGTTTCAAGTCAACAAAAATCCGTTTCCGGCTTGGGAATGAAGGACTGACGATACACTTCCCGAAGGAGACAATGGCCAGAGTATTTATAATTGAGCAAACGGGTCATAATGTGTTATAATATACTCAGTGTTTAGTCATATTCAAGATGGGCAGAATACTATCAGACAAATCACAAGGAGGACATTTTGATGAAGAGAATCGGTATGTTGACAAGCGGCGGTGACTGTCAGGCGCTCAATGTGGCTATGAGAGGTGTTGCCAAGACGATGATGAACAGTGCTCAGGATGTGGAGATTTATGGCTTCCTGGACGGATATAGAGGTTTAATCTACGGAAACTTCAGAATTATGCAGAGCTCAGACTTTTCCGGAATATTGACAAAAGGCGGTACTATTCTCGGTACTTCCAGAACTCCCTTTAAGCTCATTCGGGAGCCGGACGAAAACGGACTGGATAAGGTAGAAGCTATGAAGCAGACCTATCATAAGCTGAAGCTGGACTGCCTTGTGATTCTGGGAGGAAACGGAACCCATAAAACAGCAAATCTTTTGAGAGAAGAAGGCTTAAATGTTGTGACCCTGCCAAAGACCATTGACAATGATCTGTGGGGTACGGATATGACCTTTGGTTTCCAGAGTGCAGTTAATATTGCAACCAATGCGATTGACTGTATTCATACAACAGCATCCTCCCATGGTCGGGTATTTATTGTAGAGGTTATGGGACATAAGGTGGGATGGCTGACCCTGAATGCCGGTATTGCCGGTGGAGCTGATATTATTCTGCTCCCGGAAATTCCGTATGACATCAACAAGGTGGTGGAAGCAATTCAGGCAAGAAATAAAAGAGGAAGCCACTTTACGATTCTGGCTGTTGCAGAAGGCGCTATTTCCAAGGAAGATGCGAAGCTTTCCAAGAAAGAGTATAAAGAAAAAATGAAGAACTATAAATATCCGAGCGTGTCGTATGAAATTGCAGAGCAGATTCAGAAGCGCACCGGAATCGAGGTGCGTGTTACCGTTCCGGGACATACACAGCGCGGCGGCAGTCCATGTCCGTATGACAGAGTATTTGCCAGCAGACTTGGTTCTGAGGCAGGTAAGCTGATCTTAAACGGTGAGTATGGATTTATGGTAGGATATCGTAACAGAGAGATTGTAAAGGTTCCGTTAGAGGAGGTAGCCGGCAAATTGAAAATGGTATCTCCGGATGCTTCTATTATTCAGGAGGCAAAGATGCTCGGCATCAGCTTTGGTGATTAGTTATGTCTTATACTGCGCTCTATAGAAAGTTCCGCCCGGCAAGCTTTGCGGATGTGAAGGGACAGGAACATATTGTAACAACCCTGAAGAATCAGATTAAGGCAGAACGTATCGGACATGCGTATCTGTTCTGTGGAACCCGCGGAACGGGTAAGACAACGATTGCAAAAATCTTTGCCAGGGCAGTGAACTGCGAAAATCCACAGGACGGAAACCCCTGCGGAGAGTGTGCTGCCTGTAAGGCGATTGCTGCAGGGGTCAGCATGAATGTGATTGAAATCGACGCCGCTTCCAACAACGGCGTCGATAATATTCGTGAAATTGTGGATGAGGTATCTTATTCTCCGGCGGAAGGCAGGTACAAGGTCTATATCATAGACGAGGTGCATATGCTTTCCATCGGAGCTTTTAATGCGCTTTTAAAGACTCTGGAGGAGCCTCCGTCCTATGTGATTTTCATTCTGGCGACGACGGAGGTTCATAAGATTCCGATTACGATTCTGTCACGGTGCCAGCGCTATGATTTTAAAAGGATTACGATTGATACGATTGCTGCCAGAATGCGGGAACTGGTCGATATTGAGCAGGTTTCCGTGGAAGAGAAGGCGCTCCGTTACATTGCAAAGACTGCGGATGGTTCCATGCGTGATGCGCTGAGCCTTCTGGATCAGTGCATTGCTTTTCATTTCGGACAGGAGTTGACCTATGACAAGGTTTTGGACGTATTGGGAGCAGTGGACACCGGAGTGTTCAGCACGCTGCTTCGGAGTGTTTTGGACAGGAACGTGCTGGGATGTATTGAGCTGTTGGAAGAGATTGTCATGCAGGGACGCGAGCTGACACAGTTTGTATCGGATTTTACCTGGTATTTGCGTAATCTCCTGTTGGTCAGGACCTCGGATGATGTGGAAGAGGTCATTGATATGTCCAGTGAAAATCTGGCACGGCTGAAGGAAGAGGCTGAACTGACCGATATGGATACGATTATGCGTTATATCCGCATTTTTTCTGAGCTTTCCGGACAGATACGCTATGCCTCCCAAAAGCGGATTTTGATTGAAATTGCACTGATCAAGCTCTGCAAACCCAGTATGGAGACGGATACAGGTTCTATTCTGGAACGGGTCAGGGAGCTGGAGGATAAGCTGGAAAATGGTGTTGTCGTGTCAAAGGATGCGGCAGGCATGATGAATGGAAACGGAGGAAGCGGCAGCCCAAATCTGTCAGGCGGTGATGCGGCAGAAACGGCGCAGAGACCGGAGCTTCCAAGAGCCATCCCGGAGGATGTGAAGGAGCTGGTCAGCAGATGGGCGGGAATCGTCAATGAACTCAGCCAGCCTATGAAGCAGTATATGAAATCAGCCAGACTCAGCCTGAGAGGAGACAATAAGCTGATGGTTGTTTTAGAGGATGGTTTGGCTGCTGATTATATGAAAAATCCCGAACACAAGGAAAGACTGGAGACGTTTCTTTCCAACAGCATTGGAAAAGAAATTGAGATAACGCTCCAGACGGTTGGAGATGAAAGGGAATTTCGGCAGAATTATGTGGATCTTTCGCAGGTCATCCATATGGAAATTGAGGAAGAGGATTAAATTTTTCAGGCAAAAGTATCTTTTTTGAAAAGAACCTGTTAAAATAGGAAACAGATAAATCAGGAAGAAGCAGGAGGACATACCATGGCAAAACGTGGAGGTTTTCCGGGCGGCGGAATGCCCGGAAATATGAGCAATTTGATGAAGCAGGCACAGCGCATGCAGCGCCAGATGGAGGAGAGTCAGAAGGAGCTTGAGGTAAAGGAGTTTACAGCGGCAGCAGGCGGCGGTGCCGTGGAAGTGGCTGTAAACGGAAAGAAAGAAATTGTCAAAGTGAAGCTGTCCGAAGAAGTAGTAGACCCGGATGATATTGAAATGTTAGAGGATCTGATCATGGCGGCCACCAATGAAGCAATGCGTCAGGCAGATGAGGCAAATGCGGAGATTATGAATAAAATGACTGGCGGTCTTGGTCTTGGCGGAGGCCTGCCGTTCTAATGGACTTATATAGCGGACATATTAACAAATTGATTGATGAACTGGCAGGTTTGCCGGGTATTGGCGGCAAGTCTGCGCAGCGTCTGGCTTTTCATATTATCAATATGCCCAAGGAGAGGGTCAGGCGGCTTTCGGAAACGATTATACAGGCAAGGGAAACCGTATGCTACTGCAAGACCTGTTGTACGCTGACCGATGAAGAGGAATGTCCGATTTGTGCGAATCCCAAACGTGACCATCGCACGATCATGGTCGTAGAAAACAGCAGGGATCTGGCAGCCTATGAGAAAACAGGCAAGTTTGAAGGCGTTTATCATGTGCTGCACGGAGCTATTTCTCCGATGCTGGGCATTGGGCCGGGGGATATCCGGCTAAAGGAACTGATGGCACGTCTGCAGGGGGATGTGGAAGAGGTCATTATCGCGACCAATTCCAGCCTGGAGGGTGAGACAACAGCGATGTATATCAGTAAGCTGATTAAACCGACCGGTGTCAGGGTGACAAGGATTGCGAGTGGAGTACCGGTGGGCGGAGATTTGGAATATATTGATGAGGTGACGCTGCTTCGGGCGCTGGAAGGGCGAATTGAACTTTAAAGAACAGGCAGAGCGAAAACGGAAGGGAAGGTTGAGTGTATGAAAAAAGAATTATTTGGTAAGACACAGGACGGAAGCGAAGTCTTTCTGTACACGATGGAAAATTCCAAAGGAATGAAGGCTTCTGTTATGAATTACGGAGCGATTCTCGTGAATCTGATGGTACCGGATAAGGACGGAAAGGCAGCAGATGTATGTCTCGGATATGACAGGCTGGAGGATTATTTGGTAAATGGCTGCTTTTTTGGAGCGACGATCGGGCCGAACGGCAATCGTATTGCCGATGCAAAATTAACGATTGATGGAACGGAGTATCAGCTAAAGGTCAATGACGGGCCGAACAATCTGCACAGTGATGAGGAGCTTGGCTTCCATAAGAGAATCTGGGAAGCGAAGGAAGATGGTGATATGAGTGTCGTTTTCTATCTGGAAAGCCCGGACGGAGATATGGGATTTCCGGGAAACAAGACCATTTCCGTTACGTACACTCTGACGGAGAATAATGAGATTAAGATTGCCTATGCAGGCTCCAGTGATAAGAAGACAGTCTTAAATATGACCAATCACTCTTACTTTAATTTAAAGGGGCATGATCAGGGTTCCATCGAGGATCATATCCTGACCCTGAACTGTTCCAATTATACACCGGTCAGAGAAGGATTGATTCCGACCGGGGAGATTGCGCCTGTAGCAGGCACACCGATGGATTTTACACAGCCTAAGGTAATCGGTGATGAGATTGATGCGGATTTTGAAGCGCTGAATCTTGGTGGAGGATATGATCATAACTGGGTGATTGATGGCTGGGATCATACCATAAGACATTTCGCAACGGTAGAGGAGAAGACCTCTGGGCGGACTATGAAGGTCTATACCGATCTTCCGGGTGTGCAGTTCTATGCGGGAAACTTTGTGACAAAGCATACCGGAAAGGGCGGTGCGGAGTATGACCGCAGAGGCGGTCTGTGCCTGGAGACTCAGGATTTCCCGAATGCTGTCAATGAGGCGTCTTTCCCATCTCCGGTTTATGGGGAAGGCAGGGATTTCGTATCCACGACGATTTATCAGTTTGTATAGGCATGTATAAGAGCAAGGTTATATATACAGTATTGTAAATCAGGTATTTTACAGGTGCCGGATTTTGTCGAGCGAAAAAGCGGTATGGACGACAAAATCCGGCAAATTTACGTTCTGCATCCTGCTATAGTTCTGTTAGATATAACAGGCATACGAAAGGAGCGGAATATGAAAATACAGATACCGAAAAATATCAGACAATGCGGTGAGGGAGCAGGAGCTACCGATTCCATGGAAAATATGACAGAAAGAATCTATGTAGAGGATTATGTCATGACCTTCCTGAGGCAGGCGAGGGAGCGATGCAGAGAGGGCAGATTTCAGGCAGAGCTGTATGGCAGAAAAGAGCAGGAGGATGGAAAAACGTGGTTTTTTGTCTATGCAGCGGGAATGCCGGAGGATCGGGAGAAATTTTCAGATTACCAATGGCTTGGACAGGCATGCTGGGATAAGGACAGACAGCCGGAAGAATACATAGCGGACGTGCAGAAGAAGCCGGAATCACTTTGCGCCGTACTGAATAGCGAACAGGGAGAGCCTGTTTTCTTTCTCAATGAAAACAGGTATGTAAAGCGAGCCGATACTTTTTTTATCTTTTATGAAAAAAATGAAGTCATGCAGAATTTTCTGATTGAATGGTACAGGAAAAATGACAGGCTGAAGGAGTCGGAGCATTCCGATCATGCGGCTCAGGATTTCAGACGCCTTTATCAGGAGAGACAGAATGACATTCATGAACATAAGGTCATATCGTTTCTGTATGCGGCAAGTCTGATGCTGATGATACTTTGCTGTATTACAGGGATTTCTGCGGTTAACCAGTACGATAAGATGAGGCAGATGGGACAGGCCATTGATCATCTGGCACTGGTCATGGAGGAACGGAGGCTGCCGGAAAAGACAGAAACGACCGTGACAGAAGCAGCTTCGGCAAAAAATGTCGGGGGAATGATATCTGCACCGGAAGTGGCCGGCACGGATGAGGAGACAACGGCAGAGCCTTCGAAGGATGCAGAAAAGCAGGAGGAAAAAGTAGAGGAAGAGACTGCTGTGCAGGCTGTGAGCCAGAACGTGATTACGGTTCTGCCGGAGGAGAAGAAGGAAGCTGACGCAGAAAATTCTGTTTATATTGTAAAAGAAGGAGATACCCTTGCGCAGATTAGTCGTACCTTATATGGTACCAGCTCCCGTCTTGTAGAGCTTTGTGAATTCAATCACATTGAGGATCCTAATAGCATCATAGTAGGTCAGAAAATTCTCCTCCCAAAAGAATGAAATGTGTTATAATGTCCGGTAAGGATAAAGCGGTGAGAGGAAACACATGATTAATCTGAGAGAATACCAAAAAAAGAAAGAACAGGATGAAAAGAAAAAGCAGCGTTTTGACAGGGAAAAATATACGACAGGCAGGCTGACGGAGCGTATTATTCAGCATAGGCTCCGCATTTTCCTGCGTACGGCAATGATACTGCTTGTCATTGCGGCAGCAGCGGTAGCAACCTTCCTGAGTATTAAGAACCGAACCTATGACAGCTATGAAGTAATCAATTCGGTGGAACGGAAGGAAACCCTGGATGCAGTTTGCATGGAATATAACGGGAATATTCTGACCTACAGCAGAGATGGTGCAAGCTGCACCAATACCAAGGGAGTAGTGCTGTGGAATCAGACCTTCGAGATGCAGAGTCCTATCATGGACATGGAAGGAGATAAGGTAGCCTTTGGAGATTATAATGGCAGCGTTATTTATGTGATGGATGCTTCCGGCCCAATCGGGCAGATTGATACGATGATGCCGATTCGTAATTTCAGTGTTTCGGAAAGCGGAGTAGTAGCTGCTATACTGGATGAAGGCAATGTTACATGGATCTATCTGTTCGATTCCAATGGAGATACCATTGCCTATTTTAAGACGACTATGCAGAAGAGCGGTTATCCGGTTGGCGTATCAGTCTCTCCGAATGGAATGATGGTGCAGGTGGCTTATGTGTATGTAGAAAGCGGTTTTATGCGTTCCAGTGTAGCCTTTTATAATTTTGGGCCGGTCGGACAGAATGAAATTGATAATTTTGTGGGCGGCTATGACTATACCGATACGGTAGTGCCGTTTGTGCGTTACCTTGATAACAGTACGGCTTTTGCAGTAGGCGACAGCAGACTGATGCTTTATGAAGGCTCTCAGATACCAACAAGCTCGTGGGAAAACCTCCTGTCAGAGGAAATACAGGGTGTATATTATAGTGAAAATTATATCGCTCTGGTCTATTATGATGTGACCGGCGAAGCAACCTATCGGCTGGATATTTATGGAAGAGACGGAAAAATAGTCGATACGGTAAAATTTAATATAGAGTATACTGATATCCTGTTCCAGAAGGACAAAGTCATCATTTTTGATGAGATGGAATGTCTGATACACAATGTAGGGGGAACGGATGTCTTCTCCGCACAATTCGAAAAAGGGGTTCTGGCTGTAGTTCCGACATCGGCATTTAACCGGTATGTCCTTGTAACAGCAGATTCCATAGATACGATAGAGTTAAAGTAGGGGAGAAAAGGATGCAGATCAATCTGATTATGATCATTGTCATACTGCTGATTGCAGGCGGCGCGGTAAAAGGATGGAAAAAAGGTATGGTAAAGGAGCTGTCCTCATTGATTGGCCTGATCGGTGCACTGGCAGCCATTATGCTGTTTGTATCCGCAGTACAGAATTATCAGCAAAAGGATAACCGGGAGATGCTCATAGCCATCTTAGGATTTGTGATTGTGATTTTGGCGTATAAAGTAGTGGATTTTATTCTGACTTCATTGAAGCTGCTCACACATCTTCCGATTCTAGGCGGTCTGGATCATCTGGCCGGCATCGCGATAGGGGCAGGAGAAGGGCTGCTGTTGGTATGGATAGCCTTTTTACTGATTACAGCGTTTAATATTGCCGGATTGAGGAACTATCTGTTAGCCGGTGTTCAGGAAAACGAGTGGCTCTTGCTCATGTTTTATAATAATTATATAGCTGCCTGGATTGCGGAATGGAGTGTCTAGGAACATGTGCTGGCTGCATCGCGCGATGTTTTTTCCCGATGTTACTCCTTTTGAAAATTGGTTTAAAAATTTATGTGAAAAATTTGTAAAAAATAATTGACAATTAGAAATAACAGTGATACTATAAAATTCCACCGCGCAAAACGGTGGATAAATTCTTGAAAAGCAACATCAAAAAAGAATTTAAAAAAATGAAAAAAGGTCTTGACAGACGATAAGACACATGATATTATATCAGAGTTGCGTCTGACGGAAACAAAGTTCGACAGGAAAGCACACAGGAAAGAATCCTGAGAAAAGCGACCAAAGGACAGAGGTTCGGACAAGACAAAGTACCTTGACAAATGAACAACAATGCAACCCTGAAAATTCTAAAGAGATAAATTTTCAGAACAAAAGCGAAGTTCCTTCATGATGCAGATTTTCGGGTCTGGAGAAGGGATGGAGTAACCTAAAGT
>JAGANL010000051.1 GCA_017624235.1 Lachnospiraceae bacterium | reverse complement strand
TCCGTGAATGGGGGTATCCCACATTCACAGAGTACTATTTGAAAATATGTGAAAACTAAAGAACCGCCTTGGTACGGAACCGTATGCCAGGTGGTGTGGGAGGTCGGTAGATAAAATAATTATCTACCTCCTACCCGATTTACACTTTTATAGCACAGGAAAGGAGCAACAGGACATGGAAGACAAGTTTAAGGTAATCGATAATTATCTGATGGTAAAGATGCCGGAGGAAATCGATCATCATCAGTCAGCTGCCATCAGTGAAAGAGCAGATATGTTCATCCTACATAAGAAGGTCAATCATGTGGTATTTGATTTCGAGGACACCGTATTTATGGACAGTTCGGGAATCGGTATTATTATGGGCAGATACAAGAAGGTAAGCTGCTTTGGGGGCAAGGTATATGCAGTTCATGTAAACGGGGCAATCCGGCGTATTATTTATCTTTCGGGGCTGCATAAGGTAATGGATATTTTGGAGTGAGGAGAGGAGCATGGAACATAAAATGAAGAATGAGGTAACGCTGGAATTTGATGCAGTATCTGCCAATGAGGGGTTTGCAAGGGTTGCTGTTGCAGCATTTATCACACCGCTAAATCCGACGATAGAGGAGATTGCAGATGTAAAAACGGCGCTGTCCGAGGCTGTGACAAATGCCATTATACACGGCTATGAGGAAAAGGAGGGCAAGGTTACCGTCCGTTGTGTATTGGAGGGGGACAGGCTGACGGTAGAGGTGACTGACCGCGGAAAGGGAATGGAAAATGTGGAACAGGCAATGGAGCCGCTTTTTACAACAAGACCGGAGTTAGAGCGTTCCGGTATGGGGTTCGCTTTTATGGAGGCATTCATGGATGAACTGGAGGTAGAATCGGCCCCGGGAGAAGGGACTACGGTGCGTATGCGCAAGAAGCTTGGGACGGACAGCTATCTCTCGGAAGAGGAGTAGAACGTGGAGGAGGTCAATGCTCTGATTGCCAAAGCCCAGCAGGGCAGTCAGGAAGCCAGAGAATTACTGGTGGAGAAAAATCTGGGGCTGGTGCATCATATTGTGAAGCGTTTTCTGGGGCGCGGCTATGATGCAGAGGATCTGTTCCAGATTGGAAGCATCGGACTGTTAAAGTCCATTGATAAATTTGATCTGTCCTATGATGTGAAATTTTCTACCTATGCGGTGCCGATGATTACCGGAGAGATCAAGCGCTTTCTGCGGGATGACGGAATGGTCAAGGTATCCAGGACGATTAAGGAAAATGGCTGGAAGATTCGTCAGGCGCAGGAAAGGATAGCAGGGGAGAAGGGCAGGGATGCCACCCTGCAGGAGATTGCAGAGGAAACCGGGATGAGCAGGGAGGATATCGTGCTGGCCCTGGAGGCAGGAGCAGAGGTCGAGTCCATCCACCGCCCGGTCTATCAGCCGGACGGAAGCGAGGTCTATCTGGTAGACCGGCTGCCGGAGAATCGGAACGAGAATGAGATGCTGCTCAATCACCTGATGCTGGAAAGTCTGTTTGAGGAGCTGACGGAGAAGGAAAGACAGCTCATCCATCTGCGGTATTTTGAGGATAAGACACAGATGCAGGTGGCGAGGGAGCTGGGTATCACGCAGGTGCAGGTATCCAGGCTGGAAAAGAAAATTTTGCTGCGTATGCGTGCAAAGATTAGTTGATAGGGAGAACAGGAAGTATTATAATGTATTGTAATAAAGCAAAAGAAAAAAGAGCAGGAAAGGGAGAAGGATGAATACATTTTATTACGTTGTGGAAAGTCTGGATGGAGATTATGCAAATCTGCGGAGGACGGACGTTGAGAGCGATGACCTGAAGCTGGTAGCCAGAGCGCTTCTGCCGCCAGAGATTACGGAGGGGACAAGGCTGAAGTACGAGTGGCTTCAGTACAGCATCGTGTAAGAAAAAACAGGAAGAAGCCTATAGTGAGGAACAGACAGATGAAAAAATAAGAAAAATCAGCTTCAAAATGTTGTTGGGAATTTTGCCGATTCTGATCCTGTCGATGCTGGCGCTTACTCTCATCAGTGAGAATGCAAGCCAGAAAATTATTACGGAGCAGATCAGGGAACGTATGGATGCGGAGCTTGAGGCAAACGTAAATGATATTGATTCCTATCTGGAGGTGGTTCGCAATACGGCGATGAATCTTTCCAGGACGGTGGGTACAACCTATCAGAGTACGGATATGGATACCTACGGGGAAGCTTTTTCACAGATTATAAAAGATAATGACCTGATCATGGGAAGCGGTATCTGGTTTGAACCGCAGGTGTATGACCGAAATGAAACCTATATGGGTCCCTATTGGTATAAGGATGGGGAGGACATTGTACTTACCTATGATTACAGCAATGCAGAATATGATTATTTTGCACAGGAATATTATCTTTTGGCAAAGGAATCTGACGGAAAGGCTGTTATCACAGACCCATATTATGATCCGACCATGGATGTCATTATGGCTTCCTGTACGGCTCCTGTCTATGGAGCGGATGGAAAGTTTATCGGAGCAGTAACGGTAGATATGGCACTGGGGGCCATTGAAGAGCTGGTAAACGGCATCCGGATCGGAGAGAACGGTTATGCGATGCTGACGACAGCAGGCGGAACCTATCTGTGCTGTGAGGAAGAGGAAAAATATTGCAGAGGATGAAAATACTTCCCTGGCCGGTGCGGCAGCAGAGCTTTTGCAGCAGGAAAACGGAATGGTCGTCTACCGGGATGCTGCGGAAAGCTATAATCTGTATTATACTACGGTTCCCGGGGTACAGTGGAAGCTGATGATACGGATGCCGCAGTCTGAACTGAATGCACCGATTTATGCACTGTTGGTAAAAATGACGGGAGTATGCGTGATTGCATTGATTTTCTGTATCGTTACGGTGCTGTTCCAGGTACGAAGTATTGCCAAAAATCTTGGCAGGGTCAGAAATTTTGCAGGCTCTCTGGCGCAGGGAGACTTTACGGTGCAGAAATTAAAAGCACAGTCCAGGGATGAACTGGGAGAAATGAGTGCATCCTTAAATGAGATGTTTGAAAGCAACCGTGCCGTAATCGGTGACATTGCAGAGCATTCCGGTAAAATCAAGGGAGCCAGTGAACGGCTAAACAGTGCTGCGGAGCAGTTGACGCAGCAGTTTGAAAAAATCGAAAATTATATGACGGATGTAAATGAGGCTATGATGTCTGCCAGTGCTGCAACTCAGGAGGTGAATGCGTCGGTAGAGGAGGTCAATTCTTCTGTCAGCATACTGGCATCGGAAGCTGAAAAGAGCAATCAGCAGGCGGATGAGATTAAGGTGCGTGCATTGAAAATCGAGCAGGATAGTCAAGCGGCTTATGAGTATGCACTTGCGATTTCCAGCCAGCGGGAGAAGGAGATGGAAGAGGCTTATCGAAACGCTGCCGTGGTGGAGAATATCGGTGTTATGGCGAATGTGATTTCCAGTATTGCCGAGCAGATTAATCTCTTGTCCCTCAATGCTTCCATCGAGGCAGCAAGAGCAGGGGAACAGGGAAGAGGCTTTGCCGTAGTCGCTTCCGAAATCGGCAAGCTGGCCGGAGATACCTCAAAAGCAGTAGAAGAAATTCAGGGCACGATTACAGAGGTACAGGCTGCATTTGAAAAGATGACAAAGGGAACCGAAGAAATGTTATCCTTCCTAAAGGAGACTGTAACACCGGATTATGACAGATTTGTCAATATTGGAAGGCAGTATGAGGAGGATGCAGCCACCTTTGGCTCTATATCGGAAAAAATCCATGAAATGAGCGGAAACATTGAGCACATCATGGAAGAAGTAGGGGATGCCATCCAGAATGTTGCGGAATCGGCACAGGAGACAGCCAATAACAGTTCTCTTGTGATGGGAGCGGTGGAATCGGTATCAGGAGAGGTAAGTGAAGTCTCTGTTCTGTCCTCCAATCAGAAGCAGATTGCACAGGAATTGAATGTAATCGTGGATAAGTTCAATTTATAAAAGACAGACAGTTGAATCAGCAGAAAGCAAAGGCAACGGACATGACCGGTCAGACATCTGCTGTATAGAATATATAAAGCTGCACATACTAAACGAAGTAAAAAATCAAAGGCGGTTTAACAGTATGGCATCGGATATTCTATACGTGAAAGCAAAGCAGAATGTGGAGGTCATGTCCGATTCTGTTTATTTGAAGGATCTTGCATCCATGACCTGTACGAACAGGAGCATCCTTGCAAAGGCAAAGGCAATGAAGGTACATCATTTTCAGGCGACCCAGGGAGGCCGTACCGTCATCAGCATCCTTCAGGTCATAGAGGAAATTCAGAGGCTGGAACCGAATCTTACGGTGGAGAGCATTGGAGAAACAGATACGGTGGTAAAGCAGGTCAAGACGGATAAAAAGAAAGGATTTCTGGTCACTGCTAAAATTGTGTTTGTGGCGCTGATCAGCTTTTTTGGAACAGCCTTTACCATTATGGCATTTCATAATGATATCGGGATTCAGGAGGTTTTTGCGGAGTTCCATCAGATCGTCATGGGAACAAGCTCGGATGGCTTTACCGTGCTGGAGGTCAGCTATTCCATCGGACTTGCAGCCGGAATTATCTTATTCTTCAATCATATCGGTGGCAGGCGCATCACAAAGGATCCGACTCCGATTGAGGTTGCCATGAGGGAATACGAGCAGGATGTCAATATGACCCTGATACAGACTGCCGAACGGGAAGGAAAGGAGCAGGAGCCTTCATGAGGTATGTGGTTTTGGCTGTTGTTGGTATCTGTGCCGGTGCGCTGGTTGCAGGCGGACTGTTTACCGTGCTGCTGTCGGTCGGCCTGATTCCCAGATTTGCCGGAAAGACCCATACGAACCGCAAGGTCTTTTTGTATGAGGAAATGGTTATTTTGGGAGCCGTGGCAGGCATTATTTTCAGTGTATTTCCGGGATGTCAGACATGGGGAGAGGCTGCCCGTTCTTTCCTGCCGGGCGGTATGTGGGAAGTATGCGGGACAGTTCTGCTTGCGGTATACGGTATCTTTGCCGGTATCTTTGTCGGGGCATTAGCACTGGCAATTGCGGAAATGCTGGACAGTATTCCCATTTTTACACGAAGAATCGGCTTTCGGCATGGGCTTGGAATCGTCATATTGGCAATGGCATTTGGAAAGATGTGCGGTTCGCTTTATTATTTTGCACATGGCTGGGCAGCCGTAGTGAAATAGTGGACAACGGAAGAAATGTGAAGTGGTGTATGTGGAAAAGGGACCTGTGCAGAAGGTTTCCTTGGAAAGGAGCATGGACAGGAAGATGAATGAAGAGAAAAAGCAGCAGTATCAGGAGTATGTAAAGGAAGTAACGCCTACGCATAACGTGTTTTTACAAATGACAAAAGCATTTGTGTCGGGCGGTATCATCTGTGTAATCGGTCAGTGTATTCTGAATTATGGTAGCAGCCTTGGTCTGGATCAGCAGACCGCAGGATCGTGGTGTTCGCTTATTCTGGTGCTTATCAGTGTACTGCTGACCGGGTTTAATATTTACCCGAAAATTACAAAATGGGCAGGAGCAGGAAGCCTTGTGCCGATTACCGGCTTTGCCAATTCGGTAGCAGCCCCTGCCATTGAATTTAAGAAAGAAGGGCAGGTATTCGGAATCGGGTGCAAAATCTTTACGATTGCCGGGCCGGTGATTTTGTACGGGATCTTTGTAAGCTGGGTGCTGGGCTTGGGGTACTGGATTGTCGGAAGGTTGGGAATCTTTTAGAGTTAGCCGTCCATACAGCAATGAAAAAACAGTAAAATGAATATCCCCGCTTCTGCCTGCATAGGTTGTACAGATAAGGTACAGGCTCGCCTGCCTTATGGGAACAATAGTTGCACAGGAGTGGGGATTTGTTATGTATGAAAAGAAAACCGTCAGGGAGACCTGTACCGAGCTTGGAGTAAATCCGAAACAGGGACTTTCTACAAAAGAGGCAGAGCAGCGTTATCAGAGAAATGGTAAAAATGAACTGGCCGAGGCGCATAAAAAAAGTGTATTTGAAGCCTTTTTTGAGCAGCTAAACGATCCTTTGATCTATGTGCTGCTCCTGTCGGCTTTTGTATCTTTGCTATTGCAGGAGATCAGTGATGCCGTTATTATTCTGGTGGTCGTACTGATGAATGCAGTGGTCGGCATCGTACAGGAGGGAAAGGCACAGAAGGCGCTGGATTCCCTGAAAAAACTGACCAGCCCCCATGCGGTTGTCCTGCGGGATGGAAAGAAATGTGAGATTGAGGCAAAAAAGCTGGTGACCGGAGATCTGGTCTGTCTGGAAGCCGGCTGCCAGGTGCCGGCGGATCTTCGTCTGATCCATACGGAGAGCCTGAAGATCGAGGAGTCGGCGCTGACCGGAGAATCCCTGCCTATGGAAAAAAATGCCTCCTTTCAGGCGCTGCCTGAGAGGAAGGATATACCGCTTGGTGACAGACATAATATGGCCTATATGTCCACCATCGTTACCTACGGACGCGGTGAGGGAGTTGTCGTGGCAACGGGCATGGATACACAGATTGGGAAAATTGCATCTTTGATTCATGAGAGCAGGGAGGAGCTGACACCGCTGCAAAAGAGGCTGGGCGAGCTTGGTAAGGTGTTAAGCGTCCTGTCTCTGGTTTTGTGTGCTTTGCTTTTTGGCATCGCGCTTTTGCAGGAAAGAAATGTGTTCGATATGCTCCTGACAGCCATTTCCCTGGCAGTAGCGGCAGTACCGGAGGGCCTTCCGGCTGTAGTAACTATTTGCCTGGCGCTCAGTGTGACCCGTATGGTCAAGGTACATACCATTGTGCGCAGGCTTCCTTCCGTGGAAACACTGGGAGCAGTCAGCGTTGTGTGCTCGGATAAGACGGGAACGCTGACACAGAATCGGATGACGGTCGTGCAGTATTTTCTGGATATGAAGCTTTATGAAAGGGCGAAAAAGGGTGAAAAGGAAGAAGCTTTGACTAAAAATGCAGGAATGGAAAAGGATATGAAGGAATTCCTGCAATGCATGTGCCTGTGCAACGATGCGGTTTATGAAGAAGAAAGCAGGATGGGAGATCCGACGGAGCTCGCTTTGTTGGAATTTGCCGATAGCTATGGCATTCGGAAGGAAGAGACGGAGCAGAGCTTTCCAAGAGTCGGCGAACTGGCTTTTGATTCTGACCGGAAAATGATGTCTACCTTTCACAGACATGGCAGCAGTACGATATCCTATACCAAGGGAGCGCCGGATGAGGTGCTGAAAAAATGTACCGGTATTCTGCTTCATGGCCGTGCGGCCGATTTGAAGGAGGGGGAACGCCGTCAGATACGGGAGGCGGTACGGAGAATGTCCTCACAGGCATTACGGACTCTGGCAGTCGCAATAAAATACGGAGGAAATGGGCCGAGTGAGGAGAAGCTTATCTTTGTGGGACTGGTCGGAATGCAGGACCCGCCAAGACCGGAGGCAGCAGGTGCGGTGGAGCAGTTTCGGGAAGCCGGAGTTACAACGGTTATGATTACAGGAGATCATGTAGATACAGCCTTTGCAATTGCCGGAGAGCTTGGCATTGTGGAGAGGAAGGAGCAGTGTGTGACCGGGGAGGAGATGAATCGGCTGGATGAGGAAGCCTTCTTAAAACGTTTGGAACAGGTACGGGTATTTGCACGTATTTCGCCGGAACAGAAGGTAAGAATCGTGAGGGGCTTTAAGGAACGGGGGAATATCGTTGCGATGACAGGAGACGGTGTGAATGATGCACCGTCCCTGAAAGCAGCAGATATAGGCATTGCCATGGGCATGAATGGAACCGATGTGGCGAAGCAGGCTTCGGATATGATTTTAACTGATGATAATTTTGCAACCATTGAAAAGGCCATCGAGGAAGGGCGGGGTGTCTATGAAAATATCAAAAAATCGGTTATCTTTCTGCTTTCCTCTAATCTGGGAGAAATCATGACGATGTTTTTAGCGGTGCTCTGCGGTCTGGCTTCTCCCTTAAAATCCAGTCATATTTTATGGATCAATCTCATTACGGATTCTCTTCCGGCATTGGCGCTGGGAGTGGATAAAAACGACGGCAGAAGCCTGATGCGCAAAAAGCCGCGACATCCGCAGGAAAGCCTGTTTGCAGATGGCGGCTTTTCCCGCACCTGCTTTTATGGCATCCTCATTGCAGGTATCAGCCTGACCGCCTTTTTTACCATACCCTATACCCTTTTGCAGCAGAAGGGGATGCCCTTTACCATGGAAAATCTGACCATTCTTCTTCAGAATGAAACAGTTTTGCGAAGAGCACAGACCTATGCCTTTACCGTGCTTGGAATGTCGCAGCTCTTCCATGCGGTCGGAATGCGCGATGTACACCGTTCCATCTTCCGCATAAACCATGCAAACAATCCTCTTATGCTCACTGCCTGCATCATCGGCTTTGCCCTCCAGTTTGCAGTGACAGAGGTTTCGTTCCTCATTCAGGCATTCGGCACGGTACATTTAAGTGGCGAGGAATGGACACACCTGACCATATTGGCTGCCTTTCCCCTCCTGGGGCATGAACTTCTGGCGCTGCTGTCCTTCTCAGGAGGCAGCCATAAGAAAAAATCAATCAAAAAACCGGAATCCTGCCCCGTATAAAAACTACCATAACTGCACATATTTTTACTGGAAGCGGAGGCCAAAGCATAAAAATTGCAGTAGAAAGGTGAGTGGAAGGATGGCAGAAAAAGTATATCAAAGAGGAAAACAAAGTCTGGAATTTGGCAAAGAGGTCTACCTGGCAGAAAGTGCCTCCATTGTCGGAACCAAGGAAGGGGAAGGCCCCCTTGCGGATCTGTTTGATATGATAGGCAGTGATGATATGTTCGGCTGTGATAACTGGGAGGATGCGGAGAGCAGTCTGCAGAAGGATGCGGTTTATCTTGTATTAAAGAAAGCGTCCGTTTCTCCGAATGACATCCGATATCTGTTTGCGGGGGATCTGCTGGGACAGTCGATTGCAAGCTCCTTTGGATTGTTAAATTATCAGATTCCGCTGTTTGGAATTTATGGGGCATGTTCGACCTGCGGAGAGGGACTCAGTCTCGGAAGTATGGCCGTGTCGGCAGGATTTGCGGATCGGGTCGTATGTGTGACCTCCAGCCACTTTGCCAGTGCGGAAAAGGAATTCCGTTTTCCCTTAGGCTATGGCAATCAGCGTCCGCTCTCTGCCTCGTGGACGGTCACAGGAAGCGGCGCCTTCTTATTATCCGGTGAGAAGCTGGGACAGGATTCCTATGGAAACGGCGGCAGGGCAAGGGCAAAGATTGCAGGAATTACGACCGGGAAAATCGTGGATTTCGGTATCAAGGATTCCATGAATATGGGGGCCTGCATGGCTCCTGCAGCAGCAGATACGATTTATCAGAACCTGATGGATTTTAACAGGCAGCCGTCGGATTATGACAGGATTATTACCGGAGACCTCGGTTATGTGGGACAAAAGGCTTTGATTGATCTGTTGAAGGAAAGAGGCTTCGATATTACCAAACAGCATATGGACTGTGGTATTGAAGTCTATGACAGAGAAGCACAGGATACCCACGCAGGCGGTTCCGGCTGCGGCTGTGCGGCTGTCACGCTGTCAGCCTATATATTAAAGAAGATTGAGGAAGGAATCTGGAAGAGGGTACTGTTCGTACCAACCGGGGCACTCCTTAGCAAAACCAGCTACAACGAAGGACAGACTGTCCCGGGCATTGCCCACGGCATTATTTTGGAAAGTCCTTGAGCAGGGAAGTTTTTTCTTCCCTGACAAATTTCGACATTTTTTTAACAAATACCCTTCCATCTGCCTTTTTTTGTGATATAATGAGCCTTGCGACGATGTGCGCTTGCGGATATCGTCATAAGGCGAAAAACGCATCGAGCCGTCAGGCGCGATGTGATATAATGAGCCTTGCGGCGATGTGCGCTTGCGGACATCGTCATAAGGCGAAAAACGCATCGAGCCGTCAGGCGAGATGGTGATATAATGAGCCTTGCGGCGATGTACGATATAATGAGTGATAATCGGTGGAGTGAACCACATACATAAATGGAGCGAAAGTCCGAAAGGACTTTTTTGATAGAGGATGAGCAATTATAATATAGTGACCTTCAGCAGTCTGGAATTTATATTCCGGTTCCTGCCTTTCTTTTTGACTGCCTTTTATCTGGCACCCTCCCGTTATAAAAAAATAGTGCTTTTTCTGGCAAGCCTGGTATTTTATGCCTTTGGTGCGCCTGTTTTTCTGCCGCTTTTGATGGTACTTACAGCGTTCAATTGTGTCTTGGGACAAAAGCTTTGCAGCCATAAGGGGGAACAGAAAGAGAGACGCAGATGGCTGATTGCCGCAGTGCTGCTGGATGTCATCGTGCTGGCAGGCTTTAAGCTTCTGAGTGCATCCAGGGCAGTGCTGCCGGATGGAGGGTTTCAAGAGGCGGCAGAGCTTGGACTGCCGCTTGGCATCAGCTTTTATCTGTTTAAAATGCTGTCCTATCAGATCGATTGTTACCACGGAAAAGCCGGACAGCACGGCTGGCTGGATGCGGCTTTGTATTTCTGCCTGTTTCCGCAGCTTGTCTCGGGGCCGGTGATGCGCTTTGAAGGGATGGAGCGGATACGATGGCAGATAAAGGGGATGCAGACAATCGGCAGGAGACTGGAAAACGGTCTGTATTATTTTACAATCGGCCTGGGAGCCAAGGTACTGCTTGCAGATCGTCTGGGAATCCTATGGCACGATCTGGAAACCATTGGATTTGAAAGCATTTCCACACCGCTTGCGTGGCTGGGAGCCTTTGCTTTTTCGTTGGAATTATATTTTGATTTTGCGGGATACTCCCTGATGGCAGCCGGAATCGGAGTCATGCTGGGCATTCCTTTTGTGCAGAATTTTGCGCATCCCTATGCAGCAGGAAGTGTACGGGAATTTTTCCGCAGATGGCACATGACGCTGGGAAGCTGGTTTCGTGATTATGTCTATATACCGCTTGGAGGAAACCGGAGGGGAATGGCAAGGTGTATTGTGAATCTGGCCGCAGTCTGGATATTGACCGGACTTTGGCATGGAGGAACCTTGAATTTCCTCATTTGGGGGATCGTTTTATTTGGTTTTGTGGTGGCAGAGAAGCTTTTTCTTGGAAAGCATCTGGAAAAACACAGAGTTTTTTCGGTCTGCTATATTCTGGCAGTCATGCCGGTGACCTGGATGATTTTTGCGATTACGGATCTGGGGCAGCTTGGGATTTATATGAAAAAGCTGTTCCCGTTTCTGGAGCAGTTTGCCGGAAGGACGGTAGGTGTGGTGAATACCGGGGACTTTTTGAAATATATCAAATTGTATGGGTCGGTTTTGTGTGTATCGGCATTGTTCTGCATTCCGCAGATATCGGTCTGGTTGGAAAAGCATCGGAGAAAGCCGGTGGTAGTGGTTGTCATCGCACTGATATTCTGGGGCAGCATCTATATGATAGCTAATGCGGCCTTAAATCCGTTTTTGTATTTCAGCTTTTAGGGACAGTATGTAGTTTAGGAAAAAGGAATTGGAGATATGAAGTGGTTTAGAAAATATCCTTTGTTGTTGACTCTTACAGTCAGCGGATTGCTCTTGTCCCTTGCGGGCCTTTGGAAAAGTCAGGGAGGCTGGCAGGAGAATGCCTATGATGTCCGTACCGCTCCATTTTCGGCTTTGGTATTTCGGGATATACATGATAAGGTATCTTCCACCGATATAGAGCCGGGTGACGTTGCGGCAACGGAGCCTCCAGAGGGTCAGGAGCTTGACCCTGCGGCAGAGGAAGAGAGAAAAATGACAGCAGGGACAGGAGCAGACGGGCCAGATGAAACGGAAACGGCAGCGGAAAAGGTTTATGACTTTGTGCAGGTGGATGAGTCCTATTTTGACGATGCGGTGTTTATCGGGGATTCGAGAACGGTGGGCCTGTTTGAGTATGGAGGTATGGAGGAGAGAGCTACATTTTATTGTAAGACTTCTCTGACCATCTGGAATGTGCTGGAGAAGCCCATCGTACAGCTGGAGGGCGAAAAAAAGCCGGTCAGTGTAGAAGAGGCCCTCTCCAGAAAGCAGTTTGGCAAGGTTTATCTGATGGTCGGCATCAATGAGCTGGGACGCGGCAATATCACGTTGTTTATGGAGCAGTACAAAAAGGTGATGACACGTATTCGGGAGCTGCAGCCGGATGCCATTCTTTTTGTAGAAGGAATTATGCGGGTGGCGGGAGAGAAGAATGCGGAAGACCCGATTTTTAACAATACCAATATCAATGCCAGAAACGAGCAGATTGCGCTTCTGGCGGATCAGAAGGATGTTTTTTACATTGATGTCAATGAGGCCGTTTGTGACGAGGAAGGAAATCTGAATGCAGAATACACCTTTGATCAGATCCACTTAAAGGCCGCTTATTATCAGGTCTGGAAACAGTTTTTGATGGAACATGGAGTGGTACGTGATGCGTAAAATGGAATTTAAAATGGAGAGGCAGGGACTCCTTCAGGTAGGGGATAAGATCACTGTGACGGAGGGTGTGCTGCCGAGCAATTATTACTATACGATTGACCCGTCCTTAGCTATGTCGGGCAATTTCCCGTTCCGGGAGAGAATGCTTGCCAGAGAGGGCGTAGTGCTGGCAATCGAAGAGAAGCCTTCGGGATATTATGTGTTGGCAGGGTTTGAAGAATAAAGTTGCAGAGTACAGGAAGGATGGTGTTTTGCATGAATCTTTCAATCGGCAGTCAGATACCGCAGAAAAATACAAAAAAGCTACTGTTTACGGATTCTGCGGAAGTGTCCAGAGTTTTGAAAAAGGGAACCGTTCAGGTAAACGGAGATACGGTGCAAATTTCAGAGGAAGCCAGAAGGGCATTGGAGGAAGCGGACAGGCAGGCGAGTCAGGATCGGGAAACGGCATTTATGAACTGGATTATGGAGTCCAATGCGGCTGTGGCAAAGCAGCAGGCGGATGCTTATGAAAAAATGGCTGAGGATGAAGCCAGGATTATGGAGATTGCCAGACGAATAGCCGCGGGGGATAAGGTTCCGGCATCGGATGAAAAGAAGCTGATGGAATACAGCAGCGAATTGTATCAGATGGCGAAGAATGCAGCGATGCTGAACCGTAATAAGGAACGCAGGGAATATGACAGTCTCTTTGAAGAGGAAGAAACCGGAGAGAAAAAAGAGGCTACAGAGAGCGTGGAAGCACCGGCCCGGTATGGAGTGGAAATGGAAGTGACCATCGGGGAGACACCGGAAATCGGTGCAATAGCGGAGGTTGAACTGAAATGACAGACGGGATGCTATGGTGGGCAGCGGCGGCATTATGCGCTTTCTTTATAAAAGGACTCTGCGGATTTGCCAATACGCTTGTATTTACCACGATACTGAGCTTTGACCACAGCAACATCAATATTTCTCCAATCGAACTGATCTTAGGATATCCGACCAATGTGATTTTAGCATGGAAGGAGCGGAAAGAGATTCGGTGGAGCATCTGCCTTCCGCTTGCTGTACTGGTGTTAGCTGGTACGATACCGGGAATGCTTTTTTTGAAAAATGCAGATACGCGGCTTGTGAAGCTTGTCTTTGGCGTGGTCATTATACTGATTGGACTGGAAATGCTGTTTCGTGAGTTTCGGCCGGGAAAGGCGAAGGAATCGAGGCTGGTACTGGCTATCATCGGTGTTTTGTCCGGTATTCTTTGCGGCCTGTATGGAATCGGTGCTCTGCTTGGCGCTTATGTAAACCGGGTCACGGATAGCAGTCATGCTTTCAAAGGAAATATCTGTGTTGTCTTTTTGATAGAAAATACATTTCGGATTATCATGTATACGGTGCTCGGGATTATGACAGCAGGTGTCGTGAAACAGGCAGTCCTTTTGGCGCCGGCCATGCTGCTTGGTCTGTTTTTAGGGATGCTAAGCGGAAGACTGTTAAATGAAAAGCTGGTGAAAAAGCTGGTGATTATCATGCTGATTCTGTCCGGGGCAGCGCTTTTTATTCATAATTTATAGAATGGTGAGTGGAGAAAATCGAAGGGAAAAAGGGAGCCGATATATGTATCAGAATATTTTGTTTGATCTGGATGGAACACTGACGGATTCTGCGCTGGGAATCACCAATTCTGTCAAGTATGCTTTGGGCAAGTGGAATATCAAGGTGGAGGACAGGACGAGCCTCTACCGATTTATCGGCCCGCCGCTACAGGAATCCTTTATGAGGTTTTATGGATTTTCCGAAGAGGAGGGCAGGCAGGCGGTTGCGTATTACCGGGAATATTTTGCCGATCGGGGAATATTTGAAAACGAAGTATATCCCGGAGTGGAGGAATTGTTAAGGCAGTTGAAGAAACAGGGTAAAAAGCTGATTTTGGCCACCTCCAAGCCGGAGGAATATGCGTTTAGAATCCTTCGGCATTTTGGGCTGTATGACTATTTTGATTTTGCTGCGGGTGCCCTGATGAATGGAGAGAGAAGCAGGAAGAGCGAAGTAATTCAATATGCCATTCGGAATGCAGACATCCGAAATCTGTCTGAGACGGTCATGGTGGGTGACAGGGAGCATGATATTTTCGGTGCAAGGGAAGCCGGGATAGATTCGATCGGCGTGCTGTTTGGTTATGGAAGCCATGAAGAGCTTACAGGTGCCGGGGCAACATATATTGCCCGAAGCGTTTCTGATATTATGAGCTTTTTATAGAGAGTTTTTGATAGAGGAAAATCCACTCTTGAAAACCCTTTTGTTTTCTTTTATAGTAAAGAGAAACATGGAGCAGTTAAAATACATGTGCAGTATAAATTTCTATTTTGCAGGAGGAGTCAGATTATGTTAAAAAAGATCAGTACAGACAAAGCACCGGCAGCAATCGGGCCGTATTCTCAGGGAATTGTGGTAGATAAGTTTTTATTTGCATCAGGACAGATTCCAATCAATCCGGCTACCGGAAATGTAGAGGCAGAAGGCATCGAAGCACAGGCAGAGCAGGCGATGAAAAATGTAGGCGCTATTCTGGAAGCGGCAGGAACAGACTACACGAAGGTGGTCAAGACAACCTGTTTTCTGGCAGAGATGTCCGACTTTGGAGCTTTCAATGCAGTATATGACAAATATTTTACAGAGAAGCCGGCCAGAAGCTGTGTAGCAGTAAAGCAGCTTCCGAAGGACGTCCTCTGTGAGGTAGAGGTCATTGCATATCTGGGAGAATAGTCATGAAGCGCAATATTATCCTGATTGGCATGCCGGGAGCCGGGAAAAGTACGGTCGGAGTCGTTCTTGCCAAGAAAAAGGGCTACAGGTTTGTGGACAGTGATCTGGTTATTCAGGAGCAGGAAGGAAGGCTTCTTCACGAAATCATTGAGCAGGAAGGAATCGACGGCTTCCTGGAGGTGGAAAACCGGGTCAATGCGGCTTTGGAGCTGAACCATTCGGTCATTGCAACCGGTGGCAGCGCCATTTATGGTCAGGAGGCCATGGCGCACCTTGGCGCAATGGGAACCATCTGCTATCTGAAGCTGTCCTATGAGGCAATCCGGGACAGGCTGGGGGATCTGAACGAACGCGGTGTGACGGTCAGGGAGGGGCAGACCCTTTTGGATCTCTATGAAGAGAGGATTCCATTATATGAAAAATATGCGGATCTGGTCATAGACTGTGAAAATAAGACCATCCGGCAGATTGTCGCTGAGATTACGACAAAGTGTTAGACGGCAGAGGGAAACAGCGTGGAAGCTGTCTATGGAAGGAAAACAGAAGAAATGAAAACAACAACGATAAGAAACAGTCTCCTGCTTTTGCTGGCGGCCTGTATCTGGGGAGTGGCTTTTGTGGCACAGAGCGCAGGTATGGACTATGTGGGACCGTTTACTTTTAATGCCAGCCGTTTCCTGCTTGGCGGCACTGTTTTGCTGCCGTTGATTTTTTGGCGCAGGCAGAAGGAAGCAGGACAGAAGATGAGCCGTGAGGAGAAAGGAAAGAAACGCAGAACTGCCGTGATTGGCGGTATCTGTTGTGGACTGGCTATCTGTTCAGCCAGTACCTTTCAGCAGATGGGGATTATGTATACGACGGTCGGAAAGGCTGGATTTATTACGACCCTGTATATTATCATGGTACCGATTTTCGGACTCTTTTTTCACAAAAGGGTGCGGCCTGTGGTTTGGCTTGGAGCTGTAATGGCGGCCTGCGGTCTGTATCTGCTGTGCATGAATGAGTCGCTGTCCCTGAACCGGGGGGATGTTCTGGTCTTTATCTGTGCGGTTCTGTTCTCGGTACATATTTTAGTCATTGACTATTTTTCGCCGAAGGCGGACGGTGTGGTTTTATCCTGTATTCAGTTTTACACCAGTGCTGTTATCTGTACGGTATGCGCCCTGATTTGGGAGAAGCCGTCTCTTTCGGGAATTACCGGAGCGGCTGTTCCGATTCTGTATGCAGGAATTATGTCCTGCGGTGTAGCCTATACCCTGCAGATTATTGGTCAGAAGGATATGGATGCAACGGTTGCGGCCCTGATCTTAAGTCTGGAATCTGTTGTATCGGTATTAGCCGGATGGGTGATTCTGGGACAGAAGATGAGCGGAAAGGAACTGCTTGGCTGCGCCATTGTGTTTGCAGCAGTCGTATTAGTACAGCTTCCGGAACGGAAGAAAGACGTTTTGCACAATGTCGATTCGGGAAATGTATGATTTTGTATCATTGTATACAAAAATGAAGAACAGCAGAAAACCCCATTGACAAAACTGGGAAACGAGTACTATAATCTATTATAACAAAATAAAAAATATTTTGTTAGCGAAGGCGCTATGACATTGGTCGTAGTGCCTTTCTTTTTTCTTTTTCATTTATACCCTTGTTGGGCTCCCGCCCGGACAGCTACGCACTAAGGCGGTCGGGAGTCCCTATCCCTCCCATATCCGGGAAGAAGTTACCCATTTAACGCTTTAATTCAAAAAAGTATTGACATGCGGAAAAAGCAGTGTTATCATACAAATAATTTAAAAAGAACCACAAAACCGTTGAAGTGGAGATAAAAACAATTCGTGCACTCACAGAGAGCCGGGGTGCTGAGAGCCGGCAGAACGCAGTTTGTTAAATGGACCACTGAGGGCGCAGTCAAAGGCGGATGAGCCGAGTATTCTGCGACGTCATGCACGCGTTAGATGCAGGGAATATGATGGTATTCCTCAGAGAGCAGAAGGGTTTCCCTTCTGAATCAAGGTGGCACCGCGGAACGTTTATTCAGTCCCCGTCCTTGATAAGACAGTAGAATCTTATCGGGATGCGGGGCTTTTTTTATACCGTATACCCAAAATACGAAAAGGGAGGAAAGGCTTATGAATATCAGTCCGGCTTTTGAGGAAGTTCTCGGCTATCGGGAACAATATAAAACCTGTCCGGCCTCTACTGCAATTTATTCCGATTTCAAGACACCGATTGAGGTGCTCAGGATCCTGAAATCCGTATCGCGTCACTGCTATATGTTAGAGAGTGTGGAAAATACCGAAAAATGGGGACGGTATACTTTTCTGGGATATGATCCGACACTGGAGCTGACCTGTAAGAATCATGAGCTCCGCATTCGGACAGTGACAACGATGACCTTTCAGGATGTTGATCCGGCACAGTATATCCGGCAGGTCATTGAGGAAAACAAAAGTCCGGGGATCAAGGGGCTGCCTTCCTTTACGGGCGGACTGGTAGGCTATTTTTCGTATGATTTTATCAAATATGCAGAACCCGGTCTGATTCTGGATGCGGAGGATCAGGAGGGCTTTCAGGATGTGGATCTGATGCTGTTTGATAAGGTGATTGCGTTTGACAATCTGAAGCAGAAGATTATCTGTATGGTAAACATCCGGCTGGACGCACCGGAGGAGAATTATAAGAAGGCCTGTCTGGAGCTGGAGGAGATGGTACGTCTGATCCGTAACGGAACTCCTGCAGAGATTGAACCGCTTATGGTTCATTCTCCGTTTCAGCCATTGTTTAACGAAGAGCAGTACTGCGGAATGGTGGAAAAGGCAAAGCATTACATACAGGAGGGCGATATTTTCCAGGTAGTACTGTCAAACCGTCTGGAGGCCGAGGTCACGGGTAGTCTGTTTGATACCTACCGGGTGCTGCGTACTACGAATCCTTCTCCGTACATGTTCTATCTGAGCAGCGATGATATTGAAATTGCAGGTGCATCCCCGGAAACGTTGGTAAAGCTGGAGGATGGAATCCTCTATACCTTTCCTCTTGCAGGCACCAGACCGAGAGGAAAGAATGCAAAGGAGGATGCCGCATTAGAGGCAGAGCTGTTAGCGGACCCGAAGGAACTGGCAGAACACAACATGCTGGTGGATCTGGGAAGAAACGATCTGGGAAAGATCAGCCGGTTCGGAAGCGTGGAAGTGGAAAAATATATGAGTATCGAGCGATATTCCCATGTCATGCACATCGGCTCCACAGTCAGAGGCGAGATTCAGGAAAAACGGGATGCCGTGGATGCCATCAAAGCCGTACTTCCGGCAGGAACGCTTTCCGGGGCGCCGAAAATAAGAGCCTGCGAGATTATAAACGAGCTGGAAAACAATAAGCGCGGCATTTATGGAGGAGCCATCGGATATATCGACTTTGCAGGAAATATGGATACCTGTATCGCCATCCGTATTGCGTTCCAGAAAAACGGTAAGGTCTTTATCCGCTCCGGTGCGGGAATTGTCGCAGACAGTGTACCCCAAAAGGAATATCAGGAGTGCATCAACAAGGCCAGGGCGGTTGTGGAAGCACTCCAGGCAGCAGAGGGAGGGATTGATGTATGATACTGCTCATTGACAATTATGACAGCTTTTCCTATAACCTGTACCAGATGGCAGGAGCCATCGAGCCGGACATCCGTGTCATCCGAAACGATGAGATGACCCTGCAGGAGATTGAAGCAATGCAGCCGGACCGCATCATTCTTTCTCCGGGACCGGGCAGACCGTCGGAGGCCGGAATCTGTGTGGAGGCAGCAAAATATTTTGCGGGAAAAATTCCCATTCTGGGCGTCTGTCTGGGACATCAGGCAATCTGCGAAGCCTATGGTGCGACCGTATCCTATGCAAAGCAGCTGATGCACGGCAAGCAGTCGGCAATGCGGGTGGATTCAGACTGCCGGATTTTTCAGGGGCTTCCGGAAACGATACAGGGGGCCAGATATCATTCCCTGGCGGTACTGGAGGAGACGCTTCCGCCGGAGCTTTTGGTAACAGCCAGAACAGAGGACGGTGAAATCATGGCAGTACAGCACCGGGATTTTGAGATTTACGGAGTGCAGTTTCATCCGGAATCCATCCTGACCACGCAGGGAAGGACGATTCTGGAGAACTTCATTTCCTGAGAAAATAGGGAAAGCAGCACAATACAGTATAAAATGCAGCAATAGAAACAGAAGGGAGTCGTTACTATGATTAAAGAAGCCATTCAGAAAGTTGTTATGAATCAGAGCCTTACCTATGAGGAGGCAGAAGTCGTGATGGACGAAATTATGAGCGGGGAGGCATCCCAGATTCAGATGTCAGCCTATTTGACCGCATTAGCCTTAAAGGGTGAGACAATTGATGAAATTACGGCATCGGCGGCCGGTATGCGCAAGCACTGTATCCGTCTTTTGCATGACATGGATGTGTTGGAAATCGTCGGAACCGGAGGGGATAAATCCAATTCCTTCAACATTTCCACAACCTCATCCCTGGTAATCTCGGCAGCAGGCGTACCGGTTGCGAAGCACGGAAACCGGGCTGCCAGCAGCAAATGCGGCGCTGCGGATGTTTTGGAAGCGCTGGGGGTCAATATTACGGTATCACCGGAAAAGAGCAAGGAGATTCTGGAGCAGATCGGTATCTGTTTCTTATTTGCACAGAACTATCATATTGCCATGAAGTATGTGGCTCCGGTCAGAAAGGAACTTGGCATTCGGACAGTCTTTAATATTCTGGGTCCGCTGTCCAATCCGGCAGGTGCCAACATGCAGCTTTTAGGAGTCTATGATGAAGCGCTGATTGAGCCGATGGCAAAGGTTCTGGAAAAGCTCGGAGTAGGCAATGCTATGGTCGTATACGGACAGGACCAGCTGGATGAGATTTCCATGAGCGCTCCGACCAGCGTATGTGAGGTACGGGGCGGAAGATTCAGCCGCTATGTCATTGAGCCGGAGCAGTTTGGCATGAAAAAGTGCAGCAGGGAAGAGCTGGTAGGCGGAACACCGCAGGAGAATGCCAGAATTACAAGAGACATTTTAAGCGGTGTCAAGGGACCGAAGCGGGATGCGGTTGTACTCAATTCGGCAGCAGCACTCTATATTGCAAAGCCGGAGCTTACCATGGAGGGAGCGGTTTCATTGGCACAGGAGACGATCGACAGCGGAAAGGCGCTTGCACAGCTGGAGAAATTCATTGAGCTGAGCAATTCATAGGCTGGGCAGTATAGAAGTGATATAAAAGAGATACAAACAGATACAAGCAGATACAGGCAGGAAGGACAGAGTGGAATGATTTTGGAAGAGATTGCAGCCAAGACGAAAATACGCGTGGAGGAGCAGAAAAGAAAAAGAAGCCTGGAAGAGATACGGCGTGAGGCAGAGCAGTTTCCACACAGGAGAAAGCAGGAGCCGTTTGCTTTTGAAAAAGCACTTCGGGGAGAACCGGTTTCTTTTATCTGCGAGGTCAAAAAGGCTTCTCCCTCGAAAGGGGTCATTGTACAGGATTTCCCCTATCTGAAGATTGCCAGAGAATACGAGGAGGCCGGAGCCAGCGCCATTTCCGTTTTGACAGAGCCGTTTTATTTTCAGGGAAGCGACAATTATCTGATGCAGATTGCCGAGAGTGTCCAAATCCCGGTACTGCGCAAGGATTTTACGGTGGATGCCTATCAGATATATGAAGCAAAACGGCTCGGAGCATCGGCTATTCTGCTGATTTGTGCGTTGCTGGATACGGATACTTTGCGGGAATATCGAGGCATTGCGGAAGAGCTTGGAATGTCTGCCCTGGTAGAGGCTCATACAGAAGAAGAGGTAGAGTCCGCTCTGCGGAGCGGGGCACGCATCGTAGGGGTCAATAACCGCAATCTGAAAACCTTTCAGGTGGATCTGACGACGACAGAAAGGCTCAGAGGTCTGGTGCCGCCGGAAATCGTCTTCGTATCGGAGAGCGGGATACGCGGCCGGGATGAGATTGAGAGACTGCAGAAAATCGGCACCAATGCAGTATTGATTGGAGAAACCTTTATGCGAAGTGAGGATAAGAAGAAGCAGCTTGCCATCTTAAGAGGAGAGTGTACGGCCTAGGATGGGACAGGGCGGAAGGAGCCGGAATGGAATGAAGATAAAAATCTGCGGTCTGAGCAGAACGGAGGATATCGAGGCGGTCAACAGGGCACTGCCGGATTACATTGGATTTGTCTTTGCCAAGAGCAAAAGACAGGTGACGCCGCAAAGGGCGGCAGAGCTTGCAGCACAGTTGACACCGTCCATTCAGAAGGTAGGCGTCTTCGTGAATGAACGGATGGAGCAGATACTGGAGCTTGCAAAGAGCGGTGTGATGGATATGATTCAGCTTCATGGGACGGAAACGCCGGACTTTGTTACGGCATTGAAGAAGCAGACATCACTGCCTGTCATCAAGGCCATTCGCATGGATGCGGCAGAGCGTACCGTATGCAGGATAAAGGGCGCCGAAGTTACCATGAAAGGTACCGGAGCTATGGCGGCCGTGATCGAAAGCTATGAAGCTGCCGGTGTCGATTTGTTTTTATTTGACAATGGGCCGGGTGGAACGGGGAAAAGCTTTGAATGGAGCTGTATTCCACAGACCAGAAAGCCCTATCTGCTGGCAGGAGGCATCGACCGGGATAATGCGGCAGCGGCGGCCGGAGCGTCACAGGCCATTGCACTGGATGCCAGCAGTAGGGTCGAAACGGATGGGAGAAAGGATGCAGAAAAGATAAGGCAGCTCGTAGAGCTGGTGCACAGCCTGTAAGAAAAAGGAAAGCAGAAGGAGTGGAGAAAGACGATGTCAAGAGGAAGATACGGGATTCACGGCGGACAGTATGTGCCGGAAACCCTGATGAATGAGTTGATCAAGCTGGAGAAGGCCTATGAATTTTATAAGCAGGATGAAGAGTTTAACAGGGAACTGCAGACACTTTTAAAGGAATATGCAGGCCGTCCTTCTTTACTATATTATGCAGAGAAGATGACGAAGGATCTGGGCGGAGCTAAAATTTATCTGAAAAGAGAGGATTTGAACCATACCGGTTCCCATAAGATCAATAACGTGCTGGGGCAGATTCTATTGGCCAAGAAGATGGGAAAGACCAGAGTCATTGCAGAAACAGGTGCCGGACAGCATGGTGTGGCTACGGCGACAGCAGCGGCCTTAATGGGAATGGAATGTGAGATTTTCATGGGAAAAGAGGATACCGACCGCCAGGCACTGAATGTCTACCGTATGGAGCTTTTGGGGGCAAAGGTGCATCCGGTTATGACCGGAACGCAGACCTTGAAGGATGCTGTAAATGAGGCGATGCGTGAGTGGACTGCCAGAGTGGATGATACGCTGTATGTGCTGGGTTCTGTCATGGGACCGCATCCGTTCCCGATGATTGTGCGGGATTTCCAGAGCGTAATCAGCAGGGAGGCCAGAGAGCAGATTCTTTTGAAGGAAGGAAAGCTTCCGAGCGCTGTGGTGGCCTGCGTGGGAGGCGGAAGCAATGCGATGGGTACATTTTATCATTTTATTCCGGATGAGGGTGTCAGACTGATTGGCTGTGAGGCAGCAGGACATGGTGTCCATACGGATAAAAATGCGGCGACCATCGCCAATGGTACACTTGGTGTATTCCATGGCATGAAGTCCTATTTCTGCCAGAATGAATACGGACAGATTGCGCCGGTCTATTCTATTTCAGCAGGACTGGATTATCCTGGTATCGGGCCGGAGCATGCTTATCTGCATGATATCGGCCGGGCAGAGTATGTGCCGGTTACCGATGAGGAGGCAGTGGAAGCATTTGAATATCTGGCAAGGACGGAGGGCATCATCTGTGCGATTGAAAGCGCTCATGCTGTTGCACATGTCAGAAAAATCGCACCGTCCATGAAGCCGGATGAGAGCATCATTGTCTGTCTGTCCGGCAGAGGTGATAAGGATGTGGCAGCAATTGCGAGATACAGGGGGGTAGATATCCATGAATAGGATTAGAAAGGCATTTGAAAACGGAAAGGCATTTATCGGGTTTTTGACCGGAGGAGATCCGAATATTGAGTGTTCGGAGGAATTTATCGGGAAAATGATTGAGGCAGGCTGTGATCTGGTAGAGATTGGAATTCCTTTTTCTGATCCGATTGCAGAGGGGCCTGTCATTCAGGGCGCAGATCTCAGAGCTTTGGCAGCCGGGACGACGACCGATGATATTTTCAGTCTGGCATCCAAAGTACGTGCGAGATATGAGGACACTGCGCTGGTGGTGATGACTTACTTAAATCCCGTATACAAATATGGCTATGACCGCTTTTTTGAAAACTGTAAAAAAAGTGGAATCGACGGAATTATCGTACCGGATATGCCGTTTGAGGAAAAGGGTGAAATTCAGGAAATTGCCCGGAAAAATGATATAGCCGTCATCTCCATGATTGCACCGACCTCGGAGGAGCGTATTCGGGCCATTGCAGAGGATGCGGATCCAAACGGGTTCCTCTATATCGTTTCCTCTATGGGCGTGACCGGAATGCGGAGTGAAATCAAGACCGATCTAGCCTCGATTATGCAGGCAGTACGTTCGGCAACAGACATTCCGGCAGCCATCGGATTTGGCATCAATACGCCGGAGCAGGCAGCAAAGATGGCCAGACTGGCAGACGGTGTGATTGTAGGAAGCGCCATTGTACGTCTGGCTGAGCAGTATGGTGAGAAGGCCGGAGATGCTATTTTTGAGTATGTTAAGAGCATGAAGAAAAAAATGATTTGAGCGATTATGAAACATAACGATTTTTATGTATAGAAAGATAAGACTATGCGTAAAATACAAATTATGGCAGGTTCTTCGGAGTCTGCTTTTTTGTTTTCAGGTATAAAGAAGCTCTTACTGGATTTTGAACTCCTATTGACAGATACCCTATAGAGGCATATAATAAATATACCCTACAGGGGTATATTAAGAAGGAGGTAACATGATGACTGATCCAGAAATATGCGGATGCTGCGATAAAACAACAGCCCGCCCAGAGGAAGAACGAAAAAAACTGATACACCGTCTGAATCGGATCGAAGGACAGATCCGCGGGATTCGCGGAATGGTGGAAAAAGATGCTTATTGTGCGGATATTTTGATTCAATCTTCCGCTGTGAATGCTGCGGTCAATGCTTTTAATAAGGAACTGCTGGCAAACCATATCAGAGGCTGTGTTGCCAGAGATATCCGTGAGGGTAAGGATGAAGTGATTGATGAGTTAGTGGCAACACTGCAAAAACTCATGAAATAAAAGGAGGCGTAACAAATCGATTATGGAGCAATATGCAGTAACTGGTATGAGCTGTGCTGCCTGCACTGCACGGGTGGAAAAAGCAGTATCGGGTGTGAAAGGAGTTACTTCCTGCTCGGTGAGCCTGTTGACCAATTCCATGGGCGTGGAAGGAACCGCATCTGCTGAGGAGATCATAGCGGCGGTTCATGATGCGGGATACGGAGCGGCTCTGAAAAAGGAAAATAAGGATCAAAACACACGTTTCTCTTCCGGCGAGGATGTGCTGAAGGACAGGGAAACTCCTGTGTTAAAAAAACGGTTAATCACCTCTCTCGGCTTTTGGATTGTACTGATGTATGTTTCCATGGGGCATATGATGTGGGGCTGGCCGCTGCCGCCGTTTTTTGATGACAACCATGTGGCAATGGGACTTTTGCAGCTATTGTTAACGGTTGCTATTATGGTCATCAATCAAAAGTTTTTTATCAGTGGCTTTCAGAGCTTGTGGCACCGTGCTCCGAATATGGATGCATTGGTCGCATTGGGCTCTGCGGCAGCTTTCTTCTACAGTACAGTTGCCCTGTTTGCTATGACAGATGCACAGGTCAAAGGCAACGCAGATGCTGTGATGTCATATATGCACGAGTTCTATTTTGAATCTGCGGCCACGATTCTTGCGCTGATAACCTTAGGAAAAATGCTTGAGGCACGTTCAAAAGGAAAAACTACCGATGCGCTGAAGGGTTTGATGAAGCTGGCTCCAAAGACTGCCACGCTTCTGCAGGATGGTGCTGAAAGCACTGTGCCAATCGAGCAGGTGGAAAAAGGAGATATCTTTGTCGTGCGTCCCGGTGAAAATATTCCTGTGGACGGAACCGTTTTAGAGGGAAACAGCGCAGTGGATGAATCTACCCTGACAGGAGAGAGTATTCCTGTAGACAAAGCTGCCGGGAGTACAGTTTCCGCAGGAACACTGAATCAATCGGGTTATATACGCTGTGAAGCGACAAGAGTAGGTGAAGACACTACGCTCTCTCAAATCATTCAGATGGTCAGCGATGCGGCCGCAACAAAAGCACCGATTGCCAAGGTTGCAGACAAGGTGTCAGGTGTATTTGTTCCGGCTGTTATTACCATTGCGGTAATCACCGTTATGGCATGGCTGATTACCGGACAGACCGCAGGTTTTGCTTTGGCAAGAGGAATTTCGGTATTGGTGATTAGCTGCCCTTGTGCGCTCGGGCTTGCGACACCGGTTGCCATCATGGTGGGTAACGGAATGGGTGCAAAAAACGGAATTCTCTTCAAAACGGCGGTATCGTTGGAGAAAGCGGGAAAGACACATATTGTAGCACTTGATAAAACAGGAACGATTACTCAGGGAGAACCAAGGGTTACGGATATGATTCCGATAAACGGCAGGAGTGAGACAGAACTTTTGTCCATAGCTTATGCGTTAGAGAAAAAGAGTGAACATCCGCTGGCAAGAGCAATCAATCAGAGAGCTGAGCAGGACGGACTGACGCCGGACGAGGTTGAGCAATTTCAGGCATTGCCGGGAAACGGGCTTATGGCATTGCATCACGGTACTGCACTGTATGGTGGCAGTTATCAATTTATCAGCAAACAAATTCAAGTGCCGGGTGAGATAAAAGTAAGGTCTGAACATCTATCAGAGGAAGGAAAAACACCGCTGCTTTTTGCCCGTGACGATGAGCTTTGCGGTATTATTGCTGTGGCAGACACGATCAAAGAGGATAGTCCTCAGGCAATTAGAGAAATGCAGGATATGGGCATCCATGTGGTGATGCTGACCGGTGATAACGAACGCACGGCAAAAGCAATCGGGGCGAAGGCAGGTGTGGATGAAGTAATTGCCGGAGTACTGCCTGATGGCAAGGAAAGTGTGATCCGTAAACTGCAGCAAAAAGGAAAGGTCATTATGGTCGGTGATGGTATCAATGATGCTCCGGCACTAACGAGTGCTGATATTGGTATTGCTATTGGCGCAGGTGCGGATGTGGCGATTGATGCGGCGGATGTGGTGCTGATGAAAAGCCGCCTGTCTGATGTCCCTGCGGCAATCCGTTTGAGCCGTGCAACGCTGCGCAATATTCACGAGAATCTATTTTGGGCTTTCATCTACAACATGATCGGTATTCCTTTAGCAGCAGGTGCATTTATAAGTGTATTGGGATGGCAGCTTAATCCGATGTTTGCAGCGGCAGCAATGAGCTTATCCAGTTTTAGCGTTGTGACTAACGCACTGCGCTTGAATTTCTTCAGGATACATGATGCCAAAAGAGATTATAAAATGAAAAAGAAATTAAAAAATACAACCAACAAGGAGGAGACAAAGACTATGAAAAAAACTCTGAAGATCGAAGGTATGATGTGCGGGCATTGCGAGATGCACACCCAAAAAGCACTTGAAGCAATTGATGGTGTGACAAAGGCTGAGGTCAGTTACCAGACAGGAACCGCTGTTGTAACGCTTGAGAAAAGTGTTGCGGACGATGTTCTTATGCAGGCTGTTGCCGATCAGGGGTATCAGGTAACAGATATTCAATGATTCATTGTAGTAACACAGAATGAAGCAGAGCTTTGCAGATTGTAACGGAATAATTTCTGATCAAACGGTAAAAATAGTCTCATACAGGAAAACAGGAGGTTTTCGGTTATGGACTATGTAAATGCTTTCTGGGTCGGCGGACTGATCTGTGCGCTCGTTCAGATATTGATGGAAAAGACAAAAATGATGCCGGGAAGAATTATGGTACTTTTAGTGTGTACCGGAGCAGTCATCAGTGTATTCGGATGGTATGAACCGTTTCAGAAGTTTGCCGGCGCCGGCGCCAGCGTTCCGCTTCTTGGTTTTGGAAATGTATTGATGAAGGGTGTAAAGGAAGCAGTGGATCAGGAAGGATTCCTCGGACTATTCACCGGAGGCTTTAAGGCAGGAGCAGTGGGAACCTCGGCTGCGCTGATTTTTGGCTATCTGGCTAGCCTGATTTTTAATCCGAAGATGAAATAAGGAAATGGAAGCAGATATCAAAGCCAAACAGCCACCGCCTGCCGGTCCCTGTTTGGCTTTGATATCAGATTTCCTCAAAGTCAATTTCTTTTTTGGTTAGAAATCTACGCATTGCATTGTCCCAGATTTGATCAGGGGATTTATCCATAAGAAAAGTATTCATGGCGGTTCCGGTTACGATAGTCAGTGCGGAGCCGTCATATTTTATATTGAGAGCAAGCGCACGAATGTCACCTGCGGTTACTGTGGTATCTCCTTTTGCGAGTGTAGGTGCGACGTACTCCGGCATGAGATGGAGAACGAATTTGAAATTCACCGGTGTACGTTTGCCCTTGACTAAATCATAAAAGAGCGGGCGCATGGTTTTCCATGTGACAAAATCATAGGGACGAATCGAGGAATCCTCCCATTCCTCTGTCGTATAAAATTCTTTATTCTGATGCCCGTCAATGCGGAAAGAAACGGCTGTGGTCAAAGTGGCTTCCGCTAACAGGAAGGAGTCAAAGCAGTCAGATGAGAGCAGCTTGTGCATGAAGCTGCCGAGGCTTTTAATCTGGAATGAAATCATGGTATGTCCTTTCTTTTTTACAACTGCCGGATATGCCTCAAAGATTGGGAAAATGCAGCAGTTACTCTAGCCTTCAGTGTACAATAGATTTGACAGCCTGTCAAAAACTGCTGCGTATTTGTAACTGTATCCACGCATAAACTGAAATAAGACGATTTTGCCCAAAGGAAATGGAAATGGAAATCTATATTGTAAAATATGGAGATAGTGTGGACAGTATCGCTGCAGCCATGGGTGTTGATGTTGGTACTCTGATCTATGATAATCAGCTCATTTACCCTTATGCACTTGTCATCGGGCAGGCTCTTTTGATAAACCGATATACCCGTGATGCCTCCAGAAGTATTTCGGTCGGTGGCTATGCTTATCCGTTTATCAGTCCATGGGTTTTAGACCAGACGTTGCCGTTTTTGTCGGAGTTATATATTTTTTCCTATGGATTTACGGCACAGGGAGAATTGATTCCACCTGCTTACGGGGAGGATGACTGGATGATTGCAGCAGCACTTCGATTTGGGACACAGCCCATTCTGACGCTGACTCCCTTTGACGAAAATGGTAATTTTAATAATCAGCTCATTCATTCTGTCGTGAATGATCCGGATGATAGAGATAATCTGATTGGAAATCTTCTGCAGATCATGTATGAGAAGGGCTATCAGGGAGTGGATATTGATTTTGAATATATTCTGGCCGAAGACAGGGATGCCTTTACTGCTTTTGTATGGCAGGTGGCGGAAACGATGCGGGCAAACGGGTTTCATACCTCTGTGGCGCTGGCACCGAAAACGTCGTCAGAGCAGGCAGGACTTTTGTATGAAGGAAAGGATTACCGCGCTCTGGGAGAGGTGGCAGATCATGTATTGCTTATGACCTATGAGTGGGGCTATACATATGGCCCGCCTATGGCGGTTGCACCTATCCATCAGGTGCGTCGGGTCGTGGAATATGCACTGACACAGATTCCTTCTCAAAAAATCAATCTCGGTATCCCCAATTATGGCTATGACTGGCCTCTGCCTTTTGTACGCGGCACTACAAAAGCACGTACCATCGGCAATATTGAAGCAGTGCGTATCGCGGCAGCAAATGATGCGGTCATAGAATTTGACGATCTCTCACAAAGTCCGTTTTTCTTTTACACCGATAGGAGCGGTACTGGTGAAAATACAGTTTATACCGGGCATGAGGTCTGGTTTGAGGATGTGAGAAGCCTTCAGGCAAAGTTCGACCTGATACGGGAATATGATCTGAGGGGCTGCGGCTACTGGCAGATTATGCAGTGGTTTCGGGCCAATTGGCTGCTGCTTGCATATCAGTTCTATATTTTAAAGTAAGAGAACTGTCCGCGCCCGTCTGCATTCTGCCCTGCCCCGTCCTCCTGTATGCCCTGAAATACAAGCCGCGCAGACGGGGCAGGGCAGAACGCGGACGGGCGCGGACAGTGAAAAACAGTTTTTGTAATGATGACCTTTACAAGGATGTGCAGACATGTTATTATAAGTAGTAATGAAAACTACGTGCTGTGCTGATGGTGGAGGTTAAGATGAGTTATAAAATTATTTTAGATAGTTGTGGCGAGCTGCCGGAAACATATAAAAAGGATGCAAGATTTGAACTGGTACCGCTAGGATTGGAAGTGGGAGATTATCGGATTCAGGATGATGAGCATTTCAATCAGGCTGAATTTTTACGAAAGGTAGCAGAGTATCCGGGCTGTCCGAAATCCTCCTGTCCGTCACCGGAGCGTTTTCTGGAAAGCTATTGCTGTGAGGCGGAGAATATTTATGTAGTGACTTTGTCTTCAAATCTGAGCGGCAGCTATAACAGTGCAGAGCTGGCAAAAAAGCTGTATGAGGAACAGTATGGAAAGAAGAATATCTGTGTGGTTGATTCCTGTTCTGCTTCCTGCGGGGAGTCTCAGATAGCATTCGAGGCGATGCGTCTGGAGGAGGAAGGACTTCCATTTGAGGAAATTACAGCAAAGCTGACACAATTTAGGGATGCCATGAACACATATTTCATATTGGATAATTTGGAAACGCTTCGGAAAAACGGAAGGCTCAGCGGGGTGAAGGCGTTGGTTGCCACTACACTCAGTATTAAGCCGGTTATGGGAGCGACACCGGAGGGAACGATTATTCAGCTGGGTCAGGCAATCGGCATGAAAAAGGGATTGCAGAAGATGGCGGAGACGCTGGCAAATGAGGCGGTTCATCCAGAGGAAAAATGTCTGATGATTACACACTGTAATGCCAAGGCACGGGCTGAGGCTTTTCGGGATATGGTACTGGAAAAAATCAAGGTAAAGGATGTGCTGATCATGGACACTGCCGGAATCAGCAGTATGTATGCTAATGACGGCGGCGTGATTGCCACGATATAAAGTGATGTACGTAAAAAGGGATGAAGCAATGCAGAAAGGAAAGCATTGTCTCATCCCTTTTTTGGCCAGTATTTTCGGATGAAGCGGTAATCGGCAGGTGTAATGGGGTAGGATTCACCGGTTGTAAGCTTTAATTGAAACAGTGAAACGGATGCAATAAAATTCAGGTTTACCAGCATTTTCTTTTTGGCAAAAATGAAATTCTGCGTGTATTCCAGAAGATAGTAAAGCTCGTTCAGGGAACCAAGTGTATCGAGTATGTCACCATTTTCAAAATGAATGCGGGTAAGATGGTTGCAGGGCTCTGCATGAATGATTCCATCCGGTTCTACGTAATGTGTCGACTGCTCACAGCGGATTTCCACTGTGGGAGCAGCAGTAGCACGTTCCTGGATGCCAAGGTCGATCATGGCGGAAAGTTCTGCTGTGCGGATTGGCTTTTTTAAATGATGAATGGTTTCAGGCTGGTCGGAAAATGCCGTATAATCCGTAGTGGAACTGCACAGTACAATGGGTGCCGTTACCCCGGCCAGACGCAGTTCTCTCGAAAAATCCATGCCGTCATAATTGCTCTCATGCAGATCGATAAAAAATAAGTCATAAAGCATCGGTGCATTTAAAAGGGATGCACTGTCACCGAAGGAATCGATGTATAGGATACCGGTCGTATTTTTGCGGGCATCGGATTCACGTCCGAGCAGCCGTTCCATCTGCTTACGGTCGGCCACATTGTCATCACAGATTGCAATATGCATGGATATCCGTCCTTCCTGAAATAGTTTGTATTTCCTACAAAATTTGAAATTGTACCGGGGCATGGTAGAGCAGGATAACCAGTGCAATCTGTAAAAACAGAATGGCCGGCAAGCCATAGAGAAAATACCAGTGCCTTGTCTTGTGGCGGAACAGGTGCATTCCAAGAATGCTGCCGACACTGCCACCAATTATGGCAACGATGAAAAGGGTGGCCTCCGGCACGCGCCAGGCGTGCTTTTTGGCCTTCCACTTATCATAACCCATCATGAAAAATCCGGTAATATTTATTCCTATCAAATACAGTGTAATTAACAATATAACGTCCATGCAATCCCTTATTTCTGGTTCTTTGCGATCTCCTGCATCTTCATGGCACGTACCTTGCTGGAAAGACCAAACAGGTTGATGAAGCCTTCTGCATCATGATGATCATACAGGTCACCAGTCGTAAAGGAAGCGATGCTTTCATTGTACAGGGAATACGGAGAAGTTGTTCCGGCTTTGATGATGTTGCCCTTGTAGAGCTTGAATTTTACTTCACCGGTTACATACTCCTGTGTAGACTCGATAAATGCCTGTACGGCTTCACGCAGCGGTGTGAACCATTTGCCTTCATATACGATGTCTGCCAGTTTGTTGCCCATATCCTTTTTCATGGTGTAGGTATCGCGGTCTAAAATCAGCTCCTCTAACTGCTGATGAGCCTCCATCAGGATGGTTCCGCCAGGAGTTTCATATACACCACGGGATTTCATGCCTACAACACGGTTTTCTACAATATCTACAATACCGATGCCGTGCTTTCCGCCAAGTGCGTTCAGCTCACGGATGATATCGGATACCTTCATTTTTTTGCCATTTACAGAGGTCGGAACACCTTTTTCAAAGGTCATGGTTACATATTCGCCTTCGTCCGGTGCCTTTTCCGGTGTGGTGCCAAGTACGAGCAGATGGTCAAAGTTCGGTTCATTTGCAGGATCCTCTAATTCCAGACCTTCATGGCTGATATGCCATAAGTTGCGGTCACGGCTGTAGCTGTTATCAGCGGAGAACGGAAGATTGATACCATGTGCTTTGCAGTATTCGATTTCGGACTCACGGGAATCCATGGTCCATTTGTCATTTCTCCATGCAGCGATAATCTTTAAGTCCGGGGCAAGGGCTTTGATACCAAGCTCGAAACGAATCTGATCGTTGCCTTTTCCGGTTGCACCGTGGCAGATAGCAGTAGCGCCTTCTTTTCTTGCAATCTCAACTAATCTTTTGGCAATGACCGGTCTTGCCATGGAAGTGCCGAGTAAATATTTATTCTCATATACGGCATGTGCCTGGACGCAGGGAACGATGTACTCGTCACAGAATTCGTCTGTTACATCTTCAATGTAAAGCTTTTCGGCACCGCATGCTTTTGCGCGCTCCTCCAGTCCGTCTAATTCATTTCCCTGTCCGCAGTCTACACAGCAGCATACTACGTCGTAATCAAAATTTTCTTTCAACCATGGAATGATGGCTGTTGTGTCAAGTCCGCCTGAGTAAGCTAAAATTACTTTTTCTTTCATTGGAAAACCCTCCGTATTCCTAAGTGTATTTTATATTGGAACGGTACGAATCGTACCGCTTCTGTATCTGCTAACTAATATACAACATTTATATATAGAATGCAAGTGCAAAAATATGCAATATGAAACTAATTTTTATGAAAAATATACAAAATATTAAAAATGGCTTGCATATTATGCAATTGAGAAGTATAATTATGCAATAATAAATTTGGGGATGATTTTAGGAAGTAAAAGTACTATAATAAAAATAATATTGTCAGATTCTGACAGAAAGTATTTTGAAGGCGAAAGTCCCGGAAAGGAGCAAGGGTATTAAGATGATAAAAGCAGGTATTATTGGAGCAACCGGATATGCAGGAGGAGAGCTGGTCAGACTTCTGCTTGGACATAAAGACGTGGAGATCAAATGGTTTGGCTCCAGAAGCTATATTGATAAAAAGTATTATGAGGTCTACCAGAATATGTTTCAGATTGTGGATGCGGTCTGCATGGATGATAATATGGAAGAGCTGGCCGATCAGGTGGATGTAATCTTTACTGCAACACCCCAGGGGCTATGCGCATCCCTTATTCGTGAAGAAATATTAAAAAAGGTAAAGATTATCGATTTGAGTGCGGATTTTCGTATTAAGGATGTGAAGGTCTATGAAAAGTGGTATGGCATTGAGCATAAAGCGCCGCAGTACATAGATGAGGCTGTTTACGGTTTGTGTGAGATTAACAGAGAGGATATTAAAAAGGCAAGAATCGTAGCGAATCCGGGCTGCTATACAACCTGTTCGATTCTGACGCTTTATCCGCTTGTCAAGGAAGGGCTGATTGATACCGATACGATCATTATTGATGCCAAATCCGGCACCTCCGGGGCAGGAAGAGGGGCTAAGGTCAACAATCTGTTCTGTGAGGTAAATGAAAATATGAAGGCTTACGGTGTGGCAAGCCACAGACATACTCCTGAGATAGAGGAACAGCTGGGCTATGCGGGAAATTGTGAGATTACCCTGAATTTCACACCACATCTTGTACCGATGAACCGGGGAATACTGGCAACTGCTTATGCAAAGCTTCTCAGAAAGCCGGATGGAAGCCTGCCGTCTTATGAAGAGGTAAGGGCAGCGTATGACAAGTATTATAAGGAAGAGAAATTTGTCCGCGTACTGGATAAAGGAGTCTGCCCGGAAACCAAGTGGGTAGAGGGCAGCAATTATGTGGATGTGAATTTTGTCATCGATGAAAGAACGGGACGTGTGATTGCCATGGGAGCGCTGGACAATCTGGTGAAGGGTGCAGCAGGGCAGGCAGTACAGAATATGAATCTGGTGTTTGGTCTGGAGGAGAGCGAAGGTCTGAAGCTGGTGCCGATGTTCCCGTAAGACACAGCAGTGTAAATTTGCAAAGGGTGTGAGCCATCATATATCTGTGGGAAATTGCCATGGAGGAAGCAGTTAGGGGGATTGAAATGAGACGGAGGGATCGGGAGGTTACTTCGCTGGATAAAATACTGGATATGATAAAGAAGTGCACGGTGTGCAGGATTGCATTTTTGGATGGAGACTTTCCTTATATTGTGCCGATGAATTTTGGGTTCGAGTCAGACGGAGAGAAAATAGTGCTTTATTTCCATGGAGCCGGAGAAGGAAAAAAGCTGGAATGCGTGAGAAAAAATCCGAATGTGGCATTTGAGATGGATTGTGAGACACGGATTGCCGGGGAGGGAAGCGCATGCAGCTATACGATGTATTATGAGAGCGTTTGCGGCAGAGGAAGACTGGAAGAGGTATGCGGAGCGGAAAAGATCAAGGGGCTTACGAGCATCATGCGACAGGCGACCGGAAGGGCGGACTGGGAATTTGAAGAAAAAGCAGTGGCCGCCGTAACCGTGCTTAGACTGAACGTGGAAACGATAACCGGAAAGGAGCATACACAAAAATGATTCGGAAAATGACAATCGAAGATTATGAGCAGGTTTATGCCCTGTGGAAGACGATCAAGGGCTTTGCCATGCGCAGCATCGACGATTCCAGGGAAGGCGTGGAGCGGTTTTTAAAACGTAACCCGGATACGAGCGTGGTAGCGGTAGAGGATGGAAAGGTCGTGGGAGCGATTCTGTGCGGGCATGATGGCAGAAGAGGCTGTCTGTATCATGTCTGTGTCGATCCGGCATACCGTATGCGGGGAATCGGAAAGGCGATGGTTGTTTTTTGTATGCACGCCCTGAAAGAAGAGGGAATCAGTAAGGTATCGCTCATAGCGTTTACGGAAAATGATATCGGAAATGCTTTTTGGAAGTGTATCGGATGGACGAAGCGGGAAGATTTGAATTATTATGATTTTGTACTCAATACAGAGAATATCATTGCATTCAATCAATGATTTGTGGAATTGGAAAGGAGATTTATCATGCAGGAAATCAAAGGCGGTGTGACTGCGGCAAAGGGATTTATGGCGGCTGGAACTGCGGCTGGAGTGAAATATCAAAACCGCAAGGATATGGCGCTTGTGTACAGTGAGGCTCCGTGTAAATGTGCGGGTGTTTTTACAAGCAATGTGGTAAAGGCGGCTCCGGTGCTGTGGGATAAGGAGGTCGTGGATCGTTCTCCTTATGCACAGGCTGTCATTGTCAATTCCGGTATTGCCAATGCCTGTACGGGAAAGCAGGGCTATGACTATTGCAAGGAAACAGCACAGGCGGCAGCAAAGGAGCTGAATGTGCCGGAAAATGCTGTGCTGATTGGTTCGACCGGTGTCATCGGTATGCAGCTTCCGATGGATAGGATTACCGCAGGAGTAAAAGCGTTAGCAGAAAGTAAAGCCTATGGAGCTGAAGCCGGAACGATGGCGGCAGAGGCCATTATGACAACGGATACCATTTCCAAGGAAGTGGCAGTGACCTTTGAAGTGGGGGGAAAGACCGTAACCATGGGAGGCATGAGTAAGGGAAGCGGTATGATTCATCCGAATATGTGCACGATGCTGGCATTTGTGACAACGGATCTGGCTATTTCTAGGGAACTGCTGCAGGAAGCGTTAAGCGAGGATGTACAGGACACCTTCAACATGATTTCGGTGGACGGAGATACCTCTACCAATGATACCCTTCTGGTTCTGGCAAACGGCATGGCAGGAAATGCAGAGATTACCGAGAAGAACGAGGATTATGAGAAATTTAAAGAGGCTTTGAATTTTATCAATACAACGCTGGCAAAAAAAATGGCAGGAGACGGAGAAGGAGCGACTGCTCTTTTCGAAACGAAGGTTATTCATGCAAAATCAAAAGAGGATGCAAGAATTCTTGCAAAATCAGTCATCTGTTCCAGCCTGACGAAAGCAGCCATTTTCGGACACGATGCGAACTGGGGACGGATTCTCTGTGCACTGGGATATTCCGGAGCAAAGTTCGACCCGGAAAAGATAGAGCTGTTTTTCCAGAGCGTAGCCGGATCCATTCAGATTTATAAGGATGGAGTGGCTACGGATTATAGTGAGGAAGAGGCCACGAAAATTCTGTCAGAGCCGGCAGTGACCGTTCTGGTCGACATGAAGGACGGCGAGGCCGAGGCAACTGCCTGGGGCTGTGACCTGACTTACGATTATGTGAAAATTAACGCGGATTACAGATCGTAATACTGAACGAGGACGATTCGAAGAATACATAGCATGTCATATGAACGGCATGCTGTATGTATAGCATGCAACGCATACAGGAAGGAATGAAACGAAGATGGAAACAAGGGAAATGAATGAGGTGTTGAAAAAGGCGGAGGTGCTGATCGAGGCCCTTCCTTATATCCAGAAGTTCAACCGTAAGATTATCGTGGTAAAATACGGCGGAAGCGCAATGAGCAATGCAGAATTACAGAGAAATGTCATCAAGGATGTGACTCTGTTAAAGCTGGTCGGCTTCAAACCGATCATTGTGCATGGTGGCGGTAAGGAAATCAGCCGCTGGGTCGGCAAGGTCGGCAAGGAGGCACAATTTGTCAACGGACTGCGTGTCACGGACGAGGAGACGATGGAAATTGCTGAGATGGTGCTTTCCAAGGTCAATAAGAGTCTGGTAACCATGGTAGAGGAGCTGGGAGTCAAGGCAGTCGGCATCAGCGGCAAGGATGCCGGAATGCTGACCGTGGATAAAAAATATTCCGATGGTAAGGATATCGGATTTGTAGGAGATGTACGGGAAGTCAATCCGCAGATTCTTTATGATCTTTTAGAGAAGGACTTCCTGCCAATCGTGGCTCCGATTGGTCTGGATGATCAGTTCCAGAGCTACAATATCAATGCCGATGATGCAGCCTGTGCTATTGCCAAGGCAGTCGGCGCAGATAAGCTTGTCTTTCTGACGGATATCGAAGGACTTTATAAGGATATCAATGATAAGTCCTCCTTCATTTCCAGATTGACGGCTTCTCAGGCAGAAGAGCTGATTGCAGACGGCTGCATTGGTGGCGGTATGCTGCCGAAGCTGACTAACTGTACCGAGGCGGTCAAGAGCAGTGTCAACCGCGTGCATATTCTGGACGGACGCATTCCGCACTGCCTGCTTTTGGAAATCTTTACGAATGAAGGTATCGGTACGGCTATCATTCGGGACGATGAACAGTAGGAGGACGATTGTATGAATATGAAGGAATACATTGACGAGGCGGAAGCAGCGTTATTACACACTTATAACCGGTATCAGGTCGTACTGGATAAAGGGGAGGGCGTTTATCTGTACGATATCGAAGGAAAGAAATATCTGGATTTTGTTTCCGGTATTGCCGTTTTTGCATTAGGTTATCATAATAAGGCGTATAACGATGCCTTAAAGGCACAAATCGATAAGGTAATCCACACATCAAATTATTATTATAATGTTCCGGCTATCGAGGCAGCTAAGAAATTAAAGAAGGTGTCCGGCATGGACAGGGTTTTCTTTACGAACAGCGGTGCCGAGGCAATCGAAGGAGCGATAAAGGCTGCCAGAAAGTATGCCTATTTAAAAGATGGAACAACCGATCATGAAATCATTGCCATGGAGCATTCCTTCCACGGACGGACGATGGGCGCCCTGTCTGTGACCGGCAATCCAAAATACAGAGAGGCCTTCGAGCCGATGATCGGCAACATCCGTTTTGCGCAGATGAATGACTTTGAGAGCGTCAAAGCGCAGGTAACGGATAAGACCTGTGCGATACTGTTCGAGACGGTGCAGGGCGAGGGCGGTATCTATCCCGCAGAGGAGGGATTTTTAAAACAGGTGCGTACTCTGTGTGATGAGAAAGGCATCCTGCTCATATTGGATGAGATTCAGTGTGGTATGGGACGGACCGGAACGATGTTTGCATGGCAGCGATACGGTGTAAAGCCGGATATCATGACAACAGCCAAGGCACTTGGCTGCGGCGTTCCGGTGGGAGCCTTCCTGATGACGGAGGAGGTAGGACAGCATTCGCTGACAAGCGGCGATCATGGAACTACCTATGGAGGAAATCCGTTAGCCTGTGCTGCCATCAATGAAGTGCTTGATTTATTTGAGCACAACCATATAATAGAGAATGTAAATGATGTGGGAGCATATCTGTCAGAAAAGCTGGATGAGCTGGTGGAAAAATACGATGTCTTTACGGCTCACCGCGGCGTCGGACTGATGCACGGCCTTGTCAGTGATAAGCCGGTCGGTGACATCATTAACAGAGCTTTGGAGAATGGCTTGATTCTGATCAATGCCGGTCCGAATATCATTCGCTTTGTACCGCCGCTCATTATCAGCAGAGAAAATGTGGATGATATGATTGCCATTCTGGAAAAGTGCATTTAGTGGCATAAAATACAAATAGTTTGGAAAATAAGAGGTAACATATGAGTTTGAAAAAGCGCTTCACAGCCGTATTGTTGCTGGGTGGACTTCTGGCAGCAGAGCTTTTTTGCGGCAGCAGGGCGACTGTGGAACACGAAAAGATGGGAAATCGGTCTGCTTTTTTTGCAAAGGATACGCTGTATTTCTGGTATACGGATGAGGCACTGACGGATTTTGTAAACAGTGCGGCACTGGAATATTATGAGAAAACGGGATATCGCATCGTGCCAAAGATACAGTCGGGTCTGGAATATCTGGAGGCGATCAACGAGGCGTCTCTGCGCAGTGATGAGATACCGGATCTATATGTAACGACCAACGATACGCTGGAGAAGGCCTATCTGGCAGGGCTGGCCAGTGAGATTGACGGGCAAAACAGCGTCAGGGACACGTCGGTTTTCTGTCAGACGGCACAGGATGCCGTGACCTATCATGGCAGACAGGCAGGCTATCCGTTTTATTATGAAACGAGTTTTTTTCTGTACAATAAGACCTATCTGTTGGATGCGGCCAAAGCGGCAATTCAGGCGGAAGCGGATGCCAAAGCAGGAGAAGAAGCAACGGCTATTCTGGAGGATGCCGGAACGGAGGATACGGAGGCTGCGGTTGCAGCAGCCGATGCCGTAGAGGTGCCGGAATATACGGATGAAGAGCTTGATGCGGCGGCCGGGGAACGGATGAAGGAGCTGCTTCCCGATACCATTGAGGATATTCTGACCTTTTCGGATCATTATGATGCACCGGAAAATGTGGAGTCCATTTTTAAATGGGATGTTTCGGATATTTTCTATAATTATTTCTTTGTAGGTAATTATATGATGACCGGAGGAAACACCGGAGACGATGCCGAGCAGGTCAACCTGAATAATGCACAGACGGCTGCCTGTATGCAGATGTATCAGGATTTGAACCAGTTCTTTTCCATCGATGCAAAAGAAGTAAGCTACGATTCCATTTTGCAGGAATTTAAAGAAGGAAAGATTATTTATACCATTGCAACGACTGACGCGATTGGCAAGCTGGAGGCAGCTAAGGAGGCAGGAGAATTCCCGTATGAGTATGGCGTGGCCGTATTGCCGGATATCAACAGCGAGCTTCAGACCAGAAGCCTTTCGGTAACAAGTGCTGTAGTGGTCAACGGTTATTCTGAGAAAAAGGAGATTGCCAATGATTTTGCCAGATTTCTGACCGAAGAAAAGGCAGACAGCCTCTATGAGAGGGCTGGAAAGGTTTCGGCCAGAGAGGGTGTTCCTTATGAGAATCAAAATGTAGAAAACTGTATGGAGGAATATCGTGACTCCATTTCCATGCCGAAGATGATTGAGACGAGTAATTTCTGGGTACAGTTGGAAATCGGATTTACCAGAGTCTGGTCAGGCGAGGATATACAGACTGTACTGGATGAGCTGGACGGACAGATGCGAGAGCAGCTTACCGGCATACAGGAGACATAGTCCACAGACATAGTTCATAGGCAATGTCTCTTGATGTTACAATGTATAGAAACCAACCTTTGGGAGATACTGTAAGAAAAAAGCTGAGGGCTTACAGGAGGTCTACAATGGTTGGTTTTTTGATTGCACTTTTATCCGGAGCATTGATGAGCGTGCAGGGTGTTTTCAATACGCAGGTCACGAAGGATTCCAGCATCTGGACAGCAAATGTGTTTGTACAGCTGACCGCATTGTTGGTCTGTCTCGGAGCATGGGCTGTGACAGACCGCACAAGCTTCGGCACACTGCTAAAGGTGGAACCCAAATATATGCTGTTGGGCGGCGTAATCGGTGCATTCATTACCTATACGGTCATCAAGGGCATGGAGCTGCTTGGCCCTGCAAAGGCAGTGATGCTCATTGTCATTGCACAGCTGATCGTAGCCTATCTGATTGAACTCTTTGGCCTGTTCGGAGTAGAGAAGCAGCCGCTTTCCATGAGAAAGGTGCTTGGTATGGGAGTGGCGATTGTCGGAATCGTCATCTTTAAATGGCAGTCATAGATTTATGGATGCCGCTGCCTGCAACCTGTCCCTCCCCACCTGCACCTGCAACCCGTCGCCCAGATCCTGGCCCCTGCTGAAGAAAAGACACATCCGTTTTGGGATTTTCTAAATAGAGCAGGCAGGTTGCAGACATGAGGACGGGCCGGATTCCATGTGCTTCCATGCACAGGAATCCTAAAATCGGCATCCGTGCCGATTTTTCCCTGGGTCATTGAAAGGCTCTATTAAGAAAATGCTCAAAACGGCTGTAGTCTTTTCTTCAGCAGGGGCCAGGACCGGGGCGACGGGTTGCAGGTGCAGGCGGGGAGGGACAGGTTGCAGGCAGTAAATTTTGTGATGCCGATATTTCATTTTTCCACTTGCAACCATCCGTGAATTTATATACAATGAAGAAGTCAGCATATAGCAGCTTTATGGTACAATAAGGCGAAAGCCACATCGAGACGACAGTCGAGATGGTATTCCGTACGATAAGGGAGCTATGTATAGTTATGAGGGAAAAACAGAAGAGTAGCAAGGGATTGGTGTTGGCCGCAGTAGGAGCTATGGCAGCTTTGCTGATGGCTGGATGCAGCAGGAAGACAGGTTATGAACTGACGGATGGACTGCAGGTGCAGGAGGATAGGATCATGTCCGCAGAAGAGTGGGCGGATAGGGATGTCGGAGATAGTCAGGAAACGGAAACAGAAGCTTTTACGACGGAACAAGGCACAGCTGCAGGCGATTCAGGGATAGATAATCGAGGAGTAGATACAGCAGCCAGGATGTCCGACAGGGACGGACAGGAGCAAATGGAAACAGGGGATTTGCCCCGGACGCAGTCGGAATGGATTTATGTACATATTTGCGGAGAGGTGGCGGAACCTGGTGTGTATCGCATGCGGTCCGGGGATCGGGTCTATCAGGTGATTGAAAAGGCAGGCGGATTGTCGGAAGCAGCCAGTCGGGATACGGTCAATCAGGCTCAGCTTGTGGAGGATGGTATGAAAATACAGATTCCTTCCAGACAGGAAGCGGAAAAGGAAGCCGGGCAGGAGTATGTGACAGTCGGTATGCAGTCTGAGAGAGCGAGTCAGGCAAAAGGGACAGGCACCTCTGCTTTGGCGGGAAAGCAGCTTGTGAACATCAATACGGCATCGGAAGAAGAGCTGTGTACGCTAAGCGGTATCGGAGAAAGCCGGGCAAAAAGCATTATCCGGTATAGAAGTGAGCATGGAAATTTTGCAAAGATAGAAGACATTATGAATGTGGAAGGCATAAAAAGCGGAGCATTCGCTAAAATAAGGGATGACATTACGGTTGAATAGGGAAGGAAGGGCACAGATCATAACATGGGCAAAAAGGTTTTGGTAGTGGATGATGAAAAACTGATTGTGAAAGGAATCCGTTTTAGTCTGGAGCAGGACGGTATGGAGGTAGATTGTGCGTATGACGGTGAAGAGGCGCTGTCTATGGCAAGAGAGGGAGAATATGACATGATTCTTCTGGATGTGATGCTGCCGAAGCTGACAGGTTTTGAGGTCTGCCAGCAGATTCGGGAATTTTCCAGTGTACCGATCATTATGCTGACTGCAAAGGGCGACGATATGGATAAGATTCTGGGGCTGGAATACGGAGCCGATGATTACATTACCAAGCCCTTCAATATTCTGGAGGTTAAAGCCAGAATCAAGGCCATTATGCGCAGAACCGGAAAGAAGAAGGAAGAAAGCGGCAAAGCTCATGTAGTAGAGAGCGGTGAGATGAAGCTGGATTGCGAGGGACGGCGCGTCTATATCAATGGAAAGGAAATCAACCTGACAGCCAAGGAGTTTGATGTGCTGGAGCTTTTGATCTTAAATCCGAATAAGGTATACAGCAGGGAGAGTCTGCTGAAAATCGTATGGGGTGCGGATTATCCGGGAGATGTGCGGACAGTGGATGTGCATATCAGGAGGCTGCGTGAAAAGATTGAAGCCAATCCGAGCGAGCCGAGATTTGTACATACCAAATGGGGAGTCGGATATTACTTTAAGCATTAATTGAGTAGTGCGAAAAGGGTATGGTTATAAAGATGGGAAGAATGAAAAATCTTCTGGGCAGGATTAAATTTCTGCGGAGTCTGAAGCTGCGTATTTTCCTGCTTATGCTGTTGGTCGGCATCGTGCCGAGTATTATTATCAAGCATGGGATTCTGGACAATTATGAAACCCGTGCGATTGATGTGAGAAAGTCGGATGTGCAGAATCAGCTTCAGATTCTTGCAAATCATCTGATTACGTATAATTATCTTCAGGATACCTCATCGGAAGTGATCAATGCCGAACTGGATCAGCTTTCCAACCTGTATGACGGTCGTGTCCTGATTATTGACCGGAGCTTTAAAATCATCAAGGATACGTATGGAATCAGTGAAGGAAAGATCATCATTTCCGAAGAGGTCATGAAGTGCTTTCAGGGAACCGGAATGTCCAATCACGACAGGGTGAACGGGTACATAGAGATGACCACTCCGATCATAGCGGGAAGGGCAGTACAGGATGTGAATGGAAAGACACCGGAAGAGGTAGTCGGCGTGATGCTGACCAGTGTGTCGACAGATTCCATTGTGACTACCCAGGAAATTCTGAATCGCAAGGCACTGATTATAGAGCTTATTATGCTGATTGTCATTATCGGACTGGCAGGCGTGCTGTCCAAGCTCCTGCTGGGACCGTTTGAGCGTATTACGCAGGCAATCAATGAAGTCAAGGCAGGCTTTACCGATGAGCAGATATCCGTGCCGGATTATCTGGAAACAGAGCATATTGTGGATGCGTTTAATCAGCTGCTTGGCAGGATGAAGGTGTTGGATGATTCCAGGCAGGAATTTGTATCCAATGTGTCGCATGAGCTGAAGACGCCAATTACCTCCATCAAGGTACTGGCCGATTCCCTGCTGCAGCAGCCGGATGCACCGGTGGAGCTGTACCGGGAGTTTATGGTGGATATTACGGATGAGATTGACCGGGAAAATAAGATTATCACAGACCTGTTATCTCTGGTGAAAATGGACAAGAAGGTGGCAGAGCTGAATGTGACCTCCGTGAATATCAATGAGCTGATGGAGCTCATTCTGAAAAGGCTGCGCCCCATTGCGCGCAAGCAGGATGTGGAGGTTGTTTTTGAAAGTGTCCGTCCGGTGACAGCGGAGATTGATGAAGTGAAGTTTACGCTGGCCATTTCCAATCTGGTGGAAAATGCAATCAAATACAATAAGCCGCATGGCTGGGTCAAGGTGCTTTTGGACGCGGATCATCAGTTCTTTACGGTAGAGATATCGGATTCCGGAATCGGTATACCGGAGGATTCTTTGGAGCATATCTATGAGCGGTTTTACCGGGTGGATAAATCCCATTCCCGGGAGATTGGTGGAACCGGTCTTGGGCTTGCCATTACCAGAAATGCCATTCTGATGCACAGAGGATCGATTAAGGCAGAGAGCATCGAGGGAGAGGGAACGACCTTTTTGGTCAAGATGCCGCTTATGTATATCGTATAGCAGGACAGAGGGAAAGGCGTAAGAGAATCAATATGAAAAGAATTAGAAGCTTTTTGATTCTGGCAGCAGTTCTTTGGATTGGCATTCTGACGGTCGGCTGCGGAAAGCAGAAGCCGGAGGAAACCGGAGTACCGGTGGAGCTGTATTATCTGAACATGTCGGAAACGAAGGTAGTCATGGAGGAATATCGACTGCAGGCAGATGAGCCTGCGGCGGCAGTGGATGAACTGTTAGTCAGGCTGTCAGAGCAGCCGAAGGATCAGACCTTGAAGCCGGCTATCGGCGGCAGTGTGCACGTGATGGAATATGGTCTGGAGGAGGGTCAGCTTATCCTGAAATTTGATGAACATTATAAGGAGCTTTCGGCTACGACGGAGGTATTGACAAGAGCAGCCATTGTACGGACGCTGACACAGATACCGGGAGTCGATTATGTCTCCATGCAGATTCGAGAGGAAAATCTGACGGATGCGGCAGGAAATCCGGTCGGAGTGATGTCTGCGGACATGTTTATTGACAATGCCGGGGATGAGATCAACGCCTATGAGAAGACAAAGCTCCGGCTCTATTTTGCGGATGAGAGCGGAACAAAACTGATTGAAGCGGTGAGACCCAAGGTGTACAGCAGTAATATATCCATGGAAAAGCTGGTGGTGGAGGAACTGATTCACGGGCCGAACAATGCAGAAATCTATCCGACCATCAATCCTAACACGAAGGTAGTCAGTGTGACGGTGAAGGATGGCATATGCTATGTAAATCTGGATGAAAATTTTCTGGTGCAGCCGTATCAGGTATCCAGCGAGGTGACGATTTTCTCAATCGTTAATTCACTGGTAGAGTTGCCTAATGTCAATAAGGTACAGTTGTCCATCAATGGCAATACGGATGTGATGTATCGGGAAAAAATCAGCCTGACAAATATTTTTGAAAGAAATCTGGAGATCGTAGGGAGCTTATAGATGGGGAACGGATAGTCGGTAAGTGAACGATTCGGAAGGATAAGGGGTAAAAAAGAAGGGGACTGCAAAGAAAGCAGAGGGGGAGTACGTATGCGCAGGCCGGTTTGTGCCGTCTGCCTGGTATTTGCAGCAGTCATTGCAGTATTACAGGGAATATGGGTGACGCCTGCACCGTTTTATGACGGTGCAGACGGAGAAATAGTCACGGTCACCGGTCGTGTGTGCCGTAAGGAAACGGAAAGTTCGGTCTTCTATGGAGAAGAACAGATACTTTATCTGAAGGATATTTCATCCGTACAATTCCAGAACGTCAATTGGAAAGCAGAACATACGGAGGGAGTCGTCTGCCGTCTGCAGCCGGGTAAACATGCAGATAACGATGTGCATGCAGATAACGATGTGCATGCAGATAAAGATGTGCCGAAAATGGGCAGCATCGTTACCGTGGAGGGAGAATTAAAGCCCTTTCAAAGAGCCAGGGTGCCGGGAGGGTTTGATCAGGCGGAGTATTATCGGATTGCAGGATATTCCTTCCGTATACAGAAGGCGCGGGTGCTGGAGGAAAGCCTGGATTATGACAAAATCGGAGAAGCTCTGGAAAGGCTGCGGGCATATTTGGGACAGAGCTTTGAGGCGGTGTTGGGCGAAGCGGATGCTTCGGTGTTAAAGGCCATGCTGTTAGGGGAGAAAAAGGAGCTGGACCAGGACACCAAAAAGCTGTATCAGGAAGCTTCTATCTCCCATATCCTCTGTATTTCCGGTCTTCATATAACCTTTTTAGGTATGGGAATGTACCGCCTGTGCAGACGGACACCGCTTCCCCATGCAGTTTCAGTTTTGTTTTGCATAGGGATCATGTACTGTTATGGCAGGATGACCGGACAGGGCACCTCTACAGTGCGGGCTGTTTTCATGTTTTCCCTAAGCCTTCTGGCCAGACTTTTGGGAAGAAGCTACGATCTTCTCACCGCACTTTCTTTGGCAGCGGTGGGAATCCTGGTGGAACAGCCCTTTTATCTGTGGAACAGCGGTTTCTTATTATCCTTTGGCGCGGTCATGGGAATGGCGCTGCTCACACCGATGCTGCAGGAGCATATTCCAAAGGCGGTGGCAGGGGGACTTGGAGTCTTTTTGGCAACCCTGCCTGTACTGATACAATTTTTTTATGAAGCGGCGCCGTATTCTCTGCTTCTCAATCTGGCAGTGATTCCACTTAGCGCGATGCTGCTTCCGGCAGGACTGCTGATTCCTGTTTTGTATGGATTGTGTCAGCCTCTTGCCCGTATACCGGGCAGCGTTTGTCAGGTTATTTTGATGATTTATGAAAAGGCCGGTAAGCTGTCCCTGATGCTGCCGGGCAGCCGGTGGACCATTGGACATGTGCGCACGGAGCAGATCGTAGTATATTATATGATGTTGACTGCTGCGGTCATTCTTGCAAAACGGTATCGGAAACAGCTTTCGGGAGGAATGCTCCTTCTCTTTCTTATGGGGGCGTTAGCTGTGGTGACAGCAAAGACCGGACGGGAAGGGTTACAGGTCACCATGCTGGATGTGGGGCAGGGGGATTGCTTTCTGATACGCAGTGGGAATACGGAAATTCTGGTGGACGGAGGCAGCAGTTCTGAGAAGGATACAGGAAGCTGGCAGATTCTTCCTGCGTTGAAATATTACGGTATCCGGGAACTGGACTATATTCTGCTTAGCCATACGGATGAAGATCATGTAAACGGCATCGTGCAGCTCTTAAAGGATGGAGAGATACGCTGTAGGGTGCTGGGGCTGCCTGAGACCGCGCAGTTACAGGACAGGGAAGGAGAGACAGCATATGCCCAAATCGTGGATGCTGCTTTTTCCCAGTCCGGCAAAAGGCCGGTTGTGTGCCGCATGGTGGCCGGGGACAGCATCCGTGAGAAGGATGTCATGCTGATCTGCCTTCATCCGGTGGAAGGAGAGGTTATGGAGGATGCTAACAGCACTTCGATGGTGCTCTGGCTGTGTAGTGAAGGAGTCGAGTTTCTATTTACCGGAGATCTGCCGGGAGACAAAGAAGAAACGGTATTACAGGAGCTTGAGCGGCAGCGGAGATTAAATCCGGATATATGTCATACGGCGAATCCGCTGATTCTAAAGGCTGCACATCACGGCTCCAATGGTTCTACCACCGAAGCTTTTTTGCAGGAACTGAAGCCGATATTGACTTTGATTTCCTGTGGAGAGAATAATTCCTATGGACATCCGGGAAAAGACATGATAAAGCGGACGAAGGAGAGCGGCAGCCGTATTTTTGTGACAGCATGGGAGGGCAGCTGTGAAGTGAATGCAGAGAGGGGAAAGGTGTGGCTGTCGAAAGGCCGGACGCTGTACGGTAAAAAAATGCCGGAAAAGAGGAAGTGTAGGGAGGAATGAAATGCTGTCCGGCAGGATTGCACAAAGGGGCGGATTGGTATATCCTAAAGGATAAGGAATGAGAAGATGGGAAACGTGAAGGAAGGAACACCATGAAGGGAATTTTAGAGGATATCAAAACAGGAGAACTGAAGCAGGCTTATCTGCTTTACGGAGAGGAAGCCTATCTACGCAGGCAGTATCGGGACAAATTAAAGGATGCGCTCTCCGGTGGTGCAGACGATATGAATTCCCACTATTTTGAGGGGAAGGACATCAATTGTGGTGAAATTATCGATCTGGCAGAGACGCTGCCGTTTCTGGCAGAAAGGCGTGTGATTACCATTGAGAACAGCGGATTGTTCAAAAAGGGCGGAGAAGCCATTGCAGAGTATCTGGCATCCCCTTCGGAAAGTACGTATTTTATCTTTGTGGAAGCAGAGATTGATAAAAGGAGCAGACTTTATAAGGCTGTACAGAAGCTGGGCAGGGTGGAAGAATTTGCTGTACAGGATGAGAATACCCTCAAACGTTGGATTCTCGGGATGGTAAAAAAGGAAGAAAAAAAGATATCCGAGCAGACACTGAACCTGTTTTTGGAAAAAGCAGGCACTGATATGGAAAATATCCGAAAGGAGTTAGAGAAGCTCTTTTGCTATACGCTGGAACAGGATGTCATTACCGGTGAGGATGTGGAGGCGGTCTGTACCCACCGTATCAGCAGTCAGATTTTCGAAATGATCAATGCCATAGCGGATAAGAAACAGAAAAAAGCATTGGATTTATATTATGACCTTCTGACCCTCAAAGAGCCGCCGATGCGAATCCTTTTTTTGATTGCCAGACAGTTCAATCTGCTGATGCAGGTCAAGGAGCTGAAAGGAAAAGGGTATGACAATAAGAGCATCGGAGAAAAAACAGGGCTGCATGGATTTGTGGTCGGAAAATACGTGGCGCAGTGCTCCCGGTTTAAAATGCCAGAGCTAAAGCAGGCAGTGACAGCCTGTGTGGAGGCTGAAGAGGCGGTCAAAACCGGAAAAATGACTGACCGTCTGAGTGTGGAGCTTTTGATTGTGCGGTACAGTGCATAAAGGGGCAGTTCAGCCGGCACCAGCCTCCGCCCTCTCCGGGCTGCACTGTTTCGTTGACAACTTTTTTGATTCATATTGAGAAATTGGAAAAAAACGGCTATAATATATATAACTAAGGACATATTTACCATAGAAGGAGGTGCATGGTATGAGCAGTGTATCCGGTATTGGAAGTCAGTCGATTTATACACAGTTATCTACTGGCAAAAAAATCAATTCGGCAGCAGATGATGCGGCTGGTCTGGCAATCGCGCAGAAGCTGCAGAGTCAGACGAACGGCTATGATGTGGGTGCAGAGAATATCAGGGATGGAATGTCTGTTTTAAATATTGCAGACGGTGGTCTGGATGGAATTACCGATTATTTACAGCGTATCAGGGAGCTGAGCGTAAAAGCGTCCAATGGTCTGTATGGCCAACAGGAGAAGCAAAGCATTCAGGACGAGATTGGACAGTGTCTGGAGGGAATCAGGCAGGCAGCCAAAGGTACGGAATTTAATACAATGAAGCTTTTGGACGGCAGTATGGCGGATATGAATATCGCATCAAATCCGGATGGAAGCGGAATGGAGATTCAAATGGCGGATGCGACATTAGCGAAGCTTGGAATGGAAGGCTATGATGTAACCGGCAATTTTGATATTTCCAGGGTGGATAAAGCGTTGGAGCTTGTCACTTCCCAGCGAAGCAGTATGGGAGCATCCATGAACCGGCTGGAGCATGCTTACCGTTCCAATACCAATGCCTCACTGCAGCTTACTTCGGCACAGAGCCGGATAGAAGATCTGGATATGGCAAAGGGTGTGACGGAGCAGAAGAAACAGGATCTGTTAAAGAGCTATCAGAATGTGCTGCTTCGGAAAAAGATGCAGGATGATTCTCTGGTGTTAAAATTTTTCCAGTAAGGACCGGAGGATGTAAAATAAAAGAATCGGACAGGAAAGGACAGAATAGAAATGAGCATGATTGATGTCATCCGTGCTGAGATGGTAGCGGCAATGAAAAATAAGGACAAGGACAGAAAAGAGACGCTGTCCATGCTGCTTGCAGCACTGAAAAACAGGGCGATTGATAAAAGAGAGGATCTGACAGAGGCAGAAGAGGCTGAGGTCATTAAAAAGGAGATCAAGCAGACGAAGGAAACCCTGGAGCTAGCTCCGGCAGACCGTGTGGATATTAAGGAAGCCTGTGAGAAGAGAATTGCCGTGTTGAAGGAATTTGCCCCGGAGGAAATGAGCGAGGAAGCAATTCGTGATGTGATCAAAGAGGTATTAAGCAGTCTTGGAATTGAGCAGCCGAGTGCCAGAGACAAAGGGAAGGTCATGAAGGAGCTGATGCCCCGGGTAAAGGGCAAGGCTGACGGTGCTTTAGTCAATAAGATTGTCGGAGAGATGCTACAATAGTCCCTTTTCGGAATTTGACCGCATGTAGGAAGTATCCGTAGAAAGGTACTTCCTATTTTTGTTTGTGTTCTATCATTTTCTTTCAGCATTTAACATATTTCAGCCGAAATTTTTGTACTGTTATAAAATTTTTTACGAAGGAGATTAGAAATGAACAATTTCATTTATGAAACACCTACCAGGGTATATTTTGGAAAAGACGAAGAGTATAAGATTGGAAAGATTATAGCAGAATATCAGCCTCAAAAGGTTTTGATTCATTATGGAGGAAAATCGGCAAAGGAAAGCGGATTACTGGACCGGGTGAAGCAATGTCTGGAAGAGGAGAATATAAGTTATGTAGAGCTGGGAGGCGTTGTGGCAAATCCAGAGCTTCAGCTGGTAAGAGAAGGTATTGCGTTGTGTATCCGTGAAGGTGTGGATTTCGTCCTGGCAGTCGGCGGCGGTTCGGTCATGGATTCTGCAAAGGATATTGCGAATGGTGCAGCGAATCCGGATGTGGATGTTTGGGATTTTTCTTTGGGAAAATGTGTACCGGAAAAGACTTTGAAGAAGGGCGCCATTCTGACGCTTGCTGCAGCAGGTTCGGAAATGTCTAATTCCTGCGTGATTACCAACAGTGAAACAGGAGAAAAGAGGGGCTACGGCTGCAGCAGTAACAGAATGAATTTTGCAATCGAAAATCCGGAACTTACTTATACCGTGAGTCCCTATCAGACAGCCTGCGGAATCGTGGATATTGCAATGCACACGATCGAAAGATATTTTTGTCCGGGTGAGGATACTTATTTGACGGATGCGATTGCCGAGGCGGTCATAAAAAATGTGATGAAGGCCGGAGTGGATTGTCTGGAAAATCCTCAAAACTATGAGGCACGTGCCAATATGATGTGGGCTTCCTCTCTTGCGCACAACGGACTTACACAATGCGGCAGGGAATTTCAGCTTGTGGTGCACCAATTGGAACATGAGGTTTCCGGGATGTATCCTGAAATTGCGCATGGTGCCGGTCTGGCAGCAATCTGGTGCAGCTGGGCGCGGTATGTCTATTCAGCCAATCTGAACAGATGGCTGCAGTATGCGCACAATGTTTGGAATTTGGAGATTGACTTTGAACATCCGGAAAGGACTGTAGAAGAAGCAATCAACAGGCAGGAGCAGTTCTATCGTTCTATCGGAATGCCGGTCAGACTAAAGACCTTGGGAGTGCAGAAGGAAGCTCTTGGAAAGCTTGCACTGGATTGTTCCAGAAATAAGACCAGAACGTTGATTGGTTTTAAGGCTCTGGCATATGATGATATTTTGAAAATATTTGAAATGGCTTATGAATAGACCGATGCGGCAGATCAAATAAAAGCGGGAGAATTGTTCATGACAACGAAAAGAGTAAGAACATTCGTAACAGTCGTTCAGAGTATACTGATTATTGTTCTGATGGCTTTGGTGGCATCTATGATTTTCCAAATCAATTGTCTGCAGGGAACTGCAAGGGTCATTAATTATGCAGGACTTGTAAGAGGTGCAACGCAACGGGAGATTAAGCTGGAAATCGCGGGTCAGGAAAATGATGAGCTTATCGTTTATCTGGATGAAATTTTAAGCGGGCTGAAATATGAGTCGGGAAAATATAATCTGGTGAGCCTGAAGGATGAAGTGTATCAGAGTGATTTGGATGCGCAAATGAAATATTGGCAGCAGCTGAAATCTGAAATTTATCGTGTTCGCCAATATGGGTATGAATCTACAAACATTGTTGCTATGAGTGAACAGTATTTTCGAATGGCGGATAAGACTGTCTCAGCGGCGGAAAAGTATTCGGAATCCATTGCAACGGTTATCCGTTATCTGGAAATGGTTACAGCTGGGGATATGATGGTTTTACTCCTGCTGATGTTGGGCCGTTCTTTTGAAGCTGTAAGAATGAGACACCGGAACTATCAGCTGGAGCAAAAGGCATTTACAGATCAGCATACAGGCCTGCCCAACAAGGGGCGGTGTGAAGAATTCTTTTCTGATTTGGAATTGATGCAGAAACCGATTGCCTGTGTGGTATTTGATTTGAATAATTTGAAGGTGGCAAATGATACTTTAGGGCATTCGGTTGGAGATCAGCTGATTGTAAACTTTGCAAGACTGCTTCGGAATGCAGTGCCTGCTCCGAATTTTGTGGGAAGATATGGCGGAGATGAATTTATGGCAGTCATTTATGATTCTTCCAGACAGGAGGTGAAAGAGATTCTAAGGAAGCTGCAGGAGGATGTGCAGGAGTTTAACCGGCTCCATCATGGAGGAGGTGACTTCATGGAGGTGAGCTATGCGTGCGGTTGGGCATTATCCACAGAGCTGCCGGATTGCTCTTTCCGGGTTTTGTTTGATAAGGCGGACCGGAATATGTATCAGAATAAATTGGAAAAGAAGGCAAAAAAGTAAAGTGAGATGGGTCTGATGACAGGTGCAGGTATGGTCATTGCTTATGGTACTGCAGTCAAGGTGCTGAAAGAAGAATGAAATAGAGGATATAGGAGAAACTCCTGACCTTATGAAGAAAGGGTCAGGAGTTTTATTTCGTTCTGGAGCATTTCCTTAAATACATTGACCAGATTCTGGTTTTCCGAATACAGGCAGGTGGAAGCATCTTCCCGGTCCGGCAGCAGTTCTCCGGTCAGGATCCGTTCAGAATCTACGATCAGCCGTATTTGGGTTGCCGGAGTAGGGGTCAGATATACGGTCCCGTTTAAAAGCTCGTAGTTTTCATCGGTGAGCAGTACGATCTTTTTACCCTGGGCAGATAATGAGGGGAAGATATCCCCTGTCTGAGCCAGAATGTTTTGAGGCAACGAGGCATAGATGCGGTACTCGGCAGACAGCAGCATATTCTTCAGCTTGTCCAGTATCTGCCTGCTGCCTCGTATCGTGATGTAGCCCTCCGTAAGACGGACAGGAGCCGGGAGGGCAGACAGGATTTCCTTTTTACAGTCCTGCAAGGCATTGATATAATTGCGGGAAAATTCTTCAAAATCTACAGGAATATATTTGGTCACCTGTTCCTCCAGCACATAGGCGGCCCCTTTGTCCACGAGTCCGGCAAGGGAGGTATACGTATTGGAACGGGAGAGGCCGGTAAATTTTGCAACCTCGTAGCCGGTCAGGGCACCGTGCTTGATCAGGGTAATATAGATGTTGGCTTCCGGACGGCTCAGTCCGAAATGAATCAGTTTTTCAATCAGTTCCATAGATGTGTTCCTTTCCTGAAAACAGAATCAAGGCTTGTAAAATGCTGCTTTCTGAATGCTTATTGCCAGTGTAACATAGAATTTCAGATTTGAAAAGATAATAGTGTTCCAAAATAATACTAATATTTTTAGTTTTCCCATTGACACGGAAACGACAGTATGTTAAAGTCACAATGCAGAGGATAAAAAGCAATGTAGAAAGGACGCAGGAGAGATGGAAAAGAAACCATTTGTAACACTGGAGCAGGTACAGGAAATGGCACAGAAATATCCGACGCCGTTTCATTTATATGATGAAAAGGGAATCCGGGAAAATGCCAGAAGATTAAAGCAGGCGTTTGCATGGAATAAGGGTTTTAAAGAATATTTTGCAGTCAAGGCAACACCGAATCCGTATCTGATGCAGATTTTAAAGGAAGAGGGCATCGGTGTGGACTGTTCCTCCTATACGGAATTATATCTGTCTGACAAAGTCGGGTTTAAAGGACATGAGATCATGTTTTCTTCCAATGTGACACCGGAGGAAGATTTTAAGCTGGCTTCCGACCTGGATGCTATTATCAATTTTGATGATATTACACATCTGAAATTTTATGAAAAGCTGGCACCGTTCCATGAAACGATGTGCTGCCGCTATAATCCGGGAGGCAATTTTTCGATTCATAATCAGATCATGGATACCCCGAATGAGGCCAAATACGGCATGACCAAGGATCAGATGAAGGATGCCTTCAAGTATATGAAAGCGAAGGGAGTAAAGCATTTCGGCATTCATGCATTTTTAGCAAGCAATACGATTACGGAAGAATATTATCCGAAGCTGGCCCGCATCTTATTTAAGCTGGCTGTGGAAATGAAGAGAGAGCTCGGAGTGCATATAGCCTTCATCAATCTTTCCGGAGGTGTCGGAATACCTTATAAGCCGGAGGACAAGCCGAATGATATTATGGTAATCGGTGAGGGTGTGCGGAAAGCCTATGAAGAGATTCTTGTGCCGGAAGGAATGGACGATCTTGCAATCTTTACGGAGCTTGGACGCTTTATGCTGGCACCGTATGGCTGTCTGGTGACGAAGGCAATCCATGAAAAGCATATTTACCGTGAATATATCGGTGTGGATGCCTGTGCAGCCAACCTGATGCGGCCGGCTATTTACGGGGCTTATCATCATATTACGGTACTTGGAAAAGAAAAGGAGCCGCGTGATCATGTATACGATGTAACGGGTGGCTTGTGTGAGAATTGTGATAAATTTGCAGTACAGCGCTCCCTTCCGAAAATCGATATCGGAGATTACCTTGTGATTCATGATACCGGTGCACATGGTTTTTCCATGGGGTATAACTATAACGGAAAGCTTCGTTCCGCAGAAGTACTGCTCAAGGAGGATGGAAGCACCCAGTTAATCCGCCGGGCAGAGACGAAGGAAGATTATTTTGCGACGCTGGATTTGGAGCATTTCCCGAAACAGTGATATGTGGTATTGAATTTGATGGATGAGTAGAGGAAAACAATACTCATCCATTTTTCTGTTTATCTATGGATTTCATATTTCCTGACATCAAATTATATTGACAAATCTCCCGGATACGTCTATGATTTAACTATCAATTTAAACGTTTAAATAAACCTTCAGGAAGGGGCGAAAAAGGATTGACCCTAAAGGAAATTGCGTCTATGGCGGGCGTTTCGGTTGCTACGGTTTCGTATGTTCTGAACGGAACGGCGCCGATTAGTGATAAGACCAGAGAAAAGGTAGAGAGGATCATCCGGGAGACCGGCTACCGCTCCAATATGCTGGCCAAGAGTCTCAGAACCAATGAATCCAGACTGATTGGTATTCTGGTGGAGGACATTACGGTCTGGCATACCCCTCAAATCATCGACGGTATCAATGAGATTGCTGAAAGGCAGGGATATCATACCATTCTGAGCAATCTGAGGCTGATGAGCAAGATTGCATCCCGTTTTGAAGATATTTCCAATTATCAGGAGGACATTGACCGGGAAGTGGATATGCTCGCAGGTATGCAGGTAGACGGTATTATTTATGTGGGGATGCATGACCGGATGCTTCCTGAGATGATCAGTGATATCGGAAAGCCTGTCGTATACTGCTACTGCTATCCGATGGGCAGAGGCTCTTCGGTACGCTATGATAATGAAGAGGTACTTTATCAACTGACAGGACTTATGCTGAAAAAGGGATACAGACGGTTTGGGGTCATCGGAGGATTGGAAGGCTCTGAGCCCGCAGCCCTGCGTTTAAAGGGCTTTCAGAGAGCCATGAAGGAGGCGGGGATCGAGGTACCACCGGAGAATGTTTTATGTGGAGGCTGGAATTATAAGGAAGGCAGGGAAACCGCAGGAAAGCTTCTTGACCGGAAGGATTTTCCGCAGATTATCATGGCTATGAATGATGAAATGGCGGTTGGTGTGTACGATGCGGCAACGGAGCTTGGGCTGAAAATACCGGAGGATGTGGCGGTGACCGGATTTGATCATGCCGCGATTGCACAGCATATTTCTCCGGAGCTTGTGACGGTGGAACGTCCGCTGCAGGCTATGGGATATCATGCCATGGAGCTTTTAACAGAACAGATCAGCGGTAGAGAAGAGGAAAATCAGGACATCATACTGCCCTGTCGGATTATTCCGGGGGCGTCGGTCAGAGCAGATGGATATCGATAAAAGAAAGGCAGAGGTGTAAGGAGACAAACACCCTGGGATGGAGGAAAAATGGAGACAAAATTGCAAAATGTAGAACTGAATAGGATTCGGATCGATGACGGTTTCTGGAATAGGTACATCAATCTGGTGGAGGATGTGATTCTGCCGTTCCAATGGGATCTGATTAATGACAGCGTAGAGGGGGCGGAAAAGAGCTACTGCATTCAGAATTTCAAGATTGCCTGCGGCTATCAGGAGGGTGAACATAAGGGGATGGTATTTCAGGATACCGATGTTGCCAAATGGTTGGAAGCGGTAGCCTATTGTGTGGCCAAAAAGAGAAACCCGAAGCTGGAAGCCCTGGCGGATGCGGCGGTGGATTTGATTGCAGGAGCACAGTGTGAGGACGGCTATCTGAATACTTATTTTACGATTACAGGCAAACCAAGGTGGTCGAATCTGTTTGAGGGACATGAGCTGTATACGGCTGGGCATATGATTGAAGCAGCAGTAGCCTATTATCAGGCGACAGGCAAGGATAAGTTTTTGAAGGTGGTCTGCCGCATGGCCGATGATATGTGTGAGGTGTTCGGCTGTGAAAACGGGAAGCTGCATGGTTATCCGGGACATCCTGAGGCAGAGCTGGCTCTGGTGAAGCTGTATCGTGTGACTCATGAGAGAAGATATCTGGAGTTGGCCAATTACTTTGTGCGTGCAAGAGGTACAAGACCATGCTATTTTGCCAGTGAGGATTGCGTGAAAAATCAGGATTTCATTTTTCCGGAATTCAGGGATTTTGACTGGGATTATGCGCAGGCACATATGCCTGTCAAGGATCAGACTACAGCAGAAGGACACGCAGTACGGGCGGTGTATCTGTACAGTGCCATGGCGGATCTGGCTTATGAATATGAGGATGAGGAGCTGTTAAAGCAGTGTGACGTCTTGTGGACCAACATTGTGAAAAAGAGAATGTATATCACCGGCAGTATAGGCTCTGCTTCCTATGGTGAGCGCTTTACGACGGATTATGATCTGCCGAACAATACTAATTATTCCGAATCCTGTGCGACGGTAGGACTGGCCATGTTTTCAAACCGCATGTTCCAAATCACAAAGGATGGCAAGTATATGGATATTGTGGAGCAGGCGCTCTATAATACGCTGCTCTCCGGCATTGCAATGGATGGAAAGCATTTCTTTTATGTGAATCCGCTGGAGGTCGTACCGGAAATTGCAGAGAAGAATCCGACCATGCGTCACGTAAAGACGGAAAGGCAGCTCTGGTTCGGTGTAGCCTGCTGTCCTCCGAATATTGCCCGTACCCTGGCATCCATGGGAGATTATACTTATGCGGTGGATGCGGATACACTTTACGTGAACCTGTTTATTGCCAGCCGGATAGAAACGGAGCTGGAAGCTGGAAAAGCGGCGTTCACCTTAACAGCAGATTATCCTCTAAATGGAGATATCAAGATTGTGGTAGAGCCTGAAAGGAGCAGGGCAGAATTTACAATTGCTGTCCGTAAACCGGCATTTTCCAAAGAAGTGACCGTTATGGTCAATGGAAAGCAGGCAGAATATACGTTGGAAAAGGGATATATATATCTGAAGCGTGAATGGAAGAAGGGAGATGAGCTTCAGATTTCACTTGATGTTTCCTTCCGTTTTGTACGGTGTAATCCGAGAGTCCGTGATAATATCGGCAAAGTGAGCCTGATGAAGGGACCCTGGGTATACTGTCTGGAGGAGGCCGACAACGGAAAATATCTTTCTTCTATTATAATAGATGCAAAGATGCCGATTCAGGAGGAGTATGACGGTGAGCTGTTTGGCGGAACAGCATGTGCAAAGCTGTTCGGCACCAGAATCGATTATTCCGATACCGGAGATGAACTGTATACGGACGCAGCTCCGGTCTATAAAGCCGATTCCTTTAAGGCGATTCCGTACTGCATGTGGAATAACAGAGGCAAGGGTGAGATGCTTGTGTGGATGAGAGAGGCTTAGAACAGGAATAGAGCTGGAATAGAAAAGAAGACAAATGGCAATTCAGCCCACGCCCTGCCGCCCTCCCACTTAGTCTCCGCGCCATTGCCAAAATTTCGAGACGACAGATGTACTGGTGTTTTCTAAATGGAGCAGAAAAGTTTGAATACCCGGCCGGGCCGGCATCCATGCGCATTCGTGCGCAGGGACGCCTGAAATCGGCATCCTTGCCGATTTCTCCCTACGGTTTTGAATGCTCCATTAAGCAAACACACAGTCCTTCTGTAAGTCTCGAAATTTTGGCAGTGGTGTGGAGTCTAAGTGGGAGGGCGGCAGGACGTGGGCTGAATTGCCATTTGTCTTCTTGGCTGTTCGCGCCAGGTTGCATAGGATATACAAAATATGTTATAATTTTTCTGATTAAGTGTCTGAATATACAGACAATTCGAGCGGGGAGAATGACAGATTGGAGTGAGAAGAACGATGCAGCCGAATGTGTTGGTGGTAGATGATGACTTGGGAATATTGGACATTATGAGCGAATATCTGGAAGGTATAGCGAATATCGCAACGGTCTCGGGAGGACGCGAAGCTCTGCAGTATGTGCAGCATCATCATGTGGATATGATACTGCTGGATATCAATATGCCGATGATGAATGGCTTTAAGACATTGGAGCAGTTTCGGAATCTGAAAGAAAGCATCAATGTTCCGGTAGTATTTGTGACCGGAAAGAGTGATAAGACCACAGTCATGAATTCTGCACTGATGGGAGTGGACGGCTATCTGATCAAGCCGGTGGATCGGGAAACCCTGCGGGAAAAGGTGACTTCTATCTGGGAGAAGCACCGCAAAAAGGAAGATCGCAGAGTGATACTGGCGATTGATGATGATATGACCTATCTGAAGCTGTTAAACAGTTATCTGAGCGAAGAATATAATATGGTGATGATCAATTCGGCCAAGCTGGCGATGAATTATCTGGCGAAGCATACGCCGGATTTGATTCTGCTGGATTATAAGATGCCTCTTTATAATGGAGGAAATGTGTTGAATATGATGCAGAAAAATTCAGAGATTCAGCTTACTCCGGTGATTATTCTGTCCGGTGTAATCGACAGACAGGTGCTGATGGAGTGTCTGCCGTATAAGCCAGCCGCCTATCTGGCAAAGCCGGTAACGAAAGAGGCACTGATAGACGCGATTGAAAAGGTATTTCAGGAATAGGATACAGCATTTGGGACAGGGGGCACAAGGATATGAAAATTTTTTTCCCTCAGGCGATGTTTGCCTGTTTTATCATGGCACTCTATTACTCTGTGTCAACCATACGCAAAAGGGATATGAAGTATCGGGAAAACCGTCTGCTCTGTATTCTGAGCATTTCCAGCGCGGTATGGAGTTTTGGATTCTGGGGGGTCAGCATTCAGACGGAGCCGGAAAATGCTTACTTCTGGCGTGCAGTCGGAATGGTTGGAACGATTGCCTATCTGATTGTGGGGCTGATGCTTATATGTTATCTGTCCGGTCTCAGCGTATCGGTTCAAAGAGGAATGAATCTGGTTGCTTCCTTTGGTATTTTTATCTATTTTCTGACGATACAGAAAAAAGAGGTCACTTATGAATTAAGTGAGATCGGTATGACGTATTATTTCAGAAACAGTATTGAAAATACGATCTATACGGTCTATACCGTTATCGTTGCCGCCAACATGTTTGTTGCGGCGTTATATATGGTCAGGTATGGAAGAGAAAAACGAAGGAGAGTGCTTGGTCAGAAGCTTCTGATGGCAGAAGGCGTTATTGTTTTTGGAATGATTCTGGATACGGTATTTCCGCTTTTGGGCAAAACGGCGATTCCGGGCAGTACGCTCGGGCAGTTTTTGGGATTGCTCGTACTGGTGCATGCGATGGAGTTCATAGACCGTTCCAGAATGACGATTTCCAACATGTCGGAATTTATTTATTATTCCCTGTCCATGCCGATTCTGGTCTATGATTATGACTGGAAGCTTCAGATTCGGAACGATGCCGCCTTTTCCTTTTTGGGCATCCGGGATGAACGGATGGAGGAAAACAGGATTTATAAGCTGTTTGAGACGCATGAAAGAGAAGTATTCGAGTTTGAAGGCAACAGCAGGGAGATGGAGGCTGTCTGTCACAACAATCAGCTCTACTGCAGCCTGCTTATCAATAAAATTTTCGATGATTTTGGAGACGTTATTGGGTATATCATCATCGTAACGGATCTGTCTGAGCGGAGAAAGGCTATGCAGAGGCTGCAGGAGGCCAAGGAGGAGGCAGAATATGCCAACCTGGCCAAGAGCAGGTTCTTAGCCAGCATGTCACATGAGATTCGGACACCGATGAATGCGATCATTGGTTTTTCCGAGCTGGTGCTGAATATGGATATCAGTCATGAAGTGCGGGAGTATGTGCAGGACATCAAATGGTCTTCCCACAATCTGCTTGCCATCATTAATGATATTCTGGATATTTCCAAAATCGAGTCCGGAAAAATGGAACTGGTCTGCGACAATTACTATACAGCGGCGCTGTTTAAGGATATTTCCCTGATTATCAGTACACAGGCCCAGAACAAAGGGCTGGCCTTTCAGATGAAGGTGGATCAGAATATGCCGAATAGCATGTCTGGTGATAAGGTACGTTTAAGAGGGATATTGGTCAATATTCTGAACAATGCTGTCAAGTATACAGAAAAAGGAAGCGTGACCTTCGAGGCGGCAGTACTGGAAAAGACGGAAGAGAAAGCAAAGCTGGAATTTAAGGTGACGGATACCGGAATAGGAATCCGTAAGGAGGATATGGATAAGCTCTTTGGCAGTTTTGAGAGACTGGACCGCAGGATCAACTATGGCATTGAAGGCTCCGGTCTTGGACTTTCCATCGCCAAAGGTTATACAACACTGATGGGCGGTGATATTACCGTATCAAGCGTTTATGGAAAGGGTTCCGTTTTTGTGGTTACACTCGAACAGAGCATTGTGGACGGCAGCCCGATGGATGGAGCATATTCTCACGAACAGGAGCGTGAGGCGGGCAGAAAGCTCGGCAGCATTCAAATTCAGGATATTCGGGTTCTGGTGGTGGATGATAATCAGGTGAATGTCAGAGTGGCAAAAGGAATTTTCAGTTCCTATGGCTTATCGGTGGATACGGCAAACAGTGGCAGACAGGCAGTGGATTTATGTCGGGACAAGGATTATGATATCGTATTTATGGATGAAATGATGCCGGAGATGAATGGTGTGGAGGCCATGCAAAGAATCCGGGCATTGAGAAAATGGTATGAAAAGGATGAAAACAGCAGAATCATCGCGCTGACAGCTGATGCAATCAGCGGGGCAAGAACCAGACTGATGCAGGAGGGCTTCGATGAGTATCTTGGAAAGCCGATTAACCTGAGCCAGTTGGAAAGACTCTTTGTCCGTTTCCTTCCGACTGATAAGGTAAAAGTAACAAAGGAACTGTCTGTACAGCAAAATAACGGTGCAGAAAAAGAGGAAAAACAGTATCTGAAAGCGAGTCTTACAAAGGCAGATGTCGACCTGGGAATTTCAAACTGCGGCGGCAGAGTAGATGATTATCTCAAGGTACTCCAGATTTCTTATGAGCATGGTGAAAAACAGCTTGAGGAGCTGCGCAGGCTGAAGCAGGAGCAGGATTATCAGACTTATACGATCAAGATTCATTCTATGAAGAGCACATCCTTAAATCTGGGAGCTGCGGAAATTTCCGGTATGGCAAAGCGTCAGGAACAGGAAGGCGAGGCAGGTAATTATGCTTATATTGACGCACATATGGAAGAGTTTCAGACAGAATATGCGAAGCTGTTAAAGGAAATTGGACAGGTATTGGAACACTTTGGCATGAATCCAGGCAGGACAAAGAAGCAGGATGAGCTGTCGGATGAAATGATTTGCAGTATTTTGTCGAATATCAGATATTGTCTTGAGGAATTCGAGTTTCAGAAGGTATTTGAAATTCTGAAGGAGGCAAAGAAATATGAGCTGTCTGAAGAGTATGAGAAAATCTTCGGACAGATTGAAGCGTGGATGGAAGATCTGTCTGTAGATGAAATTCAGGAATTGATTGACCGGACCATGCAACAGGCGGAAACATAATTTATCATCTTAAAATTTATTATCTTAATAAGAAGTTATGGGAAAATGATAAAAGTCCTGAAAATGGGACATAAATGCTGCCATAATAAGCTTACATTCAGGAAACGGAAAGGAGATTATTATGAAAGTAAACATTTTTCCCATAACTTTTTTTGTTCTAATGGCTCTGATCCTGTTTGGTACGACCCAGACGGTTATGAGTCAGAGCCGGGAGAGACAGCAGGCAGCCATAGAAGAAAAATATTATGACGCATGGGAGGCGGAATATCTTTCTCGGTTAAGAGAGGTGCTGGATGAAAACAGTCTCACCCATGCAGGAGTTACAATGACGAAGACGATTCATGAGGATCGGGGCAGAAGCTATGAGGTGCGACTGCATCACAAGAGATTTGGTCGGATGAGTACAGAGGAAAGACAGGGAGTTTTAAACGGGCTTCGGGAGGTTTCCTTCCCGGTGGACACCTGCACTTTCGATTTCCAGATTTTTTAAGAAAAATTTAACTGAAAAAAACAACGGATTGGTTTTAAAATGTGATATACTTTGCATAATGAATGCAAAAAGGAGAACCTACATGAGGAAACCAAATCCGAATGAAATATACAGGCACTTTAAAGGGAATCTGTACCGAATCGTGACGCTGGCCGAGCATACGGAGACCGGGGAAGAAATGGTCATCTATCAGGCTCTTTACGGTGAGCTTAAGGTTTATGCCAGACCGCTTGCCATGTTCCTTGGCCCTGTGGACCGGGTAAAATATCCTGACGCATCTCAGAACAGCCGGTTTGAACTGGTGGAAGAGATTGTCGGACAGAGTGTAGAGGCAGCGGAGCATACTTTGGATGCGGCAGAGGAACTGCAGTTGGATCCCCTTGTGCTGGAATTTCTGGATGCAGATACTTACGAAGAACGTTTGAATATTCTGGCAGCCCTTCATCCGAGAATTACCGATGAAATGATTACGACCATGGCCGTGGCTATCGATGTGGAGGTAGAGGATGGCGAGCTGGAGGAGCGCTTTGCCGCACTCAAGACCTGTCTGCTTACGCTGGAAAAATACGAGTGTAACAGACTGCGTTAGAACAGAGTAAGGAGCGCCGTAGGTACTGCAGATTTAGGAGGCGGTCTTATGGCATATGATTTACAGGACAAACTGGTCGTGGCAGTTTCTGCGAGAGCATTGTTTGATCTGTCAGTGGAAAACAGAATCTATGAAGCAGAAGGGGCAGAAGCCTATTGTGCCTATCAGATACAGCATGAAGGTGAGATACTTGAACCGGGAGCCGGTTTTTCCTTTATTCAAAAGCTGCTGCGGTTTAGCAGAAGGGTACGGGAGGCGGGGCGGCAGAGTCCCGTTGAAGTAATCCTGATGTCCAGAAGCAGCGCGGATGCGTCCTTACGCTTCTTTCGTTCCATTGCATATTATGAGATGGACATTACACGGGCGGTTTTTACGGATGGGGCGTCCGTTGCTTCCTATCTGAAATCCTTTCAGGTGGATTTGCTTTTATCGGCTCATGCGGAGGATGTTCAGAGTGCGGTGGAATCCGGGATTGCATCCGGTATTGTGTGTGAAGCGGGAAGCAGCAGAAGGCAGACGGAGGATGAGACGATCCGTATTGCATTAGATGGGGATGCGGTGCTCTTTACGGATGAATCGGAACGGATATTCCAGGAGAGAGGTCTGGCGGTCTTTGAAGAGCATGAGAGGATAAACGCCGCAAAACCTTTAAAGCCCGGGCCGTTTGCAGGCTTTCTGAAAAAAGCGGCAGAGCTTTTGGCGGGGGATATGCAGGCAGGCATCCCGTCCGGTATACGGACGGCGCTGGTAACCTCCAGATGTGCTCCGGCGCATGAGCGTGTCATCCGTACCCTGCGGGAATGGGGGATTCGCATGGATGAGGTATTCTTTTTGGGAGGATTATCCAAAAAGGAAGTGTTAAGGGCATTTGATGCGGATATTTTCTTTGATGATCAGCAGCTTCATATCGCTCCTGCATCGGAGGTCGTTCCTTCCGCTCTGGTACCCTGTCAAAAAAATGGCAAAAAGCTTGAAAAAACGCAAAAAGCAGGAAAGAGTCATGAAATACGAAAATATAGTGCAAGGAAGCTTTCTGGCAAGGCCGAACCGGTTTACAGCCTATGTGGAAATGAATGGTAGGACAGAGACGGTACATATGAAAAATACAGGCCGCTGCCGTGAGCTGTTGAAGGAGGGGGCGCAGGTTTACCTGACCGAGAGCAGCAATACGGAGAGAAAGACCCGTTATGATTTGACGTCGGTGATCAAGAACGGGCAGATAATCAACATCGATTCTCAGGCGCCAAATCAGGCAGTCGGTGAATGGGTGGCAGAAAGCGGATTGTTTGGTGAGGTCAGCCTGGTACGCCCGGAATATACCTACGGCAATTCCAGATTTGATTTTTATATCGAGGCCGGAGAACGCAGAATTTTGCTGGAGGTGAAGGGAGTCACTCTGGAAGAGGACGGTGTTGCCGCGTTCCCGGATGCGCCCAGTGAGCGTGCGGTGAAGCATGTAAAAGAACTGATTCAGGCAAAACGGAACGGTTATGAGGCATATATTCTGTTTGTTTTGCAGATGAAGCAGATAGAATGTATGGTACCAAATACGGCAGCACAGCCGGAATTTACCGATGTGCTCAGAGAGGCAAAAGAGGCCGGGGTGGAAATCCTGGCCTATGACTGTGTCGTGGAAGCAGACAGTATGCGTCTGGATCAGCCGGTTCCGGTCAGACTATGGACGGAGACAGTCACGCTTGGGAGGATTGGCAAACCGCTGTTTGACTGGTACGATGCAGGACACCGCATCCTGCCATGGAGAGAGCTTCCGACACCCTATCGTGTGTGGGTATCGGAGATTATGCTGCAGCAGACGAGAGTGGAAGCGGTAAAGCCCTATTTTGAACGTTTTACAGGTGCACTGCCGGATATTAAAAGTCTGGCAGAGGCAGAGGAAGAGCTGCTTTTAAAACTATGGGAAGGACTGGGATATTATAACCGGGTACGGAACATGAAAAGAGCCGCTATGCAGATCGAAAAGGAATACGGCGGGCAGATGCCGGATACCTATGAAGAACTGATAAAGCTTGCCGGAATCGGCAGTTATACGGCGGGAGCGGTGGCATCTATTGCTTATGGGAGGAAGCTTCCGGCGGTGGACGGCAATGTGCTCAGGGTGGTGATGCGGCTATTGGCAGATGCGTCGGACATCGCGGATACAAAGGTGAAAAGGAGAGTAGAGGACTGGCTGCTGCAGACGATGCCTTCTGACAGGCCGGGTGATTTCAATCAGGCCATGATGGAGCTTGGTGCTACGGTTTGTCTGCCAAACGGCGCACCGAAATGCGAGGAGTGCCCGCTGCAAAAGCTATGCAGGGCACATGGACTGGGAGCGATGACGGATTTTCCGAAGAAGGCGGCAAAGAAACCGCGGACGATTGAGGAAAAGACCATTCTTATGCTGCGGGATGAGGAGAAGGTTGCTTTAAAGAAACGTCCGGCTAAGGGACTTCTGGCAGGAATGTATGAATTTCCTTCTCTGGAAGGAAAGCAGGAAGAGGAAGCGGTACTTCGGTATTTAAAGGAAATGGGGCTAAAGGTCATTCGTATTCAGAGGCTGCCGGAGCATAAGCATATTTTTTCCCACAGGGAGTGGCATATGAGCGGCTACTATATCCGGGTGGATGAGCTGGAACGGGCTGCTTTGACCGGAGCAGGGGAAGCGCTTTTGTTTGCAGATATTGACCAGATTGAAAGGGACATACCGATACCATCGGCATTTGCGCCTTTTGTAGAAAAGATGAGGCTAGAAGGGTGAAAGGAGTAAGAGGATAAAATGAAGTTACTGACAGTTGCAATTCCGTGTTATAATTCGCAGGCATATATGAGGAAGTGTATCGAATCTCTGCTGCCTGGAGGAGAGGATGTGGAGATCCTGATTGTAAATGACGGATCCAAAGATGACACTCATAAAATCGGAAAGGAATATGAAGCTGCCTATCCGGGCATTGTCCGTGTGATCGATCAGGAGAATGGCGGACACGGATCGGCAGTAAATGCCGGTGTAGAGCATGCAGAAGGAATTTTCTTTAAGGTGGTGGACAGTGATGACTGGGTGAAGGAGAGTGCATATCTGGCTATCCTTGACAAGCTGAAGGAGCTGTTGACAGGCGGAAAGGTCATCGATATGTTCATCAGCAATTTTGTCTATGAGAAGGAAGGGGAAAAGCGCAAGAAGGTCATGTCCTACCGCCATGCTCTGCCGAAGGAAGAGGTGTTTGGCTGGAATGATGTAAAGCATTTCCATGTGGGACAGTACATACTGATGCATTCTGTGATTTTCAGAACGAAGCTTTTGAGAGAGTGTGGGCTGAAGCTGCCGGAGCACACCTTCTATGTGGATAATATCTTCGTGTTTGAGCCGCTTCCGTATGTGAAAAATATGTATTATCTGGATGTGAATTTTTATCGCTATTACATAGGCCGTTCAGACCAGTCTGTCAATGAGCGTGTAATGATTTCCAGAATTGACCAGCAGATTCGTGTCAACAAGCTGATGGTCGATTATTTTACCGGTGCGGCCAACAGGCAGTTCCCAAGAAAGCTGCGCAGCTATATGATGAACTATCTTGATATTATCACGACGATTTCTTCCATTATGCTGATTCGTTCCGACACAGAGGAAAATCTGGAGAAGAAAAAAGAACTGTGGGATTATATTAAGAAGAAGGATAAGACACTTTTTGGCAGACTGCGTTTCGGTATTCTGGGAGCTGCAACAAACCTGCCGGGCAGGGGTGGAAGGAAAATATCCATCGATGGCTATAAGCTGTGCCAGAAGATTTTCAAATTCAACTAAGGTAAATGAGAACCACATACAAGCGACCGCCCTTCCCGGAGCTGTCCCGGATTCAAAATCCGGGACAGCTCCGGGAAGGGCGGTCGTTTGTATGTGGTGCGGGCTACGCAGTAGTGCGTGGCTGGCGTTCTTTGTGGTCGGACTGGAACTGGCGTCTGGCAGAGAGGATAAGATCTCTTCTATATACTAACAGATACATGATGGCTGCCAGTCCAAAGGCAGTCAGCACATCAAAAAAGGAGTGCTGTTTTAAAAACATCGTAGACAAGATAATGGAAACACAGAGGATTCCCGAACCGATTCGTATTCCTTTCCTTTCAGAAAGCCGTTCACAATGCAGAATCGCAAGGTGTGCTCCAATGGAATTGTATACATGGATGCTTGGAAAAAGGTTCGTAGGAGTATCGGTTCTGTATAAAAAGGCAACCAGCTGCGTAAAAATATTGTCACGGGGCATTACGGCCGGTCTTAAATAATGTCCGTTCGGATAAATCGTCGAAACGATCAGGAAAATGGTCATTCCGGTAAACAGGAAGGCACAGGTTTTGAAATAGCTGTCCTTATCCCGAAAAAAGCAATACAGCACCGCCGCAGAAACATAGGCAAACCACAAAAGATACGGAATGATAAATATCTCACAGAATGGTATATAATTATCAATTGCCATGTGGATTACATGAAACCTGTGTGTGACATTCTTTTCCAAATGTGCAAACCAGCTCAGATAGAGGATGGCATACAGGATGAGTGGAACAGCATGGCGGTATTTCAAAAATATTTGTCCGATGGATTTCATAATACATTTCTTGGACATGAAAACGACTCCCTTCAATAAAATACATCACCTGAATCTTTGTATCAACAAGTACAATAATGCCGTGCTAAAATTTTGTCAATAAGGTTTCACGCATCTTTAAAAAATTTTAAGAGTTCCTACGGCACCATCCGCCAGCCGCACCCGGTTCTGCCTGACCGCCGGAATCCAAACACGACAAACAAACTGGGGTTTTCTAAATAGAGCTGCCTTATTTTATGGAAACGACCGGGCCGGATTCCATGTGCTTCCATGCACGTGGAATCCTGAAATCGGCATCCGTGCCGATTTCTCCCTGGGTTTTGCATGCTCTATCAATAAAACACACAGTTTGTTTGTATGTGTTTGGATTCCGGCGGTCAGGCAGAACCGGATGCGGCTGGCGGATGGTGCCGTAGGAACTCTGGATTGTCGGATTATTGTATACAAGTATTCTTTTATGTTTGCAATATCGGAAAAGTATGTTATAATCAATCCAATGCTGTTACACACAGCAAAATAACGAGGAGGACGTAGAGTATGTATTCATTAGACGAAGTAAAGAATGTAGACCCCGAAATTGCACAGGCTATTGTGGATGAGCAGAACCGTCAGAACAGTCATATTGAGCTGATTGCATCCGAGAACTGGGTGAGCAAGGCCGTTATGGCAGCAATGGGAAGTGTGCTGACCAACAAATATGCAGAAGGATATCCGGGAAAGAGATATTACGGCGGATGTGACTGTGTGGATGTAGTAGAAAACCTCGCTATTGAAAGAGCCAAGGAGCTGTTTGGCTGTGACTATGTCAATGTCCAGCCGCATTCCGGTGCGCAGGCTAACATGGCAGTGCAGTTTGCCGTATGTAAGCCGGGAGACACGATTATGGGAATGAATCTGGATCATGGCGGACATCTGACACACGGAAGTCCGGTCAATATGTCCGGTAAATATTTTCACATTGTTCCTTACGGCGTCAATGATGAAGGCTTTATTGATTATGATAAACTGATGGAAATCGCTAAGGAAGCAAAGCCAAAGATGATTATTGCGGGTGCATCCGCTTATGCGAGAACCATCGATTTTAAGAAATTCCGCGAGGTAGCGGATGAGGTAGGAGCTGTCCTGATGGTGGATATGGCTCATATTGCAGGTCTTGTGGCAGCAGGACTTCATCCAAGTCCGATTCCGTATGCAGATGTTGTGACCACGACGACACATAAGACGCTGCGCGGACCGAGAGGCGGTATGATTCTGTGTAATAAGGAAGCGGCTGAGAAGTTCAATTTCAACAAGGCCATCTTCCCGGGCATTCAGGGAGGCCCGTTAATGCACGTGATTGCAGCCAAGGCTGTCTGCTTCAAGGAAGCGTTGTCGGATGACTTTAAGACCTATCAGCAGGGTATCATAGACAATGCACAGGCACTCTGCAAGGGACTGCTTTCCAGAGATATTAAGATCGTATCCGGCGGCACGGACAATCATCTGATGTTAGTGGATCTGACCAATTACGGACTGACCGGAAAGGCAGTAGAAAAGCTGTTGGATGCAGCTCATATTACCTGTAACAAGAATACGATTCCGAACGATCCGCAGTCTCCGTTTGTGACAAGCGGCATACGTCTGGGCACTCCTGCAGTGACAAGCCGTGGTATGAATACAGAAGACATGGATCAGATTGCAGAAGCAATCGCTCTGGTAATCAAGGGCGGTGAGGAGAAGGTTCCGGAGGCACGTGCAATCGTTCAGAAGCTGACGGATAAATATCCGTTGCTTTAATACCCGTTACCGGGTGCAGAGGCAGACGGTATTTATAGATAGAAATAAGAGGAGGAACTAATATTATGAAGAAAAAGGTATTATCTCTTGTACTGGCTGCGATGATGGCAGTCACTGTGGCTGGCTGTGGAAACAGCGGGGCACAGACAGAAGGTGCAGCTCCGGCAGAGACCGCAGCAGAGAATTCTACAGAAGCAGCAGAAGCAGCCGATACGGCAGCAGGCGGCAAATATATTATCGCAACAGATACCGTATTTGCTCCGTTTGAGTTCACAGATGCAGAGGGAAATTTTGTAGGCATCGATGTAGATCTGATCAATGCAATTGCAGAGGATCAGGGCTTTGAGATTGAATTACAGTCCCTTGGCTTTGATGCAGCCCTTCTGGCAGTAGAGGCAGGACAGGCAGATGGTGTCATTGCAGGTATGTCCATTACCGAAGAGCGTAAAGCGAAATTTGATTTCTCAGATCCATACTATGATGCAGACGTTACCTTTGCAGTGGCACAGGGCTCTGACATTGCTTCCTATGATGACCTTGCAGGCAAGAAGGTAGCTGTAAAGACCGGTACAAACGGTGCTGATTATGCAAAATCCGTTCAGGAGCAGTACGGTTTTGAAATCGTGGAGTTTTCGGACTCTCCGACCATGTATCAGGATGTTTTAGCCGGCAATACTGTAGCATGCTTCGAGGATTATCCGGTTATGGCTTATAATATCCAGCAGGGTGCAAAGCTTCAGATCCCGGATGGTGTGAATGCAGCAGGCAGCTCCTACGGCTTTGCAGTAGGAAAGGGCAAGAATGCAGAACTGCTTTCCATGTTCCAGGCAGGCTTAAAGAACCTTAAGGAAAACGGAAAATATGACGAGATCATAGCAAAATACACCAAATAAATTCTGTTCTTAAATTGATGCTACAAGTTTGACTTGCAGCATCCCTTAAAAATAGAAGGAAGGAAGAAAGCAATATGTCATTTATGGAACTGATCCGTGAAAACGGAGTATATCTTTTGGAAGCAATGGGCAAGACACTGGAACTGACATTCCTGTCGCTTATTTTTGCATCCATCATCGGACTGTTATTCGGTCTGCTCAATGTATCAAAGAAGAAGGCGCTGCATGTCATTGCCAATCTTTATATCGACTGCATCCGTGGGGTGCCGCTCATCGTACTTGCCTTTTTCGTATATTTTGGTATCCCGCTTGCAACGGGTGTCCGGCTGAGTGCACTGGTAGCTGGTATCATTGCGCTGAGTCTGAATGCGGGTGCCTATATGGCAGAAATCGTTCGTGCCGGAATCCAGGCAGTGGATAAAGGGCAGATGGAAGCAGCCAGAAGTCTGGGCCTTCCTTATGGAACAGCTATGCGCAAGGTTATTCTGCCGCAGGCTATCCGCACGATGATACCGTCGATTATCAACCAGTTCATTATTACCCTGAAGGATACGTCTATTCTGTCCGTTATCGGATTCCCGGAACTGGTAAAGGCCGGACAGATTGTCATTGCAAGAAATTTTGAATCCTTTAAAATGTGGGTGATTATCGGTATCATGTATCTGATTGTGATTACGATACTTTCCAAGATAGCAAGAAAACTGGAAAGGAGACTGTCCTATGGAAAATAAAGAGCTGGCAAAGGGAAAACACCTGAATGCGGATGGAAGCAAGATCAGCGTCAAGGGGTTGAAGAAGAGCTTTGGACATCTGGATGTCTTAAAGGGAATGGATGTAGAAATCAAGGAGGGAGAGGTCGTGTGTCTGATTGGGCCTTCCGGCTCCGGTAAAAGTACCTTTTTAAGATGCCTGAACCGTCTGGAAGAAATTACGGACGGCTCCGTTACGGTGGACGGATATGATATTACGGATAAATCGATCAATATCAATAAGGTGAGGGAGAACATCGGAATGGTGTTCCAGCATTTCAACCTGTTTCCGAATCTGACCGTTATGGAGAATATCATGTTAGCTCCGGTAGAGTTGAAAAAGATGACAGAGGAAGAGGCGAAGGAAACCGGATTGAAGCTTCTGGAACGTGTCGGTCTGGCAGAAAAGGCGGATGTCTATCCCAGCAAGCTGTCCGGCGGACAGAAGCAGCGTGTAGCCATTGCGAGGGCGCTTGCCATGAATCCGGATATCATGCTTTTTGATGAGCCGACTTCGGCTCTGGACCCGGAAATGGTAGGAGAGGTTTTGGAGGTTATGAAGCAGCTCGCCGCAGATGGCATGACCATGGTGGTGGTAACCCATGAGATGGGCTTTGCCAGGGAAGTGGCAAGCCGTGTCATCTTTATGGATGAGGGCTATATCGTGGAAGAGGGTACTCCGCAGGAGGTACTGCTAAATCCGAAGCAGCCCAGAACGATTGACTTTTTGAATAAGGTGTTATAAGATGAAAAAATTGTCGCAGAAATAAAATTCTGCGGCTTTTTTTATGAATTTGTGGCTCTTTTGTGTCCTTTTAGGGTATATAATGATTATTATTGGAAAAAGTCAGATACCATATAGGAGATAAGCAATGAGAATAGGAAACGTTACAGCAGAAAACATTCGATTTTTTCAGCCTTTGCTGCCGGATTACATCATCAGACAGTGCAGGCAGATATTTGGATGTATCAAGGATGGAGAAATTTGCGGAGTGGCAGCCTGTGAACAGGCAGATGAGCATTACAGTCTCTCCTGGCTGTGGGTAGTGAAGGAAAAGCGCAGACAGGGAGTCGGTAGTGCACTTTTAGACTATATCTGCAAAAAAGCGGCAGGCAGCATTGTGGAGGTGCACTACCCGCTGGAGGAAGAGTGGTGCAGTATTTTAGACTATATGTTATCCAAAAGGAGTTTTGAGTTGCGGGTCGAAAAGCTGCCCTGTATTCGGCTGACAAGGCAGCAGATAAGGGAATCTGCATTACTGAATGAGCTGGTTTCAAAGAACTCCTATCAGATGAATGTACAGTCATTAAACCGGATTCCTGATTTTCGGTTCAGAGAACTGAAACGGGTATGTGAGCAGAGTGGAATCTATCTGGTCAGCAGAGCGGACTTTGAAGGTGCGGATCAACAGCTTAGTATGGTGCTGATGGATGAAGAAAAAATCAGTGGGGTGCTTCTGTTGCATCGTTGTGCACAACCAAGGACATGGCAGCTCAGCCTGTTTTATCTGGCAAAGAGCAGTCTGATTTGGGGAGTGCCGTTTTTACAAAAGGCGGCGGAAAGGGCCTTGGCAGAACCGTTTTCCTTACAGGCTTTAGAGATTGCCTGTGTCAATGACCGTTCTCTGCGGTTGGCAGAGCGATTGGTTGGCAACGGGACGATCTATACGGAATTGGTGAGTCATGGTATCAGGTTTTTAAAATAGGACAAAGGAGAAAAGGGATATGTCAGGAGAAGATAACAATTTGAAAGTGACTAAGCAGAAAACAACAGGTGCTCAGGTTATGCACCAGAGTAGTGAACAGCAGAATGCTTCTGTAAATCAACAGAGGCAGCAGAATATGGAGATACAGTCCCAGACAGTAGACTGGGTGAGGGAATATCAGATTAAGCTCTCCGAGTTAAAGGGACTGGAAACGGAAATAAAGAAGGGACCGCCGTCGGAGCTTTCCAAAAAGGAGCAGGAGGCCTGGACTCAGGAGAGGAATGACAGACTTTTACAGGTCAGACAGCAGAAGGAAATGACCGAGAGGCTTCTGGCAGAAACTGCGTCAAGGGTGGAAAAGGTCAGCGAAACATTTCATCAGGTCAGCGGTGGCAGGATGGAAGAGATGACGGTGGAAAAGATACAGCAGACGTTGACAGAACAGATGGGTCAATATGAAGGTATTGACTGGGAACGGGTACAGAATGAAGCAGAACCTTCCGTTATGCTGCAGCAGCTTGTCAATATCTGGGAGGTGCTTCAGACCACAAAACCGGAACAGCTTACGACAGAGATGGCAGACCTGCTCATAGAACGTTATAAGGGGCTGAAACTGAATATGGCACCCAATGCTGCACAGTTTCTGGATGAAACGGCAGGAATGGATCCGGCCTCTGCCCATCTGCTTTTGTGCCACTGTACTGCCACAGCTTTAAAATATGAGCTTTTAAACCGGGAAAACGGACAGGACGGTGCCAGGGCATTCTTTGATATTTACCAGAGAAGCGCTGTTTATACAACGGCAGCGGCAGCTCTGTGCCTTAGTAAATCCTTTTTGGAACAGCGGGGAAAAAATAAAGAGAAACTGCGTCAGAAAAGACTGGAAGAAGAAAAACGCCTGCGTGATGAGGAGCAGAAGAAAGAAGAGAAACGTAAGGCAGAGGAAGCAAAAAAGAAACAGGAAGAGCTGGAACAACAGGAGTTGGAGGAACTCAAACGTCAAAAGCAGGAGGAAGAAACCGAAAAGCTCCGTATGCTTTACCTGAAGACCGGCACGAAGGATGGCGAAGAAGCGGATGGCTGGGTCCTTGCTTCCTATGCAGAACAGGCGGCAGAGGTCTTAAAAGAATACATGAGGACAGGAACGGATAACGAGTTCTATCAAAAGGCACAGAAACTAAACGTATCCTGTCAGGACAATATAAAGCTTGTAAGAAATTATGTGCAGGACCAGCAAAAGGATATACTTGGAATCTCCAAGATGGCAGAACTTTATACGGAAAAAGCATTGCAGCAGCTAGGCATCCGTTTATTGCAGGAGAATACGGAGGAACTGAAAAATACACTGGATGGTCTGTTACAGGGGGAACAGTTTAGGGATCTTCGGGATCAAATCGATAAGTACCGGAGCAGACAACAAAGCTTACTTCAGATGCAGAAGGAACTGGGCAGCATAGATAGGCTGTGGGAAAATCCGGAAATGCAGGAGCTGCTTGCAGAGCAGGATGATGCCGTCTTTGCAGAAAAAGCAAACAAGCTGTGCTTAAGGGTTCAATGGAATTTTTCACATTTGAGAGAATATCTGGGCAGTGAGGTTATGAAGCTCAATCTGGAGAAGGTGGTGCAGCGTTTAAAGGAGGATCCACAATCGGTCGATATTCTGTTTTTCGGTACGTTGTCAGAAACCGAGGATCTGGTAGAAGAGTTTACCATGGAATTGTCCGTACGCATGCCGGAGGTAATGAAGACCGAGGCGGCGATCACAGAAAGCATGCGGAAAAATGAGATTGCGGGCGTATATCAGGATGCGTTGGATGAGTTCCTGATGCAGAATATGAAACCGGATGAGCTTGATAATGCACAGAAGCTTGAGGGACAGATACAGGCGTTCAAAAAATGGCTTGAGATACGAAAGCAATATGTAGCGGACAGCAGGAAAGCGGAGTGGAATGCAGCCCAGGTGGCGGCGGCAGAAAACTGGCTGATCGCCAATGTAGCTCTGGAGGAGCAGGAATTTCGGAAGAAATTTGACCAATATCTGGCAGAGGGCAGCTTTGTAAATATAAAGGAGGCCGCAGAAGAAAAGAAGGCGCCCCGGATTGCAAAGAGACAGGGTGCAGCCGGGCTTTTTAGAAAGCATCTGTGCAGCTTTGGAGAGGAATATGGAGAAGGCCTAAAGGGCAGAGAAGATAAGGTTATGGCAGCCCTGGACGAGCTGTTGAAGCGGGATAAAGAGTTTCAGGCAAAATATCTGCAGGATAAGCAGATTACCAATATAGGGGATCTGGATACGTTAAATACTGAGGAACTCATGCACTTTATGGAGCAGCTGCGCACGAATATCCAGATCGGATTAGACAGCTGGAGCAGGATAGAATGCATTCAGAAGACACAGGTACAGGACAATCTTTTGTCCAAGCTTTTACGGGGCGAATTAAAGAGCAGTACGATCGAGCAGGAAGTCCGGGCACAGCTGGATGAACTCAAAAACGAACAAAAAGCAATGGAACTGCGTTTTGATGCGAACCTGTTGATGGACGGTATGGATGAAAACTTCCAGTTTGAGTGGATAAAATCAACCGAGCGTACATGGTTCCATTCCGATATCAACCGCATTCCGGGGCGTATCAAACGTATGAAGAAGGCCCATGACTTATGGAATTACCTTCATGATTGTCCGGTGCTTTCCAGAGAGATCAATGATGCAAATATCACGGAGCTTCTGAGTGCCATTCAACAGGGAGAAGGAAGCAAGCAGATCGCGAAAAGGGTAGAGGATTTTTTGACCGGTCTGATTCGGGAGCTGGAGTCCCTTCACGTGGATAATCTTCTCAATTTTTCGGATGAAGGGTTGAAAATGATCTCCAGGGAAAGTGCAAAACAGTATTCTGAGGACGAGCTGAAGCAGTATATTGAGGAGGCCAAGACATATTTAGAGCAGATCAGGACGGATACCAAGAAAAATGCTTCTAATTTTATGGTGGATTTTCTGCTTTGTGACGCGGTTGAGCCATTATACCGCATAGGAGGCAGACATCAGGATGATTTTCTGGCCACCAAATCCGGTGATCTGGAAGAAAAGATAGCAGCGACCGCGCAGGTTGTGGCGGAACGCACCCGGGCTATGGAAGAGGTCCTGAAAAAAGTCGATCCGGCTACCAAGGATGAAATCCGGCGGAAGATGAGAAAACTGATCGCAGGGATAGAGCCGTTCGGAAAGGAAACGGCCAAAGAAGGAGAACGGCAAAAGAATTTAGAAAGCTTCGGTGTTCAAAGCTGGGAAGAAGCTTTGAAAAAACTGGAGAATTATCTGAAGCCGGGGCATACCAATGAGAACGGTGAATTTTTAAAAGAGAGACAGAAGTGGCTGGAGGAGTATGATAACGGCAAATTCCGGAAGCTGCTTCCGCGGATTTTGGAAGAGCAGAGAGCCTGGTATGTTTTTGTAAATGGTACAAAGGAAGAACTGCTTGCCTATTTAAAACCTTTGGAGAAGGTTATGGAACAGTTGAATGCCAAGGGGAGTAAGCTGTCAGAATATGGTTTTTTCCATGACCAGCCATTGTTGGTATACTGCAAGGAAATACTGCGGGGAGAGGAACCTGCGGAAGGCTGGCAGGAAGTATTTTTAACCTATCTGAAAAAACTGGAAAACCATAGCTTTGCGAAGAAGACACTGATAGAAAGAAGCGGCGATGTTGATAAGTTTAAATGGGCTGGAAATATAAAGGGTGGTATTTCCTATAATCCTTTGAATCTCGCATTGACAAATCTGATGTGGAACAATACGGATATCTGGATCCGGCTGTTTGATGACAAGGCATTTGATGAATTGTTAAAGGAGCTTAGCCAGAATATTGATGCCAATACGACATATATGCAGAACAATCCGGTCTATCAGCAAAAGGATGATAAATGGAAAGCAAAATTTAATATGGATATTGTGCAAAAGATGAGTGAACAGCCCAAGGTCTTCCAAAAGAAGCTTACAGAATGGATAGAAGCGTATGACCGTATCGCAGAGGTAAAGGTCGAGTCGGGTAATGCGCTTCAACTAAAGGCAGACATACTGGAAGAGATCAGAGACCGGAAAGAGGTGGTAAAGGAAGTTTGCAGTGTACAGGATAAACAGATTGAAGAACTCAAAAAACAGGCAGCAAAGTTTGGGTCTCCGGTACTGCTATGGTTTGGAAGGAAAGAAACGGTTTCCGGGGAGGATTTAAAAAAGGCAGAGGAAGAGATTGCCAAAAATAAAGAATTAGGCTTTGAAAAGGAAAAGGAGAAGAAAAAGGCTGAGGAAACCGACGAGGAGAAGGCAGCTAAAGAAAGAGAGGAGTTTTATCGCTCGATTCTGGTGGAACAGGCACTGGCAGATGCAAAGGAGGATGGAGACGAAGAAGAAAAGCAGAAAGAACAAAAGCAGCTGCTTAACTGGCTGAAGGACATGGGAGAAGCAGTGGATGAACAGGTGAAATTACCGGAAAGCCGGAAAAAGAAACTGCTTCTGTTTTTACTTGGGAAAGAGGTAATGCTCTCTGATACAAAGGAGAGCGAGAAGTGGGACAAGGCGCACTGTGCCGGAGAATACATAAAAGGAAAGCTTACGGAATATCAGGAGAAGGAGAAGCAGATTGAGCAGTTAAAGAAGATGCTTTTGACACTTCCTGACGGGATGGATGAACTGGCGAAGGAAATGAGGAATTTTATTTCCAGTGCGGAGATGGGAATGTACACCATGGCCGGCACGGAGTTTGATACCCTGGTGAAAAGCAGGCAAAGCTACTTTAAAAATGTGATCCGGGTGGATGCAATTTTTGACAAAGCGGTGGATCAGGTACGTAAAAAGCAGGAGCTGAGTGATGATGCGGTCCGGAGTATCAAGGTGGGAATGCGGGAGTATTTTCGTCTCGAGCTGATGACAGAAGTATCCAAAGAGCAGGAAGCAGATTGGAATACAGCCATGGAGCAGGATGCCGTGAAGCTTTTGGAAAAGCCCTTTGCTACCTGGTATCTGGCAGACGACAGAAGCCTGATGCAGCAGGTATTCAGTACGGATTTAAAGGGAAAGGAAATCGTATCGGGGAATGTAGTAAGCCGTCTGGAGTTTGAAAACAAAATTGCACAGGATGATAAACTTTTGGAGGAATACAATGCGTTAGATATCGAGGAACGGCGCGTGTTTGCCCTGGCACTGACCTCTCCGGGCCTGTTTGAAGTGCAGGCGCAGCTTCCGTGCGGTATGCTGCTGCGGGATCCCCAGGCAGAGCAGATGGAGCAGAGGCAGATTTCCATAGAACTGCAGAAGTATATCAATCATAAGGAGTTCGATCCGGATATTGATTATACCCTTGCGGTCCGGAAGCTGCAGGCTGGCTCTGATAAGGTAAATAAGGATGCTTTTCAAGAGGCGATGGCATTTACAAAGGAATGCATTGCCAGATATAAGCAGAATATTCCGAAAGACTTCAGCAGACTCAGTGATGCAGCAGCTTCTTTAAGCATGGCTAAAATTCTGTCCAGAGAGGCGGCAGCAGGTGCAGCCGATATGGTACCGGTCGTAACGGACAGACAATCCTTTGTAGACCAGATTGTAAGCTGGGGAAACGCAACGACAGAGAAAGCCAAGCATGAAAAAGACAGAGCAGAAAAGACCCTGAAAAGACTGGAGGCTTTGAAGTCCTATCAATACGATGTGCTCATAAGGCTCCTGCAGGACCGTACGGCGTTAGATTATACGACCTGTATCGATGCCTTTGACCGGGCTGAGGGAAAAATCCATGGGTTTGTCAATGAGGAAAAGAGACAGAAGCTGTTTGACATCTACTCCTCCCAGAAAAAGAGAGAGGAAGAGAATAAGAGGCTGAATTCCAAATCCTATCAGAAGGCTCTGCAGACTTTGTGCAGTTACCAGATCCGGGATGATGTGGATTTAAGTGACCGTTCCCTAAAGAAGGACGATTTTGTGGAGGAGAGCCTGAATCGAAAGACCATAGTCGACTGGAATCTGTTGGACAGAGCCTTGGATTTTATGCAGGAGATCGAACAGGAGAAGCTTCGGCTGGAGGTTGTGAAGCATGCTGTTGAGCGGATCGAAGAGAGCGAAAATGAGGAGGCAAAAAAGGAGTATCAGAAATTAAAGCAGGAGAAGCCGACGGATCAGAAGAGCTTTGAAAAGTTTTTCAGAGATCATGCGGTGAATGATAAAGCGCAGCTTTTGTATATTGGTTATCAGAGTCTGGGAGAGCGGGAGAAGAAGCTCTTTTTGAAAGTGCTCTGTCACAGGGATTTGCTGGATGTTTCCAGAGTAAATCATTATTACAACGTATTCGGTATGACAGAGCTGGATTATGTAAATCCTCAGGGAAGAGACAGATTGATCGAAGAATATATGGACAATTCCTGGGGCAATGATGGCGGAGTCAGACTGGAGAAGGATTCCTATTATACGGCATGTTCTACCATGCTGTCGCCGCAGATCAACGATGACCATAATTTTGCAAAACTGGTAAAGGAGCAGAAGCCGTTAAACAGCATTTTAGTAGAAAACAGCTTTTTTGAAAGCACCCGCAAAACGGCAGTTGATTGGGAGCTGGTTGCCAGAGCATTGCAGTTTGTGCAAAGAACTGCAAATGAACGGCAGATTTTTTTAGAGGACAGGGAAACCTATTTTGCCATGGGAAATCTGGAAGAGAACGGAAGCTTCCAGTTTGAATCCGGCTATCTGAGAAAAAATTATTTTAATGCCGGCAATCGTTTTACCCGTTACTTCGGGAAGAGGGTGAAAAAGAAAGTGGTCGGATATATTAACGATAAGCTGCCCAAGGGTGCTGTAACAGCTGTTCGGATGCTGCTTCCGGTGGAAATGTCCAATAAGCTGAATAAAATGGACATTCTGGAGAATGGAGATGCGATTGATAATCTGAAGGAAGGAATCCAGAGTCTGACCAATGAAAAGGTGGCAGAACTGAGTGCATCTGCATTAAAGAAAATCCGTGAGAACAAAGGTAAAACCTTTATGGCAATTGTGGAAACGGCAAAGGAAGAATCCAGGAAGCAGATTGTCGATTATGTGGTGGAACAGATTGAGCAATATGCCGGAGAGGGAGTGGTAACGGAAATCGCAAAGTCAATCGGCGATCAGGTGAAGTCAGATGAGCCTATGACACTGGACGGTGTAAGAAAGGTCGTACAGGAGAAGGGTGTCAGTGAACTGGTATTAAAGATTAAAGAAACCGCCGGAGAAGGTGTGATTTCGGATCTGACAGAGGCAATCGGCGAAAAACTGAAATCGGCAGATCACATAGATGTGGATGAACTGAAGAAGGTGGTTCGGGAGCAGGGTGTCAAGTGTGCGGTTGACCAGATCACATCGCTTTTTGGTGAAAATGAATTTATGGTGAACCTCGCAACGGAGCTTGGTGAGAAAATCAAGGAAAACAAGCTGGATCAGAAGTCATTCCAGAAGATTATCCTGCAGCAGGTAGAGAAAGAGGTTGCAGGCAGGCTTGGAACAGAAATCCAGGAGCTTTTCCAGGATAAGCTGGGAGATAATGCACTGTCGGAGACGCTTGGCGGTATGGTAGATAAGCTGTCTGAAAGCGTGGAGAAGGGAATAGCTACGCCGGAAGAGAGGATGAAACGTATCAGGGAGGCATTGACTGCTCAGGTCAAGGAAGAACTGGAAGAAAAAGTATTAAGTCAGGTCAAGGAAGTGGTAGACAATGAACTGTTCTCCAGCCTGTTGGATATTACGGTAGGCGAGCTGGAAAATGGGGAGTCCTCCTGGTCAGATAAAATTGATAATATCGTTCAGAAGGTGGAGGAAGATTCCGATGACCTTCTTACCAAGTCGCTGGATACAGTTCAGAAGGTATTGGACAGCACTCCGGTTATTATGAAGTCCATTCAGGCGGTTTCTGCAGTCCTGAACGGAGAACCGCTGGAAAAGCTGGCTGATTTAAAGGATGATGAATTTGTGACAGGTATTTTCAATGCCGTGTCGGATAAGGTACAGCTGAGCAGAAAATTCAAGCAGGCAGAAAAGGAAAACAGGAAAAAGGATCAGAAGCTCATTGATGGGGCGAAAAAGAATCAGACCGAGGAAGAGGTGAAGCTGACACAAAGCGGTGTGAGAAGAAATCTGCAATCACAGAGCGTTGCATACGATCAGACGCAGGCCAGAAAGACGGATGCAATCGTTACCAAGGTGATGGATAAAGCCGGGGCAGTTGTGGCAACACTTGTGGAGGATGAAAGCGGTTTGGTGAAGCAGGCGGTAAAGGAAGTCGGTGAGCTGATCAACTTTATTCGTAGCTATATCAACGACAAAGACAGTATCGTAAAATATTATCAGGGTACCGGTGAACTGGAAAAGATAAGAAAGCTTGTCGAAGAAAGTCTTCAGGAACTGAATTTGAACGGAGAAAAGCAGGCTGTATCGTTTGATGATGTAGAGATGCTTCGTCAGACAAAGGGATTTTTAGACTATACGGAGATGGCCACCTTTGTTGGCTTTAATGTGGTCAGATCTATTCTGTTTTGTGCAGGAAAGTATAACCCCTTAAAAGAGACTCGAAAGAAAGCGGAGCTGATTATGACCGCTCTCGGTATGAAGGATTCTATTGGAAAGGAGGACACTGATACGGCAATACAGCTTTTGAATGCGTTAATGGGACAGTATAGAGGATAAATCCATGGTTGAGGGCAAATCCCGTTTGGGGAGTTGCCCTCGTTTTTGTACTAAAAAGGTTTTCTACAGATCCAGTGCGCTTTTTACTACGCTGGATACGAGCCCCTTGGACGAGGTCGTGTTGCTGGTTTTTGGCCCGTTTGCCGGGGACATGGTCGTACCGTTTACGGTAGGGGCGAGCAGGATTTTTCCGCTGCCGCGATAGACGTTGACAAAGCCTTCGCCATTTAGTGCAGAGCCCATCAGTGATTTGGAGGACTTTTCTACGGTAAACTGCAGCGTATTGGACCATGCGATCGCCATATTGCCGTCGATCTTTACGACATCATCCTGTACGACGATTTCAATCAATTCTTCTCTCGGAACCGGACTTTCCAGGACAGCGATGCCGGAGCCGGATAAGGAGAGATTGAACAGCCCTTCTCCGCCGAGCAGGGCAGAGGAAGCATTGCTTCTGGCAATGATCTTCTCTTGAAGGCAGGCATCACAGGCTAAGAACAGACCGTCATCCAGGACGATGCCGCTTCCCCACCGGGAAACATCCTCTAAAATGATATAGCGGTAGGTTGGCTCTAACATCAAAAAACCGGAACCCTGATATAACGGCTTGACAGCAGATTCACTTGTCACGGCGCCTTTTAATGCCTTACCAAGAAAATCGCCGACTCCCTTGACTCCGGTAGAGGAGTCCACCTGTCCGGCGGTCCACTGCATAGCGCCTGCCTGTAGCTTGACTGCGGAATTGTTCATGCGGCAGAGCACCTGACGCTTCCGGACATTCATTTCGTGCATAAAATAGGCAACCGAAGCATATTCCGGTGAAACACTCATGTCCTTTTGGTGTTCAAATACCGTGTAAATACCTTTTTCAGCAATAACCTTCATGTTCTGGTTTTCAGCCAGATTGTTCAGTGTGATCATAATTACCTCCCTGATTGGTGAGTTTTGTCTCTGGTTATGTTAACAGTTAAAAATATTATATACACTTCTCTGTGTTAATTCAATTAAGAACGATAGAAAATAATCCTGATCAAGTAGTGGGTAGCACCTCAGCGTATGCCGCCCTCAGTCCTCCCAGCCCCTGTCCCATGGAAAACATTTCGATACATACAGCAGGACTGAGCGTTTTCTTAATGGAGCATTCAAAACCATAGGGAGAAATCGGCATGGATGCCGATTTCAGGATTCCCTGCGCATGGAGGCGCATGGAATCCGACCCGGTCGGATTTTATGTCTTCTTGCTCCATTTAGAAAACTCCAGTCCGGATGTCGTATCGAAATGTTTTCCATGGGACAGGGCCGGGAGAACTGAGGGCGGCATACGCTGAGGTGCTGCAGCAACACAATAAAATGAAGTATGTCAAAATGTAAAATTTCCCTTGCACAAAATTGTGCATTGTGCTAGAATATCTCTCAGTGACGAACAAGCGTCCGCGAAACAAGAACATGTAAAAACAAATGTATGCGAGGCATAGACTATGGCAGAGGTGACCAAGTACTTTGTAGTAAAACAGAAGGCTGTGCCGGAGGTGCTTCTCAAGGTGGTGGAGGCAAAACGTCTGATTGATTCGGAGCGTGCCCTTTCCATTCAGGAGGCAGTAGACCGGGTGGGTATTAGCCGCAGCTCGTTTTACAAGTACAAAGACGACATCTTTCCGTTTCATGACAGCTCACAGGGCAGGACGATTACCCTGACCTTTCAGATGGATGACGAGCCGGGACTGTTATCGGATGTCCTGAAGATCATTGCGGATTTCGGAGCAAATATCCTGACCATCCATCAGAGTATACCGATCAATGGGGTTGCATCGCTGACAATCAGCGTTCAGGTACTGGCGACGACAGGAGATGTTTCGGAAATGATTGAAAAGATGGAGACGCAGAAGGGTGTCCATTATGTCAAAATTTTGGCAAAAGAATAAAGGATAGCACACAGGAATGAGGAGGAAAAAGAAAAAATGATTCAGGTAGCGGTATTCGGTTATGGTACAGTAGGAAGCGGTGTAGTAGAAGTAATCGAAAAGAACAAAGATATGGTAAACAAAAAATCCGGACAGGAGCTGAATGTAAAATACATTCTGGATCTGAGAGATTTTCCGGGTGATCCGTATGAAGATAAGGTCGTACATGATGTAGACGTGATCTTGAATGATCCGGATGTCGATGTAATTTGTGAGACCATGGGTGGAGTAGAACCAGCCTATACCTTTACAAAGAGAGCGCTGCTTGGAGGCAAGAGCGTATGTACCTCCAATAAGGAGCTGGTGGCCAATCATGGTCCGGAGCTGTTACGTCTTGCACGGGAAAATAAGTGCAATTATCTGTTTGAGGCCAGCGTAGGCGGCGGTATTCCGATTATCCGTCCGCTCAATTATTCCCTGACCGCTGAAAAGATTGAAGCCATCACCGGTATTTTAAATGGTACTACCAATTATATCCTGACCAAGATGGAGCAGGAGGGAGCGGATTTTGCGGATGTTTTAAAGGAAGCGCAGGAAAAGGGATATGCTGAAAAGGACCCGACTGCTGATATCGAGGGCTATGATGCCTGCCGTAAGATTGCTATCCTTTCCTCCTTGATGACCGGAAAGAACGTAAAATACGAAGATGTGTATACCGAGGGTATTACGAAGATCAGTGCAGCGGATTTTGCCTATGCAAAGAAGCTCGGACGTTCCATCAAGCTTTTGGCAATGAGCAAGGAGCTGCCAAACGATGAAACGCTTGCTATGGTAGCGCCGTTTATGATTGATGCAGAGCATCCGCTTCATATGGTAAACGGTGTATTTAATGCCGTATTTGTCAGAGGAAATATGCTGGGCGATTCCATGTACTACGGACGCGGAGCAGGAAAGCTTCCGACCGCCAGCGCAGTCGTATCCGACGTGGTGGATTGTGCCAGACATATGGGCAAGACCATCATGTGCTTCTGGGATGATGAGGATGTGAAGTTGGCAGGCATTGAGACAGTCAGCCGTTCGTTCTTTGTCCGTGTCGGTGAACAGGACGAGGCGAAGGTAAAGGAATTGTTCGGGAATGTGGACAAGGTCAAGGCAGAGGGGCTGGACGATGAGTTTGCCTTTGTGACCGATGTGATGACGGAAAAAGAGTTTTCTACAAAAGCGGCACAGTTAAGTGATTTGAGAAGCCGTATCCGTGTGGAAAGCATATAAATACAGGAAGAGTGTAGGTCTGGGAAAGGCAAGGTTATGAAAATGAAATATATCATAGTGTTAGGAGACGGCATGGCAGATGAGCCGATTGCAGAGCTGGACGGCAAGACACCGCTTGCCTGTGCAAGGACAGAGGCGATGGATAGGCTCGCCCCCAAATCGGAAATCGGACTGGTGCATACTGTCCCGGAGGGAATGGCTCCCGGTTCGGATACCGCCAATTTGTCCGTGATGGGATATGACCCGAAAATTTATTATTCCGGACGTTCTCCGCTGGAGGCGCTCAGCATCGGTGTGCCGATGAAGGAAACCGACATTGCACTTCGCTGCAATATTGTGACGATTTCCGAACAGGAGGATGCTTTTGAAGAAAAGACTATTATAGACCATAGCTCCAGCGAAATCAGTACAGAGGACTGTGCGGTACTGCTGGAGGCAGTGAAAAAGGAACTGCAGAATGATACGTATTTCTTTTATACAGGCACAAGCTACCGCCACTGTATGATATGGGAGAACGGAAAGGTGGTTCCGTTGACACCGCCTCATGATGTGCTGGGACAGAAGATCGGCCCGTATCTGCCGCAGGATGAGATGCTTCGGAGCATGATGAAAAGAAGCTATGAGATCCTGGTCAATCATCCGCTCAATCTGGAACGGAAGAAAAAAGGGATGAATCCGGCCAACTGCTGTTGGTTCTGGGGTGCAGGCACCAAGCCGATGTTAGACTCCTTTGAGGAAAAGACAGGCAAAAGGGGCACGATGATTTCTGCAGTGGATCTGTTAAAGGGCATAGCAGTGGGTGCCGGAATGAAGGTCGCAGAGGTGGAAGGAGCCAACGGAGGACTGCATACCAATTACGAGGGAAAGATGCAGGCAGCCGTAAAGGCGCTCTGTGAGGAGGACGATGATTTCGTCTATATCCATGTGGAGGCACCTGATGAGATGGGACATCAGGGCAGCTATGAGAGAAAGGTACAGGCGATTGAATATCTGGACAGCCGTATTATCGGACCGCTGTGTAGGGAACTGGAAGCGAGAGACGTGGACTTTAGGATGTTAGTCCTGCCGGATCATCCGACTCCGGTACGTGTCAGGACACATACGGCTGACAGCGTACCCTATATGCTCTATGACAGCACCGGGGAACGAAGCGGCGGTACGGAATATAACGAGAAGACCGCAGCCGCTTCGGGAATATTATATGAGAAGGGCTATCAGCTGATTGACCATCTGTTTGAAGTCTGATTAGGAAAATACCAGAAATTGTAGGAGAAGAAAACGACATGAAAGTAGTAAAATTTGGCGGAAGCTCCCTTGCGAGCGCTGAACAGTTTGCAAAGGTTGGAAAGATTATCCGTTCGGATGAACTGAGAAAATATGTTGTGCCAAGCGCACCGGGAAAGAGGGACTCCAAGGATACCAAGGTGACGGATATGCTCTATGGCTGCTATGCAGCCGCAGAAGCAGGCGAGAATTTTAAGGATAAGCTGGCAGCCATCAAGGCCAGATATGATGAGATTATAAAGGGGCTGGGACTGGATCTGTCTCTGGAATCGGAATTTAAGACCATTGCTGAGAACTTTAAGAAAAAGGCAGGATCGGATTATGCAGCTTCCCGCGGAGAATATCTGAACGGCATTATTATGGCCAGCTTTTTAGGCTATGAATTTGTGGATGCGGCAGAGGTCATCAAATTTGATATGGAAGGAAATTTTGATGCGGAGCGTACCAATGAACTGCTTTCTGCCAGACTGGAAAATGTGGAGCGTGCAGTCGTACCGGGCTTTTATGGCTCCTATGAGGACGGAAGAGTCAAGACCTTCTCCAGAGGAGGTTCGGATATTACCGGTTCCATCGTAGCCAAGGCGGTCAAGGCAGAGGTATATGAGAACTGGACGGATGTATCCGGCTTCCTGATTGCAGATCCGCGCATCATTGATCATCCGAAGGGAATCGAGACCATTACCTATCGTGAGTTAAGAGAGCTGGCTTATATGGGAGCAAGCGTTCTGCATGAGGATGCTATTTTCCCGGTACGTACCGAGGGTATTCCGATCAATATTAAAAATACGAATGCACCGGAGGATAATGGAACCTGGATTGTGGAGAGCACCTGCCAGAAGTCTAAGTACGTGATTACCGGCATTGCGGGAAAGAAGGGCTTCTGTTCTGTAAACGTGGATAAGGCGATGATGAACTCGGAGGTCGGCTACGGCAGAAGAGTGCTGCAGGCCTTTGAAGAGAATGGCATTTCCTTTGAACATGTGCCTTCCGGCATTGATACCATGACTGTTTTTGTACATCAGGATGAATTTATGCACAAGGAGCAGAAGGTAGTTTCTGCCCTGCATCGTCTCGCAAAGCCGGATTTTATCGACATTGAATCCGATCTGGCATTGATTGCGGTCGTAGGACGCGGTATGAAATCCACCCGTGGTACGGCAGGCAGAATTTTCTCGGCGCTGGCACATGCGAATGTCAATGTCAAGATGATTGATCAGGGCTCCAGTGAGCTGAATATCATCATTGGGGTTGCCAATGAGGACTTTGAAACGGCCATCAAAGCGATTTATGATATCTTTGTCCTGGTACAGCTTTAGGAAGCGGAAGCAGCGAAAACTTAAGAAATATTAAAGAATTTCCGGGTAGGTATTCTGACGGAAGTATGCTATACTGAGTGCGTATGCAGAGGCATGCGCACTTTTTGTATACGGGAATCTTTGTCACCTGTCATACAAAAATGGTTATGCGCAGCCTGTTTATCCTGCAAGGCTGCAGGAATTGGAAAGGGCATGGTTTTTCGTATGGAGAATGCAAAGGTTCCGGTGATTCAGGTCAGGGATCTGTATAAAATCTACCGGGTGGGAGACAGTAAGGTGCGCGCTTTGAACGGTGTGGATTTTACCATTTATAAAGGTGAATTTTGCTCGATTGTCGGGACCTCCGGTTCCGGCAAGTCTACGTTGTTAAATATGATGGCCGGTCTGGAAAAGCCGACCAGAGGTGAAATTGTCATTGCAGGAGAGCATATGGAGCAGAAAAATGAGAATCAGCTTGTACGCTTCAGACGGGAGCATATCGGATTTATTTTTCAGTCCTTTAATCTGATGCCTACGATGAATGCCGTGGAAAATGTGGCGCTGCCGCTGACGTTTCAGGGAATGGACAAAAAGACCCGTATGCAGAAGGCCAACAGCGTATTGGATTTGGTGGGACTGAAAAAGTATAAAAAGCACAGACCGACGCAGATGTCCGGCGGACAGCAGCAGAGAGTCGGAGTGGCAAGAGCTCTGGTGGTAAATCCGGAGATCATTTTTGCGGATGAGCCGACCGGAAATCTGGATTCCAATACCTCCAGAGAGGTGATGGAGCTGATGAGACGGGTCGTAAGAGAGCAGAATCAGACACTTGTCATGGTAACGCATGATAATTATCTGGCAGGCTTTGCAGACCGGATTTTTCGAATCAGAGACGGAAAAATCATATCCATTGAAGAGAATCATTCAATGGGAAAAGAAGAGGGAGAGGAGAACGGAGAATGAAGAAGCAGATGATAAAAGCGTTGCTGTTTGCAGCAGTTCTGGGTCTGATGCCGGCTGCGCCTGTTATGAGAGTGCAGGCAGTATCGGAAAACAGCGTATCGGAGGATAAGGATGATAAGGAGGATAAGGACGAGATTAGTGATGAGGAGAGCGCATCAGCCAAGAAGCAGCTTTACCGTTATTATGACAACCTGATGCTGTTAAACGATGATCTTTCCAAAGAGGATAAGGAAAAATTAAAGGAGATCATGGAGAATGGCAAGAAGCTGATCAATGAGGCAAACCATGTCAGCGAGCTATCCACCTATGTATCGGAGACGAAGGCGCTGATGGATGCCTATATCAATAAGGTAATTGAAGACATTCCGACCTCCACCAGTGAATTTCTGGTCATCGGAGACAATGTGCCGGTTGCGCAGGCAAAGTACGGTGAGCAGGTGACTGTTATCGTGCCAATCTATAACATGGGAAGCGAGTGGATTGACGATGTGACGGTAACGCCGACGCTTTCCAGCTCGGTCAAGGAATGGCCCTTCGAGATTGAAAAGACCGGATATTCCGAGCGTATCACAGAGATTCCGGGCAGTGCCAATAAGGATGAGGCATGGCTGAACCACAGAGAGATTCATTATACCTTTACGACAAGGCAGGATGTGCTGGGCGGCTATTATAAGCTGGAGTTCAATGTCCTGTACAGGAGGAACAACAAGTCGGAAACAGCCAAGCTCTATACCTTTGTGAAGACAGAGGGAGCGCCGGGAAGCGGCAGCCTGGACGGTGAGGATGATGACACCGGAAAGAGCTCCACACCAAGGATCGTAGTGACCGGCTTTGAAACCAATCCGAAGGATGTCTTTGCAGGCGATACCTTTATGTTGACCATTCATGTAAAGAATACGTCAAAAAGGACGGCAGTATCCAATATTCAGATTGATCTGGAAGCGGCTAAGGAAGGAAAGGATGATGATACTCTGTATGCAGCCTTTCTGCCTACCTCCGGTTCCAACAGCATCTACATAGACACGATACCCATTGGCGGTACGGCGGATATGAATATCGAGATGACGGCCAAGGCAGACCTGGTACAGAAGCCGTATGCGCTGAATGTGAAGATGGATTATGAGGATGAGAAGTACAATCCGTACACGGCCACCTCCAGCGTGTCCATACCGGTCAAGCAGGAGGCCAAGTTTGATACGAGTACGCCGGAGGTCATGCCGAACAGCATCACTGTCGGAGGCCAGTCCAATGTCATGTTCAGCATTTATAATACAGGAAAGACGACTTTGTACAATGTGCAGGTCAAATTTGAAGGCGACAGCGTATCCGGCGGGGAGGCCTTTGTCGGCAAGCTGGAAGCTGGTGCAACCGGAAATGTGGATACCATGGTGGACGGCATTGCTCCGACGATGGATGACGGAAAGATTAAGGTCATCATTTCCTATGAGGACGATGCCGGAAATGTCTCCGTACAGGAGAAGGAAATCGAACTGTTCGTATCGGAAGCGGTGATGGATGATCCGGGAATGTACGAAGAGATGGATGCGGAAGGCATGACAGGGGAGCAGGGCGGCAAAACGGGAATGCTGATTGGTATTCTGGCGGCAGTCGTTGGGGTAACCGTTTTGATGGTTGTCCTTCTGAAGATTCGGAAAAAGAAAAAGCAGAAAAAGGAACTGGAAGAGGATCTGATGGATATCAGTGATGAGATTTCGGAAACAAAGGATGTAAAATAGTATGAAATTTCTGGATATGCTTCGTATGAGCCTGGGCAGTCTTTGGAAAAGAAAGGTCAGGACGATCCTGACGGTGCTCGGTGTCGTAATCGGTACGGCATCGATCGTCGTCATGGTATCGCTTGGTCTGGGACTGAATAAGGCGACTATGGAAGAAATCAATCAAAACGGCGGTCTGACGACCATACAGGTCTATCAGGGCGGCGGAGACAGCTATGACGGTATGGGCTATGCGGTTGCATCGGACAGCTCAGGCAGCGGTCAGCAGGAGGAAAAACGGCTGGATGATGAGGCAGTGGAGATGATTCGTGCCCTGCCCTATGTGGAATTTGTATCACCGGTCTTATCGACAAGCGCGATTGCCAGAAACGGCATCTATGAAGGCTACCTGAATATCCAGGGGATGGAGCCTTCAGCACTGGAGGCGATGGGGATTCCTGCAGGGCAGGGAGAACTGCCGAAGGAAGGGGACGATGTCCTGAAATTCTTTTATGGAAATATGGTGCTGCGGGATTTCAGCAATTCCAAGACCGGAGAAGGCTATTGGACGACGGGTGTGATGCCGGATATCGATTTGATGAAGGACCCGATTTTTGTCATTTTTGATACGGATGCCTACTATCAGTCACAGGGCAGCAGTGAATCGGGACAGACAGTGGCCCCTCCCAGAAAATATATTGTGGAAACCTGTGGTATCGCTGAAGGTGGACCAGAGGATTACCGGAATTACAGCTGGGATGTCTACTGCGATATTCATGCGTTGGAAAAGCAGCTTCGGAAGATTTTCAAGAATAAGGTGATTCCGGGACAGCCCACGACCAAGACCGGAAAGCCTTATAAGGAGCTTTACTATAACAGTCTCTATGTGAGTGTGGATTCCATGGAACATGTCAAGGAGGTGCAGCAGGCGATTACGATGCTTGGCTATCAGGCGACCAGCAACGCGGAATGGGTGGAATCCATGCAGAAGCAGTTTGCCAATGTACAAGCTGTGCTTGGTGGTATCGGTGCCGTATCCCTGTTGGTAGCGGCCATCGGCATTACCAATACGATGATGATGTCCATTTATGAGAGAACGAAGGAAATCGGTGTCATGAAGGTGCTGGGATGTGATCTGAGAAATATTCAGGCATTGTTCCTGATGGAAGCCGGATTTATCGGTTTTATCGGAGGAACCGTAGGACTGGTGCTAAGCGGAGGCATTTCCATGATTATCAACAAGCTCATTGAACAGAGCGGAAATACCTCTATGATGTCCTATATTCCGCCATGGCTGGCAGCAGCCTCCATTCTGTTTGCTATCGTAGTCGGAATGGCAGCAGGCTTCTTTCCATCGCTTCGGGCAATGCGGCTAAGCCCTTTAGCTGCCATCCGAAATGAATAGCAGACGGCTTAATAGCCGAGTTCCTCTGCTACAAAGAAGACCTTGATTCTTCCGGGATGACCGCTTCTTCTGGTCACCAGGATCTGATTGCACATGCAGTCGGGAGACAGACAGTCACCGCAGGTTCCGGTCACGCCGCAGGGAGTTTTGCGGGAAAGCCTTTCGGCATTTGGCGGAGCGGCGATGTTGCGGGCACGGTCTACACCGGCAGCAACATCCGTGACAATCTTATTCATGCCGACGATGATCATGACATGACGCGGGCCGTGTGCCAGACAGGCCACACGGTTTGCGTTGCCGTCAATGTTTACAAGCTCACCGTCTAACGTGACGGCATTGGAGCTCATCAAAAAGTAGTCGGACAGGATACTTTTGGCAAAGATTTCACGCTGCTCCTCCGGCGTTTTGGCAGTAGAGCGGTCGATCAGATGATAGGAACGGGTTTTTAAAGCGTCCATCAGACCGCATTCCTTGATGGATTCGCTGCCACCCCAGGCGACAGTGCTGCCTTCCTCCATCATATTCAGTACCGCTTCGGTACAGGATTTCGAGTCGGCAAAGAAGTAACCTTCCATGCCGCGTCTTTCCAGCTGCTTGATAATGGTTGCGGCTGTCTTTTCAAATGCTTTTTGCTTATGTGTCATAGATTCTCAACCTCCATTTCCATTTCCCAAAAGTATAGCATGTTTACAGACGACGGGAAAGCCCTGAAATTTTGCGAAAGATCAAGCTGAAAAATAATACTTACAATTGTAAATTTTGTAGAATTGCATATAATTTCCAGAATTGTACAAAATAAAGATATTATTTTACAAATAATACCAATAGATGATGGAAAATATTGAAAAAATAAAAAGAAAAATGAAATAATGTGTTGACAAATTAGAATCCTGTGATATAATAAAACCATAAACAAAAGAAATTCACATAGAAAAAAACAAAAGAAAGAGAGGTACGGACCACCGAAAACGTAAGTTAGATTTATAAGCAGTACTTCCTTATAAATCGTAAAAGTACAAAAGAAAGAGGTACAAAAGAGAATCGTAGTCGAGTACATAAGAAAATGTAACGCAGTACAAAAGAGATTTCAGAATCTACCGTTACAGTACATTAGTACAAAGGAAAAATGGAAAGGGTACGAAAGATAAAACTTAACAGGAACAAAATCAAACGGCAAATGAGTCGGAAAACGATTTTGAACAGTGAGGTTTTTGAAATGAGGTTTTGGCAGTGAGGAAAAGAGGCTGCAGAACGGAAGCTGTGACGAGAAAGCAGTGGGAAAGAAAAAGACTTCAGAAAGAAAACTTCCAAAAAAATTTCATATGGAGGTATAGTCCGATGGACAGCATAAATTAGAGGCGGGTATCAACAAAAAGAAATGATTGATACCCGCTTCGCTATGCGTTATACTATCATAGGAGTGTTTTGACCTGTAAGGTTTAGTAATAAATTAGGAATAGAAAGAAAATGGAGGAGTGCTATGGCAGAAAAAGACGAAAATCAGGAACTGTCCAGACGTGAGATCAGACGGAGAAGAAGGAAAAGGAATCAGATCATAGCATATATTTCCGTCGCGCTGACGGCCATAGTACTTATTGTTGGTATTGTATTTGGAATAAAGGCGGTAGTCGGTTTGATTTCCGACAAGAAACAGGAGACAGAGCTGGCAAAGCAGCTGGCTGAGAAACAGGAAAAAGAGGCGGCGGAAAGTGAACCGGAAACAGAGGAGGTGCCGGAAACGGAAACCTATACGGAGGATGATCTTTTAAAGGAGGTGACCGATTCCGTGATGTCAGAGATGACTCTGGAGGATAAGGTAGCCGGTCTGTTTTTTGTGACACCGGAAGCGCTGACCGGAGTAGGGCAGGCAGTGAAGGCAGGAACCGGTACACAGGAGGCACTGGCAAAATATCCGGTGGGTGGTTTGATTTATTTTGATAAGAACATTCAATCAGAGGAGCAGTTTAAGGAAATGATAACAGCCACCGGGTCTATGGCAAAATATCCGTTGTTTTTGGGAGTGGATGAAGAGGGCGGAAAGGTTGCCAGACTGGCGGAAAGCAGTGCCCTTTCGATTGAAAATGTAGGAACTATGGGAGAAGTCGGTGCATCCAATGATCCGGCCAAAGCCTATGAAGCTGGCAAGACGATAGGAACTTATTTGAGGGAATATGGCATCAATCTGGATTTTGCTCCGGTTGCAGATGTCCTGACGGATTCGGAAAATAAAACGATAGGGGATCGTTCCTTTGGAACGGATGCGGCCATGGTTGGGCAGATGGCAGCGCAGGCGGCAGCAGGATTGCAGGAAACGGGAGTAAGCGCCTGTGTCAAGCATTTTCCGGGACTTGGAGGAACGGATGTAGATACTCATGATAAGCTGGCAGAGAGCAGCAGAACGCTGGAGGAGATGCAGCAGGCAGAGTTCCTCGGATTTCAGCCGGCATTGGAAAGTGGCGTGGATATGGTTATGGTAAGCCATCTGTCGGTGCCGGATATTACCGGTGATTCGACACCTGCTTCACTTTCGGGAGTCATGATTTCGGATATCCTGCGCGGACAGTTAGGATATGACGGTATTGTCATTACGGATGCTTTGAATATGGGGGCTATTACGGACAATTATAGTTCGGCGGAGGCTGCAGTGGCGGCTGTGGAAGCCGGAGGGGATATGATTTTGATGCCGGAAAATTTTGAAGAGGCATATCAGGGTGTGCTGGAGGCGGTGGCAAACGGTACACTGACGGAGGAGCGGATCAATCAGTCTATCAAGAGAATCTTTGCGGTAAAGTACCGGAATGTGCTGAGCGAATAGAATGACATGCTGAATAATTGTTGAATAATTTAAAAAAATAAGTTGACAGAAGCAGGAAAATACTGTATAGTTATATATGCCCGTTGGAAATGCAGCGGGCATATGAATGCGATAGTGGCGTAGTTGGTAACGCGCGACCTTGCCAAGGTCGAGACCGCGGGTTCGAGCCCCGTCTATCGCTCTGCGATGAAGGCTTCGGGAGTGACCGGAGCTTTTTTTATACGACAGGAAAGTTCTACCTGAGAGATTTGGGGTACTGGGGACTGGTGTGTAATGGAGCGCGGTATGAAAGAGAATTTTGAGAGCTATTTGAAAAATTTTGAGGAACCGGTCAAAGAGCTGGTGCAGAAGGCCAGATGGGAGAGGGATAAGTTTGGACGATGCTCTTATGAAATGGCAGCGGGACTGATGAAGGTCGGCGTGGAAGAGGATTCCGGTATGCTGACCGGACTTGCCTACTATTTTATGGCGGAATATTATATGCGGGCTGAGGACAGAGAACAGGTCAATACATGCCTTACGACCTGCATACGTTATCTGCAGGGCTGCGGGCCCTATGAATATGTGGCACGGGCATATAATATGCTGGGGGTGATTGCACAGTCACAGGACAACATCAATATGTCCATGGAATATTATGATGATGCTGCCCGTTACTGTGCAGAATATGAACTGGATTATGTGTTGGCCATGGTACTCAGCAATATCGCTGACAGCTATTACCGGATCAGCTGCTATGAAAAGGCGCTGGAATGCTTTGGAGCATCCATACGGTATTATGAAAAGGAAAAAGAAGGTACCTTTTTCTGGATCAATTATCTGATGGCGATTGTGGGAAAGATGCGTTGTCTGGTGGAACTGGACAGGAAAGATGAGATTGTCGGATATGAGGAAGGGGTATGGAAGGTTATAGAGTATGCTGAGAATGAAAATTATTCCAGTCTGGCAATCACGTATGCCAAGGCCCTGATGTCATGGATAAAAAATGAAAAGGAATCGACCGTGAAATATATGGAAGAGGCGGCGGCTCTGATCAAAGAAACCAGTATTCTGGAAAGCTATGATAATATTCTGGATTATCTGAATCTGCTGGTGAAAATGAAACGGTTCGATGTGCTGTGGAGAGTTTTGGATGAATTGGAGGAGCAGACAGGCAATATGCCGGATTCGGAGTTCGTGCTGCAGCTGCTTCAGCTTCGCCTGTGCCATTGCAGCGACCGTATGAGCCAGGAGAGACAAAATGAGGTGACAAAGCAATTCTTTGCCGTGTATGCGCATCGAAGGGCGAAAAACGGTGAGGCGGCGCTAAAGGGGCTTGGACTGCGCAGAGAGCTTCAGGAAATACGGGAGAAGCAGTATGAGCTGAAGCTTTTGAATAAGAAGCTTCTGAACAGTTCTCTGCATGATGCACTGACCGGACTGCCGAACAGGGGCTATTTGAACCAGTATTCGGAGGAGGCATTTTCCAGAGCCTATAAGGAAGGGGTGCGATTTGGAGTATGCCTGATGGATATTGACTGCTTTAAGCAGCTCAATGACAGACACGGACATATGGCAGGAGACAAGTGCCTTGTTGCGGTGGCAGAAATTTTAAAACTCATAAGTAAAGAGGAAAAAATCTTTTGTGCCAGATATGGCGGTGATGAGTTTACGATACTCTTCTTTGATTGTTCCAGAGAGGAGATGGAACAGGTGATGAAGCAGGTGTGGAACATGGTACAGGGGCTGAAAATGGCCAATGAGGATTCCTGGGTAGGTTCTTATGTATCGGTTTCTCTCGGCGGATTCTGCCGGATCCCCAAGGGCGGCAATAAACTGTGGGATTTTATGTCCATGGCAGACAATACGCTGTACCGTGTAAAGACTGAGGGAAGGGACCACTTCCTGATTACGGAGGAGTTTGCCAGAATCATGTAAGGAATGAAAGAAAAGAAGGACCAGTGCATCAGGCATCTGATCCTTCTTTTTTGTCATTTGGTTCGGATAAAAGCTTAATGGAAGAAGCGTATTCGGAAGGGGTCATTCCGGTCAGCTTTTTGAATTGTCTGGAAAAATAGTGGATGGAGGCATAGCCCAGATTGTCTGCAATCTGGGTAAAATTCATATGCTGGTTGCGGATCATATGCTTAGCCGCGTTGATCTTGATTTGGGAAAAATAATCGATCACGCCACAGTCGGCATGCTCTTTAAAGAGCTTTTGCAGAATGGAACGGCTGACCAGATTATCCCGGCAGATCTGATCGATGGTGATATGGGAGCCGATATTGTCCTCCATATAGCTGGTAATCCGGCAGAACAGCTCGTCTGCGCTTTTCTGCTTGACAGAAAGCATGCGGGGAGGCACGGGGGCAGGCACGTTGTTGATTCGGTAGAGGTGAATCAGCACCTGCTGCAGATACATCTTGATTAGCTGCTCACCGGCAAAAGGCTGATGTTCGCTGCGAATCAGCTTCTCGCTGTAGGGATCATCCAATGGACCGGAAAAGGAGGCTCTGGCCTCCTGAATCAGGGAGCCGAGAAGATTTTGTTCGGTCTGGCCGATCTTTAACAGTTTGCAGCGGAAAAATTCCATGGCCGGAGAGGAGCATTCAAAACCGATGACTACCAGATTGGGCGCAATGATTCCGTTTGCTTTCACATTATGAAATTCATTGGGCTGGTGGAAAATAATATCTCCCTTATTTAATGTGTAGGTCGTATCACCTGCCAGCACATTGACCGTTCCCTTATCGACACATAAAAATTCCCAAAAATCATGCGATTCCCCTTCAAAGGAAAAGTCATTCATATATTCAAAATAATGTATGGAGATGACACGGTCAATGATGATTTCCTGTTTGAGTGTTGTACTTTCGTATATCATATGATTTTCCTCATATATATTGTGTATCAGATTCCAAAAGAATTTATATCATCATTATACTATATTTGCGTTGGAGAAAAAAGAAAAATGCAAAAGCAAGGAAAGATAGTGCAAATCCATTTCGGCAAAATAGATATATAATACATACATAGCAAAAGGATGCCGGATGTTATCCGGCAAAATTATGGGAGGAATGACATGGGAAGAGAAGAGGCGTGCAGTAAGAAGCAAGAGGCGATCGAACAGTTTGAGCTGGATGGTCAGGTCACGGATGTGAGAGAGTACGGAAACGGACATATTAATGATACCTTTCTTCTGCTCCTGCAAAGGGAGGACGGGACAGAAGGAAAGGTGATTCTTCAGAGAATGAATCATGATATTTTTAAAAAGCCGGTAGAGCTGATGGAAAATATCATGAATGTGACCTCGTATCTCAGGGAGAGAATCGTAGAGGAAGGCGGTGATCCGGACAGGGAGACATTAAATATCTACTGGACCAGGGACAAAAAGCCATACTATCAGGACAGCCTTGGAAATTGCTGGAGAGCATATCATTTTATTGAGGATGCAACCAGCTATGATACGGTAGAAAAGCCGGAGGATTTTTACGAAAGTGCAGTGGCCTTCGGACATTTCCAGAAGCTGCTTGCAGAGTATCCGGCAGCTGAGCTGCATGAGACGATTGAGGGCTTCCATGATACTCGTGCAAGATTTGCACGTTTTAAGGAAGTGGTAGCGGAAGATAAATGCGGACGGGCAAAGGAGGTGGAAGAGGAAATCCGCTTTGTGCTGGAGCATGAGGAGACTGCGGAGATACTTGGCAGGATGCAGGCGGAGGGAAGGCTGCCGCTTCGTGTAACGCATAATGATACCAAGCTCAATAACATTATGCTTGACAATGCAACCGGAAAGGCCATCTGTGTCATTGATCTGGATACGGTCATGCCCGGACTTGCAGTCAATGACTTCGGAGATTCTATCCGGTTTGGAGCCAGCACGGGAGCGGAGGATGAAACGGATCTTTCCAAAATTTCCTGTGATCTGTCTCTGTTTGAACTGTACACAAAAGGATTTATTGAAGGCTGTGCAGGCAGGCTGACTCGGACGGAAATGGAGATGCTTCCCATGGGAGCAAAGGTTATGACCTTTGAATGTGGAATGCGTTTTCTGACGGATTATCTGGAGGGTGACGTATATTTCAAGATTCATCGGGAAAAACATAATCTGGATCGCTGCCGTACCCAGTTCAAGCTGGTGAAGGATATGGAAGAAAAGTGGGAGCAGATGAATCAGATTGTGAAAAAATATTTGGGATAAAGAAGAAAAAGTGATATAATAATACCAGAGGTATGGTCCATGCAATGGCAGGCTGTGTCAGTGCATGGGCCTTGCTGTTTTTCAGGGAGATTTACAGAACGTAGAATGGAGCAGGAGAATGGAAAGACAGAAGGAATATAAGACAACGGAATTGCTGAAACGATTTGTGCCCTATTTTAGGAAGTATTATAAAACCTTGTTTCTGGATTTATTCTGTGCGGCACTGACGACGGTATGCGAGCTGGTGCTGCCGCTGATCATGAGGTATATTACCAATGAAGGGCTAAAGGATCTGGCGGCTCTGTCGGTAAAGACAGTGGGAACGTTAGGCCTACTATATCTGGCCCTTCGGATTGTGGACTGTATCGCGGGTTATTATATGGCGGATATGGGGCATGTGATGGGAGCCAGGATTGAGACAGATATGCGGAGGGATGCCTATGCGCATCTGCAGAAGCTGTCCAATACGTATTATAACAATACCAAGGTCGGACAGATTATGGGCCGTATTACGAATGATCTGTTTGATGTGACGGAATTTGCCCATCACTGCCCGGAGGAGTTTTTTATTGCAGGTATTAAGACCATTCTTTCCTTTGTGATTCTGGCACGGATTCATCTGGGACTGACGATTCTTATCTTTGCAGTCGTTCCGGTCATGGCGGTGGTTTGTATGCTGCTGAATTTTCGGATGCGCAGGGCATTTGGAAAGCAGCGTCATCAGATTGGCGAGCTGAATGCGCGGATTGAGGACAGTTTGCTGGGACAGAAGGTGGTCAAGGCCTTTGCCAATGAAGAGGTGGAAAAGCAGAAGTTTGAAACGGACAACGGCAGGTTTTTGGATATCAAAAAGGAGACCTACCGTTATATGGCGACATTTCATACTACGACCAAGCTTTTTGACGGGATTATGTATTTGACCGTGATCGTGGCAGGTGGTATCTTTATGGTAAGAGGTTTGATCCTGCCGGGTGATCTGGTGGCATATATGCTCTATGTGACAACGTTGATTGCCACCATACGGCGTATCATTGAATTTGCAGAACAGTTCCAGAGAGGGATGACAGGTATCGAGCGGTTTTTGCAGATTATGGATGCGGACATAGAAATCTTTGACGAGCCGGATGCGGTGGAATTAAAGGAGCCGGAGGGACGGATACGGTTTGAACATGTGAGCTTTGAGTATCCGGATGACCACAACATCGTATTTCACAATCTGAACCTGTCCTTAAACCGTGGGGAGAAGGTCGCTATCGTAGGGCCGTCCGGTGGAGGGAAGACCACGCTCTGTAATCTGATTCCCCGTTTTTATGATGTGACGGAAGGAACGATTTCGATTGACGGACAGGATATCCGAAAATATACCTTAAAAAGCTTAAGAAATAATATCGGCATTGTGCAGCAGGATGTCTACCTGTTTTCGGGAACGATTTTTGAAAATATTGCCTACGGAAAGCCGGGAGCTTCCAGAGAGGAAGTGATTGCGGCGGCGAAGGAAGCGGATGCCCATGAATTTATTATGGGGCTGAAAAATGGTTATGACACGTATGTCGGGGAACGCGGGGTGAAGCTGTCAGGGGGACAGAAGCAGCGTATCAGCATAGCCAGAGTATTCCTAAAAAATCCGCCAATCATCATTCTGGATGAGGCGACCAGCGCACTGGACAATGAAAGTGAATTTGCTGTGGCCAGGTCTCTGGCGAGACTTTCAGAGGGCAGAACCACGCTTACGATTGCGCACCGTCTTTCCAGTATCCGCAATTCGGACCGGATTCTGGTGCTGACGGAGGAAGGCATTGTGGAAGAGGGAAATCACGAGAGCCTGCTTGAAAAGAGGGGGATTTATTACCAGTTTTACACGATGGCAAATGAAATAAAATAGCAAGCATAAAGTGACAGAAAATAAAATAAGGGAGAAGGGATTGTATGAAGCTTGTATTTATCGGTGCAGATCATGAGGTAACGGGAAGCTGTCATTATCTGGAGGCATGTGGGAAGCATCTTCTGGTTGATTACGGAATGGAGCAGGGGAACGATACGTTTGTGAATGCAGAGCTTCCGGTGGAGCCGGCGCAGATCAATTATGTTCTTTTGACACATGCCCATGTAGATCATTCCGGTATGCTGCCGTTTCTCTATGCAAGAGGATTTCGGGGACAGATTTTTGCAACAGAGGCCACGGCAGATCTTTGCAGTATCATGCTGCGTGACTGTGCGCATATCCAGATGCAGGAGGCCGAGTGGAAAAACCGGAAGGCGAAGCGGCATTCCGGGCTAGAGCCGGAAGAGCCGGTTTATACGATGGAGGATGCGGACGGGACGATCCGCAGACTGGTGCCCTGCGCTTATGAGCAGAGGGTGACGGTTTGTGATGGGATTACCATCCGGTTTACGGATATCGGACATCTGTTGGGTTCCTCCAGTATTGAAGTTTGGCTGGAGGAGAATGGGGAAAAGCGCAAGCTTGTATTTTCGGGAGATATCGGAAATCTGAACCAGCCGCTGATTAAGGATCCGAAAAAGACAGAGGAAGCCGATTATGTCATTATGGAATCCACGTATGGTGACAGAATGCACCCAGCCCAGAGGGCAGACTATGTGACAGAGCTGGTGAAGATTTTAAAGGAGACCTTTGACCGCGGCGGCAATGTAGTCATACCATCCTTTGCGGTAGGGCGTACACAGGAGATGCTATATTTCCTGCGTAAGATCAAGAGTGAAGGACTGGTGCAGGGGCATGAGGATTTCCCGGTGTACGTGGACAGTCCGCTGGCTGTTGAAGCGACCGGCATTTTCCAGAAAAATATATATCAGTGCTTTGATGAGGAGGCCATGGAGCTGGTCAGCCAGGGAATCAATCCGATTGCGTTTCCGGGGCTGCATCTGACGATTACAAGCGATGAGTCAAAGGCAATCAACTTTGATGATACGCCGAAGGTCATTTTATCGGCATCCGGTATGTGCGAGGCAGGCCGTATCAGACATCATCTGAAACACAACCTGTGGCGGCCGGAGTGTACGGTGCTGTTTGTCGGATATCAGGCAGTCGGAACACTGGGCAGGGTGTTGGTTGAAGGGGCAGAAGAGGTCAGGCTGTTCGGTGAGACGATTGCGGTACGTGCCCATATCGGCAGGCTGGAGGGATTGAGCGGTCATGCGGATAAGGCAGGGCTGATTGACTGGGTGGAAGGCTTTGTACGGAAGCCGGAAAAGGTCTTTGTGGTACACGGAGAGGATTCGGTCTGCTCCCTGTTTGCGGAATGCCTGGAAAAGGAGCACGGTTTTTCGGCTTATGCGCCCTATAGCGGTACCAGAGTGGACCTGATTACCGGAGAAATCGAATACGAGGCTGTTCCGATTCCGATCAAGAAGAAGGCCAGAACCGTATCCGATGTATTTGGCAGACTGCTTGCGGCCGGACAGAGGCTGCTTGTGGTCATTCAGCATAATGAGGGCGGTTCCAATAAGGATCTGGCCAGGTTTGCCGATCAGATTAATTCGCTCTGTGATAAATGGGACAGATAGCATAAAGAAATCAAAGGAGACAACAATGAGTATTGCAGATCAGATTTTTATCAAAATGTGTCAGGATATTCTGGAAGAGGGCACGAGTACGGAGGGAGAGAAGGTACGGCCAAAATGGCCGGACGGAACACCGGCCTATACGATTAAGAAATTCGGCGTGGTGAATCGTTATGATCTCAGAAAAGAGTTTCCGATCCTGACGCTTCGCAGGACGGCCTTAAAGAGTGCGACGGATGAGATGCTCTGGATCTGGCAGAAAAAATCCAATAATATTCATGATCTGCACAGCCATATATGGGATGAGTGGGCGGATGAGGACGGTTCCATCGGCAAAGCCTATGGCTATCAGATGGGAGTGAAGCATTCGTATAAAGAAGGCATGATGGATCAGGTGGACCGGGTCATCTATGATCTGAAGCACAATCCGTTCAGCAGGCGTATCCTGACCAATATTTATGTACATCAGGATCTGCATGAGATGAATCTCTACCCTTGTGCTTACAGCATGACCTTCAATGTGACACAAAGGCCGGGAGAGGACAGGCTTACTCTGAATGCTATCTTAAACCAGCGCTCGCAGGACGTGCTGGCGGCAAATAACTGGAATGTGGTGCAGTATGCGGTACTGGTGCACATGCTGGCACAGGTTTGTGACATGAATGTCGGAGAGCTGGTACATGTGATTGCGGATGCACATATTTATGACAGGCATATTCCTATCATACGGGAGCTGATTGCACGTCCGGGCTATGATGCACCGACCTTCTGGTTAAACCCGGAGGTAAAGGACTTTTATCAATTTACAAGGGATGATGTCAGAGTGGAAAATTATGTGACCGGAGAACAGATTTCGGATATTCCGATTGCAATATAGGAGGAAAGGAAAACAAAAATATGAATATGATAGTGGCGGTGGACAATAACTGGGCAATCGGCTGTAAAAACCAGCTCCTTGCACGTATTCCGGGGGATCAGAGATTCTTCCGGGAGGTGACGATCGGAAATGTGGTTGTGCTTGGACGAAAGACACTCGAAACCTTTCCACAGGGTCAGCCGTTAAAGAACCGGACGAATATCATCTTATCGACAAGGCCGGATTATCAGGTGAAGGATGCGATTGTCGTACACAGCATAGAGGAGCTGATGGAGGAATTGAAAAAATACGATTCCAAGAGCATTTACATCATTGGCGGTGAAAGTGTCTACCGTGCCATGCTTCCTTACTGTGATACCGTTCATGTGACAAAGATTGATCATACCTATGAGGCAGATGCCTATTTCCCGAATCTGGATGAGATGGAGGAATGGGAGATTACGGCGGACAGCGAGGAACAGACCTATTTTGATCTGGAATATGTATTTTATCAATACGAGCGCAGAAAATAAGACGGAAAGGATGCAAAGGAGTGAAATTTCTGCATACATCGGATCTGCATCTGGGAAAGACGGTCAATGATTTTTCCATGGTGGAGGATCAGAAATTTATGCTGCGGCAGATTTTGGGGATTGTCCGGGCAGAGGCAGTGGATGCGGTGGTGATTGCCGGGGATGTCTATGACCGGTCGATACCGCCTGCGGAGGCTGTGCTTCTGTTGGATTCATTTTTGGGAGAGCTGGCGGCAGAGCGTATCCCGGTATTGATGATCAGCGGGAATCATGATTCGCCGGAGAGGCTGTCGTTTGCCAGCAGACCATTAGAACAGAGTGGAATTTATATTGCAGGGGGAATGGACGAGCCTGTCCGGGAAGTGGTTTTGCAGGATGGAGCAGGGGATGTGCATTTTTTCCTGCTTCCTTTTTTAAAGCCTGCCGGACTGGGGGAGAAGACCAGTGAGGGCGTTGTGAAAAGTGTTCTGCCGGAGGTGGATAGGAAGAAACGGAATGTGCTGGTGACACATTATTTTGTGACGGCAGGAGGACGGATACCTGAACTGTCGGAGAGTGAAAGCGGTGTGGAAACTGCCAAATTCAGTGTTGATGTGGGTGGTATAGATCAGGTAGATGCTGCTCTGTTTGAACGGTTTGATTATACGGCTCTGGGGCACATCCATAAGGCACAGAAGATTGGAGAGCAGGAGGTGTATTACAGCGGTGCACCGCTTGCCTATTCCTTTTCGGAAGCGGGAGCGGAAAAGAGCGTGCAGCTTGTCACCCTGTTACAGAAGGGAGAGGTTATAACAGAAAGACGTATTCTGCGTCCGCTGCATGCTATGCGAATTTTGCAGGGAACCCTGGAAGAGCTGATGGAGGGAGCCGGTTTGCCGGATATCTCACGTGAAGATTATATCCAGGCCAGACTGACGGACAAGGAGGAGCTCATTGATCCGATCGGAACACTGCGCAGTGTGTATCCCAATGTCATGCAGATCGTTTTTGCAGGCAGAGAGGAGAGGAAGGAGAAGGGATATGAGGCGGTTGTCCGGCATCGGTTTCGGACAACGCAGGAGCTGTTTGCACAGTTTTATGAGCTGGTGCGCGGCGAAGACATGAGCCGGCAGGAAACAGAGCTGATTGATGTAGTGGTGGAAGAACTGGAGGATGACAGATGAAGCCGAGACAGCTTACCATATGCGGCTGGGGTCCGTTTCGGGATGAAGTGAACATAGATTTTTCCGTATTTGGCGATGGAGGGCTCTTCCTGATTACCGGGCAGACCGGAGCAGGAAAGACGACTGTTTTTGATGCCGTCACCTATGCTTTATATGGAACCATGAGCGGCAATATGAGGGAGAAGGGGAGCGTCCGCAGCGATTTTGCGGATGCCGATACACAGACCTTTGTACGGCTGGTCATGACCCATGACGGAAAAGAATATACAGTGAACCGAAATCCGGAGTATCTCAGACCAAAGAAGCGTAAGAGCGGTAAGGCTGCTTTTACGAAGGAAAAGGAGAATGCGGTTCTGGTTTTGCCGGATGGCGCTGTGGTAGAAGGAACTGCGGAGGTCAATCGGAGGTTAAGGGAGATTCTGGTACTGGATGAAAAGCAGTTTAAGCAGATTTCCATGATCGCACAGGGAGAGTTTGCGCGGATGCTTTCTGCCGGTGGAGCCGAAAAGACCAGAATTTTTCGGGAAATTTTCGGAACCGGGATATACAGCAGGCTGGCAGATACCTTAAAGGAACGGTCCGGTCTGCTCTATAAGCAGGTGATGGAGTACAGACACCGGATGGAAGAGGATGTCAGGCTCCTTCAGATAGATGATGAAGAGTGGAAGGAGCTGACAGGGGGAGAGGAATATCACTATGAGGCAATCTGTGATTTCCTGAAGAAAAAGGAAAACGACTGGCATAAGGAGGCGGCAAAGCTTCAGAAAAGGGGAGAGGAGAAGGAGGAAGAGCTGCTGGCATTAAACCGCAGAATCAGTGAGGCGCAGGCAGTGAATGAGCTGTTAAGAAAACGGCAGGAAACAGAAGAAAAGAAGGACAGATATCTGCAACAGGAGCCGGAGCAGAAAGCGCTTTTACAGACAAGGGAGAGGGCCGAGGCGGCAGAGGCGATTGCACCCTGTCTGGAGCAGCTAAAGCAGTTAGAGAGGCAGTGTCAGGAGAGCAGGAACAGGCTGGAGGTACAAAAACAGGATATCGAACGGCTTGCGGAAGAGGAAGAGGTGCTTCGGGAGCTTTCCCAAAAGAGAGAACAGCTCTTTTTGGCCTTTGATCTGTCGGTACAGAAAAAGGAACAGGAGCAGCTTTGCAGCAGGCAACAGAGAGAGCTTTCAGAAAAGGAACAGAGGCTGTCTGCTCTGCGGGAAAGGTTTTTGCGTCAGGACGAAGAAACGGCAGCAAAACGGAAAAAATATGAGGAAGCCGACAGCCGGTACAAGCGTGCTGCCGTGGGAATTGTGGCCAGACTTGTAAAGGAGGGAGAACCCTGCCCGGTCTGCGGGTCCTTGGAGCACCCGCATGTGGCAGAGCTTTCCGACAGTATTCCGAGGGAAGAGGAGCTGGCGGAATGGAAGGAACAGTATGAACAGGCAGAGCAGGAGAGACAGCGGCTTTTTCTGCAGGCTCAGACGCTGCAGGTGCAGGTGACGGAAGCAAAGGAGCAGCTTCAGGTTTTGGAGGAAAAGCAAAGGGAACTGGGTGAAGGTCTTGGCAAGCTCCCTTTGCAGGTGCTTGATCAGGTAAGGGAGCCTTATACGGAGGAAAGAAAACGGCTGGAGGAAAAGCTGGAGCGTTTTACCAGACTGCAGACGATGCTGGACGAGAAGCGGCTTTTACAGGAGGAACTGCAGCAGGAGCTGAAACGGAAGGAAGCGGAGAGACGGAAGGCACAGGAGAAATGGGAGCAGGCGCTTTGCAGTCAGGGCTTTGCCGGAAAGCAGGAATATGAGGAAAGCCGCAGGAGTCTGAAAGAGAGAAGAGAGCTTGAGAGAAAGGCTGTCTCTTATCGGGAGGAGAGAAAGGCGATTGAGGAGCTTTATCTGCACCTGAAACAGGAAACAGAGGGAAAGACCTATACGGAGCTTTCCAGACTTCAGGAGGAAAGCGAACGCATAAGGGTTCTGAAAAAGGAGACGGAAGAGGAGCTCCGCATTCTGCATGCCAGAGAGGGGGAAGCGAAGCGCATCCGAAAAGCCTTGTCAGAGTATCAGAAGAAAATGAAGCCGTTGGAACAGGAATATGGTCTGGTACGCAGCCTGGATAACCTGGCCAACGGCAATAACTCGAAACGGCTGGTGTTTGAGCAGTATGTGCTGGCAGGCTATTTTGAAGAGATTCTACAGGCGGCGAATCTCAGGCTACTTCGGATGACAGAGGGGCGGTTTGAACTGCTTCGGGCATCCGAGGTCAGTGACGGTCGTGTCAAGGACAGTATGGAGATGTTGGTGATGGACTACTATACCGGGAGGAGCCGTTCGGTGAAGACGCTTTCCGGTGGGGAGTCCTTTAAGGCATCTCTTGCGCTTGCACTGGGAATGAGCGATGTCATTCAGGCAGAGAGTGGAGGAATCCGGGTAGAAGCGCTGTTCGTAGATGAGGGCTTTGGAGCTTTGGATGCAGAGTCTCTGGATCAGGCCTGTGCGGTGCTGGCCGGACTGGTAGGCAGGGATAAGATGGTCGGTATCATTTCCCATGTACCGGAGCTGAGGGAGAGGATTGCAGATCAGATTGTGGTGGAGAAGACAAACCATGGAAGCTTTGTCAGGGTTTTGTAATAGAAAGGAATAGGGTCATATCAATGAAAATACGTATGAAAAGGAGCAGGGCAGTTTGTCTGCTCATCTTGCTGACGATTTTGTGTACCGGCTGTGGAAAGCAGGGAGGAGATGCTTCGACCAGAGTGGTCCTGACAACGGGCTTTGAGAAGGATGAGGTATTCCGCATTGACAGCGAATCCTGTACGGTGCCGGAAATCATGGTATATCTGACCAATACACAGAATCAGTATGAACAGGTGTACGGCTCTCAAATCTGGCAGACGGATCTGGAGGGGGTTACGCTGGAAGAGAATGTGAAGGACAGGGTGCTTGCCAGGGTTGCTCAGATCAAGTCGATGAATCTGCTGGCAAAGGAGCATGGCGTGGAGCTTGGTGAAGAGGATGAGGCAGCGGTGAAGGAGGCAGCAGAGCGTTACTTCGCTTCGCTGAATGGAGCAGAAACAGAAGGCATGCAGGTCACTCAGGAGACGATAGAGCAGCTTTACCGGGAATATGCTCTGGCAGAGAAGGTCTACTATTATATTATCAAGGATATCAACCCGGAAATCAGCGATGATGAAGCACGTACCATTACGGTGGAGCATATTCTGATCAAAACCTACTCTCTGAATGGGAAGGGAGAACGAGTGCCCTATACCGAGCAGACCAGAAAGGAAGCGTATGGCAGAGCGCAGGAGGTCTTGCAGAAGCTGAAGGAGGGAGAGGATTTTGATACACTGGTAACGGAATATAATGAGGACAGCAAGAGCCAGTATTCCTTTGGAAAGGGAGAAATGGACCAGGCCTTTGAGGAGGCGGCCTTCAATCTCGGCACCAATGAGATCAGCGGCATCGTGGAAAGCGAATACGGCTATCATATCATCAAATGTCTGAATACCTTTAACAGAGAGGAAACGGATGCCAATAAGATCAAAATTGTGGAGCAGCGCAAGAAGGAAGTGTTTGGACAGGAATATAATGATTTTGTGCGGGGACTCAACAGGAATCTGAATCAGACACTCTGGGATTCTGTTACCTTTCTGGAGAATCCGGATATACAGACCTCCGATTTTTTTGACGTTTATAATGAGGTGATTGGTGATCGTTTCAGCAAGGAGGTCAGGGGTTTATAAAAATTTTAGAAATCGTGGAAAATTCCGAAGATGCCTGAAAATGCGGCGTTTTTGGAATTTTTGAAAGAGGATTGTTAGCACTCAACTAAAATGAGTGCTAATTTTGTCTTGACTTCTTACGCAACAGGGATTAAACTTTCAAATTAAGAGATTAATTTAAAAAAGTAAGATTTATGAGTGAAAGGAATGTGATATTTTATGGCAGCAAAACGCGGCAGCTTATCCATCAACAGCGACAATATTTTCCCGATTATCAAAAAGTGGCTCTATTCAGACCATGATATTTTTTACAGGGAGCTTATTTCCAATGGCTGTGATGCGATTACCAAATTGAAGAAACTGGATATGATGGGAGAGTATACTCTGCCGGATGGCTATAAGGGTAAGGTAGAGGTGATTGTAAATCCTGAGAAAAAGACCCTGACCTTTATCGATAACGGACTTGGTATGACAGCGGATGAGGTAGAGGAATATATCAATCAAATCGCTTTTTCCGGTGCAACGGACTTTATCAGCAAATATAAGGACAAGACCAACGAGGATCAGATTATCGGACATTTCGGATTGGGCTTCTATTCCGCATTTATGGTAGCCGATGAGGTGCATATCGATACGCTTTCCTACAAAGAGGGAGCACAGCCGGTTCATTGGGAGTGCGACGGCGGAACGGAATTTGAGATGGAAGACGGTGACAAGGCAGAGGTCGGCACGAAAATTACTTTGTTCTTAAATGAAGACTGTCTGGAGTTCTGCAATGAATACAAGGCACGTGAGGTCATCAAAAAATACTGTTCCTTTATGCCGACGGAAATCTATCTGAGCAAGGCTGATACGAAGGAAACACAGATTATTAAAGAGAGCGAGAAGCTTCCGACCGATACGGTCATTGAAGAAATCGAGCCGGAGAAAAAGGAAGCAGAGAAGGCAGAGGATGGCTCGGAGACAGAACCGAAGGAGCCGGAAGAGAAGAAGTTAAAGATTCAGAAGCGTCCGGAGCTGTTAAATGATACGAATCCGCTCTGGACCAGAAATCCGAGTGAATGTACAAAGGAGGACTATCTGGACTTTTACCGCAAGGTATTCATGGATTACAAGGAGCCGCTGTTCTGGATTCATCTGAATATGGACTATCCGTTCAACTTAAAGGGTATTTTGTACTTCCCGAAGATCAATATGGAGTATGAGTCCATCGAAGGCACGATTAAGCTTTATAACAATCAGGTGTTTATCGCTGATAATATCAAGGAAGTTATCCCGGAATTTCTGATGCTGTTGAAGGGTGTCATTGACTGTCCGGATCTGCCGCTCAACGTTTCCAGACGCGCGCTGCAGAACGATGGATTTGTTAAGAAGATTTCCGATTATATTTCCAAGAAGGTTGCCGATAAGCTGTCCGGTATGTGCAAGACCGAGAAGGAAGAATATGAGAAATACTGGGATGATATCAGCCCGTTCATCAAATTCGGCTGCTTAAAGGACGATAAGTTCTGTGAGAAGATGACCGATTATATCCTGTTCAAGAATCTGGACGGAAAATATCTGACTCTTCCGGAATGCCTGGAGGTCAACAAGATTGATCCGGATGATAAGCCGGAGAATGCTGCGGATGAGAATGCAGTGGATGAAGAAGGCAATAAGGTAGAGGCTGAGGTTGTGGAGGAAGCTTCGGAGCCCGCAGAAGGTGAAGAAGCGGAAGAGGAAGAAAAGAAGGAAAAGGTCATCTATTATGTAACGGATGAACAGCAGCAGAGCCAGTACATCAACATGTTCAAGGCTGCGAAGATGGATGCGGTTCTCCTGACCCATAATATTGACCAGCCGTTTGTTTCCCAGTTAGAGGCTAAAAATGAGGGCATCAAGTTCCAGAGAATCGATGCGGATCTGACAGACACGTTCAAATCCAAGACCTCCAAGAAGGCTGCTGAGGAGATGGAGAAGCAGACTGAGGAAGTCGGCAAGCTCTTTAAGAAGGCATTAAAGAAAGACAATGTCAAGATTAAGCTTGAAAAGCTGAAAAATAAGAAGATTTCTTCCATGATTACCTTATCCGAGGAAAGCAGACGTATGCAGGATATGATGAAGATGTATGCGATGCCGGGTATGGATATGGGTATGTACGGCAAGGAAGGAGAGACGTTAGTGCTCAATGCAAACAACTCTCTGGTGCAGTATGTACTGGAGCATCAGGATGGCGAAAATGTGGGAATCATCTGCGAGCAGCTCTATGATCTGGCAAGGATTCAGCATGCACCGCTTGAGCCGGAGGCTATGACGAAATTTATTGCACGCAGCAATGACATTATGATGATGCTGGCAAAATAGGTTATGAAAAGGAAGCCCTGGATTGATGTGGCTTCCTTTTTTGTGTACTATTTATGGATTTTTGCATATTCTGTTGATAAGGAACTATCTATGAGGTCAATTCATGCCTATACAGAATCATCTCTCACAAGAAAGCAGGCTACAGGTGCAGCAGGAGCCGACACCGGAGCAGGTGTATCCGTTTGCACCTTCGGAGCCGTTCCCGGAGGAAACGCAATATGAAAACGAAGGGAAACTCCGCTTCACCGTTACCACAGATGTAGGAATAGTGCCGATTGAGGGGGCTACCGTGACGATTTCAAAGACGGAGGACCCGGAACAGATTATGGGAATTTTAAGAACGGATGAATCCGGCAGAACAGCGGCTATCCTGCTTCCGACACCGCCTATTGACTACAGTCTGGAGCCATCGGAGGTGCGTCCGTATGCAGAGTACAATATTCTGGTCGAGGCTCCCGGCTATGAAACGGTGGAAATTTCAGGAACTGAGGTACTGCCGAATGTGATTGCCATTCAGCCGATTGAAATGAATCCGTTAGAGGAAACGACAGAGGAAGAAGAAATTGTCATCCCGGAGCATACCTTATATGGTACTTATCCGGCTAAATTCCCGGAGGCAGAGATTAAGCCTGCAGCAGAAAGTGGGGAGATCGTATTGAGTCGGGTCGTCATCCCGGAGTATATCATCGTGCATGATGGCAGCCCAACCAATGCTTCCGCTCCGAATTATTATGTTCGCTACCGGGATTATATTAAGAATGTAGCGTCCTCTGAAATTTATGCAACCTGGCCGGAAAGCGCTATCTATGCCAATATTCTGGCAATCATGTCCTTTACTCTGAATAGGGTTTATACGGAATGGTACCGGAATCAGGGCTATAATTTTACTATTACAAGCTCTACTGCATTTGACCAGAAATGGATTTACGGACGCAATATTTTTGAGAATATTGATTATTTGGTGGATACGATTTTTAATAATTTCCTGTCAAGACCTGGGGTGAGACAGCCGATTCTGACAGCATATTGTGATGGGCAGAGGGTGGATTGCAACGGATTGAGCCAGTGGGGCTCTAAGAATTTGGCAGATCAGGGCTATTCTGCCATTGATATCATTCATTATTATTATGGCAATGATATGTATATCAACAGCAGCGAGTCCATTTCAGGTGTTCCGTCCTCCTGGCCGGGTTATGAGCTGACCATCGGGGCCAGCGGCCAGAAGGTACGGCAGATGCAGGAGCAGTTAAACCGTATTGCGCAGGATTATCCTGCTATTCCAAGGGTCAGTGCCGACGGCATCTTTGGCCCAGCTACAGAAGAAGCGGTGCGCACCTTTCAGAGTATTTTTAATCTGCCGCAGAGCGGTGTGGTGGATTATCCGACCTGGTATGAGATTTCGGAAATCTTTGTGGGAGTATCCAGAATCGCAGAGCCGGGGTGAGCTAATCCAGATTGAGCTTCTTTTTCATCATGTATTCTGTAATGATATAATAAATTACGGCAAGAACTGCTGACAGAATGATGCTGATCGTTAGCTGGTATTTCATATAGGAGCCCAGGCCGTCTTCTGGAAAATCCAGAGTGAATATCTTGACCCAGTAAGGAATCATGGTAATCATGGATAAGGTCTGCTGGATAAAATAAAAGCCGATATAGCAGCAGATGGAACCCAGAACCTTGTGCTTGTGCATCAGCTGACCGACGGAAATGGCAGCATAAATCATAAAGATGCTGCTGAAGCTTCCAACCACCATAGCCACGATCATAAAAATGCAGAAGCCGGTCAGGGACATATCGTATACTTCCTTTGTGAAATCGTTCAGCGCAAAAAATACATTGCTGATATCCTCAAATTCCTCCACACCGAATTTTAAGTATGCGCTTCCCAAAATCGCACAAACGCTGAAGCAGATTAAAAGTCCGGTAATCAAAAGCCAGCAGAAGGCAGCGATCGTTTTGGAGAGAATCAGTTCCCTTGGCGTGACGGGAAGCGTATGCATCAGGTAGCCTTCATCCGTATACAGGTTCTTATAAAAGCGTACCGCCAGATAGACACAGCAGAAAAGGCTGATTGCAATGATGGCGATATAATAGATCAGGATAGAGGACATGGCCAGCACGCCTGTGTAAGCTGATTCAAAATCCCAGAGGGGAGATGCAAAGGTCAGGCAGCCAATAAGGGTCAACAGCACTGTGAAGGCGTTGATCAAAAGGAGAACCTTATTGACGGCGCGAAATTCAAATTTGGTTAATTTTCCTAACATGCGAATACCTCCCTGAAATATGCGTCGATGGATTTGCCGAAATGCTCACGGATGTTATCCACGGAATTGTAAAGGACAAGCTGTCCGTAACGGATGAAAACAACCTCATCCAGTATGCTTTCAATATCGGTAATCAAATGTGTGGAAAGCAGTACGGTGGCATTTTCATTGTAATTGCTGATGATGGTGCGCAGGATGTAATCTCTGGCAGCCGGGTCTACACCGGCAATCGGCTCATCGAGTATATAGAGATCCGCATCCCGGCTCATGACAAGAATCAGCTGTACCTTTTCCTTCGTGCCTTTGGAAAGCGTTTTTAAGGAAGCCTTTGGTTCGATACCCAGAGCGTTCAGCATTTCATAGGCCTTTTCCTTGCGGAAGTCAGGATAGAATTCCGTAAAGAACTCAATCATGTCATTCACCTTCATATTGCTTTGCAGATAGGTGCGTTCCGGCAGATAAGCGATACGGCTTTTGGTGAAAATACCGATTGGCGTACCGTTTACGGTAATGCTGCCGGAGGTGGGTGTAAGCAGTCCGGTCATCAGCTTGATCAGCGTCGTTTTACCGCTGCCGTTAGGTCCCAACAGACCGATGATGCGGCCTCTCGGCAGGGTCAGGTTCAAATTGTCGAGCGCCATTTTTTTCCCTTCATAACATTTGGATAATCCCTTAATTTCTACCAATGGATTCATTTATTTATTTTCCCTCCTCAGCTGCCTGATTGATCAGGGCAGTTATTTCTGTCTGTTCATAGCCAAGCTCCTTCATTTTGGAGAAGAACTGCATTAACTGTTCTCTTGCCAGCGATTCGCGAATTGAGAAAATCAATTCGGTGTTTTCGGTAACGGTTCTACCGCTGGTGCGTTGTGTGAAAATCAGTCCACTGCGTTCCAGCTCTGCGAAGGCCTTCTGCATCGTATTGGGATTTACCCCTGCCTCGGTGGCAAGCTCCCGTACACTGGGAAGACGGTCTCCGGCTTTGTAGATACCGGATACGATACGCATCTGGATTATTTCTACCAACTGAAGGTAAATAGGTCTGTCTGAATCAAGTGTCCATGCCATTTCATCGCTCCTTTCTTGTGCTATTGTAACAAGTGCTTAATACAATAATACGACAAAAGAGAAAAATGTCAAGTACTTTTTTACGAGAGGAAGATATTGCGCCAGCGCCAGCCGCCGCCCTCGCCGGACAGACCCCGCTGCAAAAATTCCGGGCCGGCATACGGACTGAGGTTTTCTAAATGGAGCATTGGGGTATTGACAGGAGGTCGGGGCGGCTTCCATGTGCCTCCTTGCATAGGGAAGCCTAAAATCGGCCTCCTTGCCGATTTTTCCCTGGTTTTTTGAAAGCTCCATTAAGAAAACGCGCAGTCCCTATGCATGGCCCGGAATTTTTGCAGCGGGGTCTGTCCGGCGAGGGCGGCGGCTGGCGCTGGCGCAATATCTGGCTGAGATGTCAGGCAAAAAATTCTTCTATCAGGGTAAGCAGTCTGTCATTGTCTTCGGGCAGCATAAAGCAGAGGCGGAAGTATTGTTCGGTCAGTCCGGGAAAGGTGGAGCAGTCACGGATCATCATTTTTTGACGGATGGCGGCATCGAAAAGCTGGGCGGCATTTCGGGCGGGTCGGTCAATACGCAGCAGCACGAAATTGGCATAGGGTTCAAATACCGTCAGTCCGGGAATGGCACGAAGACGTTCGCAGACCCGGGTGCGTTCGGTCTGGATGAGGGAGCGCACGCCCTGGATGTATTCGGTGTCCGTGAACATGACCTGTCCGGCCAGATCGGCAAGAGAATTGATGGTCCAGGGATCCTTATGCTCACGAATATAGGACAAGAGCCCTTCATCGCTTGTCACCGCATAGCCCAGGCGCAGTCCGGGGGAGGCGAAGAATTTGGAAACGCCGCGCAGAACTACCAGACACGAATAGGAAGGCACCAGAGAAATGGCGCTGTATGCTTCCACATCCGGTGTAAACTCACAGTAGGTTTCATCCACGATGACACCGATGCCGTGAGACTGTGCATAAGCCAGGATGGATTCCATCACTTCTTTGGTCAGAGCAGTTGAGGTAGGGTTGTTCGGATTACACAGAATGAGCAGATCAATCTGCTTGGCCGTAAGCTCTTCTGTTAAAGCATCGATATTCAAAGCAAATCCATTGTCTGCATGCAGAGTAAAGTAGTGGCATGTACCGCCGCTTAACCCAATCTCGCGTTCATATTCCGAATAGGTAGGAGCCAGAATCAGAGCCTGTCTGGGGTGCCTGCTTTTGATAAAAAGGGAAATCAGCTCTGTGGAGCCGTTGCCTACCATGACATAGGAGGCATCTGTGCCGCAATAGGAGGCAATCGCCTGCCTGAGAGCGGTATATTCCCGATCCGGGTAGGAGGTGACGACATCCAGATGGGAGGAAAGCGCCTCCTTCATCCGGGGACAGATTCCAAGTGGATTGACATTGGCGGAAAAACTGACAATCTCCTCCCTTCTGATGCCATAAACCTTCTCAATCTTTTCCAAATCACTTCCGTGAAAATGTTCCTTGTGCTGTATCATACGAAGTTTCATTCCTTTCCTTGCGTTCATGTGTCAGATAATGATATAATATGGTCAAATCTATTTTGCCTGAATTTTTATCTTATTATATGAAAAGACAGTGCAGAAAACAAGAAGAAAAGCGTGGTGAGGGTTTTGGACAAGGTAATCAGGGAATATTTGGACGGGGATTTCTGTTATGAGCCGGGAACCCTCGAATTTTCATGTCCAAGGCTGGAACTGAATATCAAAAAGGACGAGGTATACCGGGGGAGCTTCTCGATACGTTCGTCTGAAAAGAGGGAAATCCGGGGCACGATCCTGTCGCATCAGAACCGGATGGTATGTGATACGTCTACTTTTGATGAGCATGAAGCAGAGATTTTTTATACCTTTGACGGATGCGGCATGGATGAGGGCGAGGTATTACAGGGAGAGCTTGAGGTCATTTCCAATCAGGGCGAGTATTCTCTTCCATACGTGGTCAATGTAGAATATTTCAAAATGAGCAGCAGTATGGGCGATATCAAGAACCTGTTCCACTTTGCCAATCTGGCAAAGACGAACTGGGAAGAGGCGGTCAGGCTTTTTTACAGTCCACAGTTTCCGGGTATCTTTCGGGGAAATGACAGGCAGTACAGGGAAGCGTACCGCCTGCTTTGTGCAGGAGAGGCAAATGAGCAGAATGTGGAAGAATTTTTGTTGGAAATCCATAAAAAGCAGCCGGTGGAATATCTTGTGGAAAAGGAAGAGCTGGTCTATCGTGACATGGCCGGGGTGACGGCAGAGCTTCTTCAGGTGACCAGAAACGGTTGGGGCTATACCAGACTGAATGCACAGGTGGACGGGGATTTTCTGTCTCTGGAAAAGGATGTCTTGACCGATGACGATTTTTTAGGGAATGTCTGTAAATGTGCCTTTTATATTCATGCGGAGGGTCTGCACGCCGGTAACAATTACGGCAGCATCCGCTTTTATAATGCCTATCAGGAAATCCGTGTGCCGATTACGGTTCAGAACAGCGGGCGTTCTCAGGTGAAGCGTATCCGTATGCACAAAAAGCATTTAAACATCCAATTGATGCAATACTATCTGGCTTATCGGATGCGTAAGATCAGTGAAGCGACCTGGATGGAGGAATCGGAGCGGATTATCGAGGAATGGATTTCAGTGGACAGCCGTAATGTGGCGGGGCATCTGTTCAAGGTACAGCTGCTTGTGACAAAGGAACGCTATAATGAGGCAAAGTGGCTGTTAAGCCGTGTGGAGCCGTTCTTAAAATATTACAGTGAAGGGGAGGATAAGGACTCCCTGTATTGCTATTATCTGTATCTGAACTCTCTGGTCAGTCAGGATGCGCAGTATGCAGATCAGATAACGAGGGAAATTCGTGCGATCTACCGGTCGAATCCGGGAAAGTGGCGTATCGCATGGCTGCTTCTGTATCTGGAAGAGGGCTTTGAGCGCAGTTCGTCGAGAAAGTGGATGTTCCTAGAGGAGCTTTTCTATCAGGGGTGCTACAGCCCGGTCTTTTATATTGAAGCTTTACATTTAGTGGAGAGCAATCCGATGCTGCTCATACGGCTGAAGGATTTTGAAATACAGATTCTGCTGTTTGCCGCCCGGAATGATATACTGACCGAGGATGTGGTCGGACAGATCCATTATCTGGTAAACCGGACGAAGCAGTTTTCAGCGCCATTGTATGATATTTTAAAGGCCTGCTATAAGAAGACCGGAGACAGCGAAACACTGCAGGCCATCTGTACGCTTTTGATTAAGGGAAGCTGTACCGGAGCTGAATATTTTTCATGGTATGAGCTGGCTGTGAAAAAGGGCTTGCGCATTATGCGGCTGTACGAATATTATATGATGTCGGTGCCGGAGGATTACAGCGGAGAGATTCCGCGTATGGTGTTGATGTATTTTGCCTACCGCAGCACATTGGATTATGAGCACAATGCTTTTTTGTATGCCTATGTCGTAAGGCATAAGGAGGATCAGCCGGAGATGTATCAGACCTACCGGGCTGACATTGAGCGTTTTGTGCGTATCCAGTTTTCCAATAGGAGAATCAATCGGAATCTGGTATATCTGTATCAGAATGTCGTGAATGACCAGATTCGGAAGGAACAGGCAGCGGATTGTGTCTATGCAGCCTTCTGCTGCTGTGTACAGGTGGAGGATGAGGATATCCGTTCGGTAGTGGTTCGGTATGCACGAAAGAAGGAAGAGGAGATTTTTCCGGTCATAGATAAAAAAGCATATCTTCCGCTTTATGGGGAGGAAGAGAAGCTATGCCTTCAGGATGCAGGCGGCAGACGTTATGTGGCAGGCCGCAGCTTCCGGGTGGAACGGATGTTTGCAAACCGTTCTGTCATGAGGGAGGCAGTACAGTATGTGTCAGATGATCTGAATCTGGATCTGTATCTTTGCTTAAGCAGCAGACATGCCGCAGGTGTGGATGAGACGAATGTGGCACGGGCTGCCAGAATTGAGGCCTCCGAAGAGGTGGAGAAAGAGTGTCGCCTGGAGGTGGCGGGTATGCTGCTAAAGTATTATTTTGATCAGGATAAGGAAATCCAGATGGAGCTTTTGCTGCAGGAGCTGAAGCCGGAGGGGCTTGGTCAGATACAGCGCGCTTCCATCGTACGGTATATGGTCATCCGGGAGATGTACGGAAAGGCGTTGGAATGGCTGGAAGAGTATGGAACGGCCGGGCTGGATCCCAAGACGATTGTTCGCTTATGCAGCAGGGTTTTAAGCTCAGGAGAATACTGCGAGGATGAACGGTTTACGAATGTCGTTTATTATGCGTTCCAGCGGGGCAAGTATAATGAGGAAATTTTGAAGTATCTGGTGGCGCATTTTGAAGGCACAATCAAACAGATGCGTGATATCTGGAAAGCGGCAAAGAATTTCGAGGTGGAAACCTATGCTCTGGAGGAGAGGCTTTTGATGCAGCTTCTCTATACGGACAGCTATGTAGGGGAGAGCGTACAGATTTTTGAATCCTATGTAGCGCGTACCCCACGGACGGATATCGCTCTGGCATTTCTTTCTTATCTGTCCTTTGAGTATTTTGTAAAGGATAAGGTCATGGAGCCGTTTGCCTGGGAGCTGATCGAGAGGATGTATATGCAGGGGGAGACGCTTCCCTTTGTGGTCAAAGCGGCATGGTTAAAGTATCTGTCGGAGGAAGAGGCTCTCAACGGTCCGGAAAACGGGAAGACGCAGGAACAGGCAGCGGCGCAGCAGGAGGTGAGACTGCGTGCCGTCCGGGAATTTGGAAACGAATTTGTAAAACAGGGTATCTATTTTCCATTCTTTCGGAAATTTGACCGGATGGGTGGAAGACTGGATGAATTTCAGGATAAGACCTTTCTGGAATACTGTGCACGTCCGGAAAGCCGTGTGGTCATCCACTATCTGATTGAGAAGGAGGATGGTGAAGAACCGCAGTACTGTACCGAAGAAATGCAGCATATGTATGGAGGCATTTTTGTACGGCAGTTCATTCTGTTCTTTGGAGAGAAGCTGCAGTATTACATTTCGGAGGAAACCGATGGAAAGTCCGTGCTCACCTCCAGCGGGACACTGACGAACAATGAAATGGGAAGAGAACAGGAAAATACCAGATACGGTGTGCTCAATGACATTGTGACAGCATGGATGCTTCAGGACTATGATACGGTGGACGGACTTCTGAGGGAATATGAGGAGACGGCCTATATGGTGCAGAAGCTGTTTTACCTGAAATAGCAGAGCGAAATGTTTAGGATGAGAAAAGCGGGACAGACAGATGCAGCTTGAGAAAAAGGATTTTTTGGGAAAAAAGAATAGGGTAGCAGTCGGGTATGACCTGAACGATGAATATGCACAGATCAGCTTTTTTTCGTCTGAGGCCAGGGAGCCGGAGACGGTTTCGGTGGTGACCGGATCACAGCTTTATAATATTCCGACTGCGTTGTGCAAACGAAATGAGGTCAACCAGTGGTTTTATGGTAAAGAGGCATTAAAGACCGCAGAGGCCGGGGAGGGGATTCTCGTAACGGGACTGCTTTCCAAAGCGATTGCCGGAGAAGAGGTGAAGGTCGGTGAGGAGAGCTTTGATGCAGTGGCAGTTCTGGCGCTTTTTATGAAAAGGAGCCTTGCCCTGCTCAATCTGATCGTGCACCCGGATCAGATTGCAGTCTTTATGATTACGGTAAAGGAACTGGATCAGAGGATGCTGGAGGTGCTTTCCCAGGCAGCTGCGGCATTGTCTTTGAAAAACAGTCAGGTTTTCTTTCAGAGCCATACGGAAAGCTTCTATCATTATATGGTGCATCAGCCAAAGGAGCTGTGGCAGCATCAGGCAGCATTGTTTGATTTTTCGGGCAGCAGCATGACGGCATACCGTCTGGAGTGCAACCGGCATACGACGCCTATGGTGGCATTTATGGAGACCGGAGAATACCCGTATTTTATCAGAAGCACAGAATATAATGCGGAAGAGGCTGAACATTATCAGGAATGGGACAGGCAGTTTGAACAGGTGGTAGAAGAGTGGACACAGGGAAGAATCGTATCGACGGCCTTTTTGATCGGAGAGGGCTTTGACGGAGGCTGGTGCCGGGAATCCCTGAAAAAGCTCTGCCGCAACAGGCGCGTCTTTCAGGGAAATAATCTCTACAGCAAAGGCGCCTGTTATGGGGCAAGGGAAAAGCTTTCTGAGAGTGATATAGAGAAACAATATGTTTTCCTCGGAAAGGAAAAGCTGAAGGCCAATATTGGCATGCGCATGTTCCGCAGAGGAGAAGAGGTCTATTTTGCTCTGCTGGATGCCGGCTATAACTGGTTTGAGGTGCGTAAGGAATGTGAGGTGATTCTGGAGAGCGGGAACAGCTTTGACATTCTGGTCACACCGCTTACGGGGGGAAATCCAAAGAGTGTGGAAATCGTTCTGGAGGGGCTGCCCAGAAGGGAGAGGGCAACGACCAGACTCCTGCTTATGTTTGAACCGGTTTTGGAAAACCGAATACGGATTCGGGCAGAGGATCTGGGGTTTGGGGAGATTGTTCCTGCCACACACCAGATATGGCAGGAGGAGTTTGAAATATAGAGTGCCTGTAGCTGGGGAAGGAGCATGCGTGAGAGATGAGCAGAGTTTTACTTTGTATGGGAAAACAGGCTGAGCAGCCTTACAGGATAGAAAAAATCGGGTTACAGGCTTATTCGGTGGAAGAGCTTTGCTTTTTGATCTGCCGGAATGCCTATCTGCTGGATGAGGATTTTCTGGATAAGAAGCTGACGGACTGGCTGAAAAAGGAATGTGAGCTAGAGACCTTGGCAAAGACTTTGCAGGGAATGTTAAGATCCGGCTGCTCCCTGGCTGATTTTATCAGGACACTGCTTTGGGAAACGGCATACTGTACACCGGAAGAGATCCGATCAGTGGAGGAGCTTTTGGAAAAGAATGCCGGTTTAAGCGGCAGTGAAAGAAAAAAGGTGCATGCGGATTATCTGGTGCAGAACGGCCGGTATACGGAAGCACTTCGGGAGTATGAGACGCTGCTTGAGCAGTTAGAGGATGGAGAGCCGCTTTGTTTGCGGATTCAGCATAATATGGGAGTGGCCTTCGCTGGAATGCAGCAGTTTCATAAGGCAGCGGAGCTCTTCTTAGGGGTGTATGAAAAATCAGGAGAAAGGGATGAAATCGAAGCATATCTTGCGGCGCTTCGCATGGAGCTGCCGGAGGAGGAATATGTGCGGAAGGTGTCCGAAAGGCCGGAATATACGGAAGCTTTGATGGAGTTGGAAAAGCGGTATGCACAGGCAAGGAGCCAGTGGCCTGCCAGCCGGACCGGAGAGGAATGGAACCGGATCATCCGAAACAGGCAGAACGGAAACAGCAGGGATTATTATGAAAATATGGGGGCAGCGATCGCCGGATTAAAGGAAAGTTACCGAAAGAATATGATGTAGCAGAAGGAGCAGAGCATGGGATTTTTACGCAACTGGTGGAGACGGAAAATGAGAAATGAGGATCCTCTTTTTGAGGAACCGGAGATAGAGGAAGAGGAGGTATTAGAACGGGAAGAGGTGGACTTTACCGACGAGACAGAGCGTATGCGCTATGTCCGGGGCTGTCTGGAGCAGATGAAAGAGGCTTTGCAGAATGTGGAAAGTCTGTCCGGCGAATATAACCAGGCTACCGCGTATCTGACTGATATGGAAGAGATCGAGGCCTTACCGGAAGAGGAAAGAGAGCGTCTGAATGCCAATGCCAGAGCGATTTCCACGCTGGAGGAGGATCGGGAAAAATATCTGAGAAAATCGGGCCGAATGAGCGATGAAAAGTTCCGACAGATGGAGCAGATCGAGCCGGAAATGGAAGAGGCCAGAAAGAAGCTGACGGAAGCGGAAGCGTATCAGGAGCTGATCCGTCAGGACCTTCGCAGGCTGGATGGTGAAAAGCATGCTTATCTGTACCGGAAGGCAGAACTGCATGCTGCTGTGGAAAATACCAAAGGCATGGCCGGCATCTGTGTGGCAGCCCTGATCGTGGGAATGCTTATGATGTTGATTTTGCAGGTGGGCTTTCATATGGATACGCAGATTGGATATATTTTGATTGCGGCAGTAGCAGCGGTTACGATTACGCTGTTATATATCCGGCATACGGAGGCTGTGCGGGAGTCGGAGAGAGTAAGCCGCCTTCTGAACAAGCTGATTCAGCTGCAGAATAAGGTGAAGATACGCTATGTCAATAACACGAATCTGTTAGACTATCTTTGTATGAAATATAAGGTTTCCGGCAGCGAAGAGCTGGAAAAGCTGTGGGAGCAGTATGAAAAGGAGGTAAAAGAGAGGGAAAAATACAGGCAGACGGGAGCAGAGCTGGATTATTACCAGACGGAGCTGGTAAAGCAGCTTCGCAGACTCAGAATCAAGGATCCCGATATCTGGCTGCATCAGACCATCGCGATTATCGATAATAAGGAAATGGTGGAAATCCGTCACAGCTTTATCGTGCGCAGGCAGAAGCTGCGTAAGCAGATGGAATATAACAGGGAGCTGGCTGACCATGCACGAGATGAAATCAAGACACTGGTGCAGGACTATCCCCAGTATGCCAGGGAAATTCTTGCCCTTGTTTCGGAATATGATAATTGACAAGCTCCGCTTTAGCGTGTTACCATAGGAGCGTGCTCATAGTTTAGTGTGGTAAAGTGCGCAAAAAAGAGGAGGATACGATTATGAAAAGAAGAATGTTGACAGTAATGGCAGCAGCGATGATGGTATTTGCCATGACCGGATGTGGCAGCAAGGAGACAGCGGCTCCCGCAGAGACAGAAGCGGCAGCAGAAACGACGGCAGAAGAGACGGCAGAGACAGCAGATGAAGGAGAAAGAACTTCCTTTACCGTGGGGTTTGATGCAGAGTTTCCGCCGTATGGTTTTCGGGATGACAATGGAGAGTATGTAGGCTTCGATCTGGATCTGGCACAGGAGGTATGCAATCGTCAGGGCTGGGAGCTTGTGAAGCAGCCGATCGACTGGGATGCAAAGGATATGGAGCTTTCTTCCGGAGCAATCGACTGTATCTGGAACGGTTTTACAGTGAACGGACGGGAAGAGGATTATACCTGGTCGATTCCTTATGTGGATAACAGTCAGGTCTTTGTAGTCGGTGCAGATTCCGGTATTGCCGGAAAGGCAGATCTGGCAGGCAAAATCGTAGGAGTGCAGAAGGAATCTTCAGCGCTTGCAGCATTGGAGGATGAAGAAAATCAGGAAAATCTGGATCTGGCAGCATCCTTTGCGGATCTGGTGCAGTATGCGGATTACAACACGGCATTCATGGATCTGGAAGCCGGTGCCATCGATGCAGTGGCTATGGATATTGGTGTGGCTAATTACCAGATTGGACAGAGAGGGGAAGGACAGTTTGTCATTCTGGAGGATTATCTGTCCAGCGAGCAGTATGCGATCGGCTTCTTAAAGGGAAATGATACCTTGAAGGATGCAGTAGAGAGTACGCTGTTAGAAATGGTAGAGGACGGAACCTTTATGGAGATTGCAGAAAAATACGCGGACTATGGTGTGACAGACTGTGTATGTCTCGGCAAATAGTGTGAAAAAGAAAGGCAAGGGGTTATCACGATGAGTATTGCAACGATGGTAGCGGAGCTTGCAAAGGGAATGGTGGTCAGTACGGAGGTTTTCGTACTGACACTTCTTTTTTCGCTTCCGCTCGGTCTGATTCTATCTTTTGGGAGGATGTCGGCGAATGCGCCGCTTCGGCTTGTTACAAAAATTTACATATCGCTGATGCGCGGTACGCCGCTTATGCTGCAGCTTATCGTGGTATACTTTGCACCATTTTATGTTTTTGGCATTAAGATCAGTTCCGGTTATCGTTTTACAGCGGTCATACTGGCTTTTGTATTGAATTATGCGGCCTATTTTGCGGAAATTTACCGTGCAGGAATCGAATCGATTCCGGTGGGACAGTATGAGGCGGCCAGGGTGTTGGGCTATAACCGTGTGCAGACCTTTTTCAAGATTATTCTGCCGCAGGTGATCAAGCGCATTCTGCCGCCTGTGACGAATGAAACCATTACGCTGGTCAAAGATACCTCTCTGGCCTTCGTGCTGGCGGTGACAGAGATGTTTACGGTGGCTAAACAGATTGCAGCCAAGGAATCCAGTGTGATGCCGCTGATGGCAGCAGGTGCATTCTACTATATTTTCAATCTGGTCGTAGCTATGATCATGGAGCGGCTGGAGAAGAAAATGAGTTATTTCAGATAGGAGGCGGAGACGTGGAAGAATACGTAGAAATCAGTCATATGAAAAAAAGCTTTGACGGACTTTCGGTATTGAAGGACATTTCTCTTTCGGTCAGAAAGGGAGAGGTGGTGTCGATCATCGGCCCTTCCGGTTCGGGGAAATCCACCCTGCTCCGTTGTGCAACCATGCTGGACAGGATGGACGGAGGGAGCCTGTCCTATCTGGGGAAAAAAGCAGCCTGGGAGGAAAACGGAAAATGTGTCTATGCTTCAAAGAACGAGATGAAGCAGATTCACAGACAGTTCGGTCTGGTCTTTCAGAACTTTAATCTGTTCCCGCATTATACGGTTTTGAAAAATATCATCGACGCTCCGGTCAGCGTGGATAAGGTTCCGGTAAAGGAAGCGAAGGAAAGAGCGGAAGCGCTGCTTGCAAAGCTGGGGCTTGCCGACAAAAGGGATGCCTACCCGTATCAGCTTTCCGGCGGACAGCAGCAGAGGGTGTCCATTGCAAGGGCGCTGGCCCTGCAGCCCAAGGTTCTGTTTTTTGATGAACCGACCTCGGCATTGGACCCGGAGCTGACGGGAGAGGTCTTAAAGGTCATCAAGGAGCTTGCCGCCGAACACATGACCATGATTATCGTGACCCATGAGATGCAGTTTGCAAAAGAGCTTTCAGACCGCATCATCTTCATGGAGCAGGGAGTCATTCAGGCACAGGGGACACCGGAGGAGATTTTTTCCTGTGACAACGAAAGAGTGAGAGATTTTATCGGAAAATTTCAGGGATAGCATGTTACAGCAGCAAATACCTGTACAGGCGACAGTTCACCCCGCGCCAGTTTCAGACCGCGCTACCCCGGCCGACTGTTGAAATTCCAATACATACAGACGGGCTGTGTGTTTTCTTAATAGAGCATTTAAATCCTAAGGGAGAAATCGGCACGGATGCCGATTTCAGGATTCGCTGCGCATGGATGCGCATGGAATCCGGCCCGGTCGGCTATACAGAATTTAGTTGCTCTATTTAGAAAACACCAGTTCGTATGTCGTATTGGAATTTCAACAGTCGGCCGGGGTGGCGCGGGCTGAAACTGGCGCGGGGTGAACTGTTATTCCTACAGGTATTTCGCTTGAGTTTCGTATTGATTTTGAAAGAGTTGTGCGATATACTACTGTTGAATTACGGCGCATTGCGCCCGGTGTCAGAAGCCTTATGGCATGGACACACAGGAACAGAATAAGAAAGGTACAGGGTGAGAAAACAATGAAAAAACTGGATTTACTTTATGAAGGCAAGGCAAAAAAGGTTTATACAACGGATGATCCGGATGTCCTGATCGTGGATTATAAAGATGATGCGACCGCATTTAACGGATTGAAGAAGGGCACCATCGTAGGAAAGGGTGTTGTGAACAACCGAATGACCAACCATGTATTTAAGCTTCTGGAAAAGGAAGGAGTGCCGACTCATCTGGTAGAGGAGTTAAGCGACAGGGAAACTGCTGTCAAGAAGGTAGAGATCGTTCCGCTTGAGGTCATTATCCGTAATGTGGCAGCCGGAAGCTTTTCCAAGAGACTTGGTGTGCCGGAAGGAACCGATTTTAAAGAGCCGACTATCGAATTCAGTTATAAGAACGATGAATTGGGCGATCCCCTGATCAACAGCTATTTCGCAGTAGCTCTCGGACTGGCTACCTGGGAGGAGATTGAGACGATTAAAAAATATGCTTTTAAGGTAAATGAGGTACTCAAGGCATATTTCTTACAGGCTGATATCAAGCTGATTGACTTTAAGATTGAATTTGGACGTTACCATGGACAGATTATTCTGGCAGATGAGACCAGCCCGGATACCTGCAGACTGTGGGATGTCAATACGAATGAGAAGCTGGATAAGGATCGTTTCCGCAGAGATCTCGGAAATGTGGAAGAAGCTTACAACGAGGTATTCAAGCGTCTTGGCTTATAAGAGGCTGGCTGAATTTACATTTTGGCTCCCGGCCGGTCGGCAGATGACTGACCGGGGTTTGACAGCAGCTACAGCGGAGGAACAGAATGAAAGAAAACATCTATGTACAGACAGAAGAACAGGACAAGCTGAAAGAGGAATGCGGAGTTTTCGGCATCTATGATTTTGACGGCGGCGACGTGGCTTCCACGATTTATTACGGACTGTTTGCATTGCAGCACAGAGGACAGGAAAGCTGTGGTATTGCAGTCAGTGATACGAACGGGCCGAAGGGTAAGGTATTAAGCTATAAGGATATGGGACTGTTGAATGAGGCCTTTACCCCGGAGACCTTGGAGAAGCTGAAGGGAGACATCGGCGTAGGGCATGTGCGCTATTCTACGGCAGGAAGCTCCACCAGAGAAAATGCCCAGCCCCTGGTACTGAATTATGTCAAGGGTACGCTTGGACTGGCACATAACGGTAACCTGATCAATACGCCGGAGCTAAGAAGAGAACTGGAGCAGACCGGGGCGATTTTCCAGACGACGATCGATTCGGAGGTCATTGCCTATCATATTGCAAGAGAACGTCTGAATGTCGGCACGGTAGAAGAGGCGGTTAAGCGTGCAATGCTTAAGATCAAAGGAGCGTATTCCCTGATTGTGATGTCACCGCGCAAGCTGATCGGCGCCCGTGATCCGTTTGGATTTAAACCGCTTTGTATTGGAAAGCGGGATAATGCCTATATCATAGCATCAGAGACCTGTGCGCTGGATACGGTAGGTGCGGAGTTTGTACGTGATGTCCTGCCGGGAGAGATTGTGACGATTTCACCGGAAAAGGGGATTGAATCCGATACCAGCATGTGTCTGCCGAAGGCACAGGAGGCCAGATGTATTTTTGAGTACATCTATTTTGCAAGACCGGACAGTTATATTGATGGTATCAGCGTTTATAATTCCAGAATCCTGGCAGGAAAATTTCTGGCACAGGATTCACCGGTGGATGCCGATATCGTAGTTGGTGTACCGGAATCCGGTAACGTGGCTGCACTCGGATATTCGTTAGCCTCCGGCATTCCGTATGGTACGGCATTTGTCAAAAATGCCTATGTGGGACGTACCTTTATCAAGCCGAAGCAGAAGAATCGTGAGAGCAGTGTTCAGGTGAAGCTGAATGCCCTGCGGGAGGCGGTAGCAGGCAAACGGGTCATTATCATTGATGACTCCATAGTCCGCGGTACGACTTCGGACCGCATCGTGCATATGCTCAGAGAAGCGGGGGCAAAGGAAGTGCATATGAGGGTCAGTTCTCCGCCGTTTTTGTGGCCCTGCTATTTCGGCACGGATGTTCCGGCCAGAGACCAGTTAATTGCATATAATCGTTCCGTGGAGGAGATTCGTCAGATAATCGGAGCTGATTCCTTAGGCTATCTTCGTATCGAGAGACTGGAAGAGATGGTGGGTCAGCTGGGTATCTGTAAGGGCTGCTTTACCGGAACCTATCCGTTGGATCCTCCGGTAGAGGATATCCGCGGAGAGTTTGATAAATAAGAGAGGAAAAAGAGAGAATGAGTACAGACAGATACTTAAGCCCCTTATCCGAGCGTTATGCCAGTAAGGAAATGCAGTATATTTTTTCACCGGACATGAAGTTCCGTACTTGGAGAAAGCTTTGGATTGCACTGGCTGAAACGGAGATGGAACTGGGACTGTCCCAGAACGGCAAGCCTGTCATCACACAGGAGCAGATTGATGAGCTGAAGGCGCATGCGGAGGATATCAACTACGATGTGGCCAAGGCAAGGGAGAAGGAAGTGCGTCATGACGTGATGAGCCATGTCTATGCCTATGGACAGCAGTGCCCGAAGGCAGCCGGCATTATCCATCTGGGAGCGACCAGCTGTTATGTCGGTGACAACACAGATATTATCATCATGACCGAAGGCCTGAAGCTGGTAAAGAAGAAATTGGTGAACGTCATGAAAGAGCTGGCTGATTTTGCGGAAAAATACAAGGCACAGCCGACTCTGGCCTTTACGCATTTCCAGCCGGCACAGCCTACGACCGTAGGAAAAAGAGCTACCCTGTGGCTGCAGGAATTTTGTCTGGATCTGGAGGATCTGGAGCATGTACTCGGCAGCATGAAGCTGCTTGGCTCCAAAGGAACGACCGGAACACAGGCTTCCTTCCTGGAACTGTTTGACGGGGATCAGGAGACGATTGATAAGATTGATCCGATGATTGCAAAGAAGATGGGCTTTGAAAAATGCTATCCGGTATCAGGACAGACCTATTCCCGCAAGGTGGACACCAGAGTGGCCAATGTACTGGCAGGGATTGCTGCCAGTGCGCATAAGATGTCCAATGACATCCGTCTGCTGCAGCATTTAAAGGAAGTGGAAGAGCCGTTTGAAAAGAGTCAGATTGGTTCCTCTGCCATGGCATACAAGAGAAATCCGATGCGCAGCGAGCGTATTGCCTCTTTGTCTCGCTATGTGATGATCGATGCCCTGAACCCGGCCATTACCTCTGCCACACAGTGGTTTGAGCGTACTCTGGATGATTCTGCCAATAAGCGTCTGTCTATTCCGGAAGCCTTCCTTGCCATTGACGGTATTCTGGATCTGTGCCTGAACGTGGTGGATGGTCTGGTCGTATATCCGAAGGTCATCGAGAAACGGCTCAGAAGCGAGCTTCCATTTATGGCAACGGAAAATATCATGATGGATGCCGTAAAGATGGGCGGTAACCGTCAGGAGTTGCATGAGCGCATCCGTGAGCTTTCCATGGAAGCAGGACGCAATGTCAAGGTGGAGGGCAAGGAAAACAATCTGTTAGAGCTGATTGCGGCAGACCCGGCTTTCAATATGACGCTTGAGGATCTGCAGAAGACCATGGACCCTGCCAAATATGTAGGACGCTCTAAGGAGCAGGTAGATGCCTTTTTACAGAACGTGGTACGCCCGATTCTGGAGGAAAACAGGGAACTGTTGGGTGTCAAGGCAGAAATTAATGTCTAACATCCTTGATATAAGGGAAAGTAATACCAGTTATAATATATATTGATTTTACTTATGTGACATTATCGTGTATAATCATAAAGTAAAAGACAGAGGAAGGACGGGTTTTTTACACCCGTCCTTTTTATGCACATTCGCAATGGTTTATTTGAAAGGAGCAGTATTAGATATGGTGAAAGCAGTAGTTGGAGCAAACTGGGGTGACGAAGGAAAGGGTAAGATTACGGATATGTTGGCGAAGGAAGCCGATATCATTGTACGTTTCCAGGGTGGTGCCAATGCAGGACACACGATTGTCAATGATTATGGAAAATTTGCACTTCATACCCTGCCTTCCGGTGTATTCTACGGACATACCACCAGCGTGATTGGAAATGGCGTGGCTTTGAATATTCCGGTACTTTTTAACGAGATCAAATCCATTACGGAACGTAATGTTCCGATGCCCAGGATACTGGTTTCGGACCGTGCGCAGATGGTGATGCCATATCATATTTTATTTGATCAGTATGAGGAGGAGAGGCTTGGCGGAAAATCCTTCGGCTCAACCAAATCGGGTATCGCTCCGTTTTATTCTGATAAATATGCTAAAATCGGTTTTCAGGTCAGTGAGCTTTTTGATGAAGAGCTGCTACAGGAAAAGGTAGTCAGAATCTGTGAGATGAAAAATGTCCTTCTGGAGCATCTGTATCACAAGCCGTTAATTGATCCGAAGGAATTGCTGGAGACATTGCATGAGTATCGCGATATGATAGCGCCTTATGTCTGTGATGTATCCCTGTTTTTGGATAAAGCGCTGAAAGAGGGTAAAACTGTTTTATTAGAGGGACAGCTCGGTACATTAAAGGACCCGGATCACGGTATCTATCCGATGGTAACCTCTTCTTCCACGCTGGCAGCCTATGGCGCAATCGGAGCAGGCATTGCACCCTATGAAATCAAACAGATCGTAACAGTCTGCAAGGCATATTCTTCCGCAGTAGGAGCAGGTGCATTCGTATCTGAAATCTTTGGCGACGAAGCACAGGAGCTGCGGGTACGCGGTGGCGATGGCGGTGAGTTCGGCGCAACGACAGGACGTCCGAGACGTATGGGCTGGTTTGACTGTGTGGCTTCCAAGTATGGCTGCCGTATGCAGGGCACGACCGATGTGGCATTCACGGTATTGGATGTACTGGGCTATCTGGATGAGATTCCGGTCTGCACAGGCTATGAAATCGACGGAGAGGTAACGACCGAATTTCCGGTTACACACCTGTTAGAGAAGGCAAAGCCGGTTCTGACGACTCTTCCGGGCTGGAAGTGCGATATCCGCGGTATTAAAAAGTATGAAGATTTACCGGAAAACTGCAGAAAGTATGTCGAGTTTATTGAGGAGCAGATTGGATATCCGATTACCATGGTCAGCAATGGACCGGGAAGAGATGATATCATATACAGAAAGAGTCCGTTACAGAAATAAGCAGGAGGAAGAAGGATGGACCGTCAGAAAATCATTTCCACGATCAAGCAGTATGGGATCTTGACCTTTGCTACGCTGATATTGGTAGTGGGTGTTTATGTCTTTAAATTCCCGAACCATTTTTCGTTTGGAGGTGTGACTGGTATTGCCGTGATTCTGGCGGCGGTGTTTCCGCTCTCTCCAAGTGCATATACGTTTATCATCAACATGGCGCTTCTGGTGATTGGATTTTTGTTTCTGGGCAAGGGCTTTGGTATCAGGACCGTTTATGTCAGCGTACTGACCTCCGTGGGATTAAGCGCGATGGAGTGGCTTTTCCCGATGACGAAGCCGCTGACTGCGGAACCGGTTCTGGAGTTGATTTATGCCATTGTGCTTCCGGCCTTCAGTTCTGCCATCCTGTTTGATATGGAGGCTTCCGGGGGAGGAACGGATATTATCGCCATGATTCTGAAAAAATATACGAGCGTCAATATTGGGACGGCGCTGTTGCTTGTGGATCTTGGGATCGTGGTGGCGGCCTGTTTTATTTTCGATGCGCAGACAGGTCTTTTTTCCCTGTGCGGGCTGATGGCTAAGTCTTTGGTGATTGACGGCGTGATTGAGAATATCAACCTGAGCAAATATTTTACAATTATCTGTGATGATCCGAAGCCGATCTGCGATTTTATCACACATGAGCTGCAGCGAAGCGCCACGGTCTATAAAGCGCAGGGAGCCTACTCGCATCAGGATAAGACCATTATTCTGACGGTCATGAAACGGAGTCAGGCAGTCAGGCTGCGCAACTATGTAAAGAGGACACAGCCATTGTCCTTCATTATGATTACGAACAGCAGCGAAATTATCGGCAAGGGCTTCCGGGGGTTTAACTGATGACGGTCAATCTGGAATATTACAAGGTGTTTTATTATGCGGCAAGATGCGGTGGTCTGACCGGAGCAGCCAGGGAACTTGCTATTTCCCAACCTGCGGTCAGCCAGTCGATCAGGCAGCTGGAGGCACAGCTTGGTGTCCGGTTGTTTGCGCGCAGGTCAAAAGGAGTGCAGCTTACCAAGGAAGGAGAGCTGCTTTTTTCCTATGTATCTAAGGGCTATGAGCAGATGGAGCTGGGAGAGCGGATGCTCAGGCAGCTAAAGAATATGGAGCTGGGAGAGATTCGGATCGGAGCCAGCGATATGACGCTGCAGTTTTATCTGCTTCCCTTCTTGGAGCAGTTTCATGAGAAGTATCCGGGGATCAAGGTCATGGTGTCGAATGCACCGACCCCGGAAACACTGGAGCGTCTTAGAAACGGGCAGATTGACTTTGGAGTGGTAAGTACGCCGTTTGAGGTCGGCATGGATATTGAGCAGAACGAGGTGCGTGAGATTGAGGATATCTTTGTGGCCGGAAGACGCTTCATTCCCTACAAAAACAGGATGCTGGATCTGGCAGAGTTAGAGAAGCTTCCCATCATATCGCTGGAAAAGAAGACGAGTACCCGAAGCTATATGGATGGTTTTCTGGCAGAGCATGGCGTAGTGCTTCATCCGGAATTTGAACTGGCTACCAGTGATATGATTGTACAGTTTGCTCTGCGCAATCTGGGAGTGGGAAGCATTGTAAGGGATTTTGCGCAGGAGTATATTGATTCCGGGCAGTTATTTGAGCTTCGTTTCAATCAGATTATTCCCAAAAGAAAATTTTGTGTGGTCAGGGCCGGAAAAAATCCGCAGTCGGCGGCTGCAGGGGCATTGCTTGATCTGATCAGGCAGGATGCGGGAAAGCAGAGGGAGGAACAGACAGATGATAAAAACGGTTATTTTTGATATTGGAAATGTGCTGGTGGATTATAATTGGAGAGGTTTTTTTGAGCAGTTTGATTTGGAGCCGGAGATTTTTGACCGGTTGAGTCAGGCATCGGTGTTGAATGAGGATTGGAACGAATTTGACCGGGGTGTGCTTTCTACCGAAGAGGTGCTTGCTCTGTTCAGGGAAAATGATCCGGAAATTGCAGAGGTGATTGACAGGGTATTTGAAAATGCAAGGGGTCTGGTGACGAAACGGGATTATGCGATTCCGTGGATGAAAAAGCTTCATGCGGGAGGATATCAGGTGCTTGTGCTCTCCAATTTTTCGCAGAAGGTTTTGGAGGACTGTTCGGATGCCATGGATTTTCTGCCCTATACGGACGGAGGAATCCTGTCCTATCGGGAAAAGGTCATCAAGCCGATGCCGGAAATTTATGAGCGCCTGATTGCACAGAATGCTCTGGTACCGGAGGAGTGCGTCTTTTTGGATGACTTGCAGCAGAATCTGGATGGAGCGGCTGCCTTTGGCATACAGACGATTTTATTCACGACAAAAGAACAGGCTGAAGAGGAATTGAAAAAGCTGGGAGTGGCGCTTTAAGCCACTCCTTTTTGTACAATTATAACAAAGAGAAGAAACAAAAAACGTGAAAACATACAAATTCAACAAAAAGTATTGACTTTATCTTTGGCAGTTGTTACAATAAGAATAACTTAAAGGTGACCGCACGAAGAGGGTTTGTGTTTTGGATTGTGACTGGTAAGGCAGGCAAGACCAAGTTTTATAAGTTAATCATATAGAGGTATGGTTGATTTATAAGATCTGGTCTTTTTCATTTTCAGAAAAAGGGTAGAAAAGTGTAGGTTATGAAAATTCAGAGAATTATCAATAACAATGTCTTAACGGTTCTGTGCCGTGACGGAAAGGAAGAAATTATCACCGGATGCGGTATCGGCTTTGGCAAAAAGCCCGGGCAGACAGTAGACGAAAGCAAGATTGAAAAAATATACCGTATGGAAAGCGAGGAATCGCTGGAGAAGTTCAAGGAACTGCTGAGAGGGCTTCCGTTAGAGCATATTCAGGTATGTAATGAAATTATCGCATTTGCCAAGTCCAGTCTGAGCATGCCGCTAAACCAGAATATTTATATTACTCTGACGGATCATATCAATTTTGCGATTAACCGCTACCGGAAGGAAGGTACATTTTTCCGCAATGCCCTGACCAATGAAATCCAGTACTTTTATCAGAGTGAATATGCCATCGGCAGACATGCACTCGATTTGATTGAGAAGAAGACCGGAATCCGGCTGCCGGAGGAGGAAGCGGCTTCCATTGCAAATCACATTGTCAATGCGGAGCTGAATATGAAGGTCAGTGACTCCTTCCGAATGATTACAGCGCTTCAGAAGCTGATGGATATGCTGAAGGCAGAGTCCTGGATGCCGGAGGACGGGGAATATGAGAGCAGATTGTTCCTGACCAATCTGAAGTTTCTGGTACATCGTGTGATGTTCGGAACGCGCAGGACGGTGGAGGACCCGAAGCTGGCAGAGTTTGTGGTGGAAAATTACAAAGAGGAATATGAACAGGCCAGAAAGGTCAAACAGATATTGTGGGAAGAATACCAGTGCGAGATGTATCCGGATGAGGTAATCTATCTGACGCTGGATATCAAGAGACTAAGAGAGAATACAGAAAGGAAGGATTTGTAGGATGGGATTCTTGGATAAGCTGTTTGGAAACGGAGCAAAGGTCATGGAGATCGGAGCGCCTGTAGAGGGCGAATGTGTGCCGATTAGCGCGGTGAACGATCCGACTTTTGGAGAAGAAATATTAGGAAAGGGCATTGCAATCCGCCCGGCGAACGGGTTGATCAAGGCGCCAGCCGACGGTACGGTAACAACCGTATTTCCAACCGGCCATGCGGTAGCGGTTACGACTACGGAGGGAGTGGAAATTCTGATTCATGTGGGTCTGGAAACCGTGGAGCTGAACGGGGACGGATTTACAAAGCATGTGGAAGAGGGACAGGAGGTAAAGAAGGGTGATCTCCTGATTGAAGCGGATCTTGTTAAAATCGGAGAAAAATATGACATCATAACTCCAATGGTCATCTGCAACACGGGTGATTATAAGGAGGTAGAGGGTGAAACCGGAAAGACGGTTGCAGCCGGAGATACCGTAATACGTATTCAGGTATAAAAGGGCTTTCGATGTTTGGAAGGTTTCTGGATGCAGGCTGTGTGCCTGAACGAAGTTGCATTTGAGAGACAGCGCTGTCTCTTGAAGATATAGAAGGCCCTGTAGCTAGGGCAGGGTCTTCATCCCTCCTTCATAAGGGGGTATCCCATAGGGAATGATAAAATATAGGGAGAAGAAAGGAGTAAGTAATTATGATGAAATACTTACAGAAACTTGGAAAATCTTTGATGCTTCCGGTTGCGTGTCTTCCGGTTGCAAGTATCCTGATGGGTATCGGTTATTGGATCGATCCTACAGGCTGGGGCGCAAATAACGTAGTTGCAGCTTTCCTGTTAAAGGCAGGCGGTGCCCTGATCGATAATATGGCAATTCTGTTTGCTATTGGTGTCGGCGTTGGTATGTCGGATGACAACGACGGTACTTCCGGTCTGGCAGGACTCGTTTCCTGGCTGACCATTACTACACTGCTTGCACCTGGTGCAGTTGCATTCTTTAAGGGCTGCGACGTGTCAGAGGTTCCGGCAGCATTCTCCAAAATCCAGACACAGTTTACCGGTATCGTTGCTGGTCTGATCGGTGCAACCTGCTACAATAAGTTCAAAGGAACAAAGCTTCCGGACGCATTATCTTTCTTCAGCGGTAAGAGATGTGTTGCTATCGTAACAGCAGGCTGCTCCATTATTGCAGCACTTATTATGTTCTTTATCTGGCCGGTTATTTACGGCGGACTCGTTTCCTTCGGTGAAGCAATCGTAGCTACAGGCGGTATCGGCGCAGCTATTTATGCTTTCTTGAACAGACTTCTGATTCCGTTTGGTCTGCACCACGCATTGAACTCCGTATTCTGGTTTGATGTAGCAGGCATCAACGACCTCGGAAACTTCTGGTCCGGCGAAGGTGTGCTGGGACAGACTGGTATGTACATGACAGGCTTCTTCCCGGTTATGATGTTCGGTCTTCCGGCAGGTGCATTAGCTATGTTCCACACCGCAAAGGATAAGAAGAAAAAAATTGCAGCTGGTGTATTATTTGCAGGCGCATTATCCTCCTTCTTTACGGGTGTTACAGAGCCGCTTGAATTTGCATTCATGTTCTTAGCTCCTGGTCTGTATGTATTACATGCAGGTCTGACAGGTATTTCCGCACTGATCTGCTATTACTTACCGGTAAGAAGCGGTTTCAACTTCTCTGCTGGTCTGGTTGACTGGGTACTCAGCTTCAAGGCTCCGATGGCTCAGAATCCGTGGATCATCATTCCGGTTGGTTTGGTATTTGCAGTAATTTATTACGCATTGTTCCGCGTTGTTATCACCAAGTTCGATCTGAAGACTCCGGGACGTGAGGATGATGAAATCACAGATGAAGAAATGAATGTACAGCTTGCAAACAACGACTTTACTACAGTAGCCAAGATCGTTCTGGAAGGTCTTGGCGGCAAAGAGAACGTCAAATCTCTGGATAACTGTATTACAAGACTTCGTTTGGAAGTAAAGGATTATACTGCAGTAGATGAGAAGAAAATTAAATCTGCAGGCATCTCCGGTATCATTCGTCCGAGCAAGACTTCCGTTCAGGTTATTGTTGGAACGAAGGTTCAGTTCGTAGCAGATGAAATGAAGAAGATGTTGAAATAAGAACTTTGATTTTCAGAACCATGTTTTTGGAATCCTAGCAGGAAGGGTGGAAGGAATTTAATTCCTTCTGCCCGTTTTAGAAGGAGTATAGCTGATAAAATGAGAATATACAGAGCAAAAGATTATAAGGATATGAGCCGGAAGGCAGCCAATATTATTTCTGCACAGATTATCATGAAACCGAACTGCGTGTTAGGTCTTGCGACAGGTTCTACACCGATAGGAACTTATGAGCAGCTGGTAGAGTGGTACAGAAAGGGAGATTTGGATTTTTCTGATGTGACTACGGTCAATCTGGATGAATACAAGGGACTGCCAAGAGACAATGAACAGAGCTATTACTATTTTATGCATGACAATCTGTTCAAACATGTGAATATCGATTTGAGCAGGACTTATCTGCCGGACGGCATGGAACCGGACTCCAAAAAGGCATGTGATGATTACAATCATATTATCCATTCCCTGGGAGGAATAGATCTGCAGCTTCTGGGACTCGGACATAATGGACATATTGGCTTCAATGAGCCCGGACTGGCTTTTGAAACAGAAACGCACTGTGTGGATCTGACAGAAAAGACCATGAAGGCAAATCAGAGATTCTTTGCATCTCTGGATGATGTGCCGAAGCAGGCATATACGATGGGAACCAAGACGATTATGCAGGCTAAGAAGATTCTGATGGTAGTAAGCGGTAAGGATAAAGCGCAGATTTTACACGATGCGTTCTTCGGACCGGTTACACCGCAGGTTCCTGCATCCATCTTACAGATGCACAATGATGTAAGCATTGTAGCAGATGAGGATGCGTTGGCATTGATTCCGCAATAAAAGTAAAGTATGTAATAATGAAAAACCCCGGTTATCATATGTAAAACCGGGGTTTTTCTTGCCTTTTTCAAAACCTTATAGCAGTTCAGCCCATGCCAGTCGTCATATTGCATTTTAGAAATAAGTATGATAAAGTGTTGCTAGTCATGCAGAGACTGAAAATCTGCCGCTGTAGGTGTCGAACGGAATATATCCGGTTCGGTGAAAAGGGAAACAGGTGAAAATCCTGTACGAACTCGTCACTGTATTTAGGGAGTATCAGGCTATGATGTCACTGAGCAATCGGGAAGACAGTCTGATATGAAGATCTATGAGTCAGGAGACCTGCCTGCAGAAGGAGCGGGGATGATTCCCCGGGCCACGAGTAACTGGTCGCGAACAATATATAATAAAAGTTTTGCCGTAAGGTCTCTTTTCTTATACTATTTGTGCGCCCTTTTATGAATGCCCTGAAAAAGGGCTTTTTTGCTTTCTAAGAAAGCAGTATGCGCAGCCAGCAGGGTGCCTTTGGAGACGTAAAGCTGCTGCCGGTGCGCCACTATGACCATGCCGGAAAAGGCAGGGAGAAAAGAGGAGATTTGAGATGAAGAAAAAGAAGGTACTGAGTGTTTTCATGATGGCTGTCATGACCTGTTCCATGGCGCTTACGGGCTGTGCAGACAAGCAGACGGATGCGGCTTTGCAGACAGAGACAGAAGAAGCTGCGGACAACAGCAGCGGGACTGTGGAGGAGGCAGAGGCTTCAGGAACAGAGGAAGGAACAGAGGAGGATGCAGATCAGAAGGCCGCCGATGAGGTGGCAGCCTTGATTGATTCCATCTATGTGCAGAAAAGGACAGCAGAAACGGATGAGCAGTGCAAAAGAGCAAAGGATGCCTGGGATGCACTGACAGATGCCCAGAAAGAGCTGGTGGCAGGTCAGAATGCTGATCCGGATTATTTTGGCAGGGATACCGGAGATGCTTCTAAGGATGATCCGCGTAATCAGGACGATATCGGAGAAAACGAGATTCTCGTAGTGAGCTTTGGAACCTCCTTCAATGACAGTCGTGTGGCAGATATCAAGGGTATCGAGGATGCCCTGCAGGCAGCATATCCTGACTGGTCTGTCAGAAGGGCATTTACGGCGCAGATTATCATCAATCATGTGCAGGCCAGAGATGGTGAATGTATTGACAATATGGATCAGGCATTGGAACGTGCAGTGAAAAACGGGGTGAAGAATCTGGTGGTACAGCCGACTCACCTGATGCATGGTGCAGAGTATGACGAGCTGATGGAAGCGGTAGAGGGATATCGGAATCAGTTTGAGAGTGTGAAGGTTGCCGAACCGTTGCTTGGTGAGGTTGGTGCAGATGCTTCCGTCATCAATGCGGATAAGGAAGCTGTGGCTAAAGCAATTACTGCAGAAGCGGTAAAGGATGCAGGCTATGACAGTCTGGAGGCGGCAAAGGAGGACGGTGTAGTGTTTGTCTTTATGGGACACGGTACTTCTCATACGGCCAGGGTTTCCTATAGCCAGATGCAGACTCAGATGGATGAGCTTGGATACGGGAACGTGCTGATTGGAACCGTGGAAGGAGAGCCGGAGGAGACTTCCTGTGAGGCGGTGATGGATGCGGCAGCAGAGGCCGGTTATACTAAAGTTATTCTCCGTCCGTTAATGGTTGTGGCGGGAGATCATGCTAACAACGATATGGCAGGCGAGGATGAGGATTCCTGGCTCAGTATGTTTCAGGCATCCGGCAGATTTGAGAGTGTGGAAGCACAGATTTCCGGGCTGGGTGCAATCGATGCCATTCAGAAAATTTATGTGGATCATACCAGAAGTGTCATGAAAGAATAAGGAATGTGTAGAGGATTATGATGAAAAAGAGAATCAATATGATATGCAGTATGCTGCTTGCCTGTACCCTGCTTGGAGGCTGTGCAGACAAAGACAGCATGCGGGAGACAGAGACAGCTGCTCCTGCAATAGAGATAGCCGATGCCAAGGCGGAGGAAACTGCTTCCGAAACGGATGCAGAAATGGAAACAGAAGATAAAACAGAAGTAATGGAAGACAAAACAGAAGTAGCAAAAGGGTTAAGGCTGCCGGATGGAATCTATACGGCAGAGTTTCGTACAGACAGTGGAATGTTCCATGTGAATGAAGCCTGCGAGGGCAAGGGAACGCTGACGGTAAAAAGTGGGGAAATGACGATTCATATTTCCCTCACTTCCAAAAATATTTTAAATCTTTATCCCGGACTGGCCGAGGATGCCCAAAAGGAAGGCGCCAGTCTGCTCATGCCGACTGTAGATACCGTTACCTACCATGATGGTATGACGGAGGAGGTCAATGGATTTGATGTGCCTGTTCCTGTGCTGGAGGAAGAGTTTGATCTGGCACTGATTGGGAAAAAGGGAATCTGGTATGACCATAAGGTGAGTGTTTTAAACCCGGAGCCTGTGAAGGAGGAGACACAGAGCAAAGGCAGCATAGAGCTGGCAGATGGCGATTATACCGTAGAACTGACCTTTGAGGGAGGGAGCGGAAAAGCAAAAATTCTGTCTCCGGCAACGATTACCGTAGCAGGAGAAAGCATGACTGCAGCCATACAGTGGAGTAGTCCGAACTATGATTATATGGTTGTAGAGGGAGAAAAATATCTTCCGGTCAATACAGAGGGAAATTCGGTATTTGAAATTCCGGTTTCGGTATTGGATGAGCCGATGACGGTCATTGGTGATACGGTGGCTATGAGTACACCCCATGAAATTGAATATACCCTTACGTTTCATTCGGATACGCTGAAGCCTTTGGAATAAGAGGTATAGAAAATGCTTGGAAGAAAAAAGGCAATCATAATAGGATGTCTGCTCTTGACAGGACTGTTCTGGCTGAATAGCTGCGGCAGTCCTTCTTCCGGTTCTGCATCCGTATCTGAGGAAGAGTCGGAAAGCCAGGGGCTTGTTTATGAAAGGAGCATGGAACTGCAGTATGCAGAGAATTTTAAAGTGGATTATTATGAGGGTGGCTATACGATGCTGACCACTACCATGGATGGAGCGCAGTTTCTGGTCGTACCGGAAGGAAGGGAGATACCGGAGCCTCTGGAGGATGGAATCGTGGTGTTAAAGCGCCCGGTGGAACAGCTTTATCTGGTCGCTTCTTCGGTGATGGATATGTTCAGTGCATTGGACGGAATGGATGCGATTGCGCTTTCCGGACAGAAGGAAGAGGGCTGGTATATCGAAGCGGCCAGAGAGGCTATGGAGAGCGGCGATATTCTTTATGCGGGCAAGTATAATAAGCCTGATTATGAGCTGATTGTCTCGAAAAACTGTACGCTTGCCATAGAAAATACGATGGTCACCCATGCACCGGAGGTAATCGAAAAGCTGGAGGATTTCGGCATTCCGGTCATGATTGAATATTCCAGCTATGAGTCGCATCCTCTCGGCAGAGTGGAATGGATCAAATTTTTCGGGGCATTGCTTGGAAAGGAAGCAGAAGCCGGAAGGGTCTTTGAGGAACAGGCAGCAATTTTAAACAGGGTGACAGCAGAGAAAAGGACGGATCAGACGGCGGCTTTCTTTTTCATTACCTCAAACGGTCTGGTGCAGGTGCGGCAGTCTTCGGATTACGTTCCGAAAATGCTGGAGCTTGCAGGAGGACACTATATTTTTGCAAATCTGGGTGATCCTTCCGGAAAGCGTTCTACGATGAATATGCAGGTGGAAGAGTTCTATCAGGGAGCAAAGGATGCGGATTTTTTAATTTATAACAGTTCCATCGACGGTGGCGTGTCCAGTGTGGAAGAGCTGCTTTCCAAATGCGGTCTGCTTTCGGATTTTAAGGCAGTGAAGGAAGGAAATGTCTGGTGTACGACAAACGATATGTATCAGCAGTCGTTGTCCATCGGCTATTTGCTGGAAGATATGAATGCCATGTTTTTGGGAGAAGGGGAAGAGCAGATGCACTATCTTTTCCGTTTAAAGTAAAAGAGAGGTAGCAGGATTCATATGCAGAGAAACAGAAAATACAGATATATGGCAGCCTTTGTTTTGTTAGGAGCCGGTGTGCTTGTCCTTTTGGCTCTGAATATCTGCATTGGAAGCGTAAAGATTACATTGCCCGATATGTTACGGACACTTGGGAATCAGGAAAGAAATGGGACAGCGGCAAGAATATTATGGGATATCAGGCTTCCGAGGGCGGCAGCGGTTCTGATACTGGGTGGTGCGCTGGCACTGGCGGGGTATCTGCTGCAGACCTTTTTTCACAATCCGATTGCCGGGCCGTTTGTTCTGGGTATTTCTTCGGGGGCCAAGATGGTTGTGGCGCTTGTGATGGTCTTTTTGGCGGGAAAGGCAGTCAGGGTCACTTCGGCCTCCATGATTCTTGCGGCGTTTGTCGGCGCTATGCTGTCGATGGGCTTTGTACTGCTTTTGTCACGCAGGGTGAGTCGTATGTCGATGCTGGTGGTCAGTGGCGTGATGATTGGGTATATCTGTTCGGCCGTTACAGAGCTGGTCGTAACCTTTGCAGAGGATGAGCAAATTGTCAATCTCCATAACTGGTCGCAGGGAAGCTTTTCCGGCATGACCTGGGAGAATGTGGAGGTCATGGCAGTAGTGGTTGCTGCAGCCTTTGCGGTTGTCTTTCTGTTGTCAAAGCCGCTGGGAGCCTATCAGCTCGGAGAAGCCTATGCACAAAATCTGGGAGTCAATATCCGGCTTCTGCGGATAGGGCTTGTTGTTTTGTCCAGCATTTTATCAGCCTGTATCGTTGCCTTTGCAGGCCCAGTTTCCTTTGTCGGAATTGCAACGCCTCACTTAGTCAAGAAGCTTCTTGGAACAACGGAGCCTATCTGGATGATACCGGCCTGTTTTCTGGGAGGAAGTGCTTTCTGTCTGTTCTGTGATTTGCTGGCAAGATGTTTGCTTGCACCGACCGAGCTGAGCATCAGTACGGTGACAGCCATTTTCGGAGCGCCCGTTGTCCTGTGGGTGATGGCAGAGCGCAAAAAGGAGAGGGTAGCGTAATGAGGTATTATTTTAAAACGAAGCAGCTGAGCGTCGGCTATCAGGCAAAGCCGCTGATCCGGGATATTGAGATTGGACTGGAAAAAGGAGAAATCCTCACGCTTATCGGCCCAAACGGGGCCGGAAAATCAACCATTCTAAAGAGTATTGCAGGGCAGCTTCAGCTGATGGGTGGTAACGTATATCTGGAACAAAAGGATATGACACAAATGTCAGGGAAAGAAATTTCCCAGAGAATGGCAGTAGTCTTTACCGAAAAATTGAGGACGGAGCTCATGACCTGCGAGGATGTGGTTGCGACAGGCCGATATCCGTATACCGGAAGATTCGGTATTTTATCAAAAGAGGATTATGCTATCGTGGGGGAAGCCATGGAGCTGGTGCATGTATCCGGTATAAAAAATCGGGACTTTACGAAGATCAGTGACGGACAGAGACAGAGAGTGATGCTCGCCAGAGCCATCTGTCAGGAGCCGGAAATGATTCTTCTGGATGAGCCGACTTCCTTCCTGGATGTGAAATATAAACTGGAGTTTTTATCTGTTCTGCAGGAGCTTAGAAGGAAAAAGGGACTTACGGTGATTATGTCGCTGCATGAGCTGGAGCTGGCAGAGCGGATTTCAGACCGGATTTTGTGTGTAAAAGGGGAATATGTGGAACGGTTCGGTAAACCGGAAGATATTTTTAAACCGGGTTATATCCGGTCACTTTTTGACATAGGGGCAGGCAGCTTTGATGAGGAAAATGACAGCATGGAATTGGAGGCTCCGGCAGGAAGGGCCGACATCTTTGTCATAGCAGGCGGCGGAACCGGAAGAAAGGTTTATCGCAGACTCCAGAGGCAGGGAAGGGCCTTTCTTACGGGGATTCTGTTTGAAAATGATCTGGATTATCCGGCAGCGCGGGCACTGGCGGCAGGGGTGATCAAAGCGGAAGGCTTTGAACCCATCCGGGAGACGTTGCTTATGGAGGCCAGAGAAAAGATGGATAGCTGTCAAAAGGTCATATGTTGCAAAAGAACCTTCGGGAGTCTGGAGAAGGCAAATGAAGAGCTGCTTGCTTATGCAAGGGAGACAGGAAAGAACGTGGAAATCATATGAACATAATCCTGACTCAGATGGAAAGAACAGGAAGGACAGGGTATCAGATGGCAAAGGTAATTATGATTCAGGGGACAATGTCCAATGCAGGAAAGAGCTTCCTGACAGCAGGGCTTTGCAGAATCTTTCGGCAGGACGGTTATCGGGTGGCACCGTTTAAGTCACAGAATATGGCATTAAACTCTTATATCACAGAGGAAGGTCTGGAAATGGGGAGAGCACAGGTCATGCAGGCAGAGGCGGCAGGCATCAGGCCGATGGTCTGTATGAATCCGATTCTGTTAAAGCCTACAGACCATACCGGCTCCCAGGTCATTGTCCATGGAGAAGTGTTAGGTAATATGAGCGCCAGGGATTATTTTGCCTATAAAAAGAAACTCATCCCGGACATTAAAAAGTCTTTTCGGAGACTGGAGGAATATGCGGATATCATTGTGATAGAAGGGGCAGGGAGTCCGGCAGAAATCAATCTGCGGGAAAATGATATTGTGAATATGGGACTGGCAGAGCTGGTGGATGCTCCGGTGCTTCTGGTGGGAGATATTGACAGAGGCGGTGTATTTGCACAGCTTTTGGGAACCCTGATGCTGCTTACGGAGGAAGAAAGGGCAAGAGTGAAGGGGTTGATCATCAATAAATTCCGGGGAGATGCGTCTATTCTGTATTCCGGTATTGCCATGCTGGAGGAAAAGGGGCAGGTTCCTGTAACCGGTATAGTACCATATATGGAAGTACGGCTGGAGGATGAGGACAGTCTGACGGAACGCTTCGACCGGAAGGCACAGAAATGCATCGATATAGCGGTAATCCGTTATCCCAGAATATCCAATTTTACGGATTTCAATGTCTTTGAGCAGATGCAGGAGGTATCGGTACGCTATGTGGACTCTGTAGGGGAGCTGCACCGGCCGGATTTGATTTTGCTGCCCGGAAGCAAAAATACCATGGGCGATCTGAAATGGATGCGGCAGACTGGACTGGAGAACGCCGTAAAGAAATTTGCGCAGCAAATACCGGTGTTCGGTATTTGCGGAGGATATCAGATGCTGGGGGAATGGATTTCGGACCCGGATGGGGTAGAAGAGGGGGGAAGTCTTCGGGGAATGGGGCTGCTTCCTGTTTGTACCAGACTGAAAAAGGAAAAGGTGCGAAGGCAGACGGAAGGCTGTCTGCATGAGCTGGAGGGAGCTTTCCGGGAGCTTTCCGGCTTAGCATATCAAGGCTATGAAATCCATATGGGAGAGACGGAAGCGGTAAGCGAGGGAACAGAAATGCGGGAAATCGTGTCCGGTTGTCATGGCATGGTATATGGAACCTATATCCACGGAATCTTTGACAGGGGAAGCATTGCGGCCACAGTGGTGCGGACTTTGGCAGAACAAAAGGGAATCCGTATGCAAAAGGGTGAAGTGGAGGATTACCGGAGCTTTAAAGAAAAGCAATATGACCGGCTGGCAGATACGCTTAGAAAGTATCTTAACATGGAGGAGATTTATGGAATGCTCAGAGAAGCCCATTTGGAATAGAGACTATACAAAAGAGGAATTGGAGAAGCTTACGGTACATGCGCCGGACCCAGAAATTTATCAAAAGGTTTTGACGTGCTGGGATCATGTAGCAAAGCCGATTGACGGGATGGGGCGGTTTGAGACGTTAACGGCACAAATCGGGGCCATTCAGGGAACAGACCGGATAGACATTTCCAAAAAGGCGGTCATTATTATGTGCGCCGATAATGGAATTGTGGAGGAAGGCATCAGCCAGTCCGGTCAGGAGGTCACTGCGGCAGTCGCAAAAAACATGGGAAATCAGAGATCCTCGGTGGGAAAAATGGCGGAGGCAATCGGAGCTGATACCATCCCCGTGGATATCGGAATCCGGCAGAAGGAAAAAATACCGGGAGTGCTTTCCCAAAAGGTTCGCTGCGGGACGAGAAATTTCAGAAAAGAACCTGCCATGACGGAGGAGGAAGTGCTCGCAGCCATCTTTACCGGAGTCGAAATGGTGTCTGCCTGCAAGGGGCAGGGATATCGGATTCTTGCAACAGGGGAGATGGGGATAGGCAATACCACAACAAGCAGTGCGGTCGCAGCGGCGCTTTTGGGCTGCGAGGCATCGGAAGTTACCGGAAGAGGGGCTGGCCTGAATGATGAGAAGCTTTTACACAAGCAGCAGATTATCGCAGAAGCAATCGAAAGATATGCACTGAAGGGGGCAGATGCGTTTGAAATTCTGAGAACCGTTGGCGGACTGGATATTGCAGGACTGACCGGTGTCTGTATCGGCGGGGCTTTGTTTCATGTCCCGATTGTGCTGGACGGTGTCATCAGCATGGCAGCGGCGCTTTTGGCAGAAAGGCTGGTGCCTGGCACAAGGGCATATCTGCTTCCGTCCCATAAGGGAAAGGAGCCGGCCGCAGAGAAACTGGCTGCAGAGTTGGGCTTAGAGCCCGTGATTGATGGAAGAATGGCATTAGGAGAAGGCACAGGAGCTGTTATGATGTTGGCCCTGTTGGAAATGGCGCTTTCTGTTTATCAGGACAGCTCCACCTTTTTGGACATTCAGGTGGAACAGTATGAGAGGTTTACAGCACGATGATGACATTGATTTATGGAGGAAGCGGGAGTGGAAAGTCGGCATTTGCAGAGAGCTATCTGCTTTCTCGGGCAGAGGGAAGAAGAAAGTATTATCTGGCAACGATGCAGGTCTATGATGAGGAAGGACAAAGAAAGGTGGAAAGACACCGCAGGCTGAGAAAGGATAAGGGATTTACTACCATCGAACAGCCGACGGAAATTCAGAATGCAGTTCTGAAAATGGCGGCAGGAGAAAAAACGGCGCTGTTAGAATGTATCGGAAATCTGACCGCCAATGAGATGTTTTCCAGGTCAGGGCAGAGAGAGGAAGCAGAGGTGGTGGAAGAGATTCTGAAGGGGATTTCTGTGCTGAAGGAAGAGCTGGTACATCTTGTGGTCGTCAGTAACAATGTCTTTGAGGATGGCAGAAGCTATGAGGAGGCTACGATGAGGTACATCCATACCATGGGACGGCTGAATGTAGAGCTTGCTGCTCTGGCGGATGAAGTAATCGAGGTTGTGGCAGGTATTCCGGTGACCATTCAGGCAGTCTGAGGGAGAAAGGGGCAGTACAACAATGTATATTTTAAAATCGCTTGTGATTGCATTTTCGATCTATTCCAAAATTCCGGTTCCCCAATTTGAGTGGAAGGAAGAGGATATGCGATATATGCTCTGCTTTTTTCCCTGGGTAGGGGCGGTCATTGGTATTGGCATTTATGTGTGGAACTTTTTGTGCAGAAGGTTTTTGATCGGGGAAATATGCTATACTGTGATTGGAGCTGCCATTCCACTGATTCTGACCGGAGGGTTTCATGCAGATGGCTTTCTGGACACGATGGATGCGTTTCATTCCTATCAGCCGAGAGAACGGAAACTGGAAATTCTAAAGGATTCCCATATCGGAGCCTTTGCGGTGATTATGTTTGCTGTGTATGGACTGCTCTATCTGGGATTCTTTTCGGAAATCCGGGATGAAAGGCTTTTGCGAATCGCCTGTGGAGGCTTCTTTTTGGCACGCTGCTTAAGCGGAATCAGCGTTGTGTCCTTTCCGGCTGCCAAAAAAGAAGGAATGCTTTATCTGTTCGCAGACAGGTCGCAGAAGAAACGGGTCAAAGCTCTTCTGTACGTGCAGGGGGCAGGCTGTATCCTCTTTATGCTGTTTCAGTCCGTTTGGGGAGGTGTAGCTATTGTGGCGGCTGCCTTTGGCACCTTTGGCTGGTATTATTACCGCTCCAAAAAGGAGCTTGGCGGAATTACGGGAGATACCGCGGGCTGTTTTGTACTGCTTTGTGAAGCTGGCATGCTGGCAGCAGCAGCAGCTATGGACATACTTTTTTGCAGATAAGGAGAAAAAGAATGAAACTGGTGCTTGGCGGATACGCGCAGGGAAAATTAGACTATGTGCTGCAAAAATACGGCCGGGAAGCCTGTCAAATCTATGACGGTGAAATACCGGAGCATACAGAAGAGCAGGGAAAAACAGTTGTTATGAATCACTTTCATAACTGGGTGAAGGAACGTATGAAAAATGGTGGATGCCCGGAAAAAGAAATACAACTGTTTTTGAATCGGTGTCAGGACTGTGTGGTCATCAGTGATGAAATCGGGAACGGTATCGTACCGATGGAGGCATTTGAGAGAGAATACCGGGAGCGGACAGGAAGAATCCTGGTGGAGCTTGCAAAACAGGCGGAAGAGGTAGAGCGTGTGATATGCGGAATCGGTCAGAGAATAAAATAACAATTGTGATGATACGACATGGAGCTGCAAAGTCCAATCTGGAGCATCGATATCTGGGAAAAACGGATGAAGGACTTTGCGAAAAGGGAAGAGAGGAATTGCTTCAATACCAACGGGAGCAGTATTATCCTCCAGTGGATCACCTGTTTGTAAGCCCTATGAAGCGGTGTATACAGACAGCAGAAATCCTTTATCCGAACAGGCAGCCCGTTCTGGTGGAAGAATGGACGGAGATGGATTTCGGAGCATTTGAAGGGAAGAATTACAGGGAGCTTTCAGGGGATACGCGGTATCAGGCATGGATTGATTGTGGTGGCACGTGCCCGTTCCCGGAGGGAGAGAGCAGAGAAGCGTTTATCTTACGCTGTGAAAAAGGGTTTCAAAGGATGCTGGATTGCATCCGGGAGACAGAGCGAAGGCAGAAGGGGGACAAGCTACAGGAAACCCTGGGAATGATTGTGCATGGCGGTACGATTATGGCGCTGTTAAGCCGGTATGGCGGCGGAGATTATTTTGATTATCAGGCTGCAAATGCAAGGGGGTATCTTTGTACCGGCTTTTGCTCGGAAGACGGCATATATCTGACGGATATCGAAAGGCTGTAGTGAAAAAGGGAGTTTTTTGACATGATGAGCTATCATATCGTAGCATTTTTGGCAGGCTTTGTATTGGATCTTTTGTGTGGTGATCCCGTCTGGCTGCCGCATCCCATCCGGCTGATGGGAGGTTTGATCGCAAGGCTGGAAAAAGGTCTCAGGGATGCAGGACAGGAGAAAAATGAGAAAAGGGAGCTTTGGCAGGGCAGGATACTGGCAGGTATCGTATGTGTCAGTACGCTTCTGACGGTCTGGCTTATGCTGTTTCTTACTTATCAGCTACATCCCTGTGTGGGAGTGGCTGTGGAAACCGTCATGACCTATCAGATTCTGGCGGCAAAATGTCTGCGGGTAGAAAGTATGAAGGTCTACAGAGCCCTTCGGGAGGGAACGCTGGAGGAAGCCAGAATGGCGGTTTCTTATATCGTCGGAAGGGATACGGAATGTCTGGATGAGGAAGGGGTCATAAGGGCAGCGGTCGAAACCGTGGCAGAGAATACCTCGGACGGGGTGATTGCTCCGATGCTTTATACGGCATTGGGAGGACCTGTATTGGGTTTTTTGTATAAAGCAATCAATACGATGGATTCCATGATTGGATATAAGAATGACAAATATCTGCATTTTGGCAGGGCTGCAGCAAGACTGGATGATTTTGTGAATTTCCTTCCGTCCAGAATCAGTGCATATTTGATGATTGCGGTATCCTTTCTGGGAGGGAAAGACTTTTCGGGGAAGAGAGCTTTTTACATCTACCGTAGGGATCACAGGAAGCATGCCAGCCCCAATTCCGCGCAAACGGAATCGGTATGCGCCGGGGCATTGGGGATTCAGCTTGCGGGAGATGCCCGTTATTTTGGCAGGGTGGTAAAGAAGCCTCATATTGGGGATGCTCTGCGTAAGGCAGAAGCGGAAGACATCCGGCGTACGAACCGCCTGATGTATCTGACCGCATGGCTGAGTGAGGGCTTATGTCTGATGCTTTTACTGCTGTTTTATAAGGGATAGAAAGGTACGGCAAAGGAATAGGCCGCATCGGAAAGGTTAGGTTGTCGGAATGGAAGGGATTCATGGCGGAGATGTCTACCGGAATCGGGTGAAAATCGATTTTTCTGTGAATATCAATCCTCTGGGCATGCCGGAGGACGTAGAAGCCGCTTTGCATGAGGCCGTGAAGAACTGCAGCAGATACCCGGATATCACGGCCCGGAGGTTAAAGAAAGCAGTCAGCGGTATGCTGGATGTACCGGAACAATTTCTGCTGTTTGGAAACGGGGCATCGGAGCTTTTTCTGGCTGCCGTCCATGCAATCCGGCCGGAAAAGACCGTGATTCTGGTGCCGTCGTTTTATGGATACGAGTATGCGGCAGGAGCAGTGGACGGAGAAATCCTTTATTATGAGACAAGAGAAGAAGAGGGCTTCTGCCCGCGGGAAGATCTTTTTTCTCTTTTGACAGAGGACGTGGGGCTGCTGTTTCTGGCCAATCCGAACAATCCGACCGGGAAGGTGATTCCGGGAGACATGTTAAAAGCCCTGTGCATTCATTGTAGAGACCGGGGAATCGTCATTCTGTTGGACGAGTGCTTTATCGAGTTTTGCAGTGGAGATGTTTCCATGCTGGGTGACATCGGAGCATTTGACAATCTGATTCTGGTCAGAGCCTTTACCAAAAGCTTTTCCATTCCGGGGGTGAGGCTGGGGTATCTGGTCTGCAGCAACAGACAGCTTCTTGGTAAGCTGCAAAGACAGCTCCCGGAGTGGAACGTTTCCGGCTTTGCGCAGGCGGCTGGAGCGGCTTGCGCAAAGCAGGAAGAGTTTCTTCGTAAAACGGCAGAGTATATCCGAAAGGAACGGCAGTTTCTGGCGGATGGGCTGAAGCAGTATGGAATGACTGTCTTTGAAGGGGAGGCAAATTTCCTTTTGGTATACAGCAAACAGGATTGGTATGCGGACTTGCTGAAAAGAGGAATCCTGATCCGGGACTGTGAGAATTTCAGGGGATTGTCAAAGGGCTTCTATCGGATTGCGGTCAAAGGCCGGGCGGAAAATGAGACGTTACTGAAGGAGATGGGAGAAATCTATGGATAGAGTGGAGCGGATGAGCAAAATAGAGCATTTGAAACCGGAAGAGATTGAAAAGAGGAGCTTTGAAATGATTTCGGAGGAACTGCAAAGGAGGGGGATCATCCTTCCAGCAGAAGAGGAGATGATTACGAAGCGGGTCATCCATACCAGTGCGGATTTTGAATATGCGGATACCATGACCTATTCCGAGAATGCCCCGGCGATTGCCAGGGAGCTTCTTTTCAGGGGAGCTGATATTGTTACGGATACCAATATGGCAATGGCCGGTATCAATAAGAAGGCACTGGCACGTCTGGGAGGAGAGGTGCATTGCTTTATGGCCGATGCAGAGGTGGCCAGACTGGCAGGGGAGCGCGGCATCACCAGGGCAGCGGTCAGCATGGAAAGGGCCAGAAGCATAGAAAAGCCGGTGATTTTTGCCATCGGAAATGCACCGACTGCGCTGATCAGGATTTCGGAAATGATGCAGGAGGAGGACTGGCGTCCGGCATTTATCATAGGGGTTCCGGTAGGCTTCGTCAACGTGGAGGCTTCCAAGGAACTGATTTTAAAAACGGAGGTTCCCTATATCATCAACCGCGGCAGAAAGGGCGGAAGCAATGTGGCAGCAGCGATATGCAATGCCTTGTTGTATGAGCTGACACGATAGGCGGCGGGAGACACAGCATGCGGGAGGGTGTAAGGATGCGATATGGATTTACCACGGGAAGCTGTGCGGCAGCAGCGGCAAAGGCAGCCGCTTATATGCTTCTGACAGGCAGAAGAAAAGCAGAGATTACCATAGAGACACCAAAGGGAATCGCTTATACGGCGCAGCTTTTGGACATTCACCGCACCGAAGCCGAGGTGAGCTGTGCCGTGAAGAAGGATGGCGGGGATGACCCGGATATTACGACCGGAACACTCATTTATGCGAAGGTTTCCTATGGAGGCAGACAGGGGTTCGAGGTGGAAGGCGGAATCGGAGTCGGCAGAGTGACGAAGCCGGGGCTTGACCAGCCTGTCGGAAATGCGGCTATCAATCATATTCCAAGACAGATGATTGAGAGGGAGGTTCGGCAGGTCTGCGGACTGGTGGATTATCAGGGCGGCTTAAAGGTGGAAATTTTCGTGCCGGAGGGAGAACGGCTGGCCGCACAGACCTTCAATCCCAGACTCGGAATTGTGGGCGGCATTTCGATTCTGGGGACAAGCGGAATCGTAGAGCCGATGAGCAGTCAGGCGATTTTGGATACGATTCGGGTGGAGCTGAACCAAAGGCGGGCACAGGGCTTTTCCTACGCGGCGGTTTCTCCCGGCAATTATGGCCAGGATTTTATGAAAAGAACCTATGGCTATGATTTGGACAGGAGTATAAAATGCAGTAATTTTATCGGAGAGACAGTCGATATGGCGGTAGAGCTTGGTTTTTCCAGGCTGCTTTTGACCGGACACATCGGGAAGCTCATCAAGGTGGCAGGCGGCATTATGAATACCCACTCGAAGGAAGCAGACTGCAGAATGGAGCTGTTGGCTGCTTTTGCCTTAAGAGAGCACGCAGACTCGGAACGAATCCGCAGGCTGTTTGCCTGTGTCACGACAGAGGAAGCGGTGCATATTCTGGAGGAATGCGGAAAGTTACAGCCCGTTATGGAATATACGGTGGAACGCATATGTTATTATCTGGAAAAGCGTGCCGGAGGAAGGCTTCAGGTGGACTGTATCTTATATGCAAATGAATTTGGAGAACTGGCAAAAAGTAAGGAGGCGGCAGATTGGTTTACTTTGTTGGAGCAGGAACAGGGGCAGTAGATTTGATAACGGTTCGCGGGATGCGGCTGTTACAGAAGGCGGATGTGATTATATATGCAGGCTCACTGGTGAATCCGGAGCTGTTAGGCTATGCCGGAAAGGATTGTGAGCTGCATGACAGTGCAAGGCTGACCCTGGAGGAGGTATTGGAGATCATGCAGCAGGCGGAAACGGCAGGGAAGACTGTGGTCAGGCTCCATACGGGGGAACCGAGCATTTACGGAGCCGTGAGAGAGCAGATGGATGAACTGGACAGGCTGGGAATTTCCTATGAGAGCTGTCCGGGCGTCAGTGCCTGCTTTGGGGCAGCGGCATCCCTGAATCTGGAATATACTCTGCCCGGAATTTCCCAATCCCTGATTATTACAAGGATGGAAGGAAGAACGAAGGTGCCGGAAAAGGAAAGCATAGAGAGCTTTGCGGCACATCAGGCATCCATGGCAATCTATCTGAGTACCGGGATGCTGAAGGAGCTGAGTGAGAGGCTGACAGCCGGGGGATATGACAGGCATACACCGGCGGCACTGGTCTATAAGGCGACATGGCCGGAGGAAGAGGCCTATCTCTGTACGATTGAAACACTCTGTACAACGGCGGCAGAGCATGGTATTACCAAAACGGCGCTGGTACTGGTCGGAGATGTGCTCACCCATCAGCATTATCAGAAATCCAGATTGTACGCAGCCGATTTTTCCACAGAATTTCGCCGGGCAAAGGAAGAGTAGCGAATATGGATTTAAGCATCATCAGCTTTACGGAAAACGGAATACGGCTTTCCGTAAAACTTTCTGAAAAAATAGAAGAAAAGCTTCAGAAAACGGGAAACGGAAACGGGAGGTATCCGAAAGCGGTACGTCTGTTTACCAAATGTGCAGACTATGGGGAAAAGACCGGCGCGAACGGTCGGACGGAGCAGAAGGTTTCGGTTGTCCCGGAAAGAATCGGGGTATGGGCCGGGGAGCAGATGGAGCAGAAAAACGCGCTTCTCTTTATCGGGGCCTGCGGCATTGCCGTTCGGGCAATCGCACCCCATGTGACGGATAAGCTGCACGATAGTCCGGTGCTTGTGATGGATGAAAAGGGGCAATATGTGATTCCTATTTTGTCCGGACATGTGGGAGGGGCCAATGAGCTGGCTCTCTGGATTGCCGGAAGCACCGGGGCGGAACCGGTCATTACGACGGCAACGGACGTAAACGGGGCCTTTGCCGTAGATTTGTTTGCAAAGAAAAACGGACTTTCGATTGTGAATCCGGATGGAATTGCCAAAGTATCCTCCAGAGTACTGGCCGGACAGAGCCTTACGGTGTCTGTGGAAACCGGGCATTGCGAGAAGGATGGTAAGCTGCCGGAGGGCATCCAAATGACGGCTTATCCGCCTGCAAAGCGGGTGGATGTGGTGATTACTTCTGAAAACCGGGAATTTGATACGGCTCTTTTGTTAAAGCCCAGGGAATATATCATCGGAATGGGGTGCAGAAGAGGGAAGGAGGCCGCAAAAATAGAAGCTCTGATCTGTCGGACTTTGGAACAGGAAGGGATTTCGGTGATGCAGGCAGCAGCGCTTGCCTCGATTGATGTAAAAAGAGACGAACCGGGACTTCTGGCGTGGAGCCGGAAGGAGAAGCTTCCGTTTCTGACCTATACGGCGGAGGAATTACAGGGTGTCAGGGGAGCGTTCCAGGGGTCGGATTTTGTGAAAGAGCAGGTCGGGATAGACAATGTGTGCGAGCGGGCAGCGTTAAAGGCAGCAGGGCCGGACGGAGTGCTTGTGTATGGCAAGCATGCGGAGGATGGCATAACGATTGCGATTGCCAGAAAGGAATGGAAGGTAGATTTTGAAAAAGCATAAGATATATATCATCGGTATGGGACCGGGAAGGGAAAGCATGATGACGGGGGAGGCGTTACAGGCTTTAGAGCAGTCGGATGTCATCATCGGCTATACGGTCTATTTAAACCTGCTGGGAGAACGGTTCCAGGGGAAGAAAATGCTGTCCACTCCCATGCGTCAGGAGAAGGAGCGGTGTGAGCTTTGCTTTACAGAGGCAGCAAAGGGCAAGCGGGTTTCTCTTATCTGCAGCGGGGATGCAGGCATTTATGGAATGGCATCCCTCATGTACGAGATAGGGAAGAAACACCCGGAGACGGAGCTTGTCGTGCTGCCGGGCATTACGGCGGCATGCAGCGGAGCAGCAGTCCTTGGGGCGCCGTTAAATCATGATTTCTGTGTTATCAGCTTAAGTGACCTTCTGACCCCCTGGGAGAAAATTGAAAAGAGATTGATTGCGGCAGCAGAGGGGGATTTTGCAATTGCTATTTATAATCCGTCCAGCCATAAACGGAAGGATTATCTGAAACGAGCCTGTGATATTTTACTACGCTTTCTGGAAGGAGAACGGGCCTGTGGCTATGTGGAAAATATCGGCCGGGAAGGAACGAAGGCTGTGACCTGTACCTTAAAGGAATTGCGGGACAGGGAAGTCAACATGTTTACAACAGTTTTTATCGGAAATGCAGGCTCTGAAATCACAGATGGCAGGCTGATTACGAAGAGAGGGTATCAAGTTGAGGAACATACTGATCTTTGCAGGGACAACTGAAGGAAGAAGGCTGTCGGAATGTCTGGCGGCAGCAGGAATGGCACATACGGTCTGCGTTGCGACGGAATACGGAGAGCTTGTATTAAAGGAGCATCCGCTTAGAAACGTGCATCGCGGGAGGATGAACCGGGAGGAAATGAAGGATTTTATTCAAAAGGGAAATTTTGAAGCTGTAGTGGATGCCACACATCCGTATGCCGAGGTGGTGACAAGAAATATCCGGGAAGCGGTAGAGGAAATCAATCGTTTGAGAGAAAACGAATTCGAGACGAAGGTTTCCTGTCTGCGCTTAAAGAGAGAGATGGGTGCAGAGAAAGCGGATGGAGGAGTGCGGTATTTTGAATCCAATCAGGCGTGTGCCATGGCGCTGAAGGAGACAGAAGGAAACATTCTGCTGACGGTGGGCAGCAAGGAGCTGGCGGCATATTGTGTGTCGGAGGAGGTAAAGAGCAGGCTTTATGTACGGGTGCTTCCCGGTATGGAGAGTCTTTCGGTCTGTATGGAGCAGAGACTCAAAGGAAAGCAGGTCATTGCCATGCAGGGGCCGTTTTCCGTGAAGCTGAATGAGGCGCTGATCGAACAATATGGAATTTCCTGTCTTGTGACGAAGCAGAGCGGGATGGCAGGCGGGTATCAGGAAAAGCTGGAGGCGGCAGAGCGGGCCGGGATTCCGGTCTTTGTCATAGGACAGCCCGGGCAGGAGGAAGGAGATTCCTTTGGGGAAGTATGCGGTAAGCTGGAACAGCTTTTCGGACGAAAGATTCCGTCAGACAGCAGGCTGCAGATTACGCTTGCAGGAGTCGGCATGGGACAAAAGAGCAGTCTGACCGGGGAAGTGCAGCATGCAATCGAGGAAGCTGACATTCTGCTTGGAGCAGAACGGATGCTTGCACCGTATACTCCCAGACTGGAAAAGAAGCCGTTTTATCGGGCCGGACAGATTATTCCGTATTTGCAGGAGCTTTGGAAGACACATCCTTTGCTGGAACAGGTGAGGGTGGTCATCCTTTTTTCTGGTGACACCGGTTTTTACAGCGGCTGTGGGGCCTTGTATCAGGCTTTGAGGGAAGAAACAGAGGCCGGACGGCTCAAGGCATCCTTACGCATCCTTCCCGGCATTTCTTCCGTTGCCTATCTGGCCTCCTGCATCGGGGAAAGCTATGAGGATGCGGCCGTTTGGAGCATTCATGGAAAGGAGCTTTGCAATCTTGCCCGCAGAATCAGGGAGGAGCGAAAGACGTTTCTGTTAATGTCCGGTGTAAGGGATGTTAATCGGCTGGGAAGGCTTTTGACAGAAGCCGGGCTGACGGAATGTGAGATTACAGCAGGCTATCAGCTTTCCTATGCAGACCAGCAGATTAAAAGGCTGACACCGGAGGAATGCTGTGCATTGAAGGAGGAAGGCTTATATACCTGCTTGATTCATAATCCTCAGGCAGTCGGAAGGATGTTGACACACGGCCTGGCCGATGAAGCATTTATCAGGGATCAGGTGCCGATGACCAAGGAAGAGGTACGTGAGGTCAGTATTTGTAAAATGAAGCTGTATCCGGGCGCGGTGGTTTACGACATCGGCAGCGGAACCGGTTCGATGGCAGTGGAAATCGCAGGGCTTAGCCATGAGATACAGGTCTATGCCATAGAACAGAAGAAAGAAGCGGTTTCTCTGATTGCAAAAAATCAAAAAAGGTTTGGGCTGGAAAATATTACAGTAAAAGAGACAAAGGCACCGGAAGGGCTGACCGAACTGCCGGCAGCGACGCATGCCCTGATTGGAGGAAGCGGAGGAAGGTTAAGGGAAATTCTGTCAGTCCTGTATCAGATCAATCCGGAAATGCGTATCGCCATCCATGCCGTCAGTCTGGAGACTATTTCTGAAATACGGGAGATCCTATCGCTGTATCCTGTAAAAAACGTGGATATCATTCAGCTGCAGGTAAACCGGGCAAGAGGAGCGGGACGGTATCATCTGATGCAGGCTGAAAATCCGGTGTGGATCTGTACCTTTGACTTTTTCTGTGCGTAAGGGGCAAAAGGATTATGAAGAAGATGAGGCGAATTATGGTTGCCGCACCCAAAAGCGGAAGTGGCAAGACGACGATTACCTGTGTTTTGCTGCAGAGCCTGAAAAATAACGGGATGCAGGTCGTTTCTTATAAATGCGGACCGGATTATATCGATCCCATGTTTCATGAAAGGGTGCTTGGGATTCCGGCTAAGAATCTGGATACCTTCTTTACTGGAGAAGAGCAGACGAGGGAACTTTTTTTGAAAAACCGGACAGACGAGGAATTTGTCGTGCTGGAGGGGGTCATGGGGCTCTTTGACGGACTGGGAGGAACCAGGGAGGAAGGCTCCTCCTATCATCTGGCTAAGGTAACGAAAACCCCGATTATGCTGGTGGTGGATGCAAAGGGAATGGGACGATCCGTCATACCCATGATTGCCGGCTTTTTGGCATATGACACGGAGCAGCTGATTCGGGGAGTGCTGCTGAACCGGATGTCCGGGGCTTATTATGACAGAATCAGGCCTTTAATCGAAGAAGAGTTGCAGATTAAGGTGTTTGGTTATTTCCCGGAGCGTAAGGATATGGTTTTGGAAAGCAGGCATTTGGGACTGGTGCTGCCGAATGAACGTAAGGATATCCAAAAAAAACTACAGAATGCGGCACAGGAGTTTGTAAAAACCGTTTCCCTGGAGAAAATCTGTCAGACAGCCGAACAGGCAGAAGCGTTGGCAGGAGGAAGCGACCGAAAAGCCGGCATATCGTCCGGCACAGCATATGACACGGAAACGACTCAGGGATGGAAGACGTGCTGTATGGAAATGGACAGAGCGGGAAAAAAGGATGCTCCTGTCATTGCAGTTGCAAGGGATGAAGCCTTTTGCTTTTATTATGAGGACAATCTGCGTCTTCTGCAGGAATATGGAGCAAGGCTGGACTTTTTTTCGCCTCTCCATGATCAGGCATTGCCGGAGCGCTGCCATGCCCTGTTGCTCGGAGGAGGCTACCCGGAGCTGTACGCAGAAGAGCTGAGTCGCAATCTTCAGATGCGCAAAGCCATAAAACAGGCTGTCAGTCAGGGCATGCCGGTGGTGGCAGAGTGCGGAGGCTTCATGTATCTTCATTCTGCGATTCGGGACAGGGAGGGGACAGAACACCCAATGGCGGGTGTGCTTACGGGTGTCTGTGCCGATACGGGGAAGCTGGTACGCTTTGGCTATATGGAATTGGAAGAAAAGCAAAGCTTCTTTCTGCCGCGTGGCGAACACATTCGCGGACATGAGTTCCACTATTTTGACAGTACGGACAACGGAGAAGACTGTCTTGCCAGGAAACCCGTGACAGAAAGGAGCTATTCCTGTATGATAGAAGGAGAAAACTATTGTCTGGGCTTTCCGCACCTTTATTATCCTTCCAATCCAAGCTTTGCAAAAGCGTTTGTGGAAAAGGCCGCAAAATATCAGAAAGGAACGGAGTAGGAAAGCGTGAAAAATTCCAGTCGTTTTTTTGAAAACAAAGAGTGTCAATATTTTCCCTGTCATAAGGGATTAGAGGATTTTAACTGTCTGTTCTGCTATTGTCCGCTGTATGGCAGGGAACATTGTCCGGGGAAGCCCCGATACATGGAGCGGGAGGGGAGACGGATTAAAATCTGTACGGATTGTACCTTCCCCCATCAGCCGGAGAATTATGACACGGTGATCAGGCTGCTAAAGGGGCAGGCGTGAAAAGTGCATAAGGAAGGCCCCCGTAAATACGCCTTTGCATTTACGGAGGCTTTATAAGGGAGGATAAGTATTATTTTTCCTCTTTTGTAAGAATAATCAAAGGAGGGGGTTCCAATGATTAGTAATAGTATGGACCGGAAAAACGAAAGTTATACTGAGAAAAAGAATTTTTATCAAAAAATTATGAAGCTGGTGGTGCCGATCGTGCTGCAGAATCTGCTCAGTGCGGCGGTCAACTCTGCGGATGTGGTGATGTTAAACTATGTGGGACAGTCTTCCATTTCGGCGGTTTCCCTGGCGGCGCAGTATGCCAGCATTCTGTTCATGGTCTATTATGGGCTTGGGACGGGGGCTACCATGCTCTGTGCACAATATTATGGAAAAAAGGATTTCTATGCCATCCGGGTGGTGGAGGGGATTGCACTGCGCTTCTCGGTCGTGGTTTCTGTCCTGTTTGCGGCAGCAGCCGTTTTCATTCCCGAAGGCATGATGCAGGTCTTTACCGCAGATGAGGAGCTGGTTTCGCTGGGCGCGGTTTATCTGCGGATTCTAAGCGTCAGCTATTTGTGCTGGGGATTGACAGAAATATACCTGTCAGTGCTTCGAAGCATGGGAAGAGTGGTGATCAGTACCGCGTTAAATGCCATGGCCTTTGGGTTGAATATTCTGCTGAATGCGGTATTTATCTTCGGACTCTTTGGTGCGCCCAAAATGGGAGTGGCCGGTGTGGCACTGGCAACCTCCCTGTCCAGGCTTACAGAACTGATAGGCTGTTTTATCGTATCCTTCCGCAGTCAGGATTTGAAATTGAAGCTGTCGTATATGTTTTTCAAAAATAAACTGCTGTTCCGGGATTTCGTAAGGCTTTCCCTTCCTGCGCTGTTAAATGATGTTTCCTGGGGAGTGGCTTTTTCCACCTATTCCGTGATTTTGGGACATTTGGGCAACGATGTGGTTGCGGCCAATTCCTTTGTGGTCGTAGTGCGTAACTTCGGTACGATTCTGTGCTTTGGAGTGGCCAGCGCAGGAGGCATTCTGCTCGGCAATGTAATCGGAGAAAACAGGCTGGAGGATGCCAGACGGTATGCTTCCCACATCATGAAGCTGACCGTGGCAAGCGGACTACTGGGAGGAATATTGATTCTGATTGCCATGCCCTTTGTGCTGCGGTTTGCCTCCGTTTCCGACACGGCAAGGCATTATCTGAAGTATATGCTGCTTATCAATTCCTATTATGTAATGGGAGCGGCGGTGAATACCACCCTCATAGCCGGTGTATTCCGGGCAGGGGGAGACAGCAAATTCGGTATGATCTGTGATACGATTGATATGTGGTGCTATGCGGTGCCGCTCGGATTTCTGGCAGCCTTTGTCTTCAAGCTGCCGGTATTATGGGTCTATTTCCTGCTCTGCACGGATGAATTTGTCAAGTGGCCGTGGGTCATTAAGAGGTATCGAAGCGGAAAGTGGCTCAATAACATTACAAGGGATAATCTGATGGAGGAAACGTAGCGGGGGGAAGAATGGAAGTCCGGCAGGAAAAGCCAACATCGGTACTGGACTTTCCGCTTTTTTTAGTATATACTTACTGATAGATGTGCAAAAATTATGTACAAGTATTTATACAGATAAGGATGGACAAGTATTATGGCATTATTAGAGCAGTGGAGAGATATGGCTTATTCTGAGAAAGCCAATAAAGGAGATTTACAGAGACTCTGGACAGCATACTTCCAGAAGGAAAGAGATATTTACGCAGAGCTTTTAAAGAATCCGGATGAAGTAGTGACCGGAACAGTCAAAGAACTGGCTGAAAAATACGGTGTGGATATCATGACCATGACCGGATTTCTGGATGGTATTAACGACAGCTTAAAGGAAGCCAATCCGATTGAAGAGATGGAAGAGGATACGAATGTAAACCTTGGCTTTGACAAGGCTCTTTTGTATAAGAATATGGTAGCTGCAGAGGCTGACTGGCTTTATAATCTGCCGGAATGGGATGAGATTTTTGATGCAGATACCAAAAAGGCACTGTATAAGGAACAGAAATCTTCTACTACGATTGTCAAGGGACAGAAGGTATATCCGAATGATCCGTGCCCGTGCGGAAGCGGCAAGAAGTATAAGAAATGCTGTGGTAAAAACGCATGATGCAGAGTCGGATTGAAGAGGCGGTAAAGCTGTTCGAGAGCGGATATGGATGCTGTCAGGCTGTTTTTACGACGTATGCGGATCTGTTCGGAATAGACCGGGAAACAGCTCTTAAGCTGTCAGGGCCGTTGAGCGCCGGAATCGGCAGGATGCGGGAGGTATGCGGCGTGGTCAGTGCCATGGCGATGCTGACCGGCTTAAAGCAGGGCTTTACCGATCCATCAGACGAAGCGGGAAAGACCGCTGCGTATGAGAAGGTTCGTACTATGAGCGACCGTTTGAAGGAAGAGATGGGCAGTATCCTATGCAGAGAACTGCTTGGACTGGATCAGCGGGAAGAGAGTGCAAAGCCTGCGGCGCGTACTGCGGAATATTATGCAAGCCGCCCGTGCAGCCGTATGGTGGCAGCTGCGGCGAAGGTCATAGAAGAAGAGCTGTTATTGGATGATTTTATGTAAAAAAGAGCAGATGCCTTTTTGGGGTGTCTGCTTTTGTGTGTTTTGAGTGTATTCCATGCAGTCTTGAAAAAGGATACGGATTAGTGGAGTGGTGGGGAAATAAATATGGGAAGCATAAATATGAAACAGGTATATTTGCAAATTGCACAGATTGCACAAAGATATAGTCCGGAGAAGGTAGTATTGTTTGGATCCAGAGTAAGAGGAACGAATGGGGAACAGCACAGGGCAGACCGGTTCTCCGAGAGATATTATGAAGGAGGCTTATCGGTATTATGGGTTTATGGACGAAGAGGTCTGGCCATGATGGTCAGACCTGCTTTATTTGTAGATGTCACAAAATATATTATTTATGTTCCTCCAGCCAGCGCATTGCGGTATAAGCATAGACTGCGCTGCCGGACGGAAGTACAGATTCGTCAAATTTTGCCTTGGGATGATGCTGCGGATAACAGTAGCCCTGATCGGGATGACCTGCGGCCAGGGCAAACATAATCGAAGGCACCTCCTGGCTGACATATGCAAAGTCCTCTGAGCCGGTGCTCTTAGGAGCTTTGCCGGCACCGGACATGGCATTCAGCTGGCCGGCAGTAAATGCCTTTGTGGGGCCAAGCAGCTCCTTGATATATTTGGCTGTGCATACGGCAAGCTCATTATCGTTTAACAGAGTAGGACAGCCGCTTCCGAAGGTTACCTCAGCCTCGGCACGGAAAGCGGAAGCAATTCCCTTTGAAATGTCTGTGAGACGTTCCTTTAAAAAAGAACGGGTGCTTTCGTCGTAGGTACGGATCGTACCGCCCATTTGTGCCGTATCGGGAATGACATTGGCAGCGTTGCCGGCCTGTATGGTACCGATGGTCAGGACAGCACCCTCGTCAAGTCCGAGTTCCCTGGCCTGAATCTCCTGCAGGGCAGTGATAATGTGTGCAGCGGCTGTAATCGGATCAACACCGTTGTTGGGCATGGAGCCATGGCAGCCCTTTCCCTGTATACGGATGGTAAAATAATCTGCGGCAGGTGCACTGACACCGCCATCGCACGAAATGACGGTTCCTGCCGGAACCGGAAGTCCTGCCATGACATGAATCATCAGAGCAGCATCGACATCAGGATTTTTCAAAACACCATTTTCAATCATATCCTGTGAGCCTTCAAAAATTTCTTCCGCAGGCTGAAACATCAGCTTGACCGTTCCCTCAATTTCATCCTCATGCTCCTTTAAGAGCCTGGCGGCGCCTAACATCATCGTCGTGTGCATATCATGACCGCAGGCATGCATCTTTCCGTTGGCAGAGCGAAAGTCCACGTCGGCCTCTTCTGTGATTGGAAGAGCGTCCATGTCTCCACGGATTAGAAATACCTTTCCGGGCTTTTTACCGCCTGCCAGTGCGACCAGCCCCGCTTTGCCGCATTCGATTGGGCTGTAGCCCATATTGGTCAGCTCCTGTCTGACATAGGCAACGGTTTCCGGAATATCAAAACCGGTTCCGGGATGCGTATGCAGGTAATGTCTTGTTTCTATAAGCTGTGTCTGGAAGTCTGCTGCTTCCTGCAATAATTTTTCTGCTGTCATATGGTATCCTCCTTCATGCTTTTTTTCATGTACTAAAAAGCATTGTATATGCAATGATTTAAAATGGCAAGTACGTTTCTGGTGTCAGAACATATTATAACCAACTTCTTTTTATAAAATAACTGTTCAGGTTTCCAGTAAATTTTGACCATGGTAACATATTTACAACAAACTTGACAGTGTCAAGATTAACATTTATAATAAATAAAACTTGACGGTGTAAAGATACATATACACAGTAAAGTTATGGAGGTCTGTAAAGGTGAGAAAGAAGGTAATCAGAATGTTAATGGGAATATGGATTGGATTTGTTTTCTTGGTTATGGTTGTATTATTGTATTTTGTAATCGTAAGTACAGGGCGAATCAGAGAATATAAGGATGATGAGGGCAATCCATTAGAGGGAAGTATTAGTGAGAAGCTCAAACTGGATATCAATGGGGCACAAAACGGATTATTTATCAATGGAAAGAATCCGGATAATCCAGTGCTGCTGTTCGTATCAAGCGGTCCGGGAACAGATGATTACTTTTTGAACGAAAAATACCCGGATATACATCTGGAAGATGAATTTACAGTCTGCTACTGGGATTACAGGGGAATGGGGATTGTTTATGATGAAAATATTGATCCATCGACCATTGACCGAAACACTTTAATTTCTGATACCGTCGCTGTTACAGAGTATTTGAAGGAACGATTTCATAAAGAAAAGATATATATCATGGCTTTTTCCGGTGGAACCAATATTGCGCTTAAGACCGTCCAAAAATATCCAGAACACTATTATGCCTATATCGGTATGGCACAGGTAATCTGTGATGGAGAGGACAATGACACGCTGATCTATGAATTTATGAAGGATACCTTTACACAGCGAAACGATTCCAGAAGACTCAGGAAGCTGGAGAAGATGGTAGAGAAAAGAGATAATGGAAAGGTTGTCTGTCATGATTGGTACGAATATGTGATGCTTCTTCATGAAGCGGGTGGTGGGACTACCATGAATGAGAGTGAGCTTTGGGGGATAGATATTCCTATCCTGAAGGCACATTGTTACACCGTGAAGGAGAAATTCGATTATATCAGGGGAATGAAAATGTATCGGACTACCACTTTGTATAAGGAATTGGAAAATAAAGATTATCGCAGGGATGATTTGAAATTTCATATTCCAATGTACTTTTTGAGCGGAAATCATGATTACAATTGTCCCTGGCCATTGGTAGAAGAATATTGTAACAGGATAGATGCGCCGGATAAAGGCTTTTATCTGATAGAAGATGCAGCTCATAGTCCACTGTGGGAGCAGCCGGAGAAAAGTTATGAGATTATGAAGGAAATCAAGAACAAGCAGGAGAGGTTGGAATATGGAAGATAAATATCATCATGGGAACCTGAGGCAGGCGCTCATTGATCATGGAATAAGAATTATCAATGAAGAAGGGGAGCAGAGTCTGTCACTGCGAAAGGTTGCAGCAGCCTGTGGGGTATCTCATTCAGCTCCATATGCACATTTTAAGGATAAGGAAGAATTGCTTAGTGCCATAAAAGCGTCCGTTACAGAGCGTTTTACGGAGTATTTATATCGTTCCGTGGATGAAGTGAAGGATGAAAGTGCAGAGAAAGCAATTGTCGCAATGGGCAGAAGCTATGTGAAGTTCTTTCTGGAGCATCCGGATTATTATCAGTTTCTTTTTTATAATCAAAAGATTACAGTGCATCTGACGGCAGGGGAAATCCATGAAGAGGATTATCCTCCATATCTTTTACTAAAAGAGCTCTTCTTTCGATACTTAGGCGAGAAGGGGATTGCTCTGAGCGATGAAGAAAAGGAAATAGAGCTCATAAAGATATGGTCGACTGTTCAGGGAATTGCGTCCATTGCATGTATGGAAAATGTGAAAACCACTAAGCCATGGGAAGACTATCTGGATAAATTGATTCATTGAGAGTCCATAGTGAATCTAAATTTAAAGTTTAACATTGACAAACATTAGCACATATGATACTCTACAATAACTCTTTGCACTGCATATTAATCTACAGTACAAACTGAGCAGACCGTGACAGAATGTCATGGAGTCGGGTCACATGAGTGACAGTGGTATCTTTCATCCACGGGACAGTAGTTGCTAATACTGATTCGTGGGTGTTTTTTTATACTTTTTTATCAAAAGGAAATTCATTTAAAACTCCCATATATATTGAGTGCCATAGAGCTATCTTAAAATATTGGAGGTAACTGATATGGAAAAAACCAAAGCAATAACAGGGAAGAACAATGCTACAGAAAATGATTTTCAGAAGGTAGCAAACAGGGTGTCATTTATTACCATTATGGGAAACGTGGTGCTGTCTGTGGTTAAGCTTTTGGCAGGAATCGCAGCACATTCCAATGCGATGATTAGCGATGCTATCCATTCAGCATCCGATGTATTCAGTACTTTCGTGGTGATGATTGGTATTAAGCTGGCGGCAAAGAAGCCTGATAAGGAGCATCCTTATGGACATGAACGGTTGGAATGTGTGGCAGCTATTATCCTGGCAATTGTTCTTTTTATCACAGGTATTGGAATTGGCATGGACGCATTAAAAAATATTTTGCGTGGTAATTATAGTGATTTGCAGGTGCCGGGCATTTTAGCATTGATTGCAGCAATCGTATCAATTGTCAGTAAGGAAGGAATGTACTGGTATACGAGATACTATGCAAAGAAAATCGATTCCAGTGCTTTAATGGCAGATGCGTGGCATCATCGTTCAGATGCCTTTTCTTCCATAGGGGCTTTGATAGGAATCGGAGGAGCAAGACTTGGATTTCCGATTATGGATTCTATTGCCAGTCTGGTCATTTTCGTGTTTATTGTAAAAGCTGCTTTTGACATTTTTAAGGATGCCATGGACAAGATGGTAGATCACTCCTGCGATGAAGATACAGAAAAGCAGATTTACGAGTGTGTTATGAACAACGGGAATGTGTTGGGCATAGACTTGCTTCAAACACGCATTTTTGGTAATAAAATTTATGTTGATGTGGAAATTCAGGCAGATGCGTCATGTACCTTGCAGGAAGCACATAATATTGCAGAAGCTGTGCATGATGATATTGAACAGAATTTTCCTAAGGTGAAACATATCATGGTTCATGTAAATCCGGCAAAGTGAGGAAACTAAATAGAAATCAGTATGAGCTGAGGCACATATCATGCAAAACAGGGCAGAAACAAAAATGGAATACAGAAAAGCGACAGATGAGAATATAGATTGTGTTTGTGACATTGTGCAGATTACAGTCAGGACAATTTATCCGAAATACTATCCGGGAGAGGTCGTGGATTTTTTCTGTGAACTTCATAGCAGAGAGAACATTGCAAAGGATATAGAAACCGGAAATGCCGGTATTTTAGTAGTGGATCATCAAATCGTTGGAACAGGGAGCCATGATGGCAATCATATTACAAGAGTTTATGTGCTGCCTGAATTTCAGGGAAAGGGCTATGGTAGCTTCATCATGCAATGCCTGGAGGATGAGATTGCAGCAAAGTACAATACGGTGCAGCTGGATGCGTCACTTCCTGCCAGCCATTTATATGAGCAGAGGGGATATCGTACTATGAAACATGAAAAATGGCCTGTTAAAAATGGGGTGGTTTTGGTTTATGAAGTGATGGAAAAAGAGCTTGCAAACGGCAATAAAGTGTGGTAATAGATGAAAAACATAGATTTTGTTGCCGATAATGTGATATAATGAGCCTTGTGGCGATGTGCGCTTGTGGACATCGACATAAGGCGAAAAAAGACGTAAATCCATATGAATTTTGATTGTGAATCAGCGGAGGACAGCAGATGCGATACCTTTCAGTAATTGAAATGGCGAAAAAGTGGAATATTTCAGAACGAAGCGTAAGGAATTATTGTGCTCAGGGTCGTGTCTCAGGTGCTTTTCTTATTGGAAAGACCTGGAATATTCCTGAAAATGCGCAGAAACCGGAGCGCTCCAACAAAAAGAAGGAACAGCCTGTTACGTTAAGGGATATTTTGCGGGAAGAAAAGGCCAATCGATATTCCGGCGGTATCTATCATAAAACGCAGATTGAGTTAACATACAATTCCAACCATATCGAGGGAAGCCGTCTGACACATGACCAGACCAGATATATTTTTGAAACTAATACTATTGGCGTGGAGAATGAAGTTCTCAATGTGGATGATGTGATTGAAACGGCAAACCATTTTCGTTGCATTGATATGATTATTGATCATGCGAAAGATGTATTGTCGGAGAAGTTCATCAAGGAGTTGCATCTGACTCTTAAAAATGGAACCAGTGATTCCAGAAAAGAGTGGTTCGCTGTAGGTGACTATAAGAAGCTGCCGAATGAGGTTGGCAGTATGGATACTGTGCTGCCGGAAGAAGTTGTCGGTCGGATGAAAGCATTACTGGCGGAGTATAATGGCAAAGCAGAAAAGACGCTGGAAGACATTCTGGAATTTCATGTACAGTTTGAAAAAATCCATCCGTTCCAGGACGGTAACGGCCGTGTAGGCAGGTTGATTATGTTTAAGGAATGCCTGAAATACCATGTCGTTCCGTTCATCATCGAAGATAACTTGAAAATGTTCTACTATCGCGGGCTGAAAGAATGGAGCAACGAAAAGGGGTATCTGATCGATACCTGTCTGACGGCTCAGGACCACTATAAAGCATATCTTGATTATTTCAGGATTGCGTATTGAAGGCGTGGCGAAAATTTTTTGCAAACACATTGACAAGCATCAATGTATATGATAATGTATGATACATAGATGTTTGTCAATGTGAGGTAACGCAATGATGGATAATAAAAGAATGGCTTCTATGTTCAAGGCGCTTGGTGATGAAAACAGATTGCATATTTTACAACTGTTGCGCAATGGAGAAAAGTGTGCCTGCAGAATCTTAGACGAAATGCAGATTACTCAACCAACCTTATCACATCACATGAAAATTTTATGTGACTCAGAAATTGTCGTGGGAAGAAAAGAAGGAAAGTGGATGCACTATTCTCTTTCGGAAGATGGACTGGAAAGTGTACTGAATTATTTGGATGAGTTAATGAAAAATACAAAACCGGAGGACAACGATTATGAATCATGCAGATAAAGCGGAAAAATATTTTAGTAATAATTTCAATTGTTCTCAAGCTGTTATTACCACTTTTGCGACAGAATCAGGTTTAGATGAGGAACTTGCCTTAAAAATCGCGACACAATTTGGTGGCGGCGCTCGCAAGGGAGAAATGTCCGAAGCTGATTAAGTGTGCAACAGAGATTGCAGATGAAATGATAAATGAACTGAAATAAGTGAGAAGGTCGTGCGAATTATAGCACGACTATTATTCCATATATGATATTGATACATTTCAATTTGTAAATGTTTGAGGAGAGTCATTATGTTAAAAAATATCTGGGATTTTTTTCAAAATGAAATTTTAGGAATGAAATGGTTAAGCAGGCTCATTAGCAGTGGTCTGGAAGCAGCCGGGCTGGACACGAGTAGCAGGATAGGAGGAAGCGTACAGTTTTTTATTTATGATACCATCAAAATTATGATTTTACTTGGTTTCCTGATTTTGCTCATTTCCTATATTCAGAGTTATTTTCCACCGGAGAGAACCAGAAAAATATTAGGGAACTTTAAAGGAATATGGGCGAATATCATAGCTGCACTTCTTGGTACAGTCACCCCGTTTTGTTCCTGCTCCTCCATACCATTATTCATTGGCTTTACCAGTGCGGGACTATCGTTAGGTGTCACCTTTTCATTCCTCATATCTTCCCCTATGGTAGATTTAGGTTCGCTTCTGCTCCTAATGAGTATCTTTGGATGGAAAGTAGCTGTTGTGTATGTGGTTGTTGGTCTTGTGATTGCAGTTGCAGGCGGAACGCTGATTCAAAAAATGCACTTGGAAGCTCAGATTGAGGAATTTATCCGAAACGGTAAAGCAATCGATGTTCCGCAGGAAGAACTTACCCAAAAGGAACGGCTGAAATATACGTGGGAGCAGGTTGTTTCGACTGCAAAAAAGGTAGCTCCGTATGTCCTTGTTGGCGTTGGCATAGGTGCATTGATTCATAATTGGATACCGGAAGAAATGATTGTAAAGGTATTGGGTACAGGAAATCCATTTGGAGTTATCATTGCTGTAATTGCCGGAATACCGATGTACGCAGATATATTTGGATGTATTCCGATTGCGGAGGCTCTGCTTGCCAAGGGCGCAAGATTAGGGGTTGTACTTTCCTTTATGATGGGTGTTACCACACTGTCTCTTCCGTCAATGATTATGTTAAAGAAGGCAGTGAAACCGAAGCTGTTAGGAATCTTTATTGCGATTTGCACGATTGGAATTGTCATCGTTGGATATTTCTTTAATGCGTTTCAGTATTTGTTGGTATAGAATTGGCTTTAAAACGGGATGACATGTGAATAAAAATATATTTTAAGGAGGACATAAAAATGGGATTATTTCATTTTGGAAAGAAAAAGGAGGAACAGGAGCCTGTCTGTGCGTGTAATGATGTTGGAGATACGTTGGCGAGTATCAAGGTACTTGGCTCCGGCTGCAAGGCCTGTCATGAGTTATACGAAAATACAAAGAAAGCAGTAAAAAATGCAGGGCTGTCCGTAGAGGTGGAATACATTACCGATCTGGAGAAAGTCATGGAATACGGTGTTATGAGTATGCCGGGGCTGGTTGTCAATGAGAAGGTTGTTTCTATGGGAAAGGTACTTAAGGCAGCAGATGTAGAAAAATTACTGCATGGACTGGGGTATCATGTCTCTTGTCAAGATTGCCAGTAAGATGAGAGGAAAATTGGTATTATGAGAAAACCAATAGTAGCATTTATCTGTGTTCATAATTCCTGTCGAAGTCAAATTGCAGAGGCATTGGGAAAGCATTTGGCCTCAGATGTGTTTGAAAGTTATTCGGCGGGAACAGAAACAAAACCACAAATCAATCAGGATGCAGTTCGTATTATGAAGCAGTTATATGGCATTGAGATGGAGAAGACACAATATTCAAAATTGATTTCCGATATTCCGGAACCGGATATAGCAATCTCAATGGGATGCAATGTAGGGTGTCCTTTCATCGGCAGAGCCTTTGATGATAATTGGGGTCTGGATGATCCGACAGGGAAATCGGATGAAGAGTTTGTGCAAATCATAAAGGAGATTAGAACAAGGATTCTTCAATTAAGAACGAAATTGCGGCATATAGAAACATAAAATCCCGAACAAAATCATTGATTTACTATTTCAATCTTATTATAATGATAAAAGAGGTATTACCATAACGGTAGGCGGTTAGTCCCTTTACAGAGGGACTGTGACCCTCTGTTAATATAGAAATCTGCGGAGTAAATAGTAGCGGAAATTTGTACGAAAGAGGGATGCTTATATGATGACAATAGAAGGGCTTATTGCAGTGCTGAGTCTTGTACTTACTGCTTTTGGACTTGGATATTCAATCGGAAGTAATAAATCACAAAAATAATCGCCTCGGTCTCGACAACTAGGCGATTATTTTTGCGTACTGATGTTGTGGCCTAACCGTCTATCGGTAGTGCCTCTCTATGTTTTTATTATAGCAGAGTGTCATTCTTTGTCAAATGCTATTTGGTGGATGTTTTTAAACAAAACCAGGAACCCCGTGAATCAATCTGACCGGATTTTTTCAATTTGCTGATTTCGGCAGACATGGCACTGCGCTCTACCCCTAAATAATCTGCCAGCGATTGTCTGTTATAAGGAATTACAAATTCACTGCTTCCTTGCTTTTTTGCCTGATCCGCAAGGTAAGCTATCAATTTTTCTTTCGTCGTCTTTTGCGACATATATCGGATTTTCTGAGTCAGTGCCAAATTTTTCTGTGCCATCTCTTGCAGTAGATTCTTCATCAACAGGCTGTGGAAATGGCAGGAATTGGAGCAGGATGCAAATACATGCCGGCAATCCAGAAGAAGCACCTCGCTGTCTGTGAGTGCAATAACGCTCACAGGCATGGTTTCAAATCCGGCACAGGAAAATACTTCTGCAAACAATTCGCCGGGCTGCAGGACGGTCATGACACTTCGATTACCATAATAATCTTCCCGGATTACCTGCGCTGTGCCTGAGAGCACAACACCGACAAAACGGACGGAATCTCCCTCCAGAAATACAGGAGTTCCCTTCGAAACCTTTATTGTCTTGCCATTCAGGCACTCTATCATAGTGTCCAAATCCTCTTGCTCAATGCCATCAAATAAAGGGCATTGGGATAAAATTTCAAAATATTTTTTCATAAAAATCTCCATTCCGCCGCCTTAGGCTGGCGGCACAAATAGTAATGAAAGTGTTTCAACTCTCTACGTTGTGCTGTAAAATTGTTTGCAAGAAGCTACACTACAAAGCACGGGAGGAGGAGTTGTAAATACTTT
>JAGANL010000050.1 GCA_017624235.1 Lachnospiraceae bacterium | reverse complement strand
TTGAGATGGTACATGATATTACAGTGTATGAGAATCATAAGATTCAAATTACGTACAATTTTTCAAATGACTTAGAGGATCTCTTTAAGGTGATCTATAATCAAAGCGTACAATAAATCGCAATTAACTATTACCATGGGGGAATGAGGACACCCAGGAAATATTGAAAATACTGAAAAAGCACGATGTACACGTTACCTTTTTCATGACCGGAGGATGGGTGGAATCCTATCCTGATGATGTAAAAGCCATTCTGGCTGCCGGGCATGATCTGGGAAATCACAGTGAGAATCACAAAAATATGAGCCAGCTTTCTAATGAAGAGAAAGAACAGGAGCTGATGAAGGTGCATGAAAAGGTAAAATCCCTGACCGGATATGAAATGTTTCTGTTCCGTCCTCCCTATGGAGATTATGACAATGCAGTGGTACAAACGGCTGAAAAGTGCGGGTACTATACGATTCAGTGGGATGTGGACAGTCTGGACTGGAAGGATTACGGTGTGGACTCTATCATCAAAACGGTATGTGAACATAAGCATCTGGGGAACGGCTCCATCATTCTCTGCCATAATGGAGCCAAATATACAGCCGAAGCATTGGATACGATGCTGACGCGTCTGAAGGAGCAGGGATATCAGGTCGTTCCGGTGTCGGAACTGATCTATCGGGAGAATTATCATATGAACCATGAAGGAAGGCAGATTCCAAATTGAGCAGAGTAGCGCCTTAGTGTACCAGACCGGGGGCGCTGCTTTTTTCGTGATATGTAAATAACAAGAGTTATCACAGCTATAAACATGGCAATGACAAAAGAAAGACTGATAAGCAGTGGCTTTTATGATTTAGCCACAGCCTACCAGTCTGTGCACGTCAACTGTTGAAAGCGCCGTATACCGAATGGTATGTACGGTGCTGTGAGAGGACGGGAGCTAATCACTCCCTCCTACTCGATTTATTTATTTTTCAGTACTATTTATTGAATATTTTGTCCAAACAGTTGATACATATAGAGTGGTCCATACCAAGGTACATCGCTATCAAATTGATATCCTTTAGGAATTTTTACTGTATATGTTTTTCCTTTATATTGGTATGTAAGAATAACGTCAACATTTGCTTGTCCCAATTTAGACATTGTATTAGCTGAAAGAGAGTGATAGTTTCCAAGATTTACTTTTGCTGGAGTATCAGCTGTAACTGTTCCTGCTTTAATACTGTTTTCTACTTGATAGATATTCATGAAAAGCGAATTAGTTGCCTGCACGTAAGTTACAGCCTTTGAAGGATCAGCTATCGTTTCTGCTGTTGGTTCTGTGACGGTTTGTTCTGTCTTCTGTTTTGGCTTATGTTTACTATCTGATTTTTTATCATTGTTATTTGAGCTTGTTGCAGGTGCCCTGAATGTAAGAGTATAAAAATCATTATCTCTATTGGATGTTCCTGTTACGGCTACCGTTGTTCCTGAAATATTAGAATACTCTCTTAAGTAGCTGTATATAGAATAATTATCAAGAATATATGCAATGGATTGTTCCTCTCCGCATGTATAAGAAATTGGCATTAAAAGTGAAGCACCTGTACCCGAATCTTTTATTTCATCGCCTTCATAATACTCAAACGAGAGGAAAACTTCTTTATAATCATCAGGATATAAATAATATTCTAAGATAGCATAATCAAGATACTGATTAAAATTTTTTATTTCTCTTTCTTTTTCGTAATCTGATATACTATCTGGATCAGAAAAGCAACGCTGAATACCTACTTGTTTTACAGGAATACTTGAGTCTCCAATAACAGTCTCTGGCTTAAATTCTTCGTATTCATCCGAATATAGAAAGTCACCCCAAAGTGTGCCTGGTTCAACCGATCCTGTCTTTGTAATTAAGCCATTACTGCCATCGCTTTTTACATATAAATAATCGATATTAACAGTAATTTGATTGTCTGCTTTAGCCTCAATAGTGGTTGAAAAAAACAGACCTAAACACATTACTGCAGTTAATAAACTACAGAGTGCTTTCTTTTGCATGATTTTCATTAGTAAAATCCTCCTTATTAAATGTATGCTGTGTTTGGATTAGATATAGTGGTATTGTAGCATAGATAGTCCATTGAGTAAATGCAATGCAAAATATTTACTTAGATTGAAAATTTTCATGAAAATTTCTTGAACAGAATAAAAGATTACAAAACTGTCAAAATATGTTAAAATGAATACAAAAATGCAGAAAGGAAAAAATTATGAAGCAGAAAGTGTTCATGGCGGCAGTGCTGCTTTTTATGACAGGTATCCTTGCAGGCTGCGGAGGGACAGGCAGTGAGCCGGATGATTATGCGACCAATCAGGGATATGAGACGCAGGCTGTATCGGGCAGTCAAAAGGGAAAAGAAGATCAGATATCAGAAGAGACGGCTAAGGGCAGCGGAATGAGTAAGAGTGATATGAAGGTCGGCGTGCTGTATCTTTCGGATCCGTCAGAAGGTAGTGGTTATTCCTATACACATGATCTGGGCATTCAGGGCATGATGGACAATCTAGGGCTTTCTAACGATCAGCTGGTGAGAAAGATTGTGGATGATACGGATGAAGAAGGCAGCAGACAGGCAATACAGGAATGTATAGATGAAGGCTGTAAGATTATCTTTACGACAAGCTGGGGATATATGGAGGTTACCAGTGAGATGGCAGAGAAATATCCGGATATTTATTTCTCGCACGGGACAGGCTATATGTCGAACGGCAAAAACTTCAACAATTATTTTGGACGCATCTATCAGGCCAGATATTTGAGCGGCATTGTAGCGGGAATGAATACAAAAAGCAATAAAATTGGTTATGTGGCGGCACAGGATATAAACAATTCCGAAGTGACCGGAGGGATTGACGCGTTTGCGATTGGTGTCGAATCGGTCAATCCGGATGCCAAAATATATGTGAGAGTCACAAATAGCTGGTACGATCCCGAGGCGGAGGAAGCAGCTTCCAAAGAGCTTTTGGATATGGGCTGCGATGTGATGAGCCAGCATTGTGACACACCGTTTCCGCAGACACTGGCACAGGAATATGGCGTTTATGGCATCGGTTATAATTCGGATATGAGCAAGGAGACACCGGAGTCCTGCCTGTGCAGCGTAATCTGGAACTGGAGTGCTTATTATACAGCAGCCGTTCAGAGTGTTTTGGATGGTACGTGGGATGGCAGCAATTACTATGGCGGCATGTCAGAGGGACTGGTGCAGATTACAAAGCTGGCTTCCTTCTGTGCAGAGGGAACTCAGGAAAAGGTGGATGAGGCAACGGCTGACATTTTGAGTGGTAAAAATAATGTTTTTGACGGAGTTCTGGAAACGAATACCGGAGAGCAGGTGGGAACAGAGGGAGCTACACTGGATGATGCAACGATTACGGGAAATCTCAACTGGTATTACAGGAATGTAGAAGTTCTGGATTAGTGCAGAGTGTGAAAACGGAGGAAAAAACATGAAGCTGACGATACGAAAGAAAATTTTTCTGTGTTCCCTTGTGCCGGTGTGCCTGCTTGGAGCAATTGTGATTTTTGCAGCGGCTACTTTTGTCAGGGGCTCGATTATCGAGCAGGTGAAAAAATCCCTGCAGGGAACGGCGGTTGCCACGCTGGCAGCCTATGATCAGAATTCCGGGGAATACATGGAAGCGGAAAATGGAGCAATCTGGAAGGGAAGCTATAATATTTCCCAGTCCGAAAATCTGGTGGATACGATCAAAGCAGAATCGGGGATGGACGTCACGTTCTTTTACGGTTCTCGCAGGATTATGACCTCTGCACTGGATCAGAATGGCAGCAGGATTCTGGGAAGCCCTGCGGGTGACCTGATTGTGGAAAAGGTCTTAAAGGGCGGAGAAGAATATTTCAGTGAAAATGTTTCTATGGACGGGACGCTGTATTATGGCTATTATGTGCCTGTATATCAGAAGGGCGGGACAGAACCGGTCGGGATGGTCTTTGCCGGCAGCAATAAGGCAGAAATGCTGGCGGATGTTATGAACATTATTTATGGACTGATTGTGATTGTCGTTCTGGTTGTGCTCCTGTGTATTGTTACGGTCGGTATCTATGCGTCATCCATGACGAAGGCTTTGAGAAGAAGCATTTTAGGCGTGCAGAAGGTGGCAGAGGGAAGGCTGGATGTGGAATTTGAGAAAGGAGAACTGAGGCGGAAGGATGAAATCGGGGATTTGACCAGAGCCATTCAGAGCCTGCAGCAGGCTTTGAAAAATATCATCGGCGGAATCCGGGAAAGCACGGACAGGCTGGTGGATGCATCGGATGTATTGGAGCATACCTCCAGAGAAACCTTTGGCAATATCAATAACGTAAAACATGCAGTCAATGTCATTACGCAGGGAGCCGATTCACAGGCTGAGGATACCAGAAATGCTTCGGATCGTGTCAGATATATGGGGGATTTGATTATTGAGACCGGTCGGGAAGCGGATGAACTGAACGGAAGTGCGGACGTTATGAGACAGTCGGGAGACCGGGCTGCCGAGACGATAGAGGAACTGAAGCAGATCAATGAAGAAGTGCGCAGCGCTGTTGATAAGATTGCGGGACAGACCAGGGAAACCAATGAATCTGCCAAGCGGATCAAGGAGGCCTCGGATTTTATTTCCGAGATTGCTTCCGAAACGAACCTGCTGGCATTGAATGCCAGCATCGAAGCAGCGAGGGCAGGAGATGCCGGCAGAGGCTTTGCCGTGGTGGCTACACAGATTCAGAAGCTGGCGGAACAGTCCAACAATGCCAGCGGCAGCATCGATGAAATTGTCAATGAACTGATTCAAAATGCGGGATTGGTCGTAAATACGATGGACGGAATGCAGGAGGTTATTGAGAAGCAGAACCGTCACATTGTCAGTACGGAAGAGACGATTGAGGATGTCATGAAGGAAATACAGACCTCAGTACACAGCATCCGAAGCATTGAACAGAAGACGAAGGAGCTGGAGAAGGCACGGACACAGATTGTCAGTACTCTGGAGAGTCTGTCCGATATTGCACAGGATAATGTAGCCAGCACAAAGGAAACAAAGGAAGCCATGAGCGAGGTAACAGACCGTTTTCAGAATGTTGCGGATTCTGCCGGAGATTTGAGGGGAACGGCGGATATGCTGGCGCAGAATATTGGTAATTTTACATTATAAGAAAAATTGTGTTTTATAAGAAAAAATCCGTTATACAGGAATCACCTGCTATAACGGATTTTTTGTCTTTACAATTTATTTATTCCAGCTCTATCAAACTGGAAAAGCCGGTAATGTTGAATACTTCCATTACCAGATCATTGGCGTTTTTGACCACCAGAGTTCCCTGTGCATTCATCCTGCGAATGGCAAACAAAAGTACTCTTAATCCGGCACTGGAGATATATTCCAAATCCTCCAAATCGAAGGTCAGATGTTCAATTCCATCCAGAGAGTTTTGAAGCTCGGTTTCCAGATCGGGTGCGGTCGTCGTATCCAGCCTTCCGATCAGCTTATAAATCAAAGCGTTTACGCTTTTTATCTTTTTGATATCCATCTTTGTATCCTGTTCTCCTTTCATTTTCTGATTCCGCCCTGCATTAGAAGGTTTTTACAACTTCCATATCCACGTAATCCCCACGGACACCGATGACGATTTCATCTGCAAGGTTAGCAACGATGGATTTTTCCAGTTCATCCCATTCGGTGGAATCTTCCTCTACCGTCTCCCGGTATTCGCTGAGAGCCCATACCTGATCATAGCTTACGGAGGGGCTGATAAAAGACATGCTGTTATAGACATTGCAGCTGTCAAGGTAGCTGAATCCGTTTTCCTCTGCATGGTTTGTCAGGGCGTCTACCATTTTTCTTACTTTTCCCAGAAAACCGCGATATGCGCTGTTCTCCTTGCTGGAGGCAAGCTGTATAAAACGCTCCTTGGTGGATTCGTCGACCGTAATATCCGCATGCAGACACAGATGATAAGTATTTTCCTCATTTTCTACGAAAAAGCTGCCCTTGACAAAACCCAGAATCCCCTTCTGCATACCGATTATCTCTTCCGCGAGAAGTCTTAGCTGAATGGCTTCCTTATGGGACAGTTGATTATAGGAGGCTGCTCTTTCCACTTCCGTCAGTACATTCTGGATATCCGGATTAGGTCCTTTTAACACACAAACATTTGATTTCATCCTGTAGGTCCTCTCTTTCCTGCTGTTTGCAGCTCATTTGAATAATAGTATATCAATAAATACAGTATAGCACAAAAAAGGTCACAAAAGGGTCACACTGATTTCCATTGGAAAATCCAATCTGGTATGATATGATAAAATGAGCCATCAGGCAAGATGATAAAATAAGCCTTGCGGCGGTCTGAGGGAAAGGAAGTAGTTACAGATGCCTGTAAAATTAAAAAATACAAGGCTGTATGCAGTGGCATTTACAGTGCTCATAGCGGCAGTCTGTCTTATTCTATCGTTGAAGGTTCCATTTATCTATACGGTCAATGATGATCTTTTTATGAAAAATATTTTATCCGGAGCCTATCTGGGTGCCCCGGATGCACATACGGTTTATATGGAATATCCGCTCTGTGCACTGCTTGCGTTCCTGTATCGCCTGCAGCCGGAAATTCCGTGGTATGGCATCTGTTTTTTCGCCTTCCATGCTGTCAGCTGGGGGCTGATGGTCTACAGGCTTTGCGGAGGCAGCAGGATACGGTGGAATATCAGAACGCTTGCCGCTTTCCTGCTTGGGATGCTTCTGTTTGCCTCCTGTGGATTTTATCATATAGCCAGCATGCAGTTTACCGTGACAGCGGCGGTGCTTGGAATGGCGGCGTTAGTATGGTTTCTGACCGGCGATTTGGGGCAGGAAACCGGAGCCTATCTGCGTGATCAGGCGGTAACGGCGATATTCGTTTTTCTGTCCTTTAATGTGCGAAGGAATGTTCTGCTCATGCTTGTTCCCATTGCAGGAATGCTCTGGCTGAGAGCTGCGTGGCAGTGCTATCGGGAAAAAGTAGCGGGCAGTGTGACCAAGCTGCTTGGAATGGCGGCGCTAAGTGCGGCAGGAGTGGCAGTTGCCCTTCTCAGCTACCGGATTGCCTATGGAGATGCCGGATGGCAGGATTATATTTTATACAATGATAATGCGACAGTCTTATATGATTATTATGAATGGCCGGATTATGAAGAAAATAAGGAGCTGTATGAGGAGCTTGGAATTTCCAAAGAAGCCTATGTGGGAGCGCGGGATGCCTATTTTTTGTCGATGGACAGCGGAATTGATTCTGCCGCGATGGTAAAGCTTGCGGAACGTTCCAATGCACTGCATCAGGAGAGAAGCTCCTTTGGGGAACGGTGTATGACGGCACTTCGTGAAATTGGGGTGCGGACGGTTGCCGATACGGACAGACCGTTAAATCTGATCGTAGTCAGCCTGTATGTGCTGGCTGCTGTCGGAGCGGTTCTCTGGAAGAAGCCCGGCGCATTTCTTTCGCTGGGAGCTCTGTGGATCGGTCGGATGTTTTCCTGGATGTATGTGGTATATGAAGGACGTTATCCGATGCGGATTACCCAGTCTCTTTTGCTGGCGGAGGCCGGAGTGCTGGCGGTGATCCTGTGCAGGGAATTACCGGGAATCGGTGATGCCTGCAAAGGAAGTAAAAAGTCCTGGAAGAAGGTGCTTACGGCTGTTGTGCTGGCAGCTTATTTCCTGTTTCTTGCAGCCTTTGGCTATGTACGTTTAAAGCATGTTTTTGTGGAAAATACCTGGCGGCTTGCAGAAAGTCAGGACCTGCGTAATCTGAAGGATTACTGCGAAGAACACGATGAATATTTTTATCTGGTGGATACCAAATCGATTACCAACGATACCGAAGCTATTTTTGACACGACCGGAAACCGGTTTGAACACTATATCGTATTCGGTGGCTGGCTTTCAGACAGTCCGGCCTTTTTGAAAAAGCTGGAGCTGGCAGGCGTTTCGGATACGGAAAGGGCGATTGTGGATGGCCGGGCGAGAATCATTGTGGAAAATGAGGAACGCTGTCCGACCGGTTATCTGGAGGATTATTTTGCATCCAGATACCCCGGTTCTGTGATGCGGGAGGTGGATTGCTTCGGCAGGAACGGAGATCAGTTTGTGGTGTATGACATTCAGGAAGGAAAGTAAAAGAAAAGCATGAGATATAGAGGATGGAAGATTTTGCTTCTGCTATGCGGAATAGGGCTTCTGCTGGCAGCAGGGCTGAAGGAAGAGCTGCAGGAAGAGGTGGCAGAGCCTGGTCGGGCAGAGGACTGGTGGCATGTCAAAATACTTTCAGAGGAAGAATACAAAAGCATCTGTACAGGACGCATACCAAAAAGCGGAGAGGAAGCGCTGCCTGTGTATATGACATGGGAAGAGGAAATGCTTCCCTATGACAGTCTGAGCAATACCTTTATGCGTTTTGCACGAATGAAGGAGTGGGATCTGGAATGTAATGCCGGACAGGAGGGCATTTTGTTCGGCAGGCTTCAGACCGAAGCGGGAGAGCGCCTGATCGCATATACAAAGGACAGCTACAGCGAATTTTCCTTCTGGCAGACGGAGCTTCCGGTACTGGTGATTCAGACGGAGGAAGAGATTGCGGAGGAGGAATATACCGAGGCAGCGATGACGATTTTTGATGAAGACTCCGGGATGGGCTTTACGGACCATTTGACCGTAGGACTTCATACAAGAGGAGCTTCCAGCCAGTGGATTCCCAAGAAGAGCTACCGTGTAAAGGTACAGCCTGCCAGGGAGGAGTCCGCTGAACGAAATGGTTCCGGTAAAAGCTATCCCTTTTTCGGGATGCGCGCAGCGCGGGAATGGGTGCTCTATTCCTTTTATGGGGATGAGAGCAAGATGCGGGAGAAGCTGAGCCGTGATCTGTGGGATGAAATTGTGAGAAACAGTACGTATTCCGATGCGGGAAACGGTTTACAGATGGAGTACTGCGAGGTCTTTGTGAACGGAGAATACGAAGGGCTCTATGGCATGGGAACTGCGGTAGACCGCAGGAATTTCTGGGAGGATAAGGATTCCGCAAGGCAGGATCTTCTGTTCAAGACCGTGAATTTTGATGCGCCTACGCCGGAGGACATTGCGGCAGTCGGGGATGAGGAGGCTTGTAAATGCCTGGAACTTAAATATGCCTCCTGGAAGAGTGAGGATATGTGGGAAACCATCGGACAGTATATGTATCTGGCTTATTATGCCTCGGATGAGGAGTATCTTGCGCAGATGAGGAATTATATGGAGGTGGAAGATCATATTGATTACTGGCTGTTTTTTCTGGCCTCCGGTCTGGATGACAATGAGCTGAAGAACCTCTATCTTTCCATTGAGAATGCGCAGAATAATACGAAGGTACTGATGACACCGTGGGATATGGATATGTCCTGGGGAGTAGGCTATACCGGTGAGGATATTTTCATGTGGGGCAGAAACGATAAGCAGTACCGGAAGATTATGGATTTCCCGATTGTCAGCCGGATGTTTTCCGCAGGGGATGTGGAATTTACCGAGCAGACAAAGGCACGCTGGAGGGAGCTTAGGAAGGATATCATTACCGAGGAGAAGATGCTTGCACGGGTGCGGGAATATGACAGGCTGCTTTGGCATAGTGATGTCATGAAAAGAGAAAAGGAGCGCTGGCCGGAAGCAAAGTACGCTTCCGATACAGAATATATTGAAAATTACATCAGCAAAAGATTTGTCTATCTGGATGAATATTTGGAACAGCTGGGAAAAGGAGAATGGGACGACGGATGGGATTAAAAGGAAAAGAGACACAGGAAAAAACGGTACAGAATAAGACGCTACAGACCAAAACCATACACACGGGGGTGAGCTTTGACACCAGGCAGTCTAATATTTTAAAAGGATTCTTTATTATTTGCATGCTGTCTCACCACTTGTTTTACGATGCGGCAACCTTTGCAGGCTTTGATGTGGACTTTGCTCCGTTTGGCGAGCATCAGGTCATTGTGCTGGTGCAGTCCTTTAAATATGTGATGGCAGGCTTCACGTTTTTAACCTATTACGGAATGACAGCAAAGCTCAAGGGGAAGAGTGCGCAGGAGAAAAGAGAGCTGATGCCGAAGCTGATTGGAAAGCGTGTGCTGACGCTGTTCTTTTCCTTTTTGCCGGTCTATCTGCTGTCTGTGATTCTGGCGCTTGTGATGAAGCAGGACTTCTTTTGGATTTACAGCAGGGAGGAGCAGAGCTTTTTTGGCTATGCGATTCTGGATGCACTGGGACTGGCGGACTTTTTCCAGACGCCTACGATGAACATTACTTGGTGGTATATGTCCTTTGCGTATGTTATCCTGTTCATGTTTCCGTTTTTATATGCTCTGTATGAGCGGTTCGGAGTGCTGTTTTTAGGCGGCGCACTGGTACTGCCGGTAGCCATAGGCTGGGATGGCAGATACCTTGGCATCTGTGCCTTTACGCTGGCGCTCGGTATTTATACCAAGGAGCATGATATTCTCGAAAAATGGCGGGAGGCCGGAAAAGGACGGCCGGAAATCGTGCTGTTTAAGCTGATTGTATGTGTGGCGGGATTTTTACTTTTGGTAAAGCTGCCGTTTGTGGTTCCGATTTCCAACTTTAACTTTGCGGCCGGTACGATGTGGGCGGCGTTCTGCTTTTTTACCTTCATCGGGAGAATTCCGGGAGTCAGTCATATTCTGACTTTATTAGGAAAATACTCCATGAATATTTTCCTGATACATACCTTTATATACTACTATTATTTCAAGGACTTTACTTATTCGTTCCGGTACTGGCTTTTGATTCTTGCCGTACTGATGGGTATCAGCCTGGTGATTTCCATGGCGATTGAGGGATTGAAGAAGGTGACGCGGTACAATCAGCTTGTGAAATATGTGACCGGAAAGCTTTGCGTCTAAGAAAAGGCGATGAGGGAATCTGCCCGGTTCGTGCCAGCTACCGTTCTGCCCGGCTCTGTACCGCAGCAGAAATCCGAATGCGACAGACGGACTGGTGTTTTCTAAATAGAGCAGCAGGATATTGGAAGCCGTTCGGGCCGGCGTCCATGTGCGTCCCTGCACATGACGCCTAAAATCGGCATCCGTGCCGATTTTTCCCTGCTTTTTCTAAATGCTCTATTAAGAAAACGCACAGTTCGTCTGTAAGTATTCGGATTTCAGCTGCGGCACAGGGCCGTCAGGACGGTAGCTGGCACAAACCGGACAGATTCCCCGCTAAGAAATATTAACAGTCCAAACGTTGCATTTCCGGTCAATCTCTGGTAAAGTAAGGTGAAAAAGTTACTGGTCATGCGTGAAGAGAGCATGAAGAGGAATGAAGTGAAAGGACGTTTCGTAGTATGAGTTGGGAGAAGAATGTCAGAAAGGTCGTTCCGTATACGCCGGGCGATCAGCCGAATAAGGCAGGTATGATTAAGATCAATACAAATGAGTGTCCCTACCCTCCGGCACCGGGGATTCAGAAGGTGCTGGCAGAACTGGATATTTCAAAAATCAGGCTGTATCCGGATACGACAGCGGCACCGTTAGTGAAGGCACTGGCAGATTATTACGGCGTGAGTGAAAAGCAGGTCTTTGTGGGGGTTGGCTCGGACGATGTCATAGCGATGGCTTTTCTGACCTTCTTTCATGGAAGCGAGCCGATTTTATTCCCGGATATTACATATTCGTTTTATGATGTATGGGCTGATTTGTACCGAATCCCGTATGAGGTGATTCCGCTGCATGAGGATTTTCGTATCCATGCAGAAGATTATAAAAAGAAAAACGGAGGTATCATTTTCCCGAATCCGAATGCACCGACAGGAGTGTTTGAGTCTCTGGATGTGGTAGAGGAGATTGTTTCCGCCAATCCGGATTCGGTAGTCATCGTGGATGAGGCTTATGTCGATTTCGGCGGTGAGACAGCATTGCCGTTACTGGAAAAATATGATAATCTGCTCATTGTCCGTACATTTTCCAAGTCCAGAGCCATGGCGGGTATGCGTATCGGCTTTGCCATCGGAAATGAGAAGCTGATGAAGCTTTTGAATGATGTAAAATTCTCCTTTAATTCCTATACGATGAATCTGCCGTCCATTGTCTGTGGTGTGGAAGCGGTAAAGGATGACGCTTATTTTAAGGCAACCCTGGAGAAAATGATCAAGACGAGAGAGCGTGTGAAAAAGGAGCTTTCCGGGCTTGGCTTCACTTTCCCGGATTCTTATACGAATTTTATCTTTGCCACGCACAAGACGAAGCCGGCACGGGAAATTTATGAGACATTAAAGGAACAGGATATTTATGTCCGACATTTCAACAAGCCGGGGATTGACAACTATCTGCGCATTTCCATCGGAACCGACGAGGAAATGGATCGGGTGCTTGCATTCCTTGGGGAGTATTTGAAAGAAAGATAGAGGTAGGAAAGAGTATGTTAAAAAATATTTTAAAGGGTATGGTCATCGGTGTGGCCAATATCATACCGGGTGTCAGTGGCGGAACTATGGCGGTGTCCATGGGTATTTATGATACCTTGATCCATTGTGTGACACATTTATTTTCGGAGTTTCAGAAGAGCCTGAAATTCCTCATTCCGATTTTTCTTGGAGCAGGCATTGCGCTGGTAGGGTTATCCTTTGTGATTGAGTTTTTGTTTGAGAATTATCCGCTTCCAACCAATCTGTTGTTTATTGGTTTGATCGTGGGAGGACTTCCGGCCATTGGCAAGAAGGTGAAGGGTACGAAAATACAGGCAGGACATATCATCGCATTTCTGGCATTTTTTGCACTGGTAGTCGGCATGGCGGCTCTGGGCGAGACGGAAGGAAACGCAGCGGATTTATCACTGAGCCTGATTTCCATTATCAAGCTGTTTTTCATCGGCATGATAACCTCGGCTACCATGATTGTACCGGGTGTCAGCGGTTCTATGATTTTGCTTCTGCTTGGCTATTATAATCCGATTCTGGCAACAATCAACGATTTTATCAAGGCGTTGGTAGCCTTTGATATGGCTGGTATCCTGCAGGGTGTGGGAGTGCTGACGCCGTTTGGCATTGGGGTGGTAGTCGGTATCTTTGCGATTGCCAAGGCGATTGAGGTTATTTTTGAAAAGTTTCCGCTTTATGCTTACTGGGCAATTATCGGATTGATTGTAGCATCTCCTGTTGCGATCCTTCTGATGAGCACTTTTGGAACGATTACGGTGCTTTCTGTTCTCAGCAGTGTGATTGCTTTTGCAGGCGGATTTTTCATTGCGATGAAGCTGGGTGAATAGATTCGGTAAAAAGATACTCATAAGAGGAAGAGGAAATGGAAGCATACACCGATTTTGCAAGTGTATATGATATTTTCATGGATGAGACTCCGTACCAGGATTGGGCGGAGTATTTGTCCTTTTTAGTGGAAAAATACGGAGTGTCCAGGCCGGGAGAGCGAAGCGCAGATGCCAAAATGGACAGTGAAGGGGAAGCGCTCCGTAGTGAGCGGGATCTTGTGGTGGATTTGGGCTGCGGAACGGGAACGCTGACAGAGCTGCTTGCGAGGAAGGGCTACGATATGGTCGGCATCGACAATTCAGAGGAGATGCTTGCCATCGCCATGGAGAAGCGGGACAGGGATGGACTGGATATTCTTTATCTGATGCAGGATATGCGGGAGATGGAACTGTATTGTACGGCAGGAACCATACTCAGCGTCTGTGATTCCCTGAATTATCTGCTGGAGGAAGAGGACTTATTAAAGACCTTCCGGCTGGTGAACAACTATCTTTATCCGGGCGGGGTTTTTCTGTTTGATTTTAATACGGTCTATAAATATGAACAGGTCATTGGTAACACGACGATTGCCGAAAATCGGGAAGAGTGTAGCTTTATCTGGGAAAACTATTACCATGAGGAGGAGCAGGTCAACGAATATGATCTGACCATTTTTGTCAAAGAGGAAGGCGGACTGTTCCGGCGATTTGAAGAGACACACTATCAGAGAGGTTATACCCTTTCGGTGATGCGCAGGCTGGTGGAGGAGGCAGGGATGGAATTTGTCACGGCCATCGATGCGGATACGCATGATGCGGTCACGGCGGAAAGTGAAAGAATCTATGTAGTAGCAAGAGAAGTGCAGAAGGAGAAACGATAGAGATGAAGGATTATTTAGTGCGTGCGACGGCGGCAGATGCCCAGATTCGCATCTTTGCGGCGACAACGCGGGAGACGGTGGAGAATGCAAGACAAAAGCATGATACGAGCCCGGTCGTAACGGCTGCTCTGGGACGGCTTCTGACAGCGGGAGCTATGATGGGCAGCATGTTAAAAGGGGAAAAGGATATATTGACTTTGCAGGTCAAAGGAGATGGCCCGATGCGCGGTATGACGGTGACTGCCGATGCACAGGCGAGAGTAAAGGGCTATGCTTATGAGCCGCAGGTCATTTTGCCGGCGAATGCAGCCGGTAAGCTGGATGTGGGCGGAGCCGTCGGACAGGGAATGCTCAGTGTTATCAAGGATATGGGGTTAAAAGAGCCGTATGTGGGACAGACTATATTGCAGACCGGTGAGATTGCAGAGGACCTGACCTATTATTTTGCCACCTCTGAGCAGGTGCCGTCCGCAGTAGGATTGGGTGTTTTGATGGAGCGCAATAATACGGTAAAGCAGGCGGGAGGATTTATCATACAGCTGATGCCGTTTGCGGAGGAAACTGTGATTTCGGCGCTGGAGAAAAAACTGGCTGAGATTTCCTCTGTGACCGCTATGCTGGAAGCAGGCAATACGCCGGAGCAGATCGTCAATCTGTTGTTAGGAGATTTGGGAGTGGAGATACTCGATACCATGCCGGTCGAATATTACTGCAACTGTGATAAGGCGAGAGTGGAAAAAGCACTTGCCGGAATCGGAAAAAAGGATTTGCAGGAAATGATTGATGACGGAAAAGAAATTGAAGTGAAATGCGATTTCTGCAATACCAGATATATTTTTACGGTAGAGGAATTAAAGGACATTCTGGCCGGAGGGGTCAGATAGGGCAGAGCGGAAAGGAACGTGGAAAAGTGAGACATGGATTTGTAAAAGTGGCTGCGGTTACGCCAAAAATCAGGGTGGCAGACCCGGAGTACAATGCCGGACAGATTATAGAACGAATGGAGGAAGCACTGGAGCAGGGTGCAAAGCTGATCGTATTCCCGGAGCTGTGTCTGACCGGATATACGTGTAATGACTTATTTTTGCAGGAGCTTTTGCTGCACGGTGCGAAAGAACAGTTAAAGCGCATTGCAGACAGCACAAAAGGGAATGATGCGCTCGTTTTTGTCGGCCTTCCGCTTGAAAAAGACCATAAGCTGTACAATGTGGCTGCTGCCCTTCAGGATGGAGAGGTGCTCGCTTTTATTCCCAAAACCTATATTCCGAATTATGCGGAATTTTATGAAGCAAGATATTTTTCACCGGGAAAGAGAGAATTGGAGCAGGTCTGGTTCGATGGGGAGGAGGTGCCCTTTGGAACCAATATTTTATTTGAGGCAGACGGAATGGAGGGACTGACGGTCGGCTGTGAGATTTGTGAGGATTTCTGGACTCCGAATCCACCCAGTACCGCGCATGCTCTGGCCGGGGCGACGGTCATCGTCAATCTGTCGGCATCCAATGAAACGATTGGCAAGGACAAGTACCGTGATATGCTGGTGACTGCAGCAAGCGCAAGACTTTTATGTGCCTATGTCTATACCAGTGCCGGAGAAGGAGAATCCTCACAGGATCTGGTGTTTGGAGCCCACAATATCATTGCGGAAAACGGTACGATCCTAAAGGAAGCAAAGCGTTTTGTGAGTGATACGGTCTATGCGGATATTGATGTCCACAGGCTGCAGATGGAGAGAAGGCGTATGACGACCTTCTGCCAGCCGGGGGATGAGGATTTTTATCTGGTGATTCCATTTGAACTTCAACAGGAGGAAACCAGACTGGAACGTACCTTCAATCCGATGCCGTTTGTACCGTCTGACCTGACAGAACGGAACAGGCGCTGTGAGGAGATACTTTCCATTCAGGCATACGGACTGAAAAAGCGTTATGAGCATACCGGCAGCAGGACGGCGGTCATCGGTATTTCCGGTGGACTGGATTCGACACTGGCTCTTCTGGTGACGGCAAAAGCGTTTGACCTGATCGGCAAGGACAGGAAGGATATCCTGTCAGTGACGATGCCCTGCTTTGGTACGACAGGCAGGACATATGCCAATGCGTGCAAGCTGGCAGAAACGCTTGGTATGACTCTGATGGAAGTGGATATTAAGGAATCCGTGACGAGACATTTTCAGGATATTGGACAGGATATGGAAAACCATGATGTGACTTATGAGAACGGACAGGCAAGAGAGCGGACACAGGTCATCATGGACATTGCGAACAAAGAGGCGGGACTTGTCATCGGAACGGGAGATATGTCGGAGCTGGCGCTCGGTTGGGCAACCTATAACGGTGACCACATGTCCATGTATGGAGTGAATGTAGGTGTGCCGAAAACACTGGTGCGCCATCTGGTTCGGTATTATGCGGATACTTGTGGAAGCGAGGAATTAAAGAGTGTGCTTTTGGATGTGCTGGATACTCCGGTGAGCCCGGAGCTGCTGCCTCCGGTAGACGGGGTGATTTCCCAGAAGACGGAGGATCTGGTGGGCCCGTATGAGCTGCATGACTTTTTCCTTTACTATATGCTGCGCTGCGGTTTTGAACCGTCTAAGGTATTCCGTATTGCCAAAGAAGCCTTTGCAGGACAGTATGATGAAGAAACGATCCGTAAGTGGATCAGGGTGTTCTACAGACGTTTCTTTGCACAGCAGTTTAAGCGCTCCTGTCTGCCAGACGGGCCGAAGGTGGGAAGCGTTGCGGTATCTCCGAGAGGAGACTTAAGAATGCCGTCAGATGCCAGCGCTGCACTGTGGATGGCTGAAATAGACAGATTATAGGCACTGGCCATGGCGACATGCGGTAGAGTATGGTTTCATCGAATCATTCAGAGGCCGGGACGGCAGCTTTGTCCAGAGAGGTTTCAATGGCATTTAACAGTACCATGGAGGTATATTTGTTATCATCGGAATAGGAAATATCCTCTAAGCTCTGTTTCTCCAGTATCTGACCGATCAAATCCTGAAAGGACGGTTCAATCAGCGGATACATGGTGGTGACAGCTTCGCTTAAATTGACCAGACGGATGGAATTGATATTATTTTCGTCTACGACAACCTCGATGTCCACAGTGTTGTCACCAAGTGACAGAGAGGTGGTGTAAATGCCGGGCACATAAGCGCTGGCCATAGCGGCTTCTTCTTCGGTATCCTTTTTGTCTCCGGGCAGGAACATGATGATGAGCAGCACGACAAACAGGATGCCCAGGACTGCAAAGATGCCGGTATAGATGAGTTCCTTTAAGTGCAGGACAACAATTTTTGTTTTTGAACGCATGGCAATATCTCCGTTCCCTTTTTCGTTTTTACATTTTATGAAACGTGGGGCGGGGATATTCGTATTTTAGGTGGTGAACAGGAAGGAGGGACGGTTTCACTGCACATTTTGTATTGACAAACGCACAAACACGTTTTAAGATAATAGCGGACGAAGACGTTCTTACCCAAGGGGTAGGAGCGCTTTTTTTATATAAACAGGGGTAAAAGGAAGCTGTCATTCAGCGGAATGGAGGAAAAATGAAAAATTATACAAAGAAGGATATCATGAATCTGGTGAGGGAAGAGGATGTGGAATTTATCCGGCTTCAGTTCACGGATATTCTGGGAAATCTGAAGAATGTGGCCATCACATCCAGTCAGCTGGAGAAGGCGTTGAATAATGAGTGTATGTTTGACGGATCTTCGATCAAAGGCTTTGCCAGGATTGAAGAATCGGATATGTGTCTGTATCCGGACATCAATACGTTTGAAATCTTTCCGTGGAGGCCGCAGCAGGGAAAGGTGGCCAGAATGTTCTGCGATGTGTACCGGGTGGACGGAACTCCGTTTGAGGGAGATCCGCGTTATGTATTAAAGCAGGCATTGGAGGAAGCGGAACAGATGGGCTACAGCTTTGACGTGGGGCCGGAGTGTGAATTTTTCCTGTTCCAGACGGATGAGAACGGACTGCCGACGACCGTGACCAATGAGCAGGCAGGCTATTTTGATCTGGGCCCGATTGATTTTGGAGAGAATGCGAGACGTGACATCGTACTGACTCTGGAGGAGATGGGGTTTGTGATTGAGGCTTCCCACCATGAGTCGGCACCGGCACAGCATGAGATTGATTTTAAATATGATGAGGCACTTAGGACAGCCGATAATATCATGACCTTCAAGCTGGCAGTCAAGACGATTGCAAAGCGTCATGGCCTGCATGCAACCTTTATGCCGAAGCCGAAGGTTGGAGTGAATGGTTCCGGTATGCACATCAATATGTCTCTTTCCAAAAACGGAAAAAATATCTTCAATGACAGTCAGGATGTACTCGGACTGAGTAAGGAGGCTTATTGGTTTATCGGAGGACTCATTAAGCATATGCAGGGTATGACTGCCATTTTAAATCCGGTCGTCAATTCCTATAAGCGTCTGGTGCCGGGCTTTGAGGCGCCTGTACATATTGCATGGAGTACGATCAACCGAAGTCCGCTGATCCGTGTGCCGGCAGTCAGAGGGGAAGGAACCAGAATTGAATTGAGAAGTCCGGATTCCTCTGCCAATCCGTATCTTGCGCTGGCAGTCTGCTTAAAGGCAGGTCTGGACGGTATCCGCAATCAGATTGAGCCTCCGGCTGAGGTCAATCAAAATATTTTTGAGATGTCCGAGGAAGAGAAAAGCCAGGCATCCATTACGGCATTGCCGGGAACGCTGATTGAGGCAATTGACGCTCTGGAAAAGGATGAATTGGTAAAGGATGTACTGGGCAGACATGTTTCCGAGAAATACATTGAGGTGAAGAAGCATGAGTGGCAGGAGTACCGTGCACAGGTGAGTGAGTGGGAAATCGAGAAATATCTGTATCGTGTATAAAAGCTTTATGTGCATATAGCAGTGCAAAAGGGCCGGTGACAGGATTCAATCAGGCTACGGGACGGTGAGACGCATGACAGGAATTATAGTAGCTTTTCCAAAACAAGAGGATGCAAAAAGTATAAAAAACATATTGGTGCGAAGTGGCTTTACCGTTTCAGCAATCTGTACGACAGGAGCGGCAGCAGCAGCGGCAGCAGATGAACTGGGAGGAGGAATCATGCTGTGCAGCTATAAGCTGATGGATATGGTCTATTCTGAATTAAGGGAATATCTGCCGGAAGGATTTGAGATGCTTCTTATGGCATCGGGACGCATATTGAGTGAAATCGAGGGCAGTAATATTGTCAGTCTTGCGATGCCGCTTAAGGTACATGAACTGGTCAATACGGTGAATATGATGGTTGAGACCATGGAACGGCGCAAAAGGCTGCGGCGGGCACAGCCAAGGGAAAGAAAGCCGGAAGAGGTCGCCATGATTCAGGAGGCAAAACACCTTTTAATGGAGCGAAACCACATGACAGAGGAAGAGGCTCACAGATACATACAAAAATGCAGTATGGACAGCAGTACGAATATGGTGGAGACGGCCCAAATGGTATTGTCCATGATGAATGTATGTTAGGGACGCATCAGATTTCTGGGGATATCCTGAAAGCATTTTTTGTAGGCACGTGAAAAGGTAGAATAATTTTTAAAGCCGCAGTCGTAGCATACCTGTGTAGCCGGAATGCCTTTTTGCAACAGCTCTCTCGCCAACAGGAGCCTTTTGTTGGTGATATAGCTGTTCAGGGTATAACCGGTTTCCGCCTTAAAAAGGTGCATTAAATAGTATTTGCTCAGATAAAAGGTATTTGCAATCGTATCCGGCGTGAGCTCCTCGGTCAGATGGGCACTGATAAAATCCAGAATGGCGAGTATTTTTGCATTGGAGGAGTTCATTTCCAGATACTTGATCTGGTTGTGGATAACCGCACGGTTCAACTGAATCAGAAATTCCAGAAACAGCAGGGAATGCAGAAGCGAGTGTGCATAGTCGGTATCCTTTAAAGAAGCGGAAAGTCTGCGGCAGCAGTCGTACAGGAGACTCCGCTCAAAGGAAGCAATGCGCAGGACGTTTGTATGCTCCTGACGAGCCTTCAAAAAGCAGAGGCTCAGATCACAGCTCTTCTGTTTGAGAGAGTCCAGATAGGCAGGAGAGACATAAAGGATGATGCGTTCATAGGGGCTGTCCGAATGGACGATGGGACGATGGATCTGTCCGGCATCCACCAGTACAATATCATAGGGAGAGAGCGGGTAGGTGCGCCCCTCGATCGTATAGCTGACATCCCCGGATAATAGCACCAGAATCTTGGCAAAATCATGATAGTGAAAGCTATATTCTTTTTTTTCGCTGTCCTTTAAATGAAAGACACGAAAATCATCGTTCAGATACCCTTTTTTTTCATAATCTGTTTCATGGGATATGTCTTTTGCAGAAGAGATCGATTCCGTAAACATACGTTGGCCTCCTTTAGAAAACATGTGTGATAAGCTAATAGTATCTCAGGATAGCAGTATTTGCAATATAAATCGCATTTTATCACAATATATAATAAATAATGCGGTATATACTATAGATAACAAAGTACCTAGAAAACACAGGAGGGACGATTATGAAGTTTACAAAGATGCACGGATGCGGTAACGATTATATTTATATAAACGGAGCAGAAGAGAAGATTTCCCAGGAGAAAAAGCCACAGCTGGTGCGCTTCTTAAGTGACAGACATTTTGGCATCGGCGGTGACGGTGTGATTTTTATCAATCCTTCTGATGTGGCAGATTTTGAGATGGAGATGTATAATGCGGATGGAAGCCGGGCGGAGATGTGCGGTAACGGTATCCGTTGTGTCGGAAAATATGTTTATGACCACAGACTGACGGATAAAATTACGATCAGTATCGTAAGCGCCGGAAAGGTCAAGTATCTGGATATGACCGTGGATGACGGTGAGGTCACGATGGTGACCGTCAATATGGGAGAGCCGGAGTTTATACCGGAAAATATCCCCGTGGTATCGGAGCATGAGATCGTGATGGATGAACCGATTGAAGTGGCCGGAAAGGAATATCATATGACCTGCGTGTCGATGGGCAATCCCCATGCGGTTGTCTTTCTGGATGATGTGGCCGGTCTGGAAATTGAGAAGGTGGGACCGTATTTTGAAAATCATGAGCGTTTTCCGAAGCGGATCAATACCGAATTTGTCAGGGTCATTGACCGTAATCATGTGGAAATGCGCGTTTGGGAGCGGGGAACCGGAGAAACGCTGGCCTGTGGAACCGGCTGCTGTGCGACGGTGGCAGCCTGTGTCTTGAATGGCCTGACCAATCATAAGGTGGCGGTGAAGGTACTTGGAGGCGAGATTTTGGTCGACTGGAATAAGAAGGAAAATCTGATCTATATGACCGGGCCTGCAACAACCGTTTTTGAAGGGGAAATTGACGTTAATGCTATAGTGTGTTAATATGTGAAAGCAGATGTTTTCAACGTATTGGACAAAAGGAGAACAAAGATGTTTAAGATCAATGACAATTATTTAAAGTTACCCGGCAGTTATCTTTTTTCGACGATTGGCAAAAAGGTAAACGCATATGCAGCAGCAAATCCGGATAAGAAGCTTATCCGTCTTGGAATCGGGGATGTCACACAGCCGCTTGCACCGGCTATCATTGACGCTTTGCACGGAGCAGTGGATGAGATGGGAAAGGCTGAGACGTTTCGTGGCTATGCACCGGATCTGGGCTATGAATTTTTAAGAAATGCCATTGCAGAAAATGATTATAAGGCCAGAGGCTGTGATATCAGTCCGGACGAAATTTTTGTGTCGGACGGAGCAAAATGCGATTCCGGCAATATTCAGGAAATCTTCAGTGTGGATAATAAAATTGCAGTTTGTGACCCGGTCTATCCGGTTTATGTGGATACGAACGTTATGGCAGGCAGAACCGGTGTATATGATCCGGCAAAGGAGACCTGGAGCGATGTAATCTACATGCCGTGCACCGCAGACAATAACTTTGCACCGCAGCTTCCGAAGGAGACACCGGATATGATCTATCTGTGCTTCCCGAATAATCCGACGGGGTCGACGATTAACAAGGCTCAGCTTCAGGAGTGGGTAGATTATGCGAATAAGGTAGGGGCTGTCATCATTTATGATGCTGCATATGAAGCCTATATTTCCGAAGAGGATGTACCACACTCCATCTATGAGTGCGAGGGAGCCAGAACCTGTGCCATCGAGCTGCATTCCTTCTCGAAAAACGCAGGCTTTACCGGTGTACGCTTAGGCTATACTGTTATTCCGAAGGATCTGAAATGTGGTGATGTGATGCTGCATTCTCTCTGGGCAAGACGCCATGGCACAAAGTACAATGGCGCACCGTACATCGTACAGCGTGCAGGCGAGGCGGTTTATTCTGAGGCAGGAAAAGCTCAGTTAAAGGAACAGGTAGCTTACTATATGAACAATGCCAAATACATTCTGGAGGGCTTAAAGAGTGCGGGCTATACCGTATCCGGCGGTGTGAATGCGCCGTACATCTGGTTAAAGGCACCGAACGGCATGACCAGCTGGGAGTTTTTCGATTATCTGCTGGAAAAGGCCAACGTCGTAGGTACACCGGGTTCAGGCTTCGGACCGAGCGGTGAGACTTACTTCCGTCTGACTGCATTCGGAAGCTATGAGAATACAGTAGAGGCAGTGGATCGGATTAAGGCGCTGTAGGGACGATAGACAAAACGATAGAAACAGTAAGAATTACACATTTTGAAAATTTTTCTTGCAATGGGAAAAAACATGTGCTAATATACGTTTTAAAGATAAATGCGATGAAAGAGACTCTTGTTATGAAAAGCGACAGGAATACGGCGTCACCGACTGAGAGCGCTGTTCGTGGGAAGTAATAAAGGGAACACTCTGGAGCAGATCACCTGAAACAGCAGTCACATAATAGCCGTATGACACGGAATCGAAAGAGCATACAGGCGGAGGACACTGCTAGGGCGATACGTCACACGCGTTAAGTGTAAGAGTGGGTAGGGCGATGAAACGCTTTGATGGAAGCGTCGGCTTACCAATGCGGGTGGTACCGCGGGTCATATTCAAATATCCCGTCCCGGAATACAGGAAACTGTGTTCCGGGGCTTTTTTTCGTGATGAAAGAGTGAAAAAGAGTCCCGGAGGGCAAAGCTCCTGTGCAGCATAAAATTCATTCGGAAAAAGAGGAGAAAAAAACCATGACAACTCAGAACAAGTATCGCAGCATTACGATTAAGGAAATCAGCGAAGCTCATATCGGGCAGACCGTCCGTGTGGCCGGCTGGATTGAAAACATCAGAGATCACGGAGGCGTGTCCTTCCTGGATCTGCGTGATATGTATGGTGTCCTTCAGATTGTCATCCGGGATGCGGAATTGTTAAAGGGAATTACCAAAGAAATTTCCGTATCGATTGAAGGCCCGGTGGAAAAAAGGGACGAAGAGACGTATAACCCAAAGCTTCCGACCGGAACGATTGAGCTGGAAGCAAAGAGCATTGACATTTTAGGGAAGGTATATAAGCAGCTTCCGTTTGAAATCATGACCTCGAAGGAAACCAGAGAGGATGTGCGTTTAAAATACCGTTATCTGGATTTGAGAAATGCAAAGGTGAAGGATAACATTATTTTCCGTTCCCAGGTTATCAGCTTTTTACGTCAGAAGATGACGGAGATGGGATTTTTGGAGATTCAGACGCCGATTTTGTGTGCTTCTTCTCCGGAGGGAGCCAGAGATTATATCGTACCGTCCAGAAAGTATAAAGGAAAATTCTATGCACTTCCGCAGGCACCACAGCAGTATAAGCAGCTTTTGATGGTGTCGGGATTTGATAAATATTTTCAGATAGCGCCCTGCTTCCGGGATGAGGATGCAAGGGCAGACCGTTCTCCGGGAGAGTTCTACCAGCTGGATTTTGAAATGAGCTTTGCAACACAGGAGGATGTTTTCCGTGCCGGAGAGGAAATCCTTTCCGCTACCTTTGAAAAATTTGCACCGGAAGGCTATGCAGTGACACAGGCGCCTTATCCGGTCATCAGCTATAAGCAGGCGATGTTAGAGTTTGGTTCCGATAAGCCGGATCTCAGAAATCCGCTTCGTATCATAGATGTGACGGAATTTTTCCAGACCTGTACCTTTAAGCCGTTCATTGGCCGGACGGTACGTGCGATTAAGGTACATGCGGAGATGTCAAAAGGCTTCCATGAAAAGCTCCTTGAGTTTGCCAAATCGCTTGGCATGGGCGGTCTCGGTTATCTTGAGGTGGCAGAGGATTTAAGCTACAAGGGGCCGATTGACAAGTTTATTCCCGAGGAGCAGAAGGGAGAGCTGCGTGAGCTGGCAGGACTTACGTCCGGTGACACGATCTTCTTTATTGCAGATAAAGAGGAACGTGCGAACTATTACGCAGGACAGCTTCGGAATGAGCTTGGAAAACGTCTGGATCTGTATGAGAAGAACGCTTACCGCTTCTGTTATGTCAATGATTTTCCGATGTTTGAACGGGACCCGGAGACAAAGCAGATCGGTTTTACACATAATCCTTTCTCCATGCCGCAGGGCGGACTGGAAGCGCTGATGGAAAAGGATCCGCTGGATATTCTGGCTTACCAGTATGATATTGTCTGCAACGGTGTGGAGCTGTCCTCCGGTGCAGTCAGAAACCACGATATGCAGATTATGGTAAAGGCCTTTGAAATTGCAGGCTATGACGAAGCCACCTTAAAGAGCAAGTTCGGAGCACTCTACGAGGCATTCCAGTTCGGAGCACCGCCACATGCAGGCATGGCACCGGGCGTAGACCGTATGCTCATGCTGCTTCGCAATGAAGAGAATATTCGCGAGGTCATTGCCTTTCCGATGAGCGGTTCCGCACAGGATCTGATGTGTGGGGCACCGAACGATGTGACGGAGCAGCAGCTTAGAGAAGTGCATATCAAGGTCAGAGACTGATGGAGTGGCAGAGGGGAATCCGGCTTTGCAGAAGGGGCGGATTCATCCGAGGAAGAAAAGGAGGTTATACCGTGGCAAATATAATCAGTGATGAAACAATCGAGTATGTGGGCATTCTTGCCAAGCTGGAGCTTTCCGGGGAGGAAAAGGAGCAGGCAAAGAAGGATATGGGAAGTATGCTCGATTATATTGATAAATTGAGTGAGCTGGATACCGATGGAGTGGAACCGATGAGTCATGTTTTTCCGGTTGAAAATGTATTCCGTGAGGATATCGTGACCAATGGGGATGAGAGAGAGGCCGTATTAAAGAATGCGCCGGGAGAAAAGGACGGCATGTTTGCCGTACCGCGTACCTTTGACTAAGGCATGCAGAGGCTATTGGCTGCCGACACATGGAAACGGTGACCAGTGGACGGATATGGAGGAAAAAACTGTGGATATTCTAAAATATACTGCTGTAGAGCTGGCAGAAAAGATCAAAGCAAAGGAAGTAACGGTAAAGGAAGCCGTAGAGGCAGTATTTGCCCGGATCGAAGCAAAAGAAGAGAGCCTGCACTGCTATGTGACCCTGGATAAGGAAGGCGCGTTTCAGCGGGCAGAGGAGGTTCAGAAAAAAATAGATGCAGGAGAACTGACCGGACGGTTAGCCGGTGTGCCGGTAGCTATCAAGGATAATATGTGTACGGAAGGGATGCTTACGACCTGTTCCTCAAAAATATTGGGAAACTTTCTTCCTACTTTTTCGGCAGAGGCAGTCCGGAATCTGGAGAAAGCCGGCGCGGTCATTCTGGGAAAAACCAATATGGATGAGTTTGCCATGGGTTCCACGACGGAGACATCGGCTTATGGTGTGACGAGAAATCCATGGAATACGGAGCATGTGCCGGGCGGTTCCTCGGGAGGCTCTGCGGCAGCGGTGGCAGGAGAGGAATGCTATTTTGCACTGGGTTCCGATACAGGCGGTTCAATCAGACAGCCTGCAGGCTATTGTGGTGTGGTAGGCATGAAGCCGACCTACGGAACGGTATCCCGCTATGGTCTGATTGCTTATGGTTCTTCTCTGGATCAGATTGGCCCGCTCTGTAAGGATGTGACGGATTGTGCGGCCATTTTGGAAGCCATCAGTACACATGACCCGAAGGATTCTACCTCCATTTCAAGAGAGGATACGGACTTTACCAAAGCACTGGTGGAGGATGTCCGTGGAATGCGCATCGGCATTCCGAGGGATTATTTCGGAGAAGGACTGGACTCTGAGGTTCGGGAAGCGGTACTTGCGGCAGCGGAAACTTTAAAGGAAAAGGGAGCTGTCGTGGAGGAATTTGATTTAAGCCTCGTGGAGTATGCGATTCCGACCTATTATACGATTGCGGCAGCGGAAGCAAGCTCCAATCTGGAGAGGTTTGACGGTATCAAGTACGGCTACCGTACCGAAAGCTTTGAGGGACTGCACAATATGTACAAGAAGACCCGCTCGGAAGGCTTTGGGCCGGAGGTAAAACGTCGTATCATGCTCGGCTCCTTCGTGTTAAGCTCGGGTTATTATGATGCTTATTATCTCAAGGCATTAAAGGTAAAGGCGCTGATTAAAAAGGCCTTTGACGATGCGTTTGCAAAATATAATGTCATCTTAGGGCCGGTAGCGCCGACTACAGCGCCAAGGCTTGGCGAGAGCCTTTCCGATCCGATGAAAATGTATCTGGGAGATATTTATACGATTTCCATCAATCTTGCCGGACTGCCGGGCATCTGTCTCCCCTGCGGAAAGGACAGCAGGGGACTGCCAATCGGACTTCAGTTAATCGGTGACTGCTTTCAGGAGAAGAAGCTGATTCAGACGGCCTATACCTACGAATGCGCCAGAGGAAAATTTGGCGTACCGGATGCAGAAAACAGGGGAAAAGCAGTACAGAAAACAGAGGAAAGCGAGGGAAGATAGTCATGGCAAAACAATATGAAACAGTAATCGGTCTGGAAGTCCATGTGGAGCTTGCTACAAAGACCAAAATTTTCTGCGGCTGCTCTACGGCCTTTGGAGCAGAGCCGAATGCACATACCTGTCCGGTCTGTACCGGTATGCCGGGTTCTCTTCCGGTGCTCAATAAGCAGGTTGTGGAATATGCTATGGCAGTGGGAATTGCAGCAAACTGTGAAATTACCAGAGTATGTAAATTTGACAGAAAGAATTATTTTTACCCGGACAATCCGCAGAACTATCAGATTTCCCAGCTCTATCTGCCAATCTGCCGCAACGGTTATGTAGAGATTGAGACGGCGGACGGCAAAAAAAGGGTCGGCATTCATGAAATTCATATGGAGGAGGATGCCGGAAAGCTGATTCATGACGAATGGGAGGATTGTACCCTGGTGGACTATAACCGCTCCGGGGTGCCTCTGATCGAAATCGTATCGGAACCGGATATGCGAAGTGCGGAAGAGGTCATTGCTTATCTGGAGAAGCTCAGATTGATTATTCAATATCTGGGAGCTTCGGATTGTAAGCTGCAGGAAGGCTCTATGCGTGCGGATGTCAATCTGTCTGTGCGGGAGGTCGGTGCAGAAAAGTTCGGCACCAGAACAGAGATGAAGAATTTAAATTCCTTCCGTGCCATTGCACGTGCTATTGAAGGGGAAAAGGAGAGACAGATTGAGCTGCTTGAGTCCGGGCAGGCCGTGGTTCAGGAGACCAGAAGATGGGATGATGCAAAGGAGGAATCCTATGCCATGCGTTCCAAGGAGGATGCCCAGGATTATCGTTATTTCCCGGATCCGGATCTGGTTCCGGTGCATATCAGTGAGGAATGGATTGAGAGAGTGAAAAAGGCCCAGCCGGAATTTCGGGATGAGAAGATGGCACGTTACAAGCAGGAATTTGATCTGCCGGACTATGATATCGATATTCTGACCGGCACGAAGCATATGGCAGATTTGTTTGAGCAGACCGTTGCGCTTTGCGGCCAGCCCAAAAAGGTCAGCAACTGGCTGATGGTAGAGACGATGCGGCTTTTAAAGGAACAGGAGATGGAGCCGGAGGATATCCGTTTCTCACCGGAAAATCTGGCAAAGCTCATCGGTCTGGTGGAAAGCCGGGCCATCAACGGAACAGTGGCGAAGGAGGTCTTTGAAAAGATATTTGATGAGGATATCGATCCGGAGCAATATGTGGAAGAGAACGGGTTAAAGACGGTCAATGACGAAGGCGCACTGCGCAAGACTGTGGAGGATATCATTGCTTCCAATCCGCAGTCGGTGGAGGATTATCGAAACGGCAAGGAAAAAGCAATCGGCTTTCTGGTAGGGCAGACGATGAAAGCCATGAAGGGCAAAGCAGATCCTGGCATGGTAAATAAATTATTGAAGGAACTGTTGTAGATTGACCTGTTGTGTTTTCTTTAGTACAATTATTGAAATAGAGAATTGTTTTGGGGCACGGAGGATAAAAACATGGGAACGAAGAAGAAACAGAAAACCGCAAAGCACGGACAGGCGGCGCAGCTAAGATTACTGGTTCGTCAGGCATTCATCGCCATTGGAACCGGTATTGTCATGATGCTGCTATCCGTAATGGCAAATGCCTTTCTTACATCCAAGCAGACAGAGCTCCTTCATACGGTGGATGCGCTGAACCAGTACCGGCTCGGTTCCAAGACGCTGACCTCTGACGTGCAGTCTTATGCCGTGACCGGTGATCAGCAGTATTATGATGCCTATATGAAGGAGCTGGAGCAGGATCAGAACCGGGAACAGGCAATAGCCGTTCTGGAAAAATGCAACCTGTCCGAAGAGGACTGGGCGGCTCTGGATCAGATCGCAGGTATGTCGGACGGACTGGTGCCGCTTGAGGAGGCTGCCATGCAGAATGTGAAGGACGGGGATCTGGAAGCGGCAAGAGCGCAGGTGTTCGGCAACCAGTATGAGCAGACGATCGTGCAGATTAATGAACAGACCAGCGCGGTCATTCAGACGATAGAGGAAAGAAAGACAGCAATCACCAGTATCTGGAAGGTGATACAGCTTATAGCACAGCTTCTGTTTATGGCTTCTTTCTTTTATGTGGCAGTGCAGGTAGTACGGACGATCAAGTTTGCGAGAGAAGAGCTGTTATATCCGATCCAAAAGGTATCTGCAGATATGACTGTACTGGCAGGCGGTGATTTCAGCACACGGCTGGATCTGAAGGAGGATGACAGCGAGGTCGGCCGGATGGTGTCATCCATTTCCTTTATGAAGCAGAATCTGCATGATATGCTTCAGGAGATTTCCCGTATTCTGGAGCAGATGGGAAACGGAAATTACCAGATTCAGTTTCAGAAGGAGTATATTGGCGAATTTACAGAGATTAAGGATTCTTTTCTGGCCATCAGCGGCAAGATGCGGGAGACTCTGAATACGCTGCGGGAGGTTTCCGATCAGATTGATAAGGGTTCCGAACAGCTTTCCAGTGCGGCACAGGACCTTGCAGAAGGAAGCACTACACAGGCGGGACAGGTTTCGGAGCTTGCAGAGGTTATTCGGGATATGACCCAGAATATGGAACGAAATGCGGTGGAAGCCAGTGAATCCGTAAAAATTGCAGCGCAGGCAGGAGAAACCTTGAATGAAGGCAATGCCAAGATGCAGGAGTTGAAGGAAGCGATTCGGGAAATTAACCGGTGTTCGGAGCAGATCAGTACCATCATTGGAGCCATTGAGGATATTGCCAGCCAGACGAATCTGTTGTCTTTGAATGCAGCAATCGAGGCAGCCAGGGCAGGCGAGGCAGGTAGAGGCTTTGCAGTCGTGGCAGGACAGGTCAAGAGTCTGGCAGAGGAGTCCGCAAAGGCGGCGGGCCAGACTACGCAGCTTATTGAGACTACCGTGGCAGCAGTGGATAAGGGTATTCGGATTGCGGATGAAACAGCAGTCAGCATGGAAAATGTCATGGAGGGAGCCAAAGCGGCGACAGAAAAGATGGGCCAGATTGCCCAGATACTCAATGAAAATGTGAAGCATATGCGCCGGGTGGAGGAAGGAATGTTCCAAGTATCTTCTGTAGTAGATAACAATTCCGCATCATCACAGGAAACGGCGGCTGTCAGCGAAGAGCAGAAGGCTCAGGTGGAGACCATGGTACAGCTGATGGAACGATTTGAAATTTGATAAAACAGCTAGCGGTTCTGATTTTGCTGTATATATTCAGAGGGGCTGCACGCATTATAGCGTTTGAATACGACCGTAAAATAGCTGCTGGAGTTAAAACCCAGCGACATGGCAACTTCCGTAACAGGAAGTCCGTCCTTCAGCAGCTTTTTTGCGGTCTGTATTTTTTTATAGTTGATGTAATGCCTGGGCGCAGTTCCCACCTGGGCTTTGAATTTCTGCTTGAACTGTGAAACAGAAAGACCGCAGAGTCCGGCAAGCTCATCCAGGGACAGTTCATCATAGATGTGCTCCTTTATGTAACGGAGTGTAGTCTCGATATCCGGGGTTACGCTGCGAACCGCCTTTTGAGCGGCAGAGGATAATTCATAGAGTGCCAGCACCAGACAGGCAGCGCACTGGAAACGGTCGGAAACAGAGGCGGACAGCTCATAGGCACGCCGGAGCATAGACAGGCTGCGGTTTCCACTGCTGGAAAAGAGCGGCCCCTTTAAGGCAGACAGCATGGAAAGCAGATGTTCTCGTGCCCTCGGTGAGAGGAAGAGAAATTCGTCCGTTTCTGTGATATCCAACTGGAACCAGATAATTTCTCCGGCCGAGAGCGGAAGGAGATTTGTGCTGTGTATTTCATTTGGCCTTGTCATGAATACGTCGTATCCGTTTAACTCATAGGTATCCTTTTCGGTGGTAAAGGAAATCGCTCCGTTTGTGACGAAGGTAAATTCATAGGAGTTGCGGTGGAAATGGGGCGGCAGAGGAGAGACTGCGTTCGTCATGGTATGCTTTCCAAACATGCGCAGTCCCGGGATCTGAAGTTCTTTCGTAGTACGTACGATTCGTTCTTTGGAGTGGAAGGGAACATCGCTCCATTCAAAGGGTGTTTTCATGGTTTTCTCACCTTCTAAAGATTTTTTTTCTGTCAATTTTGTACGGTATATATAAATGATAGCAATACGTTTTGAATAATTTTATAATGAAAGACAAGGATAGTCAATGCCACATGACGGAAATGGAGGAAAATGAAATGAAGAGATCGGAAATCAATGCAGCAATCAGGGAAATGGAAGCACTGGTAAAGGAGCATGGCTTTGAACTGCCGCCATTCTGTAACTTTACACCGGAGGAATGGACGGATAAGAGCTCGGAATATGACGAAATCCGTGACAATATGCTCGGCTGGGATATTACGGATTATGGTTTGGGAGATTTTAAAAAGGTCGGCTTTGCTTTGATTACCCTGCGTAACGGCAATCAGAACAATCCGAAGTACAAAAAGGTGTATGCCGAAAAGCTGCTTATGATCAAGGAGGGTCAGCATTCTCCGATGCACTTCCACTGGAAAAAGAGTGAGGATATCATTAACCGCGGCGGCGGAACCTTGATTATTCATGTATATAATGATGATAACGGAGAACTTGGAAAGACCGATGTATTGGTGAACTCTGACGGGCGTTCCTATTATGTTCCGGCGGGAACCGGAGTGGAATTAAAGCCGGGTGAAAGCATTACCTTATGGCCGCATCAGTATCATGATTTTGATGTCAAGGAAGGAACCGGAGATGTATTGATTGGAGAAGTGTCCATGTGTAATGATGACAATACCGACAATCGTTTTTATGAAAACGTAGGACGTTTCCCGAAAATCGAGGAGGACGAGGTTCCTTACCGTCTGCTGTGCAACGAGTATCCGGCGGCCAAAGCATAAGCATCCGGTGAAAGTGCTGTATGCACAAAGGTGATACCCCTTCCGCTGTTGGGAAAGACCAAAGCGGCAGCAATGTCCGGAAATTTTTATTTCCCTTCCAGATAGTTCAGGAACAGCAGTGCCAGCTCGGTATGCTCAGAATTGGCAAAGATGCCGAAGATGCAGTCATCCGTACTCTGGAAGGTGTTTTCCGGCAGATTGGGAAGAGCGGTTACTTTGATGCCAATCGGGACAGGCTCGAGCGTATCATATGGGCCGTCTGATTCCTCGTACTGTACGCCGACTTCCTCGGCCTCTGCTTTGGCGGCCTGGGGGTCATAGGTATAATAATAGAAATCATCCGCATAGCTTTTTAATATATCATCCGGCAGAATGGTGCGTAGGTCGGCAAAATAGCCTGCGTCCGTATAATTACAGAAAGCTGCTTCACTGCCCAAAAAGACATCCAGAGTTCCGGCAGATACCATGGCCATCATTTTCTGCGTAGAAGCCATATCCATCTGGTAATTGGAGCCACCGGACTGCACGGAGGAGTCGATCGTCACATGATTCTGTTCCAGATCAATGTCTGCATAGGAGGCAAAAGCTGCGGCAAGCTGTTCGTAGTCATTCATGGGATTGGAGTTGACAAATACGGCATAGAGCAGCGTTTCCTTCTGTCCTTCGATATAATCTTTGACAAAGACGATAACCGTAGCAATGATACAGATGGCTACCAGAGTCGGTATCTTATAATATTCCCAGAAATAACCCCATTTCTGCTTCGGAGTCATATCCTTCCATTTCTTAGTCTGTTCTTTGATTTCATCATGAATATTTTCGTGTGCGGAAGACATAGTGTGTGAAATTCCTTTCTTGAGTAAATCTCATAGATAGTAAAGCTGTAGAAATAGTATAACGTGGATAGAGGGAGAAAACAAGAAACAGAATAGAAAGTATTTCTAAAATTTTATAGAAGGTCAGCCGTCCCGCCCCGTCTGCGCCCTCGCTGCTCCACAGCAAAAATCTGAATACTTACAGGAGGACTGTGCGTTTTCTTAATAGAGCATTCATAGCCCAGGGAAAAATCGGCACGGATGCCGATTTTAGGCGTCGTGTGCATGGATGCACATGGACGCCGCCCCGGACGGATGCCAAAATTCGGGTGCTCTATTTAGAAAACTCCAGTCCGAATGTCGTATTCAGATTTTTGCTGTGGAGCAGCGAGGGCGCAGACGGGGCAGGACGGCTGACCTTCTATAAAATTTCCATGAAACCATCCGCCCAGTCTTGCAACACCAAATACTTTGTACTATATTATAAAGTAGATGTCGAAAAGTGGAGGTAAAGGGATGAATGACACATATGTAGAAGTATTGATTAAAAGAAAGACACCCATCGGAATGGCTGTGCTGCGGATTGTGACAATCGGGGCTACGGTGATTCTGGGACTGCTTGGGCTGATGGGGCTGCTTCCGTTTCTCATTGCAGCGGTGCTGTGTGGTGCAGCAGCTTATTTCGTATATTTGAATGCAGATTTGGAATTTGAATATCTGTATGTGGACAGGCAGTTATCCATCGATAAGGTGATGGCAAAGAGCAGAAGAAAGAAAGCAGATGTATTTGATCTGGAGCGTATGGAGGTGCTTGCACCGATTTCGTCCTGGCGTCTGGATGAATATAAGAACAGAAGCTATAAGACCGTGGATTACAGCACAGGCACGGTAAATCAGCCGGATACCAGATATGTGATGTATTTTAATGGCGAGAAAAAAGTGATTTTTGAGCCGAATGCGCAGATGATCAAAGCCATTCAGAACATAGCGCCAAGAAAGGTTTTTACGGATTGACAGACCTGTAAAAATTTGATACACTTTTTCAAATAATTTTCTCAAAAAAGACAGGAGGTAACAAAATGGGACAGATTATCGGCGAAGGAATCACCTTTGATGATGTACTGTTAGTACCCAGCTATTCCAATGTAATACCGAATCAGGTAGACCTGACGACCTATCTGACAAAAAAAATTAAGTTGAACATTCCTATGATGAGTGCAGGAATGGATACCGTTACGGAACACAGAATGGCGATTGCCATGGCGAGACAGGGTGGAATCGGAATCATCCACAAGAATATGTCGATTGAAGCACAGGCGGAAGAAGTTGACAAGGTAAAACGTTCCGAGAATGGTGTTATTACCGATCCGTTTTCATTATCTCCAGAGCATACATTGGCAGACGCAGATGCGTTGATGGCCAAGTTCAGAATTTCCGGTGTACCGATTACCGAGGGCAGAAAATTAGTCGGAATCATTACCAATCGTGATTTGAAATTTGAAACCGATTTTTCCAAAAAAATCAAAGAATCCATGACCTCTGAGGGCCTGATTACCGCAAAGGAAGGCATTACTCTGGAAGAGGCTAAGAAGATTCTGGCAGATGCAAGAAAAGAAAAGCTTCCGATTGTAGACGATGAATTCAATCTGAAGGGTCTGATTACCATTAAGGATATTGAGAAGACCATCAAATATCCGCTGGCAGCCAAGGATGATCACGGCAGATTGTTATGTGGTGCCGGAGTTGGTATTACGGCGAACGTCATGGAACGTGTGGCAGCATTAGTGGATGCCAAGGTAGATGTCATTGTCCTGGATAGCGCACACGGACATTCTCAGAATGTATTAAACTGTGTGAAGATGATTAAAGAAAAATATCCGGAGCTTCAAATCATTGCCGGAAACGTAGCAACCGGTGAGGGTACGAGAGCACTGATTGAGGCCGGTGCGGATGCTGTGAAGGTAGGTATCGGACCTGGCTCTATCTGTACGACACGTGTCGTAGCAGGTATCGGTGTACCCCAGATTTCCGCAATTATGGATGCTTATGCAGTGGCAAAGGAGTATGATATTCCGATTATTGCAGACGGTGGTATCAAGTATTCCGGAGATATTACAAAAGCGATTGCAGCAGGCGGAAATGTCTGCATGATGGGCTCCATGTTTGCAGGCTGTGATGAAAGTCCGGGAACCTTTGAATTATTCCAGGGAAGAAAGTATAAAGTATATCGTGGTATGGGATCTATTGCCGCTATGGAAAACGGCAGCAAGGACCGCTACTTCCAGGAAAATGCCAAGAAGCTTGTACCGGAAGGTGTCGAGGGACGTGTGGCATACAAGGGAACCGTAGAAGATACGGTATTCCAGCTGATGGGTGGTCTTCGTTCCGGTATGGGTTATTGTGGAACCAGTTCTATCGAGGAGCTGAAGCAGAATGGACGCTTTGTGAAAATTTCTGCGGCATCCCTGAAGGAAAGCCATCCGCATGATATCCATATTACGAAGGAAGCTCCGAACTATAGTGTGGATGAATAAAAAAGGTGGCAGCAGACTGCTGGACATGAGTGAATAGCATATAAAAGGCCGTCGCATCAAAGATGAAAATCCAAGATGCGGCGGCCTTTTTTGTAATGATGCCGAAAGATTACAAAACATTGCGGATATAGTTTAAGATGGAGGTCGGATAATAAACCGGAAAGACCACCTTAAACAGCGTAATCCAGAGCGCATAAAAGTAAAATGCAATAACAGATACTACGATGATGCGGTCCGCGGCAGCATGTTTGATGCAGCCTGCAATCCGTGAGAGCCCAAGAGCCATAAAGTATGCAAACGGAAGCAGCATCGGCAGGATATAACGTCCCTGAGGCTGATAGTCACTCAGATAGGAGTAGCCGACACAAAGCACGATGGGAATGAGGATGCACAAAACCATGTTCCCATATAAGGCTCTGCGGTCTGCGGCAGGGAACTGCTCCGCACAGGAAGGAGAGCTTGCCCGGAACCTTTTTGGAAGGAACAGCCCTGCAAGGCTGATTAAGGTCAGCCATTTGATGACGGTATAAATATGCTTGAAGGTTACAATACTCATCGGCCCGAAGGTGGCAATTGTACTGTTTGTCAGAAGCTCCAGAAAATCGGTTTTAAAAATCATGTACCAGAGAGAAAAGCCTGTGTTATAGTAGGTTTCCTTGGTCAGCGGATGGTATTTTTCCGTAGCGGTTTCCAGGGTACATTCTGCGCGTGCAGACAGCCCTAAAAAGTCTCCGTCGTACAGGACGGCATTTCGGATGAACCACCAGCTGATGCAGACCAGAACGATGGCGCTGATGAAGAGTCCGCGTCGAAACAGCCCTTTCCAGTTTATATGTTTTTTCCCGGTCACAGGATCGGATTCGATCCAGGTGTAGACAAAGAACAGGATGCTGCAAAGGATGAAGCCGTACGCATTATAGTAGGAGAGGGCACAGAGGGAGATTCCGGCAGACAGCGTGATACAGGAAGTCCTGTCCCAATGTGTCTGATACCCCTTTATCCAGGCATAGAGCATCATGGCGGTGGACATCATGGCCATGGAATCCGTGTTGACATAGGTATGCAGGAAGAGACTCTGCGGCAGGAACATGACAAGGATGCTGAACAGCCACTGCCAGTTGGTATCCTGAAACAGAAGCTTTGCTGTTTTCCGCACATAAACAGCCATGATGATGCCGAAGGCTACATTGACCAGTCTGGCTGCCAGAAGCAGCAGATAACCGTCCTTGCAGAACTGGAATAAAAAGTGCAGCAGATATCCCTGAATGATATAGGTCAGGATGGGCTGGAAGCCATACGAGCCGCCGTAGCCGAACAGCAGAATTTCCGGGTCTGCCCCGTGGGGCAGTGTGCCGTGCAGACAGATATACTGTACAATCAGATAGCGGCCGCTTTCATCCGGCGGTTCTCCGAGCGGCTGTAGGAATACAAAAAAAAGCATCGACAAAATCAGCGTCAGATAAAAGAAAAATGCCTTGATTCTTTCGGAGCTTCTTTGGTTGGTCATAAGCTTCAAATACATGAAATTTCTACTCTTTTCCTCTTATTTTGAATTTCTTCAATGGACTTATTCTAGCATAATTGCACCGCATATGTAAAGCAGTCCAAGCCGTATCGGGCAGGGGAAGAAGTGTTGCAATGTGGCATTTTTTCATGTAAAATAATGGTACAAAATACATTCAGGGAAGAGTGATGAGTGGAGGCTATAAGGTGCAGGGTATAATAAGAGAAAATTCAGGCAGGGATGAGAAACATGCCGTGGAAGGACTGCTGGAAAAGGGGGACATGGAGCAGCTGCAGAAACGGTTCTGCAGGGCAGAAGATGTATTTGCACTTTGTGTGGATGAGAAGGGGCATCCTGTTACAGAGTGGTCAGGCGAAAAGACAGAGAAAGAACGGATTCAGGGCTGTGTATCCGCAGAGCGGATGGACGCGATGTTCCGTCGTGTCTCGGAAGAGGGTTCTCTGGAGGAGCAGATCGTAGAGCCTACGGAGTATGAGAATGTGAGACTGGCAGCGCTTGCGGTGAGGGTATCCGGCAGGGTGTTCTGCTGCTGGTTTATTCTGGCTGTGTTTCCGGAGCAGGAAGGGGCTGTGGAACATCAGCTTACCGGGATGAAGACGGTTACGACAGAAAACAGAATGTATCGCTCCTTAGAGCTGCTTGGAACCATCAGCAGAAAGTTGTTTTCGATGAAGCTTCAAAGTATGGAAGCAGAAAAGGAATGGCAGCGGGACAGAACCTCAGAACAGGAAATGAGCGAGTCGCTGCGCAGGATTGAAACCTTTACGGAAATTGTACAGTTTTTGGACAGTGACGAGGGCATAGAAGCAATCCTGCAGGAGATTCTGAAGCTGGCGGGCAGTTATCTGGAGGTTTCAAGCTGTCAGATTTTCAGAAAGCATAAGCAGGGAAAATACATTGATCTGGTAGGTGAGTGGTGCAATCATGGTATTGCATCGGTATTTGACCAGACAAGGGGAATGGATCAGCCACAGCTTTTGGAGATAGAGAAGCCGTTGGTCATCTCCTCCCTTTCGGAATGTTCGGCTGCTGACAATGAATATATGAAGCGGATGCATTTAAAATCGCTGATTATCATGCCGATACGGCTCAATGATACGGTCAGCATGTATGCGTCCTTTTGCCAGTGCAAAGCAGAAAGACGATGGCAGGTGGATGAGATTCGGTTTGTCAATGATGTCGTTAAGATTATGCAGAGCATTATTACAAAACGGCTTCAGAAAAATTCACTGGTCAGCTCCTATGAGACACTGGAAAATATTCTGGATCATGTAGGCAGTGCCATTTATGTCAAGGATGAGGAGACTGGTCGGTTTTTATTTGGCAACCGCATTCTGAAAAGAACCTTTGAGAAGGAATTGAAAGATGGTACGCTGGATGCTCTGCTGGAAAGAGGTGCTTCGGCCGGCAGAAACGATGGCAATTATGAGTTCAGCCATACGGAAAAAAAGCGTTGGTATGATCTTTATTATACAGGCATACGATGGGTGGACGGCAGGAAAGCTGCCCTGTATGCGATTTATGATATTACGGATAAGAAGATTTATCAAAGAAAGATTGAGCAGCAGGCCTATACGGATTTCCTGACCGGCTTATATAACCGTATGTGCTGTGAGCGGGATCTTGCATGGCATATTGATCAGGCAAAGAAGGATGGTACGGAGGGAGCGCTGCTCTATCTGGATCTGGATGATTTCAAGCACATCAATGACGGCCTGGGGCATCAGTATGGGGATGTGCTCTTAAAAGCCATCTCACACAGTCTGAAAAGAATAGACGGAATCGATAATACCTGTTACCGGATGGGTGGAGATGAGTTTGTCATTATCATTCCTCCTGCAAGCTTTCAAAAGTTTGACAGGATTATCAATGAAATAAGGGATATTTTTGGCAGACCATGGTTTTTAAAGGATGCCGATTATTATTGTACCATGAGCATGGGCGTAGTCAATTTCCCGACGGAAGGCGATAATGTACAGGAGCTGATCAAGAAGGCCGACATTGCCATGTATGAGGCAAAGCGCGGCGGCAAGAACCGGATGACCCAGTATTCCGATAATATTGCATCCGGCTCGAATAAGCGTCTGGATATGGAAAAGAATATGCGCGATGCTACGGTGGACGGGTATAAGGAATTTGAGGTTTATTTCCAGCCGATTGTGGATAACAGGCTGCCCGACACCCCGTGTACCGGAGCGGAAGCTCTGATCCGGTGGAACAGTGCGGAGCTGGGATTTATTTCGCCGGCGGAATTTATTCCGTTAGCGGAATATCTGGGCCTGATCAATCCGATCGGCAATCATGTGCTCAAGCAGGCTTGTGTGGCCTGCAGAAAGTGGAATGAGAGCGGAAGGCCGAATTATAAGGTCAATGTGAACCTTTCCGTCGTACAGCTTCTGCAGCCGGATATTGTGGAAATCATCGAACAGACGATTCGGGAGACAGGAATCGCCCCCCGGAATCTGACCTTGGAGGTTACCGAGAGTCTGGCTATCAACGATATGGACCGGATGAAGGAGATTCTGGGAAATATTAAAAAGCTGGGAGCCCGCATTGCGCTGGATGATTTCGGAACAGGTTATTCGTCCTTAAATCATATCCGGGAAATGCCGCTGGATGTGATCAAGGTGGATCAGAGCTTTGTGAAGGATCTGGCAAAGGACAGCTATTCCCAGTCCTTTATCAAGATGGTTTCGGAGCTGGCAGATGCGATTGGGGTGAATGTCTGCGTGGAAGGAATTGAGAGCGAGGAGCAGTATAAGGTATTAAAGGGAATGAAGGTCAGTCTGATACAGGGCTATTATTTTGACAGACCCATGCCACAGGATGCTTTTGAAAAAAAATATGTGCAGGCCGTGGAAATCCTGGAGACTGTTTGAAACAAAGTAGAGAATCCTGTTTAAGGGGTTCTCTTTTTGGTGTCTGTATGGAGGAAGTACGATGCAGTTAAAAGATTTAGAAATTTACAATCCGATTACGATTCAATGTCATGATAATCCGGATGGAGATGCGCTGGCATCAGGATATGGGCTTTATTGCTATTTTCGGGATCAGGGAAAGGATACCCGCTTTGTTTACAGCGGAAGAAATCAGATACAGAAGACAAATCTGACCCTGATGGTGGAAAAGCTGAACATTCCGATTGAGTATGTAAAGCCGCCGGTGGATTTCCAGAAAGGACTGCTGATTACTGTGGACTGTCAGTACGGAGCAGGAAATGTAACCGGAATACCGGCAGAACATATAGCAATCATCGATCATCACCAGATCGAAATAGAGGATATTGCACTGAGCAGGATTGATCCGAGCCTGGGAAGCTGTGCCACTCTGGTCTGGAAAATGCTTCGGGAAGAGGGATACCGGATCGGGGATAATGTGCAGCTTGGGACAGCACTGTACTATGGACTTTATTCGGATACGAATCAATTTGCGGAGATTTACAATCCGCATGATATGGATATGAGGGACAGTCTTGTCTATCAGAAGAGTCTGATTACGATTTTCCGCAATTCCAATCTTTCTCTAAAGGAGCTGGAAATTGCCGGTATTGCTATGATTCGTTATATTTTCAACGATGATTATAATTATGCCATCATCCATTCCCAGCCCTGTGATCCGAATATTCTGGGTCTGATTAGTGACCTCCTCATTCAGGTAGATGAGGTTCGTACCTGTGTGGTATATAATGAGGTACAGGAGGGGTATAAGCTGTCGATACGAAGCTGTGTAAAGGAGGTTCAGGCCAGTGAACTGGCAAACTTTTTATGTGCTGAGGTCGGTTCCGGTGGAGGACATCTGGAGAAGGCAGGAGGTTTTATCAGTAAGGGATTGTATGAGGAATACTATCCAACCCTGCATTCGGAAGCTTATTTCAGTCAGAAAATGAATGAATATTTTGATCTTTGTGACATTATTTATGCACGGGAATATGAAACGAATCTGGAAGAGATGCAGCTTTACCGCAGCAGTCATCTGCCGGTAGGCTATGTACACAGTACGGATATTCTGCCGGCAGGAACTCCGGTTACGATACGTACCCTGGAGGGAGATACGGAGCTGACCGTGGATCCGGACATGTATATCATGGTTGGAGTCAAGGGAGAAGTGTATACGATCAGCAGGGAGAAATTTGAAAATTCTTATCGTGTGTTGCCTCAGAAATTCTGTGCGGAGGAATGTATTCTTCGTGCAAAGTACAGACCTACTGTAAAGAACAAATTAAATGGAGAAATAAAGCTCTTGCTGGAGCATGCAGGGGTATGTGAGGCAATAGACGAGGAGTTTGTCTATGCCCGAAGGTTAGACAGGAGAGTCAAGGTCTTTACGCTGCGGGATGAGGAAAAATATATGCTGGGAAGACCGGGGGATTATCTGATTGTCCGCGGAGATGACCGGAAGGATGTTTCCGTGGTGGAAGCGGATGTATTTGCCAAAATGTTTCAGCCAGCATAAGGAACTGTCCGGCCCATGCCGGGAACCGTCCTCCCTCCTGCGCCGCAAAGAAAATTTGGGGACGACATTCGGACTGGAGTTTTCTAAATGGAGCAGAAGCCTATGTGACAGCCGTTCGGGGCGGCGCCCATGTGCATCCTTGCACGTGGCGCCTAAAATCGGCATCCGTGCCGATTTTCCCCTGTGTGTTGAATGCTCCATTAAGAAAACGCTCAGTCCTGCTGTATGTCCCGAAATTTTCTTTGCAGCGCAGGAGGGAGGACGGTTCCCGGCATGGGCTGGACGATTGTCCGGTAATGAAAAAAAGCATTTCTGGCTCTTTATTATTTTAAAGTTCTGTGGTAGTATAGTTTTAATATAGGCAAAAAAGCCTGTCCGGCAGGCTTTTTCTGCCGGGGTGAAATGTTACCTGAGGAGCGGAAAAAAGATGGCAAATGTAGAGAACACAGAAGTAGTTTCCAAAAATTTTATTGAACAGATTATTGATAAGGATCTGGCAGAGGGTGTCTACGATACGGTGCACACCAGATTTCCACCGGAACCGAACGGATATCTTCATATCGGACATGCCAAAAGTATTTTATTAAATTATGGATTGGCTCAGAAATATGGCGGAAAGTTTAACATGCGTTTTGATGATACGAATCCGACCAAGGAAAAGGCGGAGTTCGTAGAATCCATCAAAGCGGATATCGCATGGCTGGGGGCTGACTGGGAGGACAGACTCTTCTTTGCATCCAACTATTTTGACCAGATGTATGAGGGCGCTGTAAAGCTGATTCAGAAGGGAAAGGCCTATGTATCGGATCTTTCGGCCGATGAGATCAGAGAGTATAGAGGAACTTTAACGGAGCCGGGAAAAGAGGACCCGTATTCAAAACGGAGCATTGAAGAGAACCTGAAGCTGTTTACGGAGATGAAGGAAGGAAAATACGCAGACGGTGAAAAGGTACTGCGTGCCAGAATCGATATGGCCTCTCCGAATATCAACATGCGTGATCCGATTCTCTATCGTGTAGCGCATATGTCTCATCAGAATACCGGAGATAAGTGGTGCATTTATCCGATGTATGATTTTGCACACCCGATTGAGGATGCGATTGAAGGCATTACGCATTCCATCTGTACCCTGGAATTTGAAGATCACAGACCGCTGTATGACTGGGTGGTGAGAGAGTTAGAGTATTCGCATCCGCCTAAGCAGATTGAATTTGCAAAGATGTACCTGACCAATGTGGTCACAGGTAAGAGATATATTAAGAAGCTGGTGGAGGAAGGCATCGTAGACGGCTGGGATGATCCACGTCTGGTATCCATTGCAGCACTGCGCAGAAGGGGCTTTACACCGGAATCCATCAAGATGTTTGTGGAGCTGTGCGGTGTATCCAAGAGCAATTCTTCCGTGGATTATGCAATGCTTGAGTACTGCATCCGTGAAGATCTGAAGCTGAAAAGACCGAGACTGATGGCAGCCTTAGATCCGGTGAAGCTGATTATTGATAATTATCCAGAGGGTCAGACCGAGCTTCTGGATGTAGCGAATAATCTGGAAAATGAAGAGCTTGGCAGCAGACAGGTTCCGTTTGGAAGAGAGCTGTATATAGACCGTGAGGATTTCATGGAGGAGCCGCCGAAGAAATATTTCCGCTTGTTCCCGGGAAATGAAGTACGTCTGATGAATGCTTATTTTGTCACCTGTACCGGCTGCGTCAAGGATGAAAACGGCAAGGTCATCGAGGTGCACTGTACCTATGATCCGGAGACAAAGTGCGGAACGGGCTTTACCGGACGGAAGGTAAAGGGTACGATACACTGGGTACCGGCCAAAGAGGCAGTGAAAGCAGAGGTAAGACTCTATGAGAATATCATTGATGAGGAAAAGGGTGTATACAATGAGGACGGCAGTCTGAATCTGAACCCGAATTCTCTGACGGTATTAAAGGAGTGTTATCTGGAGCCGGCAGCAGCAGAGGCAAAACCGTATGAAAGCTTCCAGTTTGTAAGACAGGGGTATTTCTGTGTAGATTATAAGGACTCGAAACCGGGAGCACCGGTATTTAACAGAATCGTATCGTTAAAGAGTTCCTATGTACTTCCGAAGAATAATTAGAAGGAATGGTGGAAAATATGAGTGGATTATTATCAGGATTGGAGCAGTTCGGTCTCGGTAAGCTGGAGGGGATGAGTCTCTTTGAGTCACCGAAGGAGAAAGCAGCAGACGCCAAAGCAGCAGCGCCTGTCATGCAGGAGCAGGATTTTATCTTTGATAAGAGCCATACCTGTCCGGTGTGTGATAAGGAATTTAAGGTAAAGACTGTAAAGGTGGGAAAAGTCAAGCTGATCGGTTCCGATCAGGATATGCGTCCAAGGTATGAGCAGATTGATATGCTCAAATATGATGTCATCATGTGTCCATACTGCGGATATACTTCACTCAGCCGATATTTTAAGTTCCTGACCGGCCCGCAGATGAAGAAAATCAAAGAAAATATCTGTGCAAACTTTAAGCCGGCTAACAAGGAGGAAAAGGAAATCTACAGCTACGATGAGGCATTGGAGCGTTATAAGATGGCGCTGGTCAATGCAATCGTAAAGCAGACGAAGGCCAGTGAGAAAGCGTATATCTGTCTGAAGACAGGATGGCTGCTTCGGGGACAGGCAGAGCATCTGAAGAAGGAAGAGCCGGATTACGATAAGAAGAAGGCAGAAATCGAGGCACAGGAAAATGAGTTTTTGAAGAATGCCTTTGATGGATTTCTGGCGGCCAGACAGAGTGAAGGCTTTCCGATGTGCGGTATGGATGAATGTACCGTGGATTACCTGATTGCCGTACTGGCGATGCGCTTTGAACAGTTTGATGTAGCGAGCAAGCTGATTGCCAGCGTAATCGTATCACCCGGAGCCAATCCGAGAATGAAGGATCGTGCAAGGGACGTAAAGGAAGAACTGGTAAAGAAAATCAAAGAGAAAAAAGCAGCAAAATAATGAACAGTATGACATTAACGCTCGATGTGAGAGAAGGAAAGCATCTTTACGAGCAGATTTACGAATATATCAAACAGGAAATTAAGACAGGGAAGCTTCTATATGATGAGAAGCTTCCCTCAACGCGTTCTTTGGCAGAATATTTACAGGTGTCCAGGAGTACGGTGGATCTGGCTTATGAGCAGCTGGTATCGGAGGGATATATTGAAGCTCGGCCGTATAAGGGCTATTTTGTGTGCCACATGGAGGAACTGTATCATCTGCCGGTGGACGGACGGAGGGAGGAGCTGCAGCAGGAGGAACCAAGAACGGGCTATTTTGTGGATTTTTCCACCAGTGCGGTAGACTTGCAGGAATTTCCATTCGATACATGGAGACGTATTTACCGGAAGGTGTTCAGCGAACAGGGAGACAGGCTGTTCCTGACGGGAGCCGGGCAGGGGGATCTGAAGCTTCGCGTGATGCTGAGCCGTTATCTGCATTCCTCCAGAGGAGTCAACTGTGAGCCGGAGCAGATTATTATCGGTGCAGGGAATGATTATTTATTGATGCTGTTAGAAAAGCTGTTAAACGGTGTGGATCAGGAGCGGGAAAAGCCATTTGTGCGCAGAGTGGCCCTGGAAAATCCGACCTATCGTAAGGCAGGCCGAATGTTTGCCTCCTTTGGATATCAGATTTTAGAGGTGGAAATGGATGCGTATGGGATGCGGCCGGACAGGCTGGAGGAAAGTCAGGCCAATCTCGCCTATGTGATGCCTTCGCATCAGTTCCCGACCGGAACGGTCATGCCCATTGGACGTCGGATGGAGCTGCTGAAATGGGCATCCAAACGTCCGGAGAGGTATCTGATCGAGGATGACTATGACAGTGAATTTCGCTATAAAGGAAAGCCGATTCCGGCGCTCCAGTCCTCGGACGGACAGGATAAGGTCATTTATATCGGAACCTTTTCCAAGTCCATTTCTCCGGCGATCCGCATCAGCTATCTGGTACTTCCGGGGCAGCTGGTGCAGGCATACCACAAATATTGCAGTTATCTTTCCTCTACGGTACAGCGTACAGAGCAGGAGGTGCTTGCAGAGTTTATCGGCGGCGGCTATTTTGAACGGCATTTGAACCGTATGCGCAAGGTATATCGGGAAAAGCATGACAAAATGCTCCGGCTGCTAAAGCCCTTTGAAGCGGCCTTTACCATCAGTGGCGAAAATGCAGGGCTTCACCTGCTGCTGACGGATCAGCGGGGAAGGACAGAGGAGGAGCTGAAAGAGAATGCAGCCAGGCATGGAATCCGGGTTTACGGTATGAAGGAGTTTGGCGCGGAGAATAGGGAAAAGTCCGGTGCAGAAAAGCCTGCTACGATTCTGCTTGGGTATGCAGGACTGACAGAACAGGAAATGGAAGACGGACTTGCAGTGCTTGCAAAGCTTTGGCTGTAAGGCTTTGAGCGAAAACGATATCAAAACGGGGATGGATGAACAGATGAAAAAGGGATTTTGGAAAGAGAACCGATCGATTCTATTTTTCCTGGTGACGACAGGGCTGACCATATCATGCGAGCCCGGAGCCAAGTGCAAGCCCGAGTCCGAGTGCGAGCCCGAGTCCGAGCGAAAGCCCGGAACCGAGTGCGAGTCCGGAACCAAGTGCGAGTCCGGAGCCAAGTGCGAGTCCCCAGCCGATTGTGGAAGACAGTAAGGACAGCAAGCACCGCAAGGAACTGGAAAAGAAGCGTAGGGAAGAGGACTGGAGAAAGAGTAATTCCAATCCGGACAATTATCTGCCGAGGGTAACAGGTGCAGATGGAAAAGAAATCGTTTCCACCATTCCTGCCCATTATACGGATAACAGAGAGAAAAGCAGTATTGCGACCGTGTTCTCTACAACACCGGAGCAGGAGTTAACAGCAGCATTGGGCATACAGAACGGCGGTTATGCACATATGAACTCCTTTCCAAGTCAGTGCGGTCCGGCTCTGTTAGAGCTTTTTGAGCAATATGCCGATGCAATCCATGCGACACTTGCTAAGGATACTGTGATTGAGGATGTGTTTGAACTGGAAATGGAAATCCGCGATAAGGATACCTATAAGCTGTTAGATACAGTCAAGGAAAGCAGCGTTCCGGTTAACCTTGTTGTAGCAATTAGGGGAGATGTGCTGGAGCATGTGGAAAACGGATATGAATGTGCCGTTCTGTGTTATTCGGATGGCGTAATTACTCTGATTAAGGATACGGACAGCAATCCGTAGAAGCGGGATTAGACCATATGCTATAAGCAGCCACCCGGCATGCAATCGGGTAGAGATTTTCATGTCGGGTGGCTGCTTTTGTGAAAATTGGAAAGTGGATACCGGTACAGAACAAAGTCCGGGTTATGCCCGCCTGCTTAGATCCGAGAGCATGGTCAGAAGAGCAATCGTGCGCTCATAGGCAAAGGCAGCGGAAGGTTCGGCATTGGTTCCGTAGTTTTCGCTCATGACCCCTTTGATAATATAATCTGTCAGAGTGGCCAGATCTGCCGGATTCAGGTAAGGAGCACAGCCGGAGAAATCAGCAGGAGCCAGTGTATCCTCCATAAGCTTTCGGTAGGAAGCCTGTATTTCCTGAATTTCAGAAGCCAGAGGCTCTTCCATTCCATCCGTACTGCGCATCATTTCCTGTAAAAACAGAGGCATGTAGGGAAAAGTAAGAGTAATCTGGTATTTGACTGCTTCAATCTGTTTTTTCAGCAGGAAATAATCCGTAGAATCACCGGAGAGCATACTGGATAATTCCATACCGATATATTTTACTGCATAGCTGCAGACAAACTCATACAGCCCGGCCTTAGTACCAAAGTAGTGAAAAAGAAGACCCTTACTGATGCCGGCTTCCTTTACCATTTCATCCGTACTGGCCCTCCGGTAGCCGTTTTTTGCAAAGACCTTCAGTACAGCATTCAGGATACGGTCCTGCTTTTCTTTTTTTAAATCAAAAAATTTTTCATTCATTATTGAGACACTCCGTTGACTTATTTGGTCATTATATAGTACCATAAATGCTGTATTGATTCAAGTAGTATGGCAGTAGGAAAGTCGTTACTGTTCAAAGTCCGGAGGATGGGCAAATTAGAGAAGGAAACAGGGAGCAATTATGATATCGACATATCTTGTGACAGGAATCCTCTGCGGTATTTTTTTATGGATTATCGCATTAAAAAAATTTCAAATATCACATTTGCCTATTGCATTTCTTGCTGTAGTCCACGGAATGGTCAGATTGTTTATCATTGGTACGATGGAAATGGTACCGACTGGGGTATGGATTAATTTGCTGTTGGATATCGGTACATTTTGGATGTTCTATCTATGGATGAAATGGATCGGGGGAGAAAAGAATTTTGATATACGGCTTCTGGTTTTGATTTTCTCGCCACTGGACATTCTGGCTGTTTTATCTGGAAAGGCTGTCTGTATGGGGATTTTGCTGGCTGTACTGTTTGTGGTGGCGACCCTTTACTACATTTCGGATAAGTATGGAGTGGTGTTGAACTTTTCCATGTTCTTTTGGGAATATACTGTATTTTCCTATGGCGGTTGGCTGTTTATTGTTTCATCAGGGATATGCGGACAGAAATTATCCCAGTGCTTTCCATGGGACAGAGAGGCACCAACGCTGCTCATTTTTTCTTTGGTCCTGCTGTTTGGTTCTGTAGGCATGGTATTTGTTAAGGGAATAAGAGGAATACAAAAAAAGAACCGGCATGTGATATTTCTGTTCAGGAGAGAGCTTCTGTGTTGAAGGAAGCATCAGAGATATGGCAGGAGAATGTCAGAATGAATGGGAAGAACTATCTGTCTATTATTATCCTTACTCTTTTTTATGCTTTTTTGCTCTTTTACCGGATTGGTTGTCCTGATGCGCCGGAATCCTTTTTGAAGCTGACTGCATCGGAGCAGAATGCCATTCAACTGGATTTTGGAAAAAATGTAAGGATTTCTGAAATGGAAGTTTATCTTGGCTATCAATCCAATAGAACATTTAGCGTTTGGTTTTACGAAGAGAATGGAGAAAGTTGGATGAAGCTGCAAGAGGAACAGAAGATAAAATCTCCGTTTTGCTGGAATTCTACCTGTATTGATATTGGAAAAGCTTCACGATATCTGTATTTGGCTTCCTGTGATGAGGAAGCACAGATACATGAAATTGTTTTCCTGGATGAAAAAGGGAATCGAATCCTTCCGGTTAACGTGGGTGAATATCCCATGCTTTTTGATGAGCAGGAACTATATCCGGAATATGCAACCTACTATTATAATTCTATGTTTGACGAAATTTATCACGGAAGAACGGCATATGAACTGATCCATGATTTACCATTATATGAGATTTCACACCCGCCTCTTGGAAAGCTAATGATATCTCTTGGAATACGTTTTTTTGGAATGACTCCGTTTGGATGGCGTTTTTCCAGTGCGGTCATGGGAATTTTGCTTGTGCCTGTCATTTATTGCTTTGCATGGAAGCTATGGCATGACAGCCGTGTTGCACTTTTTTGTTCGATACTTCATTGTACCGAATTTATGCACTTTACCTTATCCAGAATCGCTACTATTGATATTCATATCGCCTTTTTTGTTATCCAGATGTTTCTCTTTATGTATTGCTTTTTAGGTCAATGGTTTGGAACGAAGGAAAATCGGAAAAAGGAGTTTGTCTGGCTGCTTTTGTGCGGAGTGTCTACGGGCTGTGCCATAGCAACAAAGTGGACCGGTTTTTATGCAGCAGCCGGCTTAGCAGTACTTCTGTTCATGGCTCTTGCATACCGCCTGAAGACAGGGAAATGGAATAAGACGGAACGTAGTCATTGCGTGTTTTTGGCTGCCGTATGTTTGGTTTGTTTTATTGTGATACCTTTTGCAATTTATATGGGGTCTTATCTGCCATACTTATCGCGCAATTCGGGAAAAGGGTTGTTGACGATTGTCATTGAAAATGCTCAATTTATGCTGGATTATCATCGTGCTGTAAAAACAGCTCATCCATTTGAGTCTTTATGGTATGAATGGGTGATTGACAGAAGACCGCTGTGGGATTCTGTGACAAGGTTTGCTGATGGCACGATTTCTTCGATTTCAACCTTTGGAAATCCTCTTATTCTGTGGAGTGGAATAGCTGCAGTTATTTATAATATCTATCTTTTCTTTTTAAAGAAAGAAAAGAGGGCGTTGTTCTTAAGTGTGGCATATTTCTCCATGCTGATTCCATGGCTGTTTGTGCATCGTACCGTATTTATTTATCAATATTTTATCTGTACCATTTTTTTAATCCTAATCATTGGAAATGCATTGGTTCATCGCAGAAAGAAGTATGAAATGTCCTTTTTTCTGTGCTTGTCTGTCCTGCTGTTTTTGATGTTTTATCCACAGCTTTCCGGGATGCAGGTACCTGTGGATTATACCAGACATTTACTGCAATGGTTTCCAACCTGGAAATTTGTATAGGAGCCTGTCCTCATGAAAAAGTATCCGGTTTTTCGATTTATCAACCTGTTTTTCAGTATTCTGTTTTGTTATCTGGCGGTACGGCTGCTTGGTATTGATGGAAATACAAAGTATATTCATTTGATGATGGTTGTTTTGCTTGGTGGCATTGGTGTGTGGTTTTGTCTGAAGGACGGGGAGGATGGGGTTGAAAGGGCTTTTCAAGCTTTCGTTGCAGCAGGAATGGTTCTGCATATTGGTTATATGTTATCTACCGGCTGTATGATACGCAGTCACGATTTAGGGGATTTCACGATTTCTTCAGGAGGGCATGCCTCTTATCTGCTGACGCTTATATGGCAGGGACAATTGCCGCAGACAAATGAGATTCAATTTTATCAGCAGCCGTTTTTTTACCTTGCAGGAAGCGTGGTTTCGGTAGTGGTGAATCATATTCTGCACTGTGAGGAAGCTTTTTATCTGGTGGATGCAGCAAAGATTATTTCCTGTTTTGCTTCCTGTGCGGTTCTTTTATGCCTGAAACCGCTTTGCGGAATCTGTGGTGTCAAGGGAAGAGGGAGAGTGATTGCTGCGGCAATGACCGCTTTTCTTCCGGCTTCTTATCTGGCAGGTGGAAGGGGAAATTGTGATGCTTTGGTTTACTTTTTTATGACAGTGCTCTTTTTACAGACTCTGCGTTTTCGGGAGAAACCGGACTGGAACAATATACTCCTTCTGGCATTAGCCTATGGTTTGGCCATGATGACAAAAATATCTTGTGGTCTTATGGCACTTTTTACGACCGTGATCTTTCTTTATGAGTTTGGCAAGAGAATCAGGCATGGAGGTTGGCTTTTGCTTGGATTAAAATATCTGACCTTTGCGCTTATTAGTTTTCCGCTGGGGCTGTGGTACAGCATGCGAAATTATTTTAGATTTGCACAGTCGTTGACTTATGTGCTCCAATTGACATCGGATTCTCCACTTTACCGGGGAGAGGTTCCGCTTGTTCAGAGGTTTTTTACGCTGGATACTGCTAATTTATTGAAAACACCATATGTAAATATAGGGAGTGATTATAATCTTCCGGTATATCTCCTGAAATCTGCGTTGTTCGGTGAGTTTTACTATTCCGTTCCAGTGATGGTACCGGTGCTCCTTTTGTTGTGCGGAATGGGATTGTCCGTAGTCACCGTTGTTGCCGTATATGATGGAATCAGGAAAAAGAAAATGGCCGGTGCATGGAAATATATGATTGGCGTATTTTGTCTTTCACTGCTTGCGGCTTTCTATTTCTATTGGAGAGAACCATATAGCTGCAGCATGGACTATCGGTATAGTATTTTTATGATTGTACCGGCGGGAATGATGGCAGGGAGACTTTATGAAGAAGGCGGGAATGTGGTAATGAAAAAAAGTATTTCCTGTCTGACAGCAGGCTTTGTCCTTTGTTCGGTTTTGTTTTGCCTGATGGTTCGATAGGCAGGAAATCAATCGGTATATGCTGCATATTTATGGTAAAGGAGCAGAGTTTTATGGAAACCATTGTGATTATAGGAGCAGGGCCGGCAGGTATTACAGCGGGTTATGAGCTACTAAAGGACGGAAAGGAATATGAGGTAATCCTGTTGGAGGAAACGGAGGAATTGGGAGGTATCTCAAAAACGGTCTGCCATAACGGAAACCGAATGGATATCGGCGGTCACCGGTTCTTTTCCAAAGATAGGGAAGTAAATTTGTGGTGGGAGAAAATTCTGCCTTCTCAGGGGAAACCTGCATGGGATGACAGGGTACTGGAGCGGGAGGCCATACTTATGAAGGATGGGCCGGATCCGGAGTGTGAAGATGGTGTGATGTTAAATCGACATCGCTGTTCCAGTATTTTTTATCGAAATAAGTTGTTTGATTATCCGATAGTACTCAATGCTTCCACAATAAAGAAACTGGGATTTTTGACAACGGTGATAGCTGCGACCAGTTATATTGTCTCCTGTTTTCATAAGCTGCCGGAAAATTCGCTCGAAAACTTTTATAGGAACCGGTTTGGGACAACCCTCTATTCTATGTTTTTTGAGTCTTATACGGAGAAGATTTGGGGAAAGCATCCGAAGGAGATTTCAGCTGACTGGGGCGCTCAAAGAGTAAAGGGCCTATCCGTCATGGCAATGATAAAAAACTACATACAATCTTATGCGGGTATGAAGCGCAAAGGGGGTAATGTAGAAACTTCACTGATTCAACAGTTTCGATATCCCAAATATGGTCCCGGACAGCTGTGGGAGGAGGCAGCCGGAAAATTCAGGGAAATGGGAGGCAAAATCATAACCGGATGTAAGGCGACAGCTTTGGAGGCAGACGGTAACAGAATTACAGCGGTTTGTGCTAATTTGCAGGGAAGGGAGCTGAAGTTTCCTGTAGATTATTGTATATCATCCATGCCGTTATCTGATTTGGTAAGAGGGCTGCCGGGCGTACCGGAGAAGATTTCTTCCATTGCAGAAGGGCTTCCCTATCGCAGTTTCGTCACGATTGGAATACTGCTTTCTGACTTTTTATGGAAAAAGAAAACAAAATGGAAAGCGGTCGGAAAGCTGATACCGGATTGCTGGGTTTATGTACAGGATCAACGCATACGGATGGGACGCATTCAGATTTTTAATAACTGGTCCCCCTATCTGGTAAAGGATGCACAGAATCATATATGGATTGGACTGGAATATTTTTGTGGAAAAGAAGATGAATGTTGGCACTATTCTGATTTGGAATGGAAAGAATTTGCGGTGAATGAGTTGATTCAGCCTGGACTTATTTCGGTTGCAGACAGTGTTCTGGATTATCATGTAGAAAGGGTTGAAAAGGCATACCCCGCATATTTTGGGACTTATGAGAAAATGCCGGAATTGATATCCTATTTGAACCGCTATGATAATCTGTTCTGTATTGGACGAAACGGGCAGCATCGCTATAATAATATGGATCATTCGATGGTCACTGCCTTTCGCGCGGCAGAGCATATCAAAAGTGGACAATATCGTGATAAGAATGATGTATGGAATGTAAATACGGAAAAAGAATATCACGAAGAGTGAAGATTGGAATCGGTTTGCGAAATTTACACATATTCTCTTTTCATTTTGAGAAAATAGTATTAGAATAGAATAAAACAAACGTGAAAGGAGTTCCATATGGCAAAAAAATTCGGAAAATTGCTTCTTTTTACAGCAGCGATCGGTGCAGCAGCAGCGGGAACTTACTACTACCTGCAGAATAAAAATCAGAAGCCGGCAGACGAGGATGAGGATTACGACGACTTTGATGATTTTGAAAGTGATTTCGATGAGGACGAAGACGAGGATTCTGATGCGGCAGATCGTTCTTATGTGTCTTTAGATCTGGATAGTTCCAAGGAGAAGGTAGAGGAATTTTTTGATGATGATGAGGACGATGAGGCTGCATCATCAAAACCAGCAGAGACAGAACAGCAGAAGCCGGCAGCAGATGCGGATGATGACGATGATGATCCGGATCCGTCTTTAGATGCGGTTTAGAGGTTGGAAGCCTTTATCAGACTGAGTGAAGAGGGCAGGATAAGAAGAAACGGATGCAAGGACAGTTCTTTTCGCATCTTTTCTACTAACTCCTGCCTGGCACAGGCTGAACTGTGCCCATTATTTGTTCTGTTTATAAGGAGCATCCGCCGGAAACCCGCCCTTTAGCTTCTGCATTCCCCGCTGCACGGCATCCCTGGAATTTTTCCAGTCGGCATCCTTGTTGCGGTAATCAAATTTTTCAATCAGCCAGGATACATCCCCTGCCATGCGTTCCATATTTTTCTCCATCAGCCGGAACATCTCAGGATAGAAGTCGGCCTTCTGTTTATCGGACAGAGCATCCTCGGCAGCCTCGCACAGATCGCCGAAGTGAGACAGACAGAAGCCCTTGCTGTTCCTGATCTTATCGCGGAAGGCTTCGTCCTTTTCGTAAAGATAGAAAAAGGTATCGAGATAGCGGGCATAGGTGTCGGCAAAACGTTTGCAGATGTAGCAGGAGTTCTCCTGTTCTTTGGTCCAGATGCCGATGGCATTTTTGCGCGGCGAGCCGGTGCCCGGTTTTTTGAGCTTTCCCATCAGGGAGGATTTTTGCGGCTTGAAGTGAGCAAACTGTTCCTTCATTTGCGTATTCATTTTCTGATAGTGTGTTTTTAAGATCCAGGCGTTTCCCAGTGTGTTGCCGTAGTCAAACATCTTTTTAAAATGTGTGCGGCAGAAGCCTTCTCTGTCAGTGATTTCCCGAACATCACTCTCCATATAGGAGGAGCCGGAACCCAGGACAAAATCCAGCAAGTCCTGTTCCACGTTCCTCTCAATGAAACAGAAGGGACATTCCAGATCGGCATTTACCGCATCGTTTAAGGGAATGGTATATAATTTTTCTTTCATGTAGTCTTGACCTTTCGTTTGTGATGTGTTATAAAAACTGTCATAAAGATATTCTAACATAAAAAGGAAAAACTGTACAAACACTTTGCATGTATGGGCTGTACAGCGAGAACAGGAAATGAAAAAGAGCGACAAAGGAGTCAGATCAGGTATCTGGCTCTTTTTTTGTGTCAAAACGCGCAGGAAGCGGGAAGGAGAATATTATGAAAACAGTGGGCTATTACAATGGAACAATAGGAGAGATTGAGGACATGATGGTGCCGATGAATGATCGGGCCATGTATTTTGGTGATGGCGTATATGACGCTACTTATGCGGCAAAACGTAATATCTTTGAAATGGAGTGGCATCTGGACAGGTTTTACAACAGTGCAAGGCTGTTGGAGATGCCTTTTACAATGCCAAGAGAGGAGCTTACGGCAGAGATTCAGAAGTGTGTCGATCTGATGGATTCGGATGGTGAGGTGATGGTTTACTGGCAGATTACCAGAGGAACCGGAATGCGGAATCATGCTTTCCCGGAGGACGGAAAGCCGGCCAATCTGTTGATTACGATACGGGAGATGCCGCTTACCGATCTGAGGAAGCCTTACAGGGTCATTACACTGGAGGATACACGTTTTCTGCATTGCAATATCAAGACGCTGAACCTGATTCCTTCTGTCATGGCCAACCAGAGGGCGAAGGAAGCAGGATGTCAGGAAGCTGTTTTCCACAGGGGAGAGCGGGTGACGGAGTGTGCGCACAGCAACGTACATATTTTAAAGGATGGTGTATTCCGCACAGCGCCGACCGATCATCTGATCCTGCCGGGTATTACGAGAAAGCATCTGCTCAAGATCTGTGAGCAGGCAGGCATTCCTTATAAAGAGGAAGCATTCCGGGTAGAGGATTTGTTTACAGCAGATGAGATTATTATTTCCAGTGCAGGTACGCTGGCGGTTCCGGTCTGTGAGGTGGATGGAAAACTGGTAGGCGGGAAAGCACCGGAGCTTCTGCATAAGCTTCAGGAGACTGCCGTGGCTGACTTTGAGAGGGAAACAGGTTATAAGCTGGATATATTGTAAAGAATGAAATTTTCAAATCATCATTTTCAGTGGAAGAAAGGGCAGGATTTTGTATGACAAAGGAAGAACTGGCGGCTTATCAGGTAGGAGAAAATTTGGATCAGCTCATGAATCTGGATCCGAGAGGCTATGGTGTATGCCGGGTACTCTATGAGGGAAGCAGGGCCTTTGCCGGTGAACCGACAACCCTGCACTGCGCTAAGGGCTTGTGTGAGGCCGTGAAGCCGGGAGATATGGTGCTGATCCTGACGGGGTTTATTCTGCGGCCGCATCTGGTGCCGGAAACGGACGGTATTGTGGGTGCTATTTTACTGGCGCGTGCGCTGGTAGCGGCCTTTGGGGTCAAGCCGGTCATTGTGTGTCCTGAGGATAATGTGATTGCAGTCAAAAACTGTGCGCCTTATATCGGTCTGCATTTATATGAAGATATGAAAACACTGTCTGCTATGCCGATGGCCATGGGAGTGATTCCCTTCACGAAGGATGCGGGACAGGCGGCAGAACAGGCAGAGGATATCCTGAGCAGGTGCCTGCCGTCGGCAGTGATTGCAACAGAAGCGCCGGGAGCAAATCTGTATGGCCATTATCACAATGCGGTGGGTGTGAATTGTACGGAGATTGAGGCTAAGATGGATGTTCTTTTTGAAAAGGCAAAGGAACTGGGAGTCTGGAATATGGCCATTGGAGATTTGGGCAATGAGATCGGTATGGGAGCCATTGCAGAGCATATCCGGGAATATGTTCCTTATACGGATCTGGGACAGTGCCAGTGCAGCTGCAGAGGTGGAATACTGGCGAAAACGGCGGCACAGAATCTGATTACGGCAACGGTATCGGATTGGGGGTGCTATGGGCTGATTGCAGCCATTGCTTACCTGAAGGGTGATATTTCCATCATGCACGATGAGCAGATGGAAGCGGATGTACTGACTATGGCAGCCAGAAGCGGCATGATCGATATGACCGGTTCTCTGCTGCCGGGGATTGACGGATTTTCACTGCCTATGATTACGACCATCGTAAGATTGATGAGGCAGTGCGTGGATTATGCGCTGCACTATGAAAATGAGAAATGGTTTGCCGTAACGTTGGAAAAGAAATATTATCAGAGTCGTATTGGATAACAGGGCTATGAAAAGAAACAGCAGGAGAGGAGGAAAATCGATGGAAGATTATCGGATTTTGAATGCCGGTGACGGTGCGGTCTGTGTGGAGTTTGGACAACAGATTGATGATGCGGTCAATGCCAGGGTAAACGGCCTGTATCAGAAGCTGTTCAGTCATCCGATTGCCGGAGTGACGGAGAGCATTCCCACCTTTCGATCCCTGCTTGTCTGCTATGATCCGTTGCGGATTCGATATGGGAAGCTGATCCGGCTGCTGGAAAAATATGCGGCTGACATACCGGATGTCGTGGAGGGGGAAAGGCATGTGGTAGAAATACCGGTCTGCTATGAGGCGGAATATGCACCGGATATGGGGCATGTCACAGCCCATACAGGATTATCGGCAGAGGAGGTCATCGCCCTGCACTGCGGCAGGGATTACCGGATTCATATGCTGGGCTTTCTGCCGGGTTTCCCCTATCTTGGCGGTATGGATGAACGACTGGCAACGCCGCGTTTAAAAAGCCCGCGTACCAGAATTGAGGCAGGCAGCGTGGGAATCGGAGGCAGTCAGACGGGAATCTATCCGCTGTCTTCTCCGGGAGGCTGGCAGTTAATCGGCAGAACTCCGTTAAAGCTGTATGATCCGCAGAGGGATAAGCCGGTTCTGTATAAGGCTGGGGATTATATACGGTTTGTGCAGATATCTAAGGAGCAGTTTTTGCAAATGGAAAAGGACATGCAAAGAAAGGAAGGGGTCTGAAATGGGAATCCGGGTACTTCAGCCGGGGGCATTGACTACAGTGCAGGATGCCGGGCGCTATGGCTATCAGAGCATGGGATTTCCCGTGTCGGGTGTTATGGACAGACGTTCCTTCCGCATTGCGAACATGCTGCTGGGCAATGATGAGACAGAGGCAGTCCTGGAGGCGGCCATGCTTGGCCCTTCCCTGTGTTTTCAGGAGGACTGTTTCTTTTGCATCACCGGGGCAGACATGCAGCCGAAGCTGGATGGTGTAGACATTCCGCTTTATACGGCGCTTCTGGGAAAGGCAGGGGCGGTCCTGGAGCTTGGTCTTGTCCGGGAGGGGGCCAGAGCTTATATTGCCTTTGCCGGCGGTTTGGATATACCGCCTGTGATGGGCAGCTGTTCTACGAATTTAAAATGCGGCATCGGAGGATGGCAGGGACGTGCTCTGCGGGCCGGAGATGAAATTCCGTTTCGGAAACCGAAGAAATGTCTGAAAAACTTATACAAGCGCTATGAAAAGATTCGGGAATGCGGCGAAAGACATGTGACACTCCGGGCCGTGCCGGGACCGCAGGAAAATCTGTTTACGGAGGCAGGGATTCATACCTTCTTTTCGGAAGAATATACCGTGACGCAGGAGTATGACCGGATGGGATGCCGACTGGACGGAGCGCAGATAGAGAGCCGGGGAGGGGTCGATATCGTATCGGACGGAATTGTCTTTGGGTCCGTTCAGATTCCGGCAAGCGGCAGGCCGATTGTCATGATGGCAGACCATCAGACGACGGGAGGCTATGCCAAGATTGCCACGGTTATTTCCACAGACCTGCCAAAGCTGGCACAGCGTATGCCGGGAGATACGGTTTCCTTTGAGGCAGTCAGCATAGAAGAGGCGCAGCGTATTGCGCGGAAGGAAGAGGCTTGGATGCGTCGTTTCAGAAGAGCGACGAATTGACAAAACAGGAGAAAGGTAAGGGCGATGATATGGCATATGAAAAGGAAAGTCCGTCTAAGGTACGGGAGAAGATTCGGAGGGGAGAAATCACAGGGCCGACTTCGGGGATGTGTGCGGGATACGCTCAGGCAAATCTGGTGGTGCTGCCGAAGGAGCTGGCGTATGATTTTCTGCTGTTTACACAGAGAAATCCCAAATCCTGTCCGGTGCTTGAGGTGTCGGATGCAGGCAGCAGGTATCTGAAGAAAATTGCTCCGGGAGCGGATATTGCGACGGATATTCCGAAGTACAGAATCTATGAAAAGGGCATTCTGACCGGAGAATATACGAGTGTGGAAAAGTTCTGGAGAGAAGATCTGGTGAGCTTTTGCATCGGGTGCAGCTTTTCCTTTGAATCGGAACTGATTGATGCAGGAATTGAAATCAGACACAATACGGAGCATTGCAATGTACCGATGTATATTACGAATATTGAGTGCGAGCCGGCAGGTATTTTTCATGGCAGGATGGTGGTCAGCATGCGGCCTGTTCCGTACGACCAGATTGTAAAAGCGGTAACGGTTACAGACAGGATGCCGAGAGTACACGGCGCTCCGATTCATATCGGGGATCCGGCAGTAATCGGGATACAGGATATTGACCGGCCGGACTTCGGAGACCGTGTCACCATAAAGGACGGAGAGGTTCCGGTGTTCTGGTGCTGTGGGGTGACACCGCAGTCTGTGGTGATGGATGTCAAACCGGATTTTGTGATAACGCATTCACCGGGACACATGCTGATTACCGATGTGAAAAATACGGATCTGAAATAGGAAAGGAAGAATGAATGATGTACCGGGTAGATTTAAACTGTGATCTGGGAGAGAGCTTTGGCGCATATACGATTGGAATGGATGAGCGTGTCCTTCCGTTTATTACATCGGCAAATGTGGCATGCGGTTTTCATGCGTCCGATCCGTCTGTCATGGAAAAGACCGTAAGAATGGCCAAAGAAAAGAAAATCGGTGTCGGTGCACATCCGGGGTTCCCGGATCTGCTCGGCTTTGGGCGGAGAAATATGAATGTGTCACCGGACGAGGCAAGAGCCTATATCATATATCAGATTGGTGCACTGCAGGCTTTTTGTAAGGAACAGGGTGTGCATCTGCAGCATGTGAAGCCGCATGGAGCGCTTTACAATATGGCGGCCAGGGATGCGGCTTTAGCAGAGGCTGTCTGTGCCGGAGTGAAGGCCGTAGACCCGGAACTAATCTTGCTCGGACTTTCCGGCAGTCAGATGCTTTTGGCAGCAGAGAGCATGGGACTGAGATGTGCCAGAGAGGTCTTTGCTGACAGAGCCTATGAGGAGGACGGCTCTCTCGTATCCCGAACAAAGGAAGGAGCCATGATTACGGATGAAGAGCTTGCGGTAAAGCGGGTGCTTCGTATGATTGTGGAAGGAAAGGTAGAGTCCGTCACCGGAAAGGACATTCCCATTCAGGCAGATTCCATCTGTGTGCACGGCGATGGAGAAAAAGCGCTTGCCTTCGTAGAGAAAATAAGAGGTGCCCTGACACAGGCAGAAGTAGAAATCGTTCCCCTGTGCAGGTTGTAAAATCTATTTGGTCGTAGCCGGATAGATTCTACAGGAAAAATAAGAAATGTAGTGCAAAACCGGGAATGATTGTGTTACACTAAAGACAGGAACATAATCATTCTTAAAAAAGGGGGCAGGATTATGAATAAATTTCTGGTAGCAGGCATTGTACAGAGGGAAACTATCGTCAAGGTGGATCAGATTCCGGTGGAATATGCCAGCATTACAAGTCAGCCCAATACGATTGATATCAGTATCGGAGGAGATGCCTATAATGAGTCGCTGGCACTGGAATGGCTGGGGAATGATGTGGATTTCATGACCATGATTGGGAAACATGATTCGCCGGATATGATCAATCCGTATGGCAGCGAGGTGCTGTTACGGACGGACTATGTGCTTCCAAGGCTTTCCCAGACACCGACAGAGGTCGTGCTGTGTGGCCCGGACAGAAAGCAGCAGGTATTTGAGGATGTCAAGGATGTTCCTGAGACGGAATATGATCTGGCGCTGTTTGAGGAGCGGGTTGGAAGAGCCGGAATGGTGGTGCTCTCGAATGAAAATTTCTGCAGACCTCTTTTAAGGCTTGCAAAGGAAGCGGGAAAGCCGATTGCGGTCAATATACGGGATCATATGAGCGGAGAGGGTTCCGGATATGACGATGAGGAATTTCTGAAGACGGCGGATATTTTGTATATGAGTGATGATATCCTGACAGAAGACCCGTACGATTATGTCAAAGGAATTGTGGACAGGTATGCACCAAAGATCGTGCTGCTTGGTCTGGGAGCAAAGGGTGTGCTGCTTTATTCCAAGGAGGATGAGATTTTTGCACCCTTCCCAACGGTGAAGACGAATAAGATCGTCAACACGGTAGGAGCCGGAAATGCGCTGTTTTCCAGCTTTTTACACTATTATTTTAAGACAGGCAATGCAGTAGCAGCTGTAAAGAATGCCATTTTGTTTGCATCCTATAAGATTGGCTTTATGGGAACCTCCAATGGCTTTATGACGGAGGAACAGATCGAACAGTGGCACAGCCTGATCTGGAAAGACGGAGGAAATTTGTAACAACATGAATCAGGAAAGAAGTATGAAGCAAAAAATTATTTTAGGAATCCAGCATACTCTTGCCATGTTCGGGGCAACCGTGCTGGTTCCTGCACTGACCGGTCTGAATACGTCGATTACGCTGTTTTGTGCCGGTGTCGGAACCCTGCTGTTTCATCTGATTACCAAACGGAAGGTTCCTGTATTTTTAGGTTCCAGCTTTGCCTTCATGGCAGGAATTATGGCAATCATCGGAGATTCCCGGATGGGAGATCCGGATTTTCTGGACAAGCTGGCTGCCGTTAAGGGCGCTTTGATTATAGGTGGTCTGGTCTATGTGGTCTTTGCAGGAATGATCAAGCTGTTCGGATATGAGAAGGTCAATAGGCTCCTGCCACCTATCGTAACAGGACCAATCATTATTGTAATCGGACTCAGATTGAGCGGTACGGCAATCAGCAGTGCATTTTATTATAACGGAGAATTCAGTTTGAAATCGGTTCTGGTAACGGTTGTGATTTTGACAGTGGTCATTGTCATATCGGTATTTGCCAAAGGAATCTTTAATCTGATGCCGATTCTGTTTGCCATCATCGCGGGCTATCTGGTATGCCTGCCACTTGGCTTCTGTGATTTTACAGCAGTCAGAGAAGCACATTTCTTCTCTTTTACAGACCCGGATATCATGGCGCAGCTGTTCTGCGCACCGGTATTCAGACTGGATGCGATTTTAGCGATTGCTCCGATTGCACTGGTTACGATGATTGAGCATGTAGGTGACATTACGACCAATGGAGCGGTTGTCGGCAAGAACTTTATGGAGGACCCGGGTGTGCACAGAACCCTGCTGGGTGACGGTGTTGCGACAGCCTTTGCAGGACTGTTGGGCGGTCCGGCGAATACGACCTACGGTGAGAATACCGGTGTTTTGGCAGTAACGAAGGTTTATGATCCTGCCGTAATCCGTATTGCGGCCTGCTTTGCGATTATCCTTGGCGTATTCGGTAAGTTCGGAGGCTTTATTACGAGTATTCCGTCTCCGGTAACGGGCGGCATCAGCATTGTTTTATACGGTATGATTTCCGCAGTCGGTGTCAGAATCCTCATCAATTCCAGACTGAATTTCGGTAACAGCAGGAATCTGCTGGTAGCAGCAATCATTCTGGTACTGGGTATCGGCTGTGACAGCATCCCGGTCTATGGAACCGTGACGATTTCAGGACTGGCACTGGCAGCAGTAGTTGGAATTATCTTGGCATTTATTCTGCCGGAGGGTGAGGACAGCGTACTGGAGAATTAAGACGATATGGAATAAAAAGGAAAGGGAACGGTTCTGCAATAGCGGAACCGTTTTCTTTTGTGCCAAACATCGAATTTCCGAGGTGTATGTTCTCTGTTTTTTGGGGTAGCCTTTGGGTGAAATGTTCACAGTATGGTCACAATTTAGAGGTATAATCTTTTCTTAATGTCGGTGTGCGATGTCCGTTGAACACCGACGCTGCGTAAAAAAAGGAAAGGAGATCCATAAAATGGGAAAAGAGAAAAAAGCGCAGGAAACGCCTGTGATAAAGACCAAAACGAAATATGATCTGAAACAGGAGAAAAGGAAGGTGCAGGAAAAGAAAGACAGACAGCAGGCAAAGCTGTTGAAGGCAGGAGGCATCCTGTTAGCCGTTGTTCTGATCTGTGGTCTGGCGGCGGCTGTTGCGATGCCGGTCTACCGGAAGCATCAGGCCGTAAACGGAACCTATGTGACGGTAGGCAGCCATTCCGTATCACAGCAGGAATATGACTACTACTATTATGATCTGGTAAACAGCTATCGCTCCATGCTGGCATCCTTCGGTGGAGGCGGTGTGGATTTTGACGGCGATCTGTCCAAACAGCAGTATTCCGATACGCAGACCTGGAAGGACTTTTTTGATGAGCTGACACTGGCACAGTTAAAGAGGAACAAGGCATTGAATGATAAGGCAGATGAAGAGGCATTTGCTTACGACGATACCGAGGATTATGAAAGCTTTGTGAGCAGCGTTGATGCGGCGGTCGAGAACGCAGGTCTGTCCCGGGAAGAGTATTATAAGCAGGCGTATGGAGCCTATATTACAGCGGATGCAGTCGAGAAGTACGCAAAGCAGAGTCTGCGGGCCAATGCTTATTATGAAGAGCTGGCTGCTCAGAATGCGCCGTCTGAGGAAGAAATACAGAACACCTATGAGGCTGACAGGGCCAGCTATGATCTGGTGGATTATCATAGCTTTGCTTTTACGGCAGATGTGGAAGACGGCGCCTCCGAAGAAGAACTGGAAACGGCCATGAAGGAAATCCAGACAAAAGCAGAGGAGATGGAGAACCGTCTGCGTGCAGGAGAGGAATTTTATGCGCTCTGTGCAGAGTATGCGCCGGAAGCACAGAAGGAAAATTATAAGGATGCGGAAAATGATCAATCACTGCATACGGATACGTCCAATTCCGGTGTGCCGTCTGCTTTAAAGGACTGGATGTATGATGAGAGCCGTAAGGAAGGTGACCTGACCGTCATTACGGATGAGGCAAACAATTATGTCTATGTGGCAGAATTTATGGCGCGAAAATATGATGAGACAACAGCAGATACCATTTCTTCCAATATTTCTCATGAGAGAGCAGAGGAAATCGTAAACGGACTGGTGGAGAATTATTAGATATTTACGGTCGGATGTAAGAAGAGGATAAACGGGAAAGAGCTGCTAGCGCAGATGCGCTAACAGCTCTTTTACGTCTTGAAAAGCATAGGTTGGGGGATAAGGGGTATCCTTTAAATCCTCCGGTGAGGCTTCTCCGGTAAACAGGACGCAGGTATCCACTCCTGCATGGATTCCGCAGGCGATATCGGTATAGAGCCTGTCTCCTATTACAAGAGTTTCTTCCGGTGTAAAGCCGGAGGCTTCGATACACAGATCGACCACGGTACGGTTCGGCTTACCCAGGTATTGGGGGATGCGGTCTGTCGTTGCCGTCAGCATGTTGCAGATGGCGCCGCAGTCCGGGATAAAACCGAAATCAATCGGACAGCGCAGATCCGGGTTCGTACCGTAGAAGGGCACATCCATGGTCAGAAGCACCTCGCTGGCGCGACAGAGCTTTTCGTAGTTGAGCTCACTGTCATAGGCGGCTACGACACAGGCAATATCGGGCTGTACCTGTTGGGTGACGTGCAGACCGTGGCGTTGCAGGTCTTCCACAAAGGAGGCTGTGCCAAGTACAAAAATGGTCTTTTCTGCATAGTGCTCCTTTAAAAAACGGAGGGTCAGATAGCCAGCCGTAATGAACAGATCTTCGGTGGTGTCCAGCTGAAAGCATTCCCGGAATTTTTTCACATAATCACTGCCGCTTTTGGTGGAGTTGTTTGTGATATAGTAGGATTTCCCGCCAATGGACTGAATGTATTCCAGAAGCTCTCTGGAACCGTCGTACAGGGTGTTCCCGACTGCAATGGTGCCGTCGATGTCGAACAGGAACAGCTTTTTCTGAGACAGAGTATTTGTTGTCATAATTTTCCTTTCCATGAAAGCTTTCGGAACAGCGTTCATTTATAAAGCTCGTCCGCAATAAGTTCTGCAAATTTCTGGTTTAATCCGGTGTCGTAGAGTACCTGAAGCAGTCCGTAGCGATTGCGCAGATCCTTGGCATAAAGGATGCTGTTTACGAACAGCTGCCTGTCCACGCCAAGCTGCTTCGGCTCATAGGGTGCTCCGAGCTGCTCCAGCATATCGCGGATGGTCTCCGGTGCAGGCAGCGCTTTTGCCAGTTGTTTGATTTCGGACAGATGAGTCTGCAGTGCCTGAAGGCGGTTTTGTACCTCCGGAGTACTGTTTTTTTTCACTTCTTTTTCCAGAGAAAGCACGGAAGGAGCAGCCGTGCCATATGCACATGCGATGGCCTTTTCCCATGCTGTCTCATCAAAAGTATAGGCAGAAAGAGCAGAAAAATCAAGCTCTGCTTCGGCAAAAAGCTGGTAGAGCCTCAGTGCAGTGACCGTTCCGACCCCGACCTTGGTGCCGTGCCATGCGCCGTGTTCCCCGTGCTGTAAGAACATCATTTCCCAGTAGTGGGAGAGATGGTGCTCACTGCCGGAGGCAGGGCGGGAATTGCCGATGTAGCTCATGGCGATGCCGGAGAGTACCAGACCCTCCATCAGTCCGGCAATGGCGGCCTTATCGCGGGAGCCGATTTTCATAGCAGCATCGCTGACCTTCTGAATGGATTTTCGCACCAGAGCTTCCACCTCTTCGCAGAAGTATTCTCCGGTAATCAGATGTGCCATTTTCCAGTCGGTCAGACAGACATACTTTCCGATGACATCTCCGACTCCGGCAGCAATCAGATCCATCGGAGCTTTGGACAGAATATCCAGATCTCCGATCACGGCCTTAGGCTTGTGTGCTTCATAGGTCGTTTTCGTATGGTCTGTAATCATGGCAGCGACATTGGAGGTAAAACCATCCATGGAAGGAGCCGTGCCGATGATAAAATACTCGATATTCTTTTTATAGCTGACAAAGCGGCAGAGATCATTGATCGTACCGCTTCCGACCGCTAACAGAAGTCCGCAGTCCGCCGGAACATGCGTCAGTAGAGAGCCGATGCCGTATTCATCCGGCAGGAGACCTTCCGCGCGAAGAGTGACGACAGAAGCGGCAATCCCGGCATTCGCAAGGATGTCCTTCAGGGCCTCTCCGGCCGCTGCTTTTGTGTTGGTGTCTTCGACCAGACATACATTCGTATAGCCGCCCTTTTGGATCAGGGCAGGAACGGCGGTGAGAGCACCGGCTTCAATGATAATGTCGTCGATGTCGCAGATATGTGTCCTGCCGCAGGAGCAGTGTATTTCCTGATTCAGATAGTCGGAAAAGGATGTGGACATGTAGTTGTACCTCCTGATTATATAAATATTATAGAATATTATAAACTATTTTAGAAGAAAATGGAATAGCAGCCTGTAGCAGTTCAGCCCTCGCTCAGCCGTCGTTCTCCCTGCCCCGGGCTGCCGTTGGTGTGCAATGACCTGCAGAAGGACTGTGAATTTTCTTAACAGAGCATCCCAATACGGAGGGAAAAATCGGCATGGATGCCGATTTTAGTCTTCCCTGTGCACGGAAGCACATGGAAGACGCCCCGGTCGGTTGTCAACGCTTTCATGCTCTGTTTAGAAAACTCCAGTCCGTATGCGGTCATTGCACACCAACGGCAGCCCGGGGCAGGGAGAACGACGGCTGAGCGAGGGCTGAACTGCTACAGGCTGGGAGAAATTACCGTCTGCATAAAGCCCCATAGCCCTTGCATATCTCCAAAATCTGTGTTACCATCAGAAAACATAAGTTAGAGATGACTAACTATGAAACACAAAGTGAAAGGAGGAGCAGTTATCAAAGAAAGAAAAATGACAATTGTGCTTGCCGTCTGTCTGGTCATTTTGTCCGTTCTTTCTCTGTTTGTCGGAGTGATGGATCTTACGGTGAAGGAACTGGTGGCGGGCAATATGGAGCAGATGGAGATTCTTTTGCTCTCGCGGCTGCCAAGGTTGCTTGCGGTGCTTTGTACCGGAGTGGGAATGAGTGTGGCAGGCTTGATCATGCAGCAGCTATGCAGGAATAAATTCGTATCACCGACCACGGGAGCGACGATTTCCTCAGCGCAGCTTGGAATCTTGCTGGCACTTTTATTTCTGCCTGGATCGAATCTAATGGGAAGGGCAGTGTTTGCCTTTGCTGCGGCAATTCTGGGAACCTGGCTTTTTGTCTGGTTCATTCAGAGGATTCCGTTTCGGGATGTGGTCATGGTGCCCCTGGTGGGAATCATGTTTTCCAATGTGATTGGCGGTGTCACCAGCTATCTGGCTTATAAATATGAGATGACACAGGCGCTGTCTTCCTGGCTGGCAGGGCATTTCTCACTGATTCTAAAGGGAAGGTATGAAATGGTTTATCTGGTGGTACCGCTTGTGATTCTGGCATTTCTCTTTGCCAATCATTTTAACATTGTCGGAATGGGAAAGGATTTCTCTGAGAATCTTGGGATATCCTACAGTCTGGTGTTGTTTATGGGACTGACGATTGCGGCTATGATTACGGCTTCTGTCGTGGTGGTGGTCGGTTCTGTTCCGTATATCGGTCTGATCGTGCCGAATGTTGTCGCCATGTTCAAGGGGGACAGGATTCGGGGGACACTGGCAGACACTGCGTTATTTGGTGCCGTTTTTGTACTGTCATGTGACCTGCTGGGACGCGTGGTGATTGCGCCCTACGAGCTGCCGATTGACTTGGTTGCCGGCATTTTGGGAAGCGTTCTGTTCATCGGTCTTTTGCTTTACCGGTTGAAGCATGGGGAAAGGGCGATTTGCTGGAAAGCGCGGATTGCAGGAGGAAAGGAGGAGGGCGTGCAATGAATCACGCAGCATACCGAACCAATAGCAGAAAGCTTTTGATCTTAGCTCTGTTTGTATTGCTGACGGCAGCGGCCTATCTATTTGCGGAGGCGCATTGGGGGAATGAAAGGTTATTCCGTTATGCCATGCGGCTTAGAATTCCAAAGCTGGCTGCCATGCTGATTACCGCATTCGCTATCGGCGGTGCATCCATCGTGTTTCAATCGATTATTCAGAATACGATTGTGACACCCTGTCTTTTGGGAATGAACTCTCTGTATATGCTGATCCATACGGCGGTCGTATTTGCAGTGGGAAGCAGCAGCCTGTTTGCTGTCAATGCCAATGCTGCGTTTGCTGTGGATCTGATCCTGATGGGAGTTACGGCAACGGTGGTCTACAGCTATTTTTTCAGGAAAACCAGACACAATGTGTTGTATGTACTGTTAATTGGCACGGTTCTGTCCTCCCTTTTTTCCAGTATACAGACGGCTATGGTGCGGGTAATGGACCCGAATGAATATGATGCCCTTCTGTCCGCGCTGACAGCAAGCTTCAGCAATATCAACTCAGAAATCATGGGCCTGTCTGTAGTAGTGATGGCAGTGGTCGTGCTTGTTCTGAGAAGGGAACTGAAATTGTTGGATGTCATGACGCTTGGAAAGAATCAGGCAATCAATCTTGGAGTGGACTATGACCGCTGTATCCGGCGGCTTTTGCTCGGAGTGACCTTGTTCATTGCGGTGGCAACGGCAATGGTCGGCCCGATTTCATTTCTGGGACTGGTGATTGCAAATCTGTCCAGACAGCTTCTTAAGACCTTCCGGCATGGACAGCTGATTGCAGGCTCCGTGCTGTTTGGCATGATGATTCTGGTGGGAGGGCAGCTTCTGGTGGAGCGTGTGTATTCCTATACGGTTCCGGTCAGTGTATTTATTATGGTGGGAGGCGGTATTTATTTCCTGTATCTGCTGCTTTCCAGGAAAGGAGCGTAAACGATGCTTGTAAGAGAATTGACCAAAAAATATGACGGAAAGACGGTAGTGGATTCGGTCAGCTTTCAAATCCCAAAACGAAGCGTCATTTCCCTGATTGGCCCAAACGGCGCCGGGAAGTCGACGGTGATGGGAATGATTTCCCGGCTGATTGCAAGAGACAGCGGACTGGTAGCTTTTGAGGGGTCAGATATTCGGAAATGGAAGAGCAGAGACTTGTCCAAACGGCTGGCTATTCTGACACAGAGCAATCACACTCAGGTGAAGCTGACCGTGCGGGAATTGGTTGCGTTTGGCAGATTCCCCTATTCCGGCGGAAGGCTTACGCCGGAGGATGAACAGATGATTGACCGGGCTATTGCCTATATGGAGCTGGAACCGTTTCAGGACCGCTTTATCGATGAGCTTTCCGGGGGTCAGAGACAGAGGGCCTATATAGCCATGGTCATTGCACAGGATACCGAATATGTCCTGTTGGATGAGCCGACGAACAATCTGGATATCTATCATTCCTCCAATATGATGAAAATCGTAAGACGACTCTGTGATGAACTGGGGAAGACGGTGATTCTGGTGCTGCATGAGATCAACTATGCCGCATTTTATTCCGATTATATCTGCGCTTTTTCGGAGGGACGGGTCGCAAAGTTCGGCACGGTAAAGGAGGTGATGACCAGGGAGACGCTGTCGGCAATCTATGGAGTGGATTTTGAAATTATGGAGATTTCCGGCAAGCCTCTGTCGATTTATTATTGATTTCTGAACATAACTTTTTCAGTACTTTTTAAAAAGGAGCAGACAAATTATGAAAAAATTAACCTCTATGATTCTTGCAGCGGCGCTTTCTCTTGGGATTGCCGCCTGCGGAAACAGCAGCACACAAAAGACGGACACGAAGGAAAACGAAACAATAGAAACGGTGACGGTCACGACCCTGAATGGGGCCGGTGAGGAAACGCAACTGGAGGTGACCTTTGATCCACAGAGGCTTGCTGTGCTGGATATGGCGGCATTGGATATTTTGGACAGTCTTGGAATGGGAGAGCGGATTGCAGGTGCGGCTTCTACCTCATTGGACTATTTGCAGGGTTACATGGAAAACGAAGCTGTTTCCAATCTGGGTACCATCAAGGAGGCGGATCTGGAAGCCGTTATGGCCTGTGAGCCGGATGTGATTTTCATTGGAGGACGACTGAGCAAATCCTATGACGCATTGAGTGAGATTGCACCGGTAATCTATCTGGCGACGGACAAGGAGGACGGCATAACGGAAAGCGTAAGAAGGAATGCCATGATGATTGCATCTCTGTTTGGAAAGGAGGATGCGGTAAACGGTCTGATGGATGGCTTTGCTTCCCGGATAGAGGAAATCTCGGCGGCAGCAGAAGGAAAGAGCGCCATAGTCGGTATGTGCACCAGCGGCGGCTTCAATGTGCTTGGAAACGATGGACGCTGCTCTATCATCGGAAGGGAAGCTGGCTTTGAAAATATCGGCGTGGATGCAGAGATGGACACCGCTACCCATGGCAATGAGGCTTCCTTTGAATTTGTGGTAGAAAAGGCGCCGGATTATGTATTTGTTCTGGATCGCGATGCGGCAATCGGTACCGATGGAGCAAAGCTGGCACAGGATATTATGGAAAATGAACTGATTAGGGGAACGGCGGCATACCAGAACGGAAATGTGGTATATCTGGAGCATCCTGCAGTCTGGTATACGGCAGAGGGCGGTATCCGGGCACTGGATATCATGCTGGCTGATCTGGAAAGAGTTCTGATTCCGGGATTACGGTAATTCCATTTGGAAAGAACGCAGGTTTCATGCTATACTACCTTATATGCAATTGAAATGCAGAAGGAAAGGAAGTATTACAGTGAGCCTGCGTTTTTATTTTGGCCCTTCCGGTGCCGGAAAAAGTTATACATTGTATGAGGAGCTGGTGGAGCGCTCCCTGCGGGAGCCGGAGCGGAATTTTCTGCTGATCGTGCCGGATCAGTTCACGATGCAGACACAGAAGGATATGGTAGAGAGACATTCCAGAAAGGGCATTATGAATATTGATGTGCTCAGCTTCGGACGCCTTTCCCACCGCATTTTCGAAGAGACGGGAGGCTATACGGTACCTGTGCTGGATGATACGGGAAAGAGCCTTGTGCTTCGTAAGGTGGCACAGAATCTGGAGAAGGAGCTTCCGGTCATCGGTGCCAATCTGAAAAAGCTGGGCTACATCCATGAGGTCAAATCGGCCATTTCGGAGTTTATGCAGTACAGCATTGCGCCGGATGACCTGACGAAGCTGACCGAGTTTGCCAGGGGCAGAGGGGCGCTTTTTTATAAGCTGAAGGATCTGGAGCTTTTGTACCGCGGTTTCATGGATTATATCCAGAGCAGGTTTGTGACGACTGAGGAAACGCTCGGACTGTTGAAGGCGCAGCTTCCGAAATCTTCCCTGATTCGTGATAGTGTGGTGGTCTTTGACGGCTTTACCGGTTTTACCCCGGTGCAGAATCAGGTCATAGAAGAACTGCTGGTACTTTGCAGGGAGGTCATTTTCACCGTGCTTCTGGGAGAGGGGGAGAAGCCGTTTGAATAGGACGGCGAGCAGAAGCTGTTTTATCTGAGCAAGAAGACAGCCATCTCTTTGGAAAAGCTGGCCAGACAGGCCGGGGTGTCCCGAGGCAGGGACGTGGTGCTTGGAGGAAGGAAAAATCCCCGTTTTGGAGAAAATGCAGAGCTTTTGCATCTGGAAAGCCAACTGTTCCGTTACCCGTCAAAGCCCTATGAAGGGGAATGCAGCAATATCCGTATCGTGGAGGCGGCTAATCCGAGAGAAGAGGTGCGCCATGCAGCGCTTGCGATCAGGCGGCTGGTGCGGGAGGAGGACTACTGCTACCGGGACATTGCGGTCATTGCAGGTGATCTTGGCAGCTACGATGCCTATATCGAAGAAGAGTTTGCCAAGCTGGAGATTCCGGTCTTTATCGATCGGACGCATGGTATTCTGCTCAACCCGATGATAGAATACATCCGGTCGGCGCTGTCCGTTGTGAGGAATCACTTCAGCTATGAGTCCATGTTCCATTTTCTGCGCAGCGGTTTTTCTTCCCTTTCCGAGGAAGAGATTGATGTGCTGGAAAATTATGTTCTGGCAGTGGGCATCCGGGGCAGGAAGGCATGGAGCAGCCTGTTTACGAAACGGAGCAGACAGCTGCAGGACAGGGAGGATGCGGCAGATACGCTGGCATACCTGAATGAACTGCGGGAGAGGATATTGCTTGAGCTGTCTCCCCTGATGGAAAAGCAGCAGACCGCAGGCGGCCATGTGCTGGCGCTTTATCGTTTTCTGGTACAGAACGAGGCGCAGAAGAAGTGTGTTTGGATGTCACAGCGTTTTGCGGTACAGGGGGAGCCGGAGCGGGAGAGAGAGTATGCTCAGATTTACCGGCTGGTCATGGAGCTGCTGGACCAGATTCAGGAGCTGTTAGCCGAGGAAAAAATGGGACGTGAGGAATTTGCCGACATCTTAGACGCCGGATTTTCAGAAATTGAGGTCGGTATCATTCCACAGAATGTAGATAAGATCGTGGCAGGAGATATGGAGCGTACCCGTCTCAGACAGGTAAAGGCTCTGTTTTTGTTGGGAGTCAATGACGGGAATATTCCGGCGGGAAGTACGGGAGGCGGCATTCTGTCAGATATTGACAGAGAGTTTCTCGTGCAGTCGGATTATGAATTGTCTCCAACGCCCAGACAGAAGATGTACATTCAAAGACTGTATCTGTATACGAATATGACAAAGACGTCAGGGAAATTGACACTGTCGTATACGCGCAGCACAAGTGACGGAAAGGCCAGAAAGCCCTCCTATCTGATCGGGGTGATGCGCAAGCTTTTCCCGGGAATTGCAGTCGAAAGCGCTATGACAGGTATGTCATTAGAGCAGCTGGAGTCCCTGCCGGACGGACTGATGCTGCTGACAGACCGGCTCAGGCTGTTTGCAGCCGATAAGCTGCCCGTCGAACAGGAGGAGGAGCTTTTCACACTGTATCAGACCTATGAACAGAGAGAGGCGTGGAGCAGGCTTTGCGAGCTGGTAACGGATCATGTCTTTCTCTCTTATGAAAATACGGGACTTTCTGAGAAGATTGCGTCTCTTTTATACGGCAGGGTGCTGGTGAACAGTGTCAGCAGACTGGAGCAGTTTGCTGCCTGTGCCTATGCGCATTTTCTGAAATACGGCATGACGCTTCGGGAGAGGGAGGAATACTCCTTTGAAGATGTGGATATGGGAAACGTATTCCACGGGGTATTGGAAAAATTTTCGGATGCTCTGACGGAAAGAGGACTGAGCTGGTTTGATTTTACCAGGGAAGAGGCGGAAGAGCTGGTGGGAGAAGCATTGGAGGCTTATGCGGCGCAGTATGGCGAGACAGTGCTGTTTGCATCTGCCAGAAACGAATATATGATTACCCGTATGCGAAGGATTCTGAACCGCACGGTAGAAAATTTGCAGTACCAGTTAAAAAAGGGAGCCTTTTCCCCACAGGATTTTGAAGTGTCCTTTTCGGTGGCAGAGGATCTGGAGGCTGTGAACATTACGCTCGGTGAAGAAGAGCGTATGCGGCTGAGGGGTCGGATTGACCGGATCGATACGTACGAAAAGGAGGATAAGGTCTATGTGAAGGTTATCGACTACAAGTCGGGCAATAAGAGCTTTGATATTGTTTCCCTGTATTATGGGCTTCAGCTTCAGCTGGTCGTCTATCTGAATGCTGCTTCGGGAATGCTTCAGAAAAGGTATCCTGACAAGCAGATTATTCCGGCAGCTGTCCTGTATTATCATGTATCGGATCCGATGATACGAAACGATGGAGAAAGCCTTTCGGTGGAGGAAATCCAGGCGAAGCTTCGGAGCGAGCTGAGTATGACCGGTGTAGTCAACTGTGAGGAGGATACGTTGGACCTGCTGGACCAGGAGTTTTCGGGAAAATCGGATGTCATCCCGGCCGAACGGAAAAAGGACGGCAGCCTGAGCGCCAGATCCAGCGTGGCAGGGACGGAGGAATTTCACCGGATATCCGAATTTGTCAATGAGAAGATTCGTGAGATCGGGCGGTCGATCGTTGCGGGTGACATTCGTGTTGATCCGTATGAAAGAGGGCAGCAGTCCTCTTGTATGTATTGTGCCTACCGGACGGTCTGCGGCTTTGATGCCAGAATCGAAGGGTATCAGATGAGAAAGCTGGAGCTTACGAAGGACGAGGCCATGGAACGGATTCTGGAGACTGTGGACGGCAGAGAGGGAAAGGAGGAGTAGGACATGGCAGCGATGCACTTTACACCGGAGCAGCAGCGGGTCATTGATACGCGGGAAAAAAATATACTGGTATCGGCGGCGGCAGGCTCCGGTAAGACAGCGGTGTTAGTAGAGCGTATTGTACAGCTCATTACGGACAGGGAACATCCGGTGGACATCGACAGACTGTTAATTGTGACCTTTACCTCGGCGGCAGCAGCAGAGATGCGGGAGAGAATCAGCCTTGCCATTGAGGCCAGACTTTATGAGGAGCCGGAGAATGGCCATCTGCAGAAGCAGGCCGCGCTGATACACAATGCGCAGATTACTACGATCGACAGCTTCTGCCTGTTCGTCATCCGCAATAATTTTAATGACATCGGTCTAGACCCTGCTTTTCGGGTGGGGGATGAGGGAGAAATCCGCCTGATGAAGCAGGATGTGATGGCGGAGCTTCTGGAGGAGCGTTTTGCAGCAAAGGAGCCGGCTTTTGATGCTCTGGTGGAATCCATGGGAAAGAGCGGCAGCGATAAGGCGCTTGCCGAGCAGGTCATGAAGCTGTATGAATTTTCCATGAGCCTGCCATGGCCGGAGGAGTGGCTTAGGGAGCGCAGGCAGGACAATCGGATCGAGAGCCTGGAGGAGCTTACGAATAGTGAGCTGATGGCAGGAGTCTGGCAGGAAATAGAGCTGCGGCTTAACGATGCACAGGACGTTCTGAAGGAGGGCATACGGATCTGTGAGCAGCCGGACGGCCCCTATATGTATGCAGAGATGCTGGAACAGGATATGGAATTGCTGGAAGGACTCAGAAGAGCGCAGGAACAGGGTATGCAGCCCTTTTATGAGCGGCTTTTGGGAATCAAATTTACGATGCTTTCCCGGAAAAAGGATGAAACAGTGGATGCCGGAAAGCGGGAACAGGTGAAGGCGCTGCGCCAAACTGTAAAGGATATGGTGCAGGATGTGAGAACCATCTGGTTTTTCAAGCAGCCGGAGAGGATGCTTGCGGATATGCAGCATTCCGCAGAGCGGATGGATACTTTGATTGATGTTACTTTAGAGTTTTTGGAGCGCTTTGCACAGAAAAAGCGGGAGAAAAATATCATTGATTTTGCGGATATGGAGCATTTTGCGCTTCAAATCCTCGTTCAGAAGACTGCCGGAGGCTATGAACCGACGGAGGCTGCGGCAGAGTACCGGAGATATTTTGCAGAAATTCTGATTGACGAATATCAGGATTCTAATCTTGTGCAGGAGGCACTGCTTGGAAGCATTTCAGGAGAAGCGGAAGGAAGGTTCAACCGTTTTATGGTGGGAGATGTCAAGCAGAGCATCTACAAATTCCGTCTGGCAAGACCTGAGCTTTTTATGGAAAAATATGAGAGCTACGCAGGCAACGGACTGCCTGCGTGTGTACGTATCGACCTGAAGAAAAATTTCCGAAGCCGTCATCAGGTATTGGACAGTGCCAATTTTGTCTTTGAGCGCATTATGAGAAAGGAACTGGGTGGTGTGGCCTATGATGAGGCGGCCGCATTGTATCCCGGTGCGGCATACCCGGAGCCGGAAGAAGAGGATATCTACCGGACGGAGCTGCTTTTGTTTGACCGGGCTTCCGTACAGGAGGGGCAGGAAGCGGCAAAAGGAATGGATGCAAAGGAGCAGGAGGCGCTTTTGATTGCACAGCGTATCCGTCAGCTTGTGGGACATTTTCCGGTGACGGATCAGACGACCGGAGCGCTTCGTCCGGCAAGCTATCGGGATATGGTCATCCTGCTTCGCACCAACAGCGGCTGGGATGATGTGTTTGTCCGTGTCCTCACAGAAGCGGGGATCCCGGCCTATGCAGCCTCAAAGACCGGGTATTTTGCGGCGCAGGAGGTGCAGACGCTTCTGGGGCTTTTGCGGGTGATTGATAATCCCAGACAGGATATTCCGCTATTTGGCGTATTAAAATCCATGTTCGGAGGCTTTACGGAGGAGGAACTGGCTTATGTCCGGGCGGTCTGTACAGTGCCTGGAACGGATTCGGAAGAGAGAAAAAAGGAGACGGAAGAAGCGGATGGCCGGCAGCAGAAGAAAAGTCTGCCGCCGGATGGAACGCTTTATGACAGATTACAGAGGTTCAAAACGTCTGTGGAACAGAACGGCATGACAGGGGAGGATTGCAAACAATGCAAAACCATCTGTGAGAAGTGGGAGCGTTTTGAACACCTGTTGTCCAGGTATCGTGCGATGACCGTCTATACTCCGGTAGGAAAGCTGATTCGCACGATTCTGGCAGATACCGGTTATCTGTATGCTGTGGCCGCCATGCCGGGCGGAGAGCAGAGACGTGCCAACGTCGAGATGCTTTTGGCGCGGGCTGCGGATTTTGAGAAGACCAGCTATTACGGTCTGTTTCATTTTCTGCGTTATATGGAGCAGATGGAGCGTTATCAGATTGATTACGGAGAGGCCAGCATTCTGGATGAAAATGCAGATACGGTACGTATCATGAGCATCCATAAGAGCAAGGGCCTGGAGTTCCCGATCTGTTTTGTGGCAGGCTTGTCCAAGCGTTTTAACATGATGGATGCGAGAGAGACGGTTCTGTTGGATGTGAATCTGGGAATCGGGGCAGAATATGTAGATCTGGAGCATCGGGTACGGCAGAATACACTGCGTAAAAATGTGATGGCAGCCAGACTGAAGAAGGAGAATCTGGGCGAGGAGCTGCGTGTTCTGTATGTGGCTATGACAAGAGCCAGAGAGAAAATGATTCTGACGGGGGTCATAGAGGATGCACAAAAGCTGCAGGGAGGCCATCGGCTGTCTTACAGCGAGCTGTTATCGGCAGGCTGCTATCTGGCTTTGCTGCTGCCCTGTATCCGGGAGCAGCAAAGCTGTGGAGGTGACACGGAAGCGCATGTCATCGATATGACAATAGTGTCGGAAGGCGAACTGGCGATGTCAGAAACGAAGCATCGTATTCAGAGGGCCGTCTCCGAAAAGAGACTTTCCTTTGAAAAGCTGCTGCGATCCGGCAGCAAAGGGACAGGGTGTGTAGAAGCCCTGGAAAAGCAGCTGCGTTTTGTCTATCCGCATGAAAATCTGAAGGAGCTTTATACCAAGACAACCGTGTCAGAATTGAAAAAAGCAGGGCATGAAGATTTTTATGCCGGAGCGGAGGAATGGTATCCTGAACCGGAAGTGGTACCGTATCTGCCCCGGTTTGCCAGAACGGAGGAGGCAGTAAGCGGTACGGACAGAGGAAGCGCTTACCACCGGGTGATGGAGCTTTTAAATCTGCAGCCGTTTACCGGACTGCCGGAGGAGCTGTGGTGCGGTCAGATTGAGGAACAGATGGGACAGATGCAGGAGGAAGGAAGACTGACGGCAGCCTACCGGGAGAGTGTAAGAACGGCGTCTGTTGCAATGTTTTTGAAGACAGCGTTAGCTCACCGGATGCAGAAGGCGGAGCAGCAGGGGAAAATTTACAGGGAGCGTCCGTTTGTGCTCGGTATTCCGGCAAAGCGTTTGAAAGCGCAGTTCCCGGAGGAGGAAACGGTGCTGGTACAGGGAATCATAGACGTCTATTTTGAAGAGGATGGGGAACTGGTATTGGTAGATTACAAGACAGACCGGGTAGAAAAGGGACAGGAGTTAGTCGACCGGTACCGTGTGCAGCTGCAATATTACGAGGAAGCCTTGCAGCGGCTGACCGGGTTACGGGTAAAGGAGAAGCTGATTTATTCTTTTGCTTTACAGGAGGAAATCAGTGTGCTCTAACGATATGAGGGAAATACCAATCAGGATAAGAAACGGGCATATCCAGAAAGTTTGAGGTAAAAATGAAAGAGAATCATTTGTATAAAGAGACAGGAATCCTGTTAGAGGGCGGAGCCATGCGCAGCATCTTTTCGGCAGGAGTGCTGGATTTTTTACTGGAGCAGGGGATTCGGATTCCGAATGTGCTTGCCGTTTCGGCAGGTGCCTATGCAGGAATGAACTATGTATCGGGGCAGAAGGGCAGGGTAGTGGAGAGTAATATCTTATATTTAAAGAAGGAAAAGTATGTGGGACTTCGCACCTTTTTGAAAACGGGTGCTCTGTTTGATATGGATCTTTTGTTCGACCGGCTGCCGAGGCAGATCATACCGTTTGATTTTAAGGCTTTTTTTGCCTCTCCGAGCCGTTTCATAACCAGTACTGTCAACTGTAATACCGGAGAGACGGTCTATCATGATTCCTTTCAGGATGAAGAACATCTGCTTCGGGTATGCCGCGCCGCCAATTCCCTGCCGTTAATTGCCAAAATCGTGGAAATTGCCGGAGAGCCGATGTTAGACGGTGGGATGGCAGATGCGATTCCGATTCAGAAGGCGTTGGAGGAAGGCTGGAAAAAGATTATTGTGGTGCTTACCAGAGAGGCGGATTACCGCAAGAAGCCGAAGGAATTGTATGCAAGAACCATAAAGCGGGTGTACTCTGCTTATCCGGCTTTCATTCAAACCGTGGAACAGCGTGCACGAAAATATAATGAAGCGTTAGAAACGATTGCAAAGCTGGAAAAAGAAGGAAAGGCCCTTGTCATCCGACCGAAGGGGATGACAGTGGCCAATCATGAATGTAATGTCGAAAAGCTGTTGAAATATTATGAGCATGGTAAGGAAAGAGCAAAAGAGCGTTTCCCGGAGCTGAAGGAATTTCTGAATCATTAAAGAGCCATCTTCTTGACCCTTCCCATGGCATTTTTAACCGGAGGAAGCATCAGGATCACGATGGTTACTGCGGCCTCTGCAAAAATATAGATGGCATTATAGGCCAGAGAGTATGCAAAGGGACTCCAGCCCTCCCAGGCATAGGAACCGAAGAAGATCCATCCGGAAATGACTGCAAACACGAAACGTCCCAGAATGCCTGCCAGGTAGCCTTTGACCAGACCGAATTTGGCATTGGTGAAAAGTCCTGATAAGCCAAGGGCACCGAAGGCGAGCAGATAGTCCACAACAAGCTGCATCGGATAAAGTATATACGGGTCAATTAACATCTGGAGCACACCGTATGCCGCACCGGTCATGATACCTGCACCAAGTCCGAACCAGTAGCCCGGAAGACAGATAACCAGCATCGAAAAGAGAGTGACAGAGCCTCCGGTCGGAAGATCCAGAAGCTTGATGTTTGACAAAACAGTACCGAGCGCAATCGATACGGCACAGTAGGCAAGCTGCTTCACGGACAGCTTTTTACTGTGCTTTTTGGCAAAAAGCATGGCTGCTCCCAGCAGAGCGAGGACGATGACTGCAAGCAGAATATTGCCCAGTGTGGTAGGGACATAGGTTGTTTCGCCCCAATCGTTTACAACAACATCATAGAACATAAAAAAACCTCCTTAGCAATACGCAAAGAGGGGCCGTAAATGCCTCCTTACGCCGGTATTAACCGGATCAAGTAATGAGGGTCCGGAATGAATCATTCCATCTCAGCAATAAGCTCCCCTGGCGTGTTATTTTATTTCAAGGAAAAATGTTACAAAAAAAAGAGAAAAATGTCAAGTACTGATAAAAAGAAATGCACAAATGATGAGAGTGTGGTATACTGATGGTAAATGTGAGGACGCTGGTGAGAAAGTAATCAGAAAATACAAGATTGATAAAGAGAGGGAAAACAATGGGACTTTTTAACAGAAACGCAGGACAGGGAATGGTAGAGGCAGTGGCTAAGATGCAGCCGGTTTCTTACAGTGAACCGATGCCGGAGTTGCAGAAGGTGCACAAACGCCTCATGAACGGACGCAGGGAATTTCAGGAGACTATGGCAAATACTTTGGGAGCGTCCATGGGAATGAGTGCTTTGAATCTTCAGGTGGTGGATACAGTTGATTGTATGCAGGAGGTCAGCGGACGTCTGAAGGATTCCATGGGGAACATTCACGATGTAACCACAAGCACTTCTGAAATTGCAAGTCAGGTAGCGATTGCTCATGAAGGTCTGAACCAGACCATCAGCGAGGTGGCTTCTGCTTCCTCGGATATTCTGGGTAAAATTGATAATAGCCAGACAGAGCTGGAAAGTATCAGGAAGATTTCCCAGAATACCATTCAGTATTCCAAGGAAATGCAGCAGGATATGGGAGAACTGTTGGAAATTGTAGGAAATATGAATGAAGTCATTGCTGCCATCAATGCCATTTCTTCGCAGACGAATCTGTTGGCATTAAACGCATCCATCGAGGCTGCCAGAGCAGGTGAAGCCGGAAGAGGCTTTGCGGTTGTGGCAGAGCAGATCAGACAGCTGGCAGATGAGACTAAGACGCTGACGGATAATATGGGTGAATTTGTTGCCAAGATTCGGAGTGCATCCGAAAAGAGCTCACAGAGCGTGGATACGACGGTTACTTCTCTCGAGACGATCGATAACGGTATGGTGAAGGTTTGGGACAGCAATAAGGAGAATCAGGAGAGCGTAGGAATGATCAGCATGTCCATTGATTCTATTATGGCAGCCAGCGAGGAAATCTGCGGTTCCTTCCAGGAGGTGGAGAATCAGATCAAGGTGATTGACGAAGAATGCGGCAGAATCCACGATGAAGCGGAGGAAATCGTAGAAGTCAGCAATCGTCTCGATGAGCTGGTTGCTCCGGTGGAGAAGATCGAGGAGCAGCTGGATTCGACGGCAAAGCAGATGGGTAAACTGGCACAGGATGCCTTCTATATGCCGGATAACCGAATGTTCATCTCGTTTGTCAATGCGGCTGTTTCGGCACACGAAAAATGGCTTGATACTCTGCACGAGATGGTTCAGAAGCAGGAGGTTATGCCATTACAGACCAATGATACGAAGTGCGGCTTTGGACACTTTTATTGTTCCGTTTCTCCGAAGAATGCCGAGGTACGACAGGTATGGGATGGAATCGGCAGCAAGCACCGCAGCTTCCATGGCTATGCGGTTACAGCAATCGATGAGCTGAAGAAAGGCAATCAGGAGGCGGCGAAACGGGAATATGAGAAGGCAAAGAACCTTTCGGTAGAGCTGATCGGGGATTTCCGTAAGCTGATTGCAACGGCTGAGCGTCTGGAAAAGGAACATATTTGTGTATTTGAATAGAAAGCATGTGAAGCGTGCGGAATGGTGCTGCATGGTGTTCTGTGCGGTCTGTGCCGGTCTGGGACTGAATGCACTGGTATCGTGGCTGAGTCTGGACAGGCTCTCGGATACATACGGGCAGGTAAGGACGGCACAGTATGCAGTGTCCGTGTTACAGGGTGTTGTGAAATATGGCATTCTGGCACCGGTATTGGAGGAGCTTATTTTCCGGGGTGTTGTTTATCGTATCTGTGTGAGACGCATTCCGTGGCAGGCAGCAGCCGTTGTATCGGCCGTGCTGTTTGCCGTGTATCACGGAAATATGATTCAGGGCTGTTATGCTTTTGTGATGGGACTTTTGTTAGGCTATGTCTATCATCATTTTGATACGTTAGCTGCTCCGATTCTGTTCCATGGTGCAGCCAATCTGGCTGTTTTTCTGGTGAGCTATTCATCGGATACGATACCACAAGCTATGCTGCCGGCAGTGGCAATCGTAGGAATTCTGGCAGCAGGCGGGCTGCTTGCAGGGCTTCGGCATTTCCATTCTTAAGGCTTATCGTTTATAGAAGAAGATTCGGGCGGAAGGATTTTACCTTCCGTCTTTTTTTTGCGCCGTTTTCTGTCCTGCTTTTATCTCTCATATGATCCAGATTTAGGAAAAATAATTGTATAAAAAATTAAAACAATATAGATTTCAGAAGATGTTATGATATCAATATTTCAAAAAAATTCAAAAAAGTAAATGGATAAATTGTCTTGAATGAACCGAGCAGAACAAAGAAAATTCAAGTATTTACAGAAAATCCATAGTATACAAAATGGTTAATAATACTGAGAATACAAAACAAGAAGAAGAAATGTCGAATAATCAGACAATATGAAAAAATAAATTGTTTACATGTATACAAAATGGGTGTATAGTATTTTTAAGTTCAAAGAAAGATCCACACGAAAGGAGAAAAGAGATGTTTGATGCAAAGCAGAATGTTCCGAAAGCTCCCTTATACAGAAGCGAGTTTGAGCACGACAACTGCGGTATCGGTGCCTGTGTCAATATTAAGGGACAGAAAAGCCACACGACCGTAGAGAACGCGTTAAAGATCGTAGAGAACCTGGAGCACAGAGCAGGAAAGGATGCGGAAGGAAAGACCGGTGACGGTGTTGGTATCCTGGTGCAGATTTCACATAAATTTTTTACGAAGGTTACCAAACCGCTTGGAATCACACTGGGCGACGAAAGAGAATACGGTGTCGGCATGTTCTTCTTCCCGCAGGATGAGTTAAAACGCAATCAGGCGAAGAAGATGTTTGAAATCATCGTGGAAAAGGAAGGGCTGGAGTTTTTAGGCTGGCGCGAGGTGCCCTGCGTGCCATCCGTGCTGGGACATAAGGCAGTGGAATGTATGCCGTGCATCATGCAGGCCTTTATCAAAAAGCCGGCAGACCTTCAAAAGGGACTGGAATTTGACAGAAAGCTTTATATCGTAAGACGTGTATTCGAGCAGTCTACCGAGACGACCTACGTGGTATCCTGCTCCAGCAGAACACTGGTTTATAAAGGTATGTTCTTAGTCGGACAGCTGCGTACCTTCTTCCCGGATCTGCAAAGCGAGGATTACGAATCGGCGATTGCCATCGTGCATTCCCGTTTCTCTACCAATACCAACCCGAGCTGGGAAAGAGCCCATCCGAACCGTTTTATCGTACACAACGGTGAGATCAATACGATCCGGGGTAACGTGGATAAGATGCTGGCAAGAGAAGAGAATATGGAATCCGAGCATCTGCACAACGAGCTGCACAAGGTGCTTCCGGTAGTAAATGCCTCCGGCTCTGACTCGGCGATGCTTGATAATACGCTGGAATTCCTTGTCATGAGCGGAATGGATCTTCCGCTTGCGGTTATGATTACCATTCCCGAACCATGGGCAAACAACCGCACCATGTCCCAGACCAAGAAGGACTTTTATCAGTATTATGCGACGATGATGGAGCCGTGGGACGGCCCTGCTTCTATTCTTTTCTCTGACGGTGATGTCATGGGCGCTGTGCTGGATCGTAACGGTCTGCGTCCGTCCCGTTATATGATTCTGGATGATGATACGCTGATCCTTTCCTCGGAGGTCGGTGTGCTGGATATTGATCCGACCAGGATTGTCCTGAAGGAAAGACTGCATCCGGGCAAGATGCTCCTGGTGGATACGGTCAAGGGCCGTGTGATCGATGATGAAGAGCTCAAGGAAGCCTATGCCAAGAAACAGCCTTACGGTGAATGGTTGGATAATAATCTGGTGGCTTTAAAGGACTTAAAGATTCCGAACCAGCGTGTGCCGGAGTTCAGTTACGAAGAGAGACAGCGTATGCAGAAGGCCTTCGGCTATACGTATGATGAGTTAAAGACGAGCATCCTGCCGATGGCGAAAAACGGTGGAGAGGCCATTGCGGCAATGGGTGTGGATACGCCGATTCCGGTACTGTCCCATACGTATCATCCTCTGTTCCACTATTTTAAACAGCTCTTTGCACAGGTTACCAATCCGCCGATTGACGCAATCCGTGAGGAAGTGGTCACCAGCACGACCGTATACATCGGTTCCGAAGGAAATGTGCTGGAGGAGACACCGAAGAACTGTAATGTCTTAAAGGTCAACAATCCGATTCTGACCAATACGGATATTTTGAAAATCAAGAATATGAAGGCGGACGGCTTTAAGGTAGAGGTCGTTCCGATCACCTATTACAAGAATACCAGTCTGGAGAAGGCGATTGACCGTCTGTTCGTAGAGGTAGACAGAGCGTATCGTGACGGTGTGAATATCATGATCCTGTCTGACCGTGGTGTGGATGAGAACCATGTGGCAATTCCGTCCCTGCTTGCAGTTTCTGCATTAAACCAGCATCTGGTCAATACCAAGAAGAGAACGAGTGTAGCGCTGATTCTGGAGTCCGGCGAGCCGCGCGAGGTACATCATTTTGCTACGCTGCTTGGTTATGGCGCCTGCGCAATCAATCCGTATCTGGCACAGGAGTCCATCAAGGAGCTCATTGATAACCGGATGTTAGATAAGGATTATTATGCGGCAGTGGATGATTATAACAATGCCGTCATCCATGGTATCGTGAAGATTGCTTCCAAGATGGGTATTTCCACGATTCAGTCCTATCAGGGCTCTCAGATTTTTGAAGCCATTGGTATCGATTATGATGTGGTGAACAAATATTTTACAAATACCGTATGCCGTGTCGGCGGTATTACGATGAAGGATATTGAAAAACAGGTGGATGATCTGCATTCCAAGGCATTTGATCCGCTTGGACTGGCTACGGATCTGACACTGGACAGCCCGGGTCATCACAAGATGAGAAGCGGCGGGGATGAGCATATGTACAATCCGGCTACCATCCATCTGTTACAGGAATCGACCAAACGCGGTGATTACAGCATGTTCAAGCAGTATACCGCGATGGTAAACGATGAGGATTCCGTAAAGACGCTGCGTGGACTGATGGACTTCAACTATCCGAAAAAGGGTGTCCCGATTGAAGAGGTGGAGAGCGTGGATTCCATTGTGACCCGCTTTAAGACGGGAGCTATGTCCTACGGCTCCATTTCCAAGGAAGCGCATGAAACTCTGGCGATTGCCATGAACCAGCTGCATGGCAAGTCCAATACCGGTGAAGGCGGTGAGGATATTGAAAGACTGACCGTGGGGCCGGACGGACTGAACCGATGCTCAGCCATCAAACAGGTAGCCAGCGGACGTTTTGGTGTTACCAGCCGTTATTTAGTCAGTGCACAGGAGATTCAGATCAAGATGGCGCAGGGCGCGAAGCCGGGTGAAGGCGGACATCTGCCGGGTGGAAAGGTATACCCGTGGATTGCCAGGACCAGACATTCGACACCGGGTGTCGGCCTGATTTCTCCGCCACCGCATCACGATATTTATTCGATTGAGGATTTAGCACAGCTGATTTATGATTTGAAAAATGCAAATAAGAATGCAAGGATTTCGGTGAAGCTCGTATCCGAGGCAGGTGTCGGAACGGTTGCTGCAGGTGTAGCCAAGGCGGGTGCACAGGTTATTCTGGTATCCGGTTATGACGGAGGAACCGGAGCAGCTCCGAGAAACTCCATTCATAATGCCGGACTTCCGTGGGAGCTGGGTCTGGCAGAGACACATCAGACCCTGATTATGAACGGTCTGCGTAATAAGGTACGTATCGAAACGGACGGAAAGCTGATGAGTGGCCGTGATGTGGCCATTGCAGCCATTCTGGGAGCCGAGGAATTTGGCTTTGCAACCGCTCCGCTCGTAACGATGGGCTGTGTGATGATGAGAGTCTGCAACCTGGATACCTGTCCGGTCGGTGTGGCAACACAGAATCCGGAGCTGCGTAAGCGTTTCCGCGGCAAACCGGAATATGTCATCAATTTTATGCGCTTTATCGCAGAGGAACTGCGTGAATATATGGCAAAGCTGGGTGTGCGCACCATCGATGAGCTGGTTGGACATACGGAGCTGTTAAAGGTCAGAGACAATCTGGATGAGAGCCAGAAGAAGATTGATTTAAGCTATATTCTGGCAAATCCGTATGAAGGCATGAAAGAAAAAGTAACCTTTGATCCGAAGCAGGTTTATGATTTCGCACTGGAAAAGACAGCGGATGAAAGAGTACTTGTAAAGCAGATGGAGAAGGCGCTGGAGAGTGGACAGAAGCGCAGTCTGGAAATCGATGTAAAGAATACGGATCGTGCATTCGGCACGATTCTCGGTTCGGAAATCACCAGACGCTGTGGTGACGATGTAGCTGAGGATACCTACCGCGTCCTTTGCAACGGCTCCGGCGGACAGAGCTTCGGTGCATTCATTCCGAAGGGACTGACGCTTGAACTGGTAGGCGACAGTAATGATTACTTTGGAAAAGGACTTTCCGGTGGCAAGCTGATCCTGTATCCGCCGAAGGGAAGCCGCTTCAAGGCTGAGGAAAACATCATTGTCGGAAACGTGGCTCTGTATGGAGCAACGAGCGGCAAGGTCTTTATCAACGGTGTGGCAGGAGAACGTTTCTGCGTACGTAATTCCGGTGCAATTGCAGTCGTAGAGGGTGTCGGTGATCATGGCTGCGAATATATGACAGGCGGACGTGTCGTAGTGCTTGGTCGGACCGGCAAGAACTTTGCAGCCGGCATGAGCGGTGGTATTGCCTATGTTCTGGATGAGGATAATGATCTTTATATCCGTCTGAACAAGGAAATGGTATCCTCCTATGAGCTGACAAATAAATATGATGTACTGGAATTAAAGGATATGATCAAAGAGCATGTGGCATATACGAACTCTGCAAAGGGCAAGGAGATTCTGGACAATTTCGGCGAGTATCTGCCGAAGTTCAAGAAGATTATCCCGCATGACTATGAACGTGTGCTAAAGACCATTGTGCAGATGGAGGAAAAGGGACTCAGCGCAGAGCAGGCACAGATTGAAGCATTTTATGCGAATACCAGAAAGTAGAGAGCTGTAGCTTTCATTTTTCAGGTATCGGAAAGGATATGGTAATCAAGATGGGAAAACCAACAGGATTTTTAGAATATGAGAGAGTGGTTTCCAAGGCGGAAGCACCGAAATCCAGAATCAGGCACTTTCAGGAATTCCATGAGCATCTCCCGATGGATAAGCAGAGGCTTCAGGGGGCGCGTTGTATGGAATGCGGTGTCCCGTTCTGTCAGGCAGGCATGATGATCTGCGGCATGGCATCGGGCTGTCCGCTCCACAATCTCGTACCGGAATGGAATGATTTAGTATATACAGGAAACTGGAAGCAGGCATACAACCGTCTGAAAAAGACGAATAACTTTCCGGAGTTTACCTCCAGAGTTTGTCCGGCACTTTGTGAAGCAGCCTGCACCTGCGGGCTGAACGGAGATCCGGTTTCCACTAAGGAAAACGAATATGCCATTATTGAGAATGCCTACGAGCAGGGCTATGCCAAAGCAGATCCTCCAAAGGTACGCACCGGAAAAAAGGTGGCTGTCATCGGCAGCGGCCCGTCCGGACTGGCGGCAGCAGACCAGCTCAACAAAAGAGGACATTCGGTAACGGTTTATGAGCGGCATGACCGTGTGGGCGGACTGCTCATGTATGGCATTCCGAATATGAAGCTGGAAAAGAGCGTGATTGAGCGAAAGATTAAAATTATGGAAGAAGAAGGCGTGACCTTTGTAACCAATACGGATGTCGGAAAGGACGTGAAGGCCGCTAAGATTCTGGCAGAGTATGACCGTGTCATTCTGGCCTGCGGAGCCTCCAATCCGAGAGATATCCAGGCACCGGGCCGGGATGCGAAGGGAATTTACTTTGCGGTGGATTTTTTAAGTCAGAATACGAAAAGCCTTTTGGATTCCAACTTCGCAGATGGAAAATATGTGAATGCCAAAGGCAAAAACGTCATAATCATCGGCGGCGGTGATACCGGAAATGACTGTGTGGGAACCGTCATCCGTCATGGCTGCAAATCCGTCACCCAGATCGAAATGATGCCGAAGGCACCGGACGAGCGTGCGGAGAACAATCCATGGCCGGAGTGGCCGAAGGTGTGCAAAACCGATTATGGTCAGGAGGAAGCCATTGCCGTATTCGGACATGACCCGCGTATCTATGAATCCACGGTCAAGGAGTTTATCAAGGATAAGAACGGCTGCCTGAAGGGTGTGAAAATCGTGAAGCTGACCTGGGAGAAGGATGAGGAAACAGGTCGCATGAATATGAAGGAGGTAGCCGGAAGCGAAAAGGTTCTGGAGGCGGAAATCGTTCTCATTGCGGCAGGTTTCCTGGGCAGCCAGAAGTACGTTACGGATGCCTTTAAGGTGAATGTAAACCACAGAACCAATGTGGCCACCGAAGAGGGAGCTTATAAGACCAGTGCAGAGAACGTCTTTACCGCAGGGGATATGCACAGAGGACAGTCTCTTGTCGTGTGGGCCATCCGCGAAGGACGGGAGGCTGCCAGAGCAGTGGATGAGAGCCTGATGGGATACACGAATATGGTAATTCAGTAAGGGGCTTGTAATCGCAATTATAAAGCCGGATAAGATGTCGGGGGCGCCCGGTATGTTATCCGGCTTTTTTTATACGATTATGCACAGCTCCGGAGATGAAATTAGCCGTATAACGGCGTCGCTCGCATGTGTGTTCTTATCATCAAAAGTAACAGGAGGAATTGTAGTATGGAAAATACACAGCAGTTTACAGAGGGAAAGATTCTTTCGCCGTTAATCCGGTTTGCATTTCCGGTGCTGTTTGCCCTGCTTCTACAGGCAATGTACGGTGGTGTCGATCTGCTGGTCGTAGGACAGTTTGCAGAGGCAGCGGATGTTTCAGCGGTTTCGACCGGAAGTCAGGTTATGCACACGGTAACGGTAGTCATCACAGGACTTGCCATGGGGATTACGATTCTGATCGGACAGAAAATCGGGGAAAAGAAGCCGCAGGAGGCAGGTGAAGCAATCGGAAGCGGAATCTGTCTGTTTGGCATCCTTGCTCTGGTCCTGACCGCTTTGATGGTCTTTGGGGCCAGGCCGATTTCTGAACTGATGCAGGCACCCGCAGAAGCATTGAACCAGACGGCGGATTACGTGCGTATCTGTTCCGCAGGTATGATCTTTATTGTGGCCTATAATCTGTTAGGCAGTATTTTCAGAGGTATCGGAGATTCTAAGATGCCGCTTATTACGGTGAGTATTGCCTGTGTCTTCAATATTGCAGGAGATTTGCTGTTTGTGGCAGGCTTCGGGCTGGGAGCGGCAGGTGCGGCCCTTGCAACGGTGATGGCGCAGGCAATCAGTGTCGTACTGTCATTTGCTATCATACGGAAGAAGACGCTTCCCTTTAACTTCCACAGACAGGATGTCCGGTTGAATGGCAGAGTGGCAGGACGCATTCTGATCTTGGGGACGCCGATTGCTTTGCAGGATCTACTGGTCAGCATTTCCTTCCTGGTGATTATGGCGATTGTCAATTCCATGGGTGTCATCGCCTCAGCGGGAGTCGGTGTGGCCGAAAAACTGTGTGCATTCATCATGCTTGTGCCGTCCGCTTACATGCAGTCTATGTCGGCATTTGTGGCGCAGAATATCGGAGCAGGGAAAAAGGAACGGGCTGTAAAGGCGTTGTTTTACGGAATCGGAACCTCTTTGATTGCCGGTATGGTGATGGCATATGTTTCCTTTTTTCATGGCAATCTGCTGGCAGGCATTTTTGCCAGAGAGGGAGATGTCATTGCGGCAGCAGCCGACTATCTGAAGGCATATGCGGTGGACTGTATATTGACCTCGTTCCTGTTCTGCTTTATCGGCTATTTTAATGGCTGCGGCAAAACTATATTTGTCATGGTACAGGGAATTGTAGGAGCCTTTTTGGTAAGGATTCCCGTAGCATATCTGATGAGCCGGATGGCAGGGGGAAGGCTGTTTTTCATCGGACTTTCCACGCCGGCATCTACGGTGGTGCAGATTGTATTGTGCGTGGGGTACTTTTTCTATGTAGTGCATGGAGAGAAGAGAAATTTGTAATGTTCAGGCCATCGGACGCTGCAGACTTTTTTAAATTTGCGGTGGCTCGATGGCTAAATTGCGAAGTCATAATTAAGTAAACAAAGTTTATACATCGTTCTTTACATTTTTGCGTATATCGTGTATCATAAAAGAACATTTAAAATCTATTGCGGTTTGTGCCGTATCAAACATTTCCGGTGTATCACCAGAAATCCACCTTATTATTTTGTTATCATTCGAAGGAAAAGGAGAAGCAGTCTATGGAGAAAAGAAAATTGGAGGAATTGAACCTGTTGGATGATTTTTTGTTTCAGGAGGCGATAGTATGATATAGAACCAAATACCTATCAAAATAGTTCTATGGCAAAACGAAGCCGTTATTATCATGCGCTCATTGATTCCAGAATATTAAAAAGCGGGGCAGATTATGCGGCATTGCAGAATGTAATAGTGATTATGATTGTCCCTTATGATCCGTTTCAAAGAGGACGTATGGTTTATACTTTTGAAACGCGATGCAAGGAAGATACAACCGTGGAATATGAGGATGGACTGAAAACCATCTATTTATATACGAAAGGGAAACAGGAAAACTCTAGCCAGGAATTGAGTGATATGTTAAAATATATGGAGAAAAGTACGGCAGAAAATGCCAAAGGTGCCACTCTTCAGAAAATACATACGATGGTGGAAGAAATAAAGCGCGATGAGGAAGTAGGTGTCAGCTATATGAAGTCGTGGGAAAGAGAAGAAATGATACGGCAGGAAGGCATACAAGAAGGAATACGAGAAGGAATACAGGCCGGAAAAACCGAGGGAGAAATCCATAAACTGATAGAACAGATTTGTAAGAAGCTGCGCAAAGGAAAGAACGTGGAGGAAATTGCGGAGGCATTGGAGGAGGATGAGGAAGAAATCAAAAGCATGTGTCATATTGCAGCAGAATATGCTCCGGAGTTTGATTGTGATGAGGTTTACGAGGCTTACAAGAAGAAAAAATAGCATAGAAAAGATAATATGTGAAATATACAGGGAGAGTTCGCCAGAACTCTCCCTGATGCTTCTACAAGAGGTATAGAAACCATTGATATCAGTTTTGTGCGGCGTCCCGTAGAAGGGACACGCACTTTTCGATTCCGAGGCGACTGCTGTTTAAACAAAGGTCGAAATCCTCCCGATTGCCCCATGTCAGAGAAGTGTGATATTCGTAGAAGCTGCGCCGTCTTTTGTCATTCTTTTTCAGAACAGCTTCGGCCTCTTCTGGTTTACAGCCTTCCCGTTCGATGGCCCGCTTGATGCGGTTTTCACGATCTGCGTGAATAAAGACACGCAGGCAGTCTTCATGCTCTCTTAGCAGATATCCGGCCGCCCGTCCGATAATGATACAGCGGTCTGACTGGACGATTTCCTCTACGATATCCTTTTCAGCCAGAAAGAGACGTTCTGCGAGCGGTGTATTTTCCTCTTTGCGGCCGGAGCCGCCAAGTACGGTGCGGGACAGGTTGAACAGGATGCTTCCCGGGCCGGTCTCTTCCAGATTTTCCATATAAGCCGGAGGGATTTCCAGCCGTGCAGCGGCCATGACCAGAATATTTCGGTCATAGAGCTTGCAGTCCAGCTCCTTGGCAAGCCGTTTTCCGATTTCGCTGCCGCCGCTGGCATATTCACGCTCAATAGTTATGATGCGATACATAGACAGACCTCCTTTCGAAGGAAGATATTTATTTTTAGTTGCAAGTAATGTTTTTTTTATTATAACATAAAATAAAATGAAAAATAACAATTATCTGCAAACAATTAGAGAACATACAATTTTGCAGACAAATGAAAGAATTTTTGCAGACAAAATGAAATAGAAGAAAGGAAAGAGGGAAAAGATGCACATTGTAGATATGCACTGCGATACGATCAGCAGATTGTACGCAAACGGAGAGAATTTGTATGACAACAGCGGCCATGTGGATTTAAAGAGGATGAAGCAGGCAGGTTACAGCCTGCAGAATTTTGCATTGTTTATCAATAAGAAGAAAACCCATGAGCCCTATGAGGCAGCCAGGGAACTGGTAAAGCTGTATGAGAGAGAAATGGAGAAGAATCGCGAATGGATTGCACCCGTATATACCTGGCTGGATTTTGTACAAAATGAGCGGAAGGGAAAGCTTTCGGCACTTTTGACACTGGAGGAGGGTGCGGTCTGTCTGGGAGAATTGTCCAGACTCCAGGAGTTTTACAGGCTGGGTGTCAGGATGCTGACCCTGACCTGGAACTATCCGAATGAACTGGGATACCCGAATCTGGGAGCAGATTTTGTGACACCCGATACGACACATGGATTGACAGAAACCGGCATCCGTTTTTTGGAGGAAATGGAAAAGCTGGGGATGATACCGGATGTGTCACACCTGTCAGATGCAGGATTTTATGATGTTCTTAAGCATACGAAAAAGCCATTTGTGGCAAGTCATTCCAATGCACGGGCAATCTGCCCGGCGGTACGGAATATGACAGATGATATGATACGCAGGCTGGCAGAAAGAGGCGGTGTCATTGGATTAAATTTCTGTGAAGATTTTCTGACGGATCTGTCAGATGAACAGAGGACGCCGGAACAGGTATTAGAGGCTGTGGTATGCCATGCAGAACATATCACGAATGTGGGAGGCATGGAATGCCTTGGACTGGGGAGTGATTTTGATGGGATACCGGGGAACCGTGCTTTACCGGATGTGACCAGCATAGAACGGCTGATGGATGCGTTGCATAAGAAGGGCTGGAAGGAGTCCGAAATAGATGCAGTGATGGGAGAAAATGTGCTTCGGGTATATCGGGAGATACTGCATTAGCAGAAAAGCAGAATAGAAAAGGTGCGGCAGCAATCCATGCAGGAGTGCTGCCGTTTTATGTTGTGCGCCTTGCGGCGCACGTTTCTAATGGGTGAAAGTCCCTAATCCGCCCTAGTAGTGGGAAGGATACAGCCAAAGACAAGGGTGTCCATCGTGAGGTGGAATCTGAAGGAAGTCGGATGGCAAATCTCTGGTCTGA